>JBLHLW010000073.1:0-17780 GCA_047621345.1 Minisyncoccia bacterium | reverse complement strand
CGAACCAAAAACACCGGTCAATTCCGGCATCGGTGGTGCCTTCGCGTGGGCACGATACCCCCTGTGCCCACCCTACCAACTGCAACGATGCCCCGTAGGGTGGGCACAGCCTCTCGTGCCCACGCGCGCGAACCAAAAACGCCGGTCAATTCCGGCATCGGTGGTGCCTTCGCGTGGGCACGATACCCCCTGTGCCCACCCTACCAACTGCAACAATGCCCCGTAGGGTAGGCACGGCCTCTCGTGCCCACGCGCGCGAACCAGAAACACCGGTCAATTCCGGCATCGGTGGTGCCTTCGCGTGGGCACAAAGAACCCGTGCCCACCCTACCAACAATCCCCCGCCCTTTCGCTTTTGACACGCATCAACAAGCCATCCGATACCCAAACTCACCCTGATTGAACGACGTAAATTGTGAGCTCGCTGCTGCCGACTCCTCATCCGGCAGCAGGCAAACCCATGCCCGGTTGCCATTGCTACTCGATGCCGACTATGACGTTGTCACATCAAAGGGGACTGCAATGCCCGCCACCGCGCTTTCGCTGCTCGACCTGATTTCGCCGTACCAGTTGCTCGGCACCACACTTGGCGACTGGCAGGTGGCGCTAGGTGCAATCTATGTCGACCACTACGAAGCAACCGGTTCGGCAGAAGGCAATACGCTGCGCGGCGTCGCCAAATTTGCCATCTCAGCCCGCCCGGTGCTGGATCTGCCCAACGCCCGTTTCACGATCACCGCCACGGCTGGCGGCATCCATCCGCAAGACGACCCCACCCGGCGCGATCCGTGGATCGATATCCGCGACACGCAGATCGCCTTCGAATTTTTCGCGCCACGCATCGGCTCGCCCATCATTGCCGGCGCCACCGGTATCCCTGCCGCCACCGCCAATGTGTTCGACGTAATCGACGCGATGCCGCTCGATGTCCCGGTGTCCGATTATCCCGGCGCACAATTCACGCTCAACATGCTGCTGACCACCGTGGTGCTGCGCCCGCCCATGCTCAAGGGCGCAAAACTGCGCGCCGATGGCTTGCTAGAACCGGACCCGGCCCATCCGACCGTATCATTCTCGCTGCCCAAATTACGCATGCAACTGGCGCAGGATGCGGTGGGCAGCCTGACCTTCGACATCCTCAGCGTCGGTGCCGCCGGACTAGACGATGGCGGCGATCTGGCCAGCGCCGAACTGATCACGATGGATCCGCCGTACGCCTTCATCGGCGACTCCCGCGTAGTCGGCTTCGGCTTTCGCAGCGCCGTGCTCGACCTGTCCGACGGCTATACCCCACCTGACATCCTCGAACAGTTCGGCTACGACGACAGCTGGACTGGCCTGTATCTGCCCGTCGTGCGCCTGTTTGTCGCCCCCCACGGAATGAACGATTTCGCGGTCTCGGCCGGTGCCAGCAATTTGCTGATCGGGCTGGGCAACACACCCGGCATCACCGGCGACTTCGCGCTCTCGGTCATCAATCAAGGTAGCGCACTCGGTGTCTCGGCGCGCTTCTACGGTCCCGGCAACCAGCCCTTCGGCATCAGTCGCAGTGGCGCCACGGCAAGCGCGATGCTACCGCGCAGCACCCGCATGGTTGTCGATGCTAGCGGTCGCCGCCCGCCCTATACCTACACCGCCACACTTGATGGCGCACCGCTGTCGCCAGTGGCCGGACAACCGAACATCTTCGATATCGATCTGGGCAGCGACAACGCCGGCGTCATTGCGCTCAGCGTCACCGATGGCGGCACACCGGCGACTCCGGCCACACTGACCATCAACGCCGGCCCGCGTCCCGGCAATGCGCTACCGGCACCGGCCGCTGTCGCACAGGCCAACTTCACCACCGATACCATCACACGCGATGCCGTTGCTGTCGGCGCACCGTCGTTACGCCTGCTCAGCCGTACCGACGCCACCATTTCACTGACCCTCGACCCGCCCGATCCGCTCACCGCATGGGAAGTGCGCAAGCCGCCCGGTGGCGCTGTTGTCGCCTCCAGCGGACCGAGCGTAACAATCCCGCTAGGCCCCAACGAAACTGCCTCCGTCAAGGCCACCACCGCGGCCGTTGGTGCCGGCCCTGAAACCGTCAGCGCGTATTTTCGCTTCGACCGCCCGACCAATATCCATTTGCCCGAACACGACCCCACCACGACGATCGACCATGTTGCCGGCTTGCCCGGCACGCTCGCCCCGATAGCCAATCCGTACGCACTCAATCCGGAGAACTCCAGCAGCGGCGCGGCAGTCACCGCAGCACCCGAAAGTCCGTTCACCGGCCAGCATGTGATCGACGCCTATACCGCACGTGTCAATGCGATTCCGGCCGGTGCGACGATTGCCATCACCGGATGGGCCAGTAACGAAAACGATCCCGCCGACCTCGACTACAACTTTCTGCTCTCGCGCCGTCGCGCCGAAGCTTTCGGCCACATCCTGCGTTCAATCAACCCGGCCAAACATTTCACGTTCACGCTGCTTGGCAAAGGTCCGACCGGCACGGCCGACCTGAACACGCGCCGCACCAACTGGCGCGCTGACGCCGTATTACCCGCCGCACCGCTGGCCGGCACCGTCACCACCGGCACCGTCACACGCGGCCCGACCAGCACGCCAGTGCAACCGCCGCAGACCCCCGACCCGGCACCAACGGACCCGACACCACCGAGCTGGTTCCGCTCGCTCGGTGCCAAGGTCCGCATCGTGCGCGATGAATTCGTCGCCGTCGAAATCGACGGCGAGTTCGATATCAACACCCCGTCCGAACAGTTCATCCAGCAAAACGGCGGCAGTGCGGGTGCCGAACCGACGTTACGCGGCATGGGCAGCAATCCGGCCGATGGCATCATCAAGGCGCGCATCGTATTTCAGATCGACAACGCCACCGGCGACTGGACTGCGCTGGCCTATCTCGGTGCCGATCCAGCCGACAAAGATGGCTTGTTGATGACCGGCCAGTTACCGGGACAGCCATTGCAAGGCCCCAACTTCGGCCGCAACCTGCTCGGCATGACGGCGCTGTTCGCCCCCCTGCTGGACGCCGCCTCGCCAGCCAATCCGGCCTCCGGCGACATGGTCCCGGCGGTACTGGCGGTAGGCGGTGTCGCGCTCGCAACCGGGCTGGCGCAAGCGGGCTTTTTCAATGTCGAACGCGTCATCCTGTGGGGCGGCGAGATTACCGTACGCAAACGCGCCAACGGAACCGACGTGGCGCTGCTGGCCGATGTCGAAACCGCGCTGTCCGCCGATGTACAGATCGGTGGTATCAGCCTGCTGACAATCCCCCGCAAGGCGCCGCTGGTGGTGCGCTACAAAGCCATCGGCATGCGCTTTGGCAATAGCCCGGGAGAACGCAATTTCCAGTTCCGTCCCGTGTTCGATGCGTCCAAGGGCTACACGATCGACCTCTCCAGCCCCGGCGCGATCAGTGTCCCGGATCCGTTAGGCCAGCTAATTCGCATCCTCGGCGCGCGCATCGCCCGCACCAATCCGCTGTCGTTTGAAATCGACCTTGGCCTCAACCTCGACCTCGGCGTCATCTCGTTCGATCGCGCCCGCGTCCGCATCAAATTCAGCGACCCGGTCGGTGTCGAACTCACCGCCTTCGGCGCCGGCGTCAACATTCCCGGTGTACTGATCGGCAAGGGCAACTTCGAGCTCGGCGCAGAAATCGGCGGTAGCCTCGACCTGCAACTGGTGCCGATCAATACCCGCGTACGCGCCACGCTCAAAATCGCCAGCCTGCCCGGTGCGACCGGCGTGTTCGTTGCGATGGACCTTGAACTGCCAGTGGCCATTCCGCTGGGCGGATCAGGCCTCGGCATCTACGGTTTCCTTGGCATGTTCGCCATGAATTACGGCCGCGACGAAGCTGGCCTGAGCGGCCCTACCATCGCGCTCGACTGGCTCAAAAATCGCGCCGATGGCGACCCGACCAAGCCGTCCGCCTGGACGCCGCAAATCGACCGCTGGGCGTTCGGTGTCGGTGCCACCGTCGGCACAATGGGCAGCAGCGTCATTTTTAATCTGAAAGGCGTGCTGCTGCTCGAACTGCCCGGTCCACGCATTCTGCTGATGATGAAAGCGCGGCTGCTGCAACCGCTGCCAGCGCTCAAGGACAAGAATGCCGAAAGTAACCTGCTAGCCGTCATCGACCTCGATGCCGGGCGCGGCACCTTGACCATCGGCATCGTGGCCGACTACACGGTCGATCCGCTGATCAAGATCCGCATCCCCGTCGAAGCGTTTTTCAACCTCAAGAAAGGCAGCGACTGGCATCTCTATCTGGGCCAGCGCAGCGACCCGATTCAGGCCATGATCCTCGGCGTCATCGACGCCTCCGGCTATCTGATGATTTCCGGTAACGGCTTGCCAGCGTTCCCCGAAGCGAGTCTGCCGCAGGTCTATGGCTTTGCCATTGGCACCGGTTTGCGCGCTGCATTCGTGTGGGGCAACGTGTCGGTACGGCTGTACTTGCGCATTAGCGCCGGCTTTGACGCCGTCATTGGTTTCGAGCCATTCCGTCTCGCCGGCAAGTTGTTCATCCGCGGCGAACTGGTGCTGTTCATCATCAGCATCAGCGCCTATGCCGAACTGATTGTCGATGTCGGCGAAGAGCTGCTACCGGATGGCCGACGCAAGCGGATTTCCAGCATCGATGGCGAAATTTGCGGCGAAATCGACCTGTTCTTTTTTACGATCGAAGGCTGCGTCAGTTTCCATCTCGGCGCCAGCAGCGTGCCGCAATTGCCGGCTCCACCGCTGGTGCGCGACCTGAAACTGATCTCGCGCTCACCGGCATTGGTGCTCGGCACCGGCACCGGGCGACCGATCGATGGCGCTATCGGCACCGCACCGCAAAGTGCAGCCGGCGAGTTGCCCGTGGTGCCAATCGATACGATCCCGGTGTTGATGCTGTCGGTGCCGCCTATCGATGACGCGCTGACCTTCTTCGGCAAGGCCCCGCTCAATGATCCCGGAGCCCACGAAGGCGGCTGGCAACAGCAAGGCAAAAACTGGGTGCGTTACGACCTCACCGCCGTCGAACTGATCGGTGCCATCGGCGCCGGTGACACCCCATCGGTCTGGTGGACACTGAAAGACCCGACTGCCGAGAACGTTGAAGTGCAACTGGCCTTGCTGTCCTGGATACCCACGGCCACGCCAAAAGCCTTCACCCGCAGCAAATTCCAGGAAGAGACCATCGAAGAACGCTGGGGCACCGTCTGCGATCAGGCGGCACCGCCGACCTCGGTGCTCTGGACCTTCCGCTTCGAGCCGCTCGGTCCGTCGGCCGATGGCTGGCTACTCGACGGCGAAGCCTGGCCCGACCCGGCCGGTACCGTGCGTTCGCAACCGCCCTCGACCACCTTGCGTGTGACCGAAGCCTGGCGCTGCGGTGTCGACATCATTGACCGCAAACGCGGCATGTATCCGGCCTTCGTCGACGGTGTTGCCGCGCCCTGCCCGCGCGACAGCCGGACCGGTGGCATACCGGGGATCGCCGGTCGCGACGTGCGCGCTGATGCTCCGGCCGTGCCAGTAACGTCAGCGTCCGCCGCACCGGCAGTGCCTCTCGATGCCGCTGCCGCCCGCCGCGCCGCCAGTCTCGACCAGCGCGCACTGGTGCGCGAACAGGTCGACATGGTCGCCGGTCGCAAGCTCCTCGATGCCATTCCCGACGTGCCGACGAACTGGTCATCGGCCACTGCCAAACTGCAAGCGGGCATTGCTGTCAGCCGCGCAGAATTACTCAGTGCGACGCTGTCCGAGTCCAGAGTCAATACCCCCGCCGCTAGCACTGAACCGGCGCGTTGCCAGGCCAAGGCGCTGGCCAGCCCGATGTTCGACGATGGCCGCGTGATTGCACTCGGCGATCCGGCCGATGGCAAAACCGTCGAGCAAGCGTGGAAAGCACTCGGCTTCGCGCCGCCCGACCTGTTCAACTCGGTCGTCCTGCACAGCGGCGACATCGTTGCCGGCCGCCTGCTCTTGTTCGTCCTCAACACCCTCGTCAGCAACAAAACGCTGCTGGTGCGCCGGCGCGACAACAAGGGCAATTTGCTCGACGAGCAAGCGGTCACCGTCGCCGACATCGTGCCGACCAAAGCTATCCCGGCCGAGTGGCTCAGCCTGTCCGGGCCGTGGCATGACGATGTTCAGCTGGCGGCCGGATTTCTGGCCCGTCTGGGTGGCATGCCGAGTCTCGCCAGTACGACCATCAAGACCTACGTACCGGTGCTGGTCGAACTCAAAGGCCACGGTAAAGTCGCGACTATCGAGATTGGCCAGAGCCGCAAGCAGCCGATCAATACCGACCAGCAGCGCTTCCTGTTCCGGCCGTTTTATGTCGCTGCCATCGAACTGATGAGCGGTGCTGAAATCCGCCGTCATGATTGGGATAACAAGACCGTCAAGCGCAATCGCGGTGCCCTTGATGCCGTCTTTGCCGAAGACAGCTCCGGCCACGCGCTGCTAAAACCCGATACGGCGTATCAGGTCAAGGCAACCTGGTCGGTGCGACAGTCCACGCAAGAGTCTCGCCCGAGCGCGGCCGACACCGCCGCGATCGCCCCCTCTTCCGACAGCCGCACCTTCCATTTCCGTACCGACGCACTGCCACCGCAAGCACTCGATCCGTGGGTACTGATTACCTTCCCTGAAGACGGCGAAAGCCATGTCTTTGGCAAGGAGCGCCTGTCGTTCGTCTTTGCCACCAACGATGTCAGCGAACTCTACAAAGCCTATGGCAAGAAGCTACAAGTACGCATCAAGGCAGCATCATTCCGCCGTCCGGTCTCGACCCCGACCGTACCGCATCCGTATCCGATCAACGAGGCCACACTGGTCAAGTTACCCGGCAGCATTCTGTCGCCATGGGAAGACAGCTTGCGCGACCTGCTCAAGGACAAACCCTGTGTGCCGGTCGATGCCAGCGTCACCCGCCACAGCAAAGTTGATATCCCGATCCCGCTGGACTCTTACACCGATTACCTTGTCGACATCGAATATGTCGACGTGGGTGCTCCCGACGACACGGTCGGCAAACTGGTCTTCCGGCGCGCGTTTTCCACTTCGGCCTACGGTACGCTGGGCGAATTCGCCAATACTTTCCTCGGCACCCGCCCCGAACATCGCTATGTGCAAGCGGGCAAGATCGCCACCCTGGCGGCAACCTTCGCCGGGCATGATCCGCAAGGCAGCCAGCTCGACGAAGCCATGCTGGCTGCCGGTCTCGAACCGATGGGCACGCCAAGCGCGCCACGTCTGATCGCGCTCTGGGAGCAGGCCACGCCGGCAGCGATCCCGCAACCGGTTGCCGTCATCATCGACGCGCCAGAGCCGCTTTGGCGCAGCCGCCTGATTCCGACCAAGGTCGTCGATCCCGTCCCGGATGCTCCGGAACGCGTCACCATGACAGCGACGGTCTGGCTGCAATTGCAGCAACTGCCCAGCTCGCCCGATGTGGTCGCCAAGATCATCCCGGCGCCGGGCGGCCAGCGCGCCATCGTGATTCTGAAACCTGGCAGTCGCGGTCAAGGTCTCGCGCTGGGTCTCAAGCGCACCCAGTTTCCCGAGCCCTACCTGAACGATCCGTCGGTACCGGCCACCCCGGTCAAGATCACTTATGTCTCACTACTGAACGCCCCCTGGGAGGAAGCATGACCCGCCTCGTTGATCCATTTCGCTTCCATGCCCGCGCCGCCCTGACCGACTGGATGCGCATCAGCCGCAATCACGACGACACCGACCCCTCCTGGCTAACAGGGTGGCAACAAGACTGGCAGCGACGCAAGCTCGACAGCACGGCCGTCGCGCAACTGCGCTGGTCGATCAATCCGCAGCTTTCGCCATTACTCCCGGATGCCGATATCGGACTGTCGAGCGGCGCCTTTCGGGTCTGGGCCCGGCAACCTTCGCTCAAGCAAGCCAAGGATCTGCCGTTCTTCACGTACCTCAATCAGGACGGTGCCACCATTGCCTGGTGGTTCGGTAACCCGATGGTGTATGTAGCGATCACGCTCAGCATCAATGGCGTGGTCGGCACCACGGCCAACGTCATCGCCCTCAATGGTCCGGCCAGCCTTGATGCGATCGAAAGCCTGAAAACCATTGGCGCCGGTAACCAGACCGTAATGCTCGGTGGCACGTCGATCACTGCGTTGGCAATCAATGTCGCTGGCAATACCGGCAGCGTCGTTATCACAAAGATCGTCGGCGTCAGCACGACCGATTACGCTAATGCCGACGATTGGCGTCTGCTCGAAATTGTCGGCTTGCCGGTCGATCAGCACGAGTGGGCCGATGTCGAGCGACATGCCGACAAACAAGGATTGGTCACCGCGCTCACCACACCGGTCGATGCCGCGCGTGACCGCTTGCGGCGCGGCGCGCCAGCGTTTGGCTGGGACAGCAAGGTCGGCGTCAATCCGGCACCGCACTGGGAGTTACCCGACTTCGATGGTCTGATCAAGGAGCTCCACAAAGAGGTATTGCCGCGCCTGCATCCGGTGATGAAACTAGCTTCGGTCTTACAGCCACGTCAGCGCGATACCGTCGCCATCCCCGGTCCGACCGGCTCTGGCGGCAGCTTGTCCGACCCGTCGCAAGCAACGCTGCCACCGCTCGGACTGACGCTGGTCGCGGTGGGTTCCGATCCACTGATGGCACTGGCGCTCGGTTTCGGTACGGCATACGAGGCGTCACAACTAGTCGGCCAGATCGGCCCCGTCGATACGCCAGGCATTGCCATGTCGGCCAGCACTAACAGCAACCGGCTTCCGGACTTCATGATTACAGCGACCTGGGACAAGGGTGTTGACGGTCAGTCGGCCCCGCTCGAGATGGCTGCGCTGGCCATCGGTGCGACAGTACCAGTGCCGCCTCCGGTGCCGGCCGGCATGGTAGCCCAAGTCCAGTCACGCAACCGACCTGCTGCGCCCGACTTGCCGTGGACCAGTTCGGCGCGGGTTTCATGGAACCGCCTGCCGCGCTTGAAGATGCTCACGACCAGCAGCTTTGCGATGGCGCGCGCCCACCCTGCACAGGCAGCCGTGATGGCTAGCGCGATCATGCGCAAGCGACCCAGCGGCGGTTACGCCCCGATCACACTGACACGCAATGCGAAAGACAAGGAACAGGGTCGTCACTCGGCCATCGATGACCGCCTGTCACTGCCGTTGACGGCGGCCGGACTGGCCGAGCGCTACGGCATCGCGCTGCAAGATATCTGGGGACAATGGTCGCACTGGGGGACCGTCGATTACACCGACAACCAGCCGGCACCGGACCGTCCGCGTGTCCTGAAATGCACGCTGGACGCCGCTGTCCCCGCCAGTGGCCGGATCTGTCCCGGCACGCTGACGATCGAACTGGCCTGGGACTGGCAGGTGCGTCGTCCGAACCATATCGAGCTGCGCTGCCGGCTGTTCGCCGCACCGCAGCGGTCCTATACGCCACCACCGGACCTGTCCGTACCGGCCGGCATCCAGACCGCGATGGCACTCGCCCCCGCCGCACCGTTGCTGATTACGTTTGCCGGCGACAGCGTCACGGGCTTGCCAGCCAATGTGAGCGTCGATTACTTCGATCTCGATGGCCAGCCGGTCACGCCGGGGCCGGTGGGCGCCGAGGATGTGCGACGCTACAAAATCACGATCAGCGGTCTGAGCCTCGACTACAACAGCGTTGGCCATGTCGGCATCGCGCTCTGGTCGCGCGTACAGGAACGTGCGGCACCGCTGCGCACCAGTGCGTGGCTGGCACCGCTGGTCTCGGGTTCCGGCATCGAACCCGGTCCCAATATTGCCTATGCCTCCGACCCGATTCCGCCGGTACCAGCGCCGCCCGAACTGGTTCAGCGCGCCAGTCTTGCGGACGCGCGCGGCGAACATCATGCGCGAGTATCGTGGGCGCCGAGCAGCGGTGCGGTCGGCTATTTTGTTTATCACTCGACCGAGAGCGCGATTCTTGGCGCGGTCAATAGTGATGGCGCACCGGCTCCTGATCCGACACACACGTACACCGAACGACTGGCGGTACTGCGCAACTTGCTGGCACTCGATACCCACCGCCATGTCTTCACCCGCCTCAACACCGAAGCCCTCAAGCTCAACAGTACCGACCTGATCCTGCCGCGCGGCAGCAAGGAAATCCACCTCTACACGATGGTCGCCGTCAACGCCGGCAACATCGAATCAGCATGGCCAACGAGCGCCGAAGCCGATGAGCGCATCCTCGCCATTGCTGCGGCTGGCATCATCAGCCCGGCCGCACCGCTACTCGAAATCCGCCGCATCGAGCGCCCGGTCGGCCTGCCACAATTTGCTGTCCACATCGACCTGACCAGCCAGCCCGGCGCGACGGTCAGCCGCTACGAGGTCTATCGCACCCGCGTCGAAGCGGCGGCGATGGCGCTCGACACGATGGGCCCGCCGGTGGCGGTCATCAGCGCCAGCGCCGGCGCATGGACCATCACGCCGATGCCAGCACAGCTAACGGCGCTAGCCAGCGCCAGCGGTACCGACAGCCCGGACGGCTCATGGAAAAAACTCTGGTACCGCGCCGTCGCATGGGCTCACAAAGATGACGACCGTGCGCTGTTGCCGGGGCGCTCGCCACCATCGAATGTCATGTCGCTGGTCATTCCGCCGGATGGCCCACCCGACCTGTCGGTGATCACGGCCGAATGGGCCGGCGGTCCGCTCGGCGATGTGCTGCTGCACTTCACCAGCAGCGCGCCGATTGCCGTCACCGCGCTGGGACCGCACAAACTGGTCGTCGATGCCGCCGTGCTCAGTGGCCCATCACAGGCAGCGCAACCGTCCCTGTTGCTGGCCACCAGCACGCTTGATGCCGTTGCCACGACGGCGCCCGTACTCGGTGGTCTTTGGCGTTCCAGTGCATTGCCTGCGGTGCCGGCCAGTTATGCGGTACTGCTCAAACGCGGCTCGGTCGATGATCGGCTTGGCTGCCTTGTACGACTGACCGACCCGCTTGGCCGCAGTACCGAACGGAGCATCACGATCGCGGCCGGCCCGGTCGATCCGCCACCCGACGTGCTCGACCTGCAACTCATCCATATAGGCGGCGGTACCAACATCAGTTGGCATTCCGGTGCACCAACCGGCCTGCGTGCCGGTGGCCGGTACCGTGTGCGCATCACGCTGACGCTCGCGACGAAAGTCATCGTCCCACCGAAACCCCTCCCCTTGCCAGTGATCCGGCCCGCGCTGACAAGCAGCAGCGGCGTGCGCGGATCGGTAGCGGCCATCCTGCGCAAGCCGGTACTTGATGAGATCGGCGCAGCCAGAGACCTGGCTGGAGTGGCCGGTGTTGGCATAGGCGGCATAGGCGGCATCAGACCGAAAACCCTGCACATTGATATGGCGCTAGGCGACATTGCACCAACCGGCAACGCTCCGGCACCAACTCTCGCGCAACCATGGAAACTCGAACGCCAGAACGGCGTCCATGGCAGCACCAGTTACGCTCTGGTAGTCGACGCTAAAGTCACCAGCGTGACCGTACGTATCACCGCCCCAGACGGTCGTTTTTCCGAAGAGGTCGCGCCATGAACATCACCCGGTTCACCACAGCGCAAGCCCAGAACCGCTTGCAAAGCGATGGCCTTGAGTCGCTCGGCCTGACCTCGCTGTTGCTGGCGCCGCGCTGGTCGGCGAACGCGGCACCGGTCTTCAATGCCACCGCGCTGACGTTGTCGGTGACGCAGCTGCTCAGTCCGTTCCTCGGCCTGTTACGCTGGCTACCGCATGGCCATGACTACACGGATGCGCAAGGCATGCCGGTTAATGTGCCCTGCGGCGCGATTGCACTGCATCCGCATGCGGCAGAGCGGTTACTGCGACTGGCCAACGCACGCTATGCGCCAGCCGGACAACTGGTCCATCCGTTGCCCGTGACAATGCTATTGCGGCTAGGCGGCGTGCCAGACGAAACCCCGCGCCGCATCGAAGCCGGTGATCCTGTGCCTGCCCCGCTAGGCACACCGTTGCCGGCACCGGTGGTGATCTCGTTCCATGACGCACGCGGTCTGATTGTCTGCCCGATCGCCGTGGCAGCGCTGTTCGCCGACCTGATCACCGGCCTGCCCGGCCTGCGCTATGCGAAAGCGACCGGGGCCCCCGGGGATGCCGGCGGCCTGACACCGATCAGCACGCTGGCCAGCGGCAATCTGATCCAGTTTGCGGACTTGCACGGCAACCTGTATCGCACCACGCTGGCGACGAACTTCCTGAACGTCGTCACGCCGGGGGCGCCGCCCACCAACACGGCAGTCGACCATGGCAACGGTTATGCATTACTCACCGTCGGCCAGACCATCGCTGCCGATGCCGGCGATGGCGGTCGCTTGCGCTTCGGTTACGCCACGCGCGGTACGCTTTCGCGCACACCGCTCACGCTGCCGACGCTGCCGGCGGCATTGGCCGCACCGCCGTTTTCCAGTACTGCGGCACCCCTGTTGCCACGCCAGTTTCTGCGCGTGGTCGTAGTCGATGCCGACTGGCATCTACTGGGCAACCGGCTAGCCGCCACCCGCAACGCGATCCCGGGTGATGATGCCAATACCCCCACCGATATCTTGCCGCCGGTGCGCGACCGGATCGCGATCAACTACACCGTCGACGGACTCAATACGCTGGCGGCCGTCGATGGCGTGCTGGCACGCTTTGCCGCCGCCGGGTCCGGCATGGTGATGGCCTGCTCGCCGGCGTTTGCAACAGTCGGACTGCCGCCGTTACCGGCGCCGGGCGGCAGTGTCGGCTGGCCTGCTTTCCCGGCTGCAGTCGGTGCGCCGGGCATGGTCGGCAATATCTCGCCGGCGACCGGCGCGACCGCGCAATGGCTGCCTTTGCCGTCGCCAGATATCCTGCTCACCATCCCGGCAGCGGCGACGCCGAAGGATGCCCATGTACGGGTGTATACCCGCCGCTTTATTGAAATCGAAAGCATCGCCAACCAGCCGTCGTTTGTACGTGGCGATGGCGGCGCGGCGCTGGCCGATGGTGTCACGCCGCTGCAAATCCTGCTGCGCAATCCACTCGGACTGGGTGCCGGCGATCCGCATCCGGCTGCCGGTGCCGCACTCGATGTCGATATCGTGATCACGCCACGTGTCGGCAAGCGACGGCTCTGGAGCGGCATCCGCATTGTGCTCACCGGCGGCGGCGTGCCGGTCGTCAATGCATTTGGTGGCACCGACCGCCTGCCGCTGATACCGCCTTCCATGCAGGGCTGGTGCGCCGTACCACTGTTCGGTTTGCCGCGCGCCATCGTACCGGCAGGTGGTGGAACACTCGCCACGATTTCCCGTGGATTGGCCTCCGAAAGCGTACCGCGTACCGGCCCGCGCTTACCGCTGATGGCGCGTTTCGAAACGGTGGTGGCAGCCGGCATTGCGGATGCGGCAGCGACCAACGGCGCGCTATCGTGGCAAGCAGTCGTCACCGGTGCGCGCTGGATGCCGGAGTCACGTTCCGCCGCCCATGCGCTGGGCAATCCGGGCAATCCGGCCGGGCCGGATATCCATGCGGCGGGGGCCAGTGTCAGCGGTGCGCTGGCGTATGATTTTGCCTGGCATGCGTTGCGCCGGGCCAAGCCACCGATACCATTTCCGGGTGCACCGGCACTACTCGACGGCTGGCTGATTTTTGGTGCTGGCGACAACATGAACGAACCGGCGACTCCCGCCTCCGACGCTGCGCCGAATGCCGGCACGGGTATCGGTGCAGCACTGCAAACCGTCGCCGGCATTTGTGAAAACCCCGAACTATCGCTGGCACCCGACAGCGCGTTCGCCAATCCGACAGCGGTACAGGACATCGTCAACTTCATCAGTAATGCCATCAATCCGGGCGGCACGCCGCCGGCCATCAACCTGGCCAATGGCGACCGCTTGCTGGCGCAAGTGCGACGCGAAGTTTTCGTCGCCAAAAATGGCCGGCGCGACGCGCTCTGGTCACTGCGCCGCGCACTCGGAGAAGCCCGCGAACTGATCTACATCGAAGGTGCGCAATTCGCCCGCACCGCCGTCGCTGGCGCACCACAAAAGCATGCCCTCGATCTTGCTCAGGTCATCATCGACCGCATGACCGCGCACAAAAATTTGCATGTTGTCGTCGCGCTCCCGCGCGAAACCGACTTTGCGCAAACGCCTCCCCCAATGAATTTCGAGACCTTCGTACAACAGGCGCTGGCAGCCCGAAAAAATCTGGTGGCCGCGTTTCCACTGGCGCTACGCGAGCGACTGGCGGTGTTCCATCCGGTCGGTTTTGCGGGACGCTATACCGCAGTGCGCTCCTCGGTGATCATTGTCGACGATGTCTACAGTCTGGTCGGCACCAGCCATTTCCGGCGCCGCGGCATGACCTTTGACGGCGCCGCTGATCTGGCGTCATTCGACCGGGTTATTGAGGATGGCTATTCAAAAAAGGTGCGTGACTTTCGACGGGCCTTGATGGCAACCCGACTGGGCATTCCTCTCGCCACCGGACCGGTCAATGCCAACGCCGAATGGGTCGCGCTAGCCCGACCGCGCAGCGCGTTTAGCGTGGTGCGCACTATGCTCGAGCAAGGTGGACTGGGCGCGATCAAGCCCCTTTGGGAAGGCAACAACCCGGATGTGCTGCCAGCCTCACTGGAGGCCGCCGATCCCGATGGCGTCGATGGCGTGACATTGCTGGGGACACTGAGCGGATTCCTGAGCAAGGGATAGGAGATCGTGGACGAAAGTAATGCCTCTGCATGACGGTTCGAACTGAAGGTTGGCAATGCGTGTTTGAAACCCGCCTGAGAAATAAGGGCCAAAAAAACGGAGACGTCGTCGAGACAGACTCGCCCGCATTGACCTTGCAGGAACTTCTGACGGTTGGTCGCCACACAATGGCGGCGCAACGCTAATCCATTGCGGCCCGGATCAGGCGCCTCCCTCAACCACCATTTATCCACAGAGATTCCTCATGCAAAGACTCAACGCGACGCTGGCCCCCCTATGGCAGGCCGCCCGTCAGAACCAGACCGAAGCGGACCATATCGAACATCGCTACCAAGTCAATCAACTACTCCACGATGCCGCTAATCTCCACAAAGAAATCATTCCGGAGCATTTGCATTGCGCCGGCCCGGAACGAATTCGACATGTTGGTGCCGACGACATCGCCCGACTGCGTCTAGGACACTCACTGGCGCTGGCCACTCGTCGTTTGCTGTGCGGTGGCGCCGGCAATCAGCAACTACCGGTCGCTGCGTCGCAAGGCGACGCCATGGCAAATCTGTTTGGCATCCGCGAGGGCGCCCTGCAAGGAATCGGGCAAAGCGACGCCTTGCCGGCCCTTGCCGTCGTGGCGCAGGGTGGTGCCTGTAACGAGCATTTCTCGGTGGCCTTCGAACTCGCCAGAACACTCGACCTGCCAGTGGCCACGGTAGCCAATGATCAGGATCATGGCGCGCTAGTACTTCACCCCGAGTTGGGTGACAAAGCAGTGATCGTCGACGCATGGACAACCTTTCCAGGGAGCTGCCTGATGGATGATTCTGCCTTCACAATGACCAATACATTACAGGTCCATCGACCCGGCACCGGCTATACCAGCAACCTCAACCTTCCGATGGTGCAGCGACTACGACAGCAGCTTGAAAGCACACTGGGACCCGAGCCGATCATGCACGCCATGCTCGAGCAGTCCGAATACAACGCCCCGGAAAAATTCGATGGCTTGGTCACCGCCGATCAACGAAGACGTCGGTTATCGCAAGTCTTGCTGCAAGATTGCGCCAACGCGATAAGCGATACCGCAAAGCGCCGAATCGTCTTTCACAAACCGCGGCAAGAATCACTTGCCAGAGTCTTCCGGGATCGCGGCAGTCCGCAAAGGAGGGAGCTTACCCGACGTGTTCAGCTTGCCTCCGCGCCCGCGCTCAACGCGCTAAAGGCATCGGTCAATCAAGAAGCCCTGCACGCCCCTGACCGCCGCGCCACCCGGCAATGCACCAGCACCGGCAGTGTCGCCATCACTCCTTTCGAGAACATCGCGTTCACGGCCGAAATCACGGCAAGTGCGGTGCCCAGCTTGTTCGACAAGCGACTTCCATCCGAAAATATCCGCTACATGGCCAATGACGGCAGCCATTTTTCGACCATTACAGCGCCAAGGTGGATCATCAAGGCCGCCGAAGAAGGGGTAATCGCCAGCGAGGCATTGAACTTCCCCGACGGCTACCGCTAACGCATTGGTAACGATTGCGCTGCGGCACCACAGTGGCAGGTCAGAAATACTCGAACTCCACGCAATCCCTGCCCATCTTGTCGGAGAGTGCCTGCTTCAAGCCATCGGCCGGCAAGACCTTCCATTCGTCGGCCAGACGCAACTCGCACGCCGCCCCCGCCTGCGTGTAGCGCAACAGGAATGGCAACCCGGTCTCCGACCGATACGGCATCAGCAGCGCCTTGATCTGCGCCGCATCGAGCTTGCCCGAATGCGCCAGCGTAATCTGCTTGCCGTACTGGATGCGTGCGGCGGCAATGTCCATGACCTTCTCGGCAGTGATGCGCAAGCCGCCCGAAAAGCGGTCTTCCGACACCTTGCCCGAGACGCACAGGAATTCGTCTTCCTTGAACAGGCGCTTGTTGGCATCGTAAATTTCACTGTAGACAGTGACATCGACGGTGGCGCTCGCGTCGTCCAGCGTGACGATCACCATCTTGCCGCGCTGGGTCATTTGCACCCGCAGCGCCACGATGATGCCGGCCATCATGCGCGGGTCGCGCGAGGGTTCCAGACTAGCCAGTTTGGTGCGGGCGAAGCGACGGACTTCTTCGGCATACGAGGTGAACAAGTGGCCCGACAGATAAAACCCGAGGGCGATTTTTTCTTCGGTGAGGCGCTGCTTGTCGGACCAGGGCGCGACCTTGACGTATTCCGGTTGTGTGTCCAGATCACTGTCGTCGCCACCAAACAGGCTAACCTGATTGATCGATGCTTCATGCTGTTCGGCCGCTTCCAGCGCCAGTGCGACCGAGGCCAGCAAGACGGCGCGATCAACCTCGAAACAATCGAAGGCACCGGCCCGGATCAGCGAATCGACGGTGCGCCGGTTGACCTGACGCTTGTCGACCCGCTTGGCAAAATCGAACAGATCGGTGAACGGTCCACTGGCACGCGCCGCGACAATCGCCTCGATCGCACCCTGCCCCGAACCCTTGACCGCACCGAGTCCGTAGCGGATCTGCTTGGCACGCTTGCCCGGTTCGCCGACCGGCGTGAAACGGTAATCGGATTGATTGATGTCGGGTGGCAGCAAGGTCATCGCGCAGACATCGATGACGTCTTCGACGAGGATGCGGATTTTTTCGGTATCGTCCATCGCCAGCGACAAGTTGGCCGCCATGAATGCCGCCGGATGATGGGCTTTCAAGTACGCGGTGTGATACGCCAGCAGCGCGTAAGCAGCGGCGTGAGATTTGTTGAATCCGTAGCCGGCAAACTTTTCCATCAAGTCAAAAATCTCGTCGGCCTTGGCTTCCGACAAGCCATCCTTGGCCGCCCCGTCACGGAAAATTTGCCGGTGCTCGGCCATTTCTTCGGCCTTCTTTTTACCCATCGCGCGACGCAGCAGATCGGCGCCGCCCAGCGAGTAACCGCCGACCACCTGCGCCATCTGCATCACCTGCTCCTGATACACCATGATGCCGTAGGTTTCGGACAGGATGCCCCCGGTACGCGGGTCGGGATAATCGAAACGCTCACCGTGCTTGCGGT
>JBLHLW010000072.1:0-18375 GCA_047621345.1 Minisyncoccia bacterium | reverse complement strand
CAACGCAGGTGGCGCCGACAACAGAGGATGGCGGCAGCGCGCCTGGCGGGTCGGTGAGCGCGGTGCAGGGTACGGCGGTTACCAGCACGCAAGGCATCCCGTTGTTCGACAACCGTTTTTCATTCGAACAAGGGTTGACCTACACCCACTACGACAAACGCAGTCTGGTACTGAGTGGCTTTCTGGCACTTGATGCGATTCTGCTCGGCAAAATCAATTTGCAACAAATACGAACAGATCAATTCCAGTATGACCTGACCGGTCGCTGGAATGTATCCTCGCGATTCAGTGCAGATGTCAATGTGCCGGTGATATATCGAAATTCGACCTACATTTCGCCGGGCGCAGGTAGTGCTGCATCGGCTTTCAGCGACGGGGCTAACCACTCCGGATCGATAGGCGATATCAATGCGGGTGTCTATTATCAGTTGCCAAAAAATGCGGCATCCGATGTGGATTGGATTGTCAGTGCTCGCGTGAAAGCACCAACGGGCCGCGATCCGTTTGGCATCAAGTTGGTCGAAAATACGGACCCTAGCAATAATAATTTGCTGATTCCAAGCCATCAGCCTACCGGTAATGGTGTGTGGGCAACGACGCTGGGTTGGTCATTATTGAAAGTCACCGATCCGATGGTGCTGTTTGCCAATTTTGGCTATACGCACCACTTCAAACGCAGTTTTTCTGACCTGTCGAGTTCGCTAACAGCGATCACGCCGGGGGAGGCTAAGCTTGGCAATGCGTGGTCACTGGGTGCTGGCTTTGCTCTCGCACTAAACGACAAAACATCCGTCAGTTTCTCGTACGCGCAGTTATTGCAGCAGGTCTCACGCTTGCGTGCAGAGGGTGGCGGTTGGGTACGCCAGGTCGGCAGCGATGCCAACTCGGCGAGCTTCAATGCGGGTCTGACACATCAGTTGACGCCGCGGTTGTCGATGGTCGGAACGCTGTCGATGGGGCTCACCCCGGACGCACCCAATTTCTCGGTAGGCGCCAAGTTTCCCTATGTTTTTTAATCGGTCTGTGGAAGATGACGGCATGTGAGCATGTTTTCCGCGGGCTACCGATCGTCGTTGACCGAGTACGATGCCGTTGCGGCAAAAAGCGTCGTGGCACACAAGATCAAAAGTCTCGAAATTAACAAATAGCTGCGAAATAGATCAATAATGCTGCAAAAAATCGGACATTTCTATTTGGGTTTCACCCACCCTCCCACCGCCATACGACGCATTGATCATGTAGGGTGGGCACAGCAGTTCGTGCCCACGCGCGCGAACCCAAAACCCCCGCCAATTCCGCCCCGTCACCAATGCGCACTCGTGAGCACGATACCGCCGTCCCCACCCTCCCACCGTCATACGACGCATTGGTCATGTAGGGTGGGCACGGCAGTTCGTGCCCACGCGCGCGAACCCAAAACCCCCGCCAATTCCGCCCGGTTAACAATCCGCACGCGTGCGCACGATACCGCCGTCCCCACCCTCCCAATGGCATGTGACCCACTGATGTTGGGTGCAATAGCCGTAGGGTATTGGACTATGTTTCTGAAGTGCGTTGATGCTTATTGGTAGCTCTCTGTACTCATACAATTCGACTCAGTGGTACTGAGTACGGTTACTAGCTGAAGGAGTTGATTTTCTGGTGGCGGATGCACACTCAATGCTGATGCTTTCAAGTGATATTTTTCGATTAACCGATATAGGGTGACGCGCGATATGCCCAGTAACTTTGCGGCGACTGAAATTTGGTTGCGTGCTTGAGATAGCGCGTGTCCGATCATCTTGCGGTCTGCTTCGGCGCGGGCGTCTTCGAGTGACATCAACGTCGTCGAGGGGCAATAGGAGTCAAAGCCAAGGTCGTCCGGATGGATGAATCGTCCATCCGCCATGATAACGCCACGCTGGACGCGATTCATCAGTTCGCGCACATTGCCCGGCCAACGGTGGTGCAGCATGGTGTGCAATGCCGCTTTGGAAAATCCCCGCAGACTTTTGTTGTGGCGGCTGGCAAAACGAGCGAAATAGTAGCGAGCGAGGTCTTCGATGTCCTCAACCCGATCAGCAAGACGAGGAGTGGTGATACACACCACATTGATACGGTAATACAGGTCTTCTCGGAACCGGCCGCGGGCTACCGCGTCCGCCAAATCGATGTGGGTTGCTGCGATGATGCGCACGTCGATATGCAATGTCTGGTTGCTGCCAATACGTTCGATCGTTTTTTCTTGCAGAAAGCGAAGCAGATTGACCTGCATGTCCATCGGCAGGTCACCGATTTCATCGAGGAATAGCGTACCGCCTTGTGCTGCTTCGATGCGTCCGATCCGGCGCTGGCTGGCCCCAGTGAATGCACCTTTTTCGTAACCGAATAACTCAGACTGGAATAACTGCGCGGGAATCGCGCCACAGTTGACCGCGACGAAAGGTGCATGCCGCCGTGTTGACTGCCGGTGGATGGATTGCGCGGCCAATTCCTTGCCGGTGCCGGATTGCCCGTCAATGAGCACGGGCGCATCGGTACGGGCGACTCGCTTGATTTGGTGAAACAAACGTTGCATCGGTAATGTCCGTCCCACCATTGCGCAGTGTTCTTCGTTGGTAGTAGGTGGCTCTGGCCAGATACTGCGCGACTGCGCATGCACAAAAGCCATGCCGCGAGCGTGACGCAAGACCAGATTGATGTGCTCGACGGGAGCCGGTAAAGCGATAAAGTTAAAGAAGTAGTCAGCGACTAGATTACGCACTGCCGGAAGTCCTACCAAGCCTTGGGCGATGACACCAATCCAGGTAATACCTCTTTGCGCCAGTATTGGCTCGTAGGTGTTGATGTGTTGCAGCCATGCGGGCTCCAGCACCAGCACGATGCCTACTGCGCAACCTGTCTGCAGTGCCTGCTCAGGAGTGTTGCATACCCGCAACACAATGCCGGCATGTTGCATCGTATTGATAATTGGATAGTCGAATAATGAACGCCCCGATAGCTGAAGCAGCGCGACGGCTTGATGATGCGGGAATGACGCTGAGCCGTTAAGCATGTTGCAATACTCGCCTTGAGCTGGATGTTGTGCTGACAGTACTCTGGCGATTCGACGGCTTGGATTCGATGGAGTACTCCGGTTACCTGGCGCGCCTAAATTTAGACGCTTGCGTCAAGGCTATCGGGCTATCTTTTGCAAGGTTTGCGGAAAGTCAACTTTCATTGGTAACCAGTTGGATAGGCGTCAAGCAAGTTGTAATTGTTGCGCTAGATGGGCGGCGCGTTGTAAGCCTTCTGCATTCAGGGCAAGCGTGGGTTCGCCGCTATGGCTGAATAAGGTCGTTTCTCTTCTTAGTACCGCTGAAAAATTATTCGTGTCGTGGCAATGCAATTGTTTGACGATGTCGCGGATCCGCCACAGGGGAGTGTGTCGAATGCCCCGTGAAAGGTCGGAGTAGCTCATCAATAAGGCGGCGTTAACGGTTTTGTGCGCCATGTTGTCGCCAGGGAGTGCTGTGAGTTGGGTAAGGTCGATCGCCGGATTGGGCAATGTCACCGATGGATGCGCCGTGCCAATAATTTCGAACTCGGGTTGCGTGTAGCGCGCCAGTTCGGCTTGCACGAATGCCGGCGTGCCCTCGATACGGATACTTCCTTGCGGCGCTTGTACGACGACATGACAAACGGATTGCATCATCACTGTTCCTTCAAGGTATGGGCTTGCCAACATTGAACCCTGTCGATGTGTCGGTGGTTTCTCCATTTGATGAGCTAATGTGTTGGCAATCAGGTGATGTTATTGCATGCCGGCATTGCCTTCTGATGGGACCTGCGCCTGACAGCGCCATAGCTGTTGGCCAGACGCGAGGTATTTGATTTCAAATGGGGTAATTGGCACGGCCGGGGCATAGGGTTCGACAGTCACGTCGGGTACGCCGAGGTGGCGTAACGCCATGGCAAACTCTTCGACATAGACGGGCCAGTTGCTGCGGCATTCGACCATGCCGCCTAGTGCGATCGCCGCAGGAAAAGCAGGGTGACCGTGCCAGCGGCGTCCGAGGTGTCCGATCTTGGGCCAGGGATTTGGGTAGAGCAGATAGTGTCGGGCCAGTGGGATGCCGGCTGCACCCATGAGTCGCCAGAAGTCAGCCAGTTCAGCGCGCAGCAAGAGCGCGTTCGGTGGCGGCGGGCCGGGCCAGTGGGTTTTTCGGTCAATCCGGTCTGCGGACTGGTCGATGCCGACGACGAAGCTTTGGGGCGATTGCGCCGCCAGATGATAGGTTGAGAGGCCAACGCCACATCCGGCGTCAAGGATGAGTGATGGTTCGCCTGCTACACGCCAATGTTGCACGAACAGGTCGAAGGCGGCCCTGTTATACGGCATGATGGGCTTCAGGTAGGGCGAGGAGAGGTGTCGTGTCACTGTCCGCAGCAAGTGCGAGTGAACGTCGGTTTGGCTACTAGTAACTGGGCGGGAATTGGCATGCATGCACGGAGTATACCTGCCGCATGCATGCGGCCTCAGATCTTCAGTGCATGATCACTGGGTTGTGCATCACTTCCTCGTAGCCCGACAGGAAGGCATCGAACTGTTCGGCGTCCGGATTGCTGGCAATCAATTTTTCTACATGTTCGCGAAACGTGGAGGCCATCGTGCCAGCGATAAAAATTTCACGCATTCCTGACTTGTCCATGATTTCATATCCACCGGAGCGCAATGCTTCCAGTGCGTTGTCAGCGCCAAACTCCACGACACTGTACTGGTCACTGTTATAGATCAGGTTCATCAGATTTCCTTGGTCGGTTGAATGCAGGCTGCACTCTTGCTTTATGCAGGTTGGGCTACTTCACGCAAAATCAATGGTCAGGCAGCTAATGTCAGTCTTAAGCAGGATGTGGGTGTTATAGGGTGCACTGGTCAGAAATTGTCTCACTTGCGGCACGTGTGGTGCGCTGGCCAGGCTGATGAAAAGGTGATCTGGCGGGTGCCGCAGCATCCGGTTAAGCGTGACGCGCATGGTCAGATTGCCGATACAGCAGGGACAACCAGGTGCGATGCGGGCGATCGACAGGTCGTCACCTGAATGCATGCCGGCAAGTGCACCGGCGCCGTCTGGCATTCCTTCGAGGATGACAGCTACCTGGCTGTGGTGCGGTAGAGCGGCCATTGCATCAGCTATCACGGCTTCTCTTTGCCTGGCAGTGGCACCGCTGACCAGCGTAGTTGGTGTCATCCGCCGCGTTTCACTAGTTTGCTTGGCTCGACACCAAGTTGTTTGAGTTTGCGATATAGATGGGTGCGCTCAAGACCGGTACGTTCCGCTACCCGCGTCATACTGCCACCTTCACGAACGAGATGGTGTTCAAAATAGGCGCGCTCGAATGCATCGCGTGCCTCGCGGAGTGGTAATTCGTAAGGTACCGTGAACCCCGGGGAGGTTGGTACGGCGTTGATGTCGGTTGCCAGTGCGGAAAGTGCCGGCGAAATTTGCGTACTACTGACGATATGCTGGATATGGGTATGAGTGTGCGTGTGCGCCGAGTTCTCGGTGGACATCACCACCGTACGTGGTTGGAACGCCAGTGGCCGCACCGGTTCCTTGCCGCGGGATAAGCCTTGCTGTACCGCTTTCAGCAACTTTTGCAGGGCGATCGGCTTTTCAAGAAAATTCATGGCGCCGATGCGCGTCGCTTCCACTGCTGTGTCTATCGTGGCGTGGCCTGACATCATGATCACGGGCATGGTCAGTAGACCATCACGTTGCCATTCTTTGAGCAGCGTAACGCCGTCTGTGTCGGGCATCCAAATGTCGAGCAGCACCAAGTCTGGCGTGCTGGCTGCGCGCGCGTCACGCGCCTGTTGGGCATTTTCGGCGGTCAGAATGACATGGCCCTCGTCACTCAGTATTTCTGAAAGCAACTCCCGGATGCCCATCTCGTCATCTACTACTAGTATATTTGCCATGTGCCGAACTCCCTTTTTCAAATGGTTTTAGTCGCAGCGTCCTTGTGTGGGGCGGTTCCGATATCTACTTCCGGTTGCTCTCCAGGCGCCAACTTTAACAGCAAAATTAATACTTTTGCTCCATTTGATTCAATTCGATTAAGAATATCGATGCGGCCCCCATGTTCATCTACGATTTTTTTCACCATTGCCAGTCCAAGTCCTGTTCCGCGCGGTTTCGATGTTACGTAGGGCTCGAATGCCCGCTTGAGAATTTTTGTCGAAAAGCCGGGCCCGTTGTCGCTGATCGTGAAGCGTACCGCAAGGCACGTTTTCCCGTTCGCGTTCTGGTAATGAACGGCTTCGGTGAGCACATTGATGCAGGGGGGCGCGCTTTCGGCGGGGCGGTCGACGACGGCGTCTTGCGCATTTTGCAGAAGGTTGTGAATGACCTGCCGTAATTGGGTGGCATCCCCCATGACCATCGGCAAATCGGGCCTTAGTGTCGCATTGATGATGGCGCGTTCGTCGCCGCCGGTGTAGAGATGCAGGACCTCTTCGACGAGTGCATTGAGGTTGAGTTGCGAGAGGACTGCGGGCGGCGTTCTGGCGTAATCGCGGAAATCGTCGACCATCCGCTTCATGGCATTGACTTGGTTGACTATGGTCGCGGTGCTTTTGTTCAACATGGCGGCATCCTGAGGCAATAACTTGTCCTCAAGTTTCATTTGCAGTCGCTCGGCGGACAATTGGATCGGGGTCAGCGGGTTCTTGATTTCATGAGCAAGGCGGCGCGCCACCTCACCCCATGCAATCGAACGCTGTGCTGAAATAATTTCAGAAATATTATCGAAAACGACGACATAACCGCTTCCGCCCGCACCCGGCAAGCGCGATCCACGCGCCAGCAGCGTGATGTCGTCGTCGCGGTTGGTATCGCCGCTGCGGCGGGGCACTTCGATTTGCTGCTGCCAGTGCAGGCCGGCATTGCCGTTATCGGCGCCGGCTGATTGCGCACTCTGCGTTGAAAAAGCATTCCGGATGGCTTCGGCAAAAGGCTGAAGTCCTGCAATGGCTAGTAATGGCTGGTTCAGTGAGGGCTTGACGTCGTGCTGAAGAATCCGTTCGACGGATTCATTACAGGTGATCAGACAGAAGGTGTCGTCGAGCACCATCACGCCTGCCGACATGTTGGCCAGCACCGACTCCAGATAAGCCTTGGCATTTTCGAGCTCGGCACGGTTGGTTTCGACTGAGGCGCGGGCATCGAACAATTGCCGTGTCATGGTGTTGAAGGACTGCGTGAGCGTACCCAGTTCGTCTGAGGTGGAGACGATCGGTCTCGGTGATAGGTCGCCTTCGGCGACGGCTTTGGTCCCTTCCGCCAGCATCAGCAGTGGCTCCGCCAGATCGCTGGCGATCAGGAAAGCGCTCACGATGGCGGCAAAAATGGCCAGCAATAACGTCAATGTTAAGGTCACGATATAGATCTTGCGCAAGCCTGAACGACTCAGTGACCGTTCCTGATACTCGCTGTAGGCCGCTCGTAGCGCCTCTGCGTTGGTGGCCAGTGAGGACGGCACCGGCTGGATCAGTTGCAGGAAACGCACCTCCGACTGCAGTGACAAGGCGTTGCGGCCTGGTGGAATTTCGACCACAACGCGCAGGCGCAGGTTATTGATGGCGTCTGCAGCTGGCGGTGTGGTGAGCGCTGCTGTGGCATCGATTTCACGTGATTCGGGCTTGCCTTCCATGCCGGTGTAGCCGCGCGAAAGCCGCGCCTGGCGCAACATGGTCGCGTTCGGTATGTCAGGCACGATCGTCATGAGTTCACCGCCATCGGTGGCGATTACGCGGCCGCTGGCGGTGACGATAATGGCTTCTTGCGTGCTGCTTTGTTCACGCCAGCGTCCCAGTTGGCGCATTTGGCCACTGTCCGGCAAGTCTGACAATTCGATCGCGAGGTTATGTGCTTTGGTGCTCAGCTCGTTGAGCGAGGAGTCCAGTGCGGCGCGGCCAAGATTGAGTCCCGACTCGAGTGCGGCTTCAACTCGCACATCAAACCATGATTCGATCGACCGTGACACGAACTGCACCGATACCGTGTAAATCACCAGTCCTGGCAAGATCCCGATGACGGCAAACAGCAACACCAGTCGGGCCATCAGGCGCGAGCCAAACATGCGGCGTTTGTAGCGCGCATACAGCCGCGCCAGCAGCAAGGTCACCAGCGCCAGCAATGCGACGGTCACCAGTACATTCAGACCCAGCAACCAGGGATAGTGTTGGTCGAAAGACGCTGAATTATCCGATGCTGATGCCAGCAGGAACAATAGGATGGCGACGATTGCTCCGCCTACTACCAGTGCATACCGCAATGCTCGTTGCACGACTATTCGGCCTTGTAGAGAAATGTTTTCCAGTCTGACGACAAGCGCCAGTCGGCATTGTTGATGGCATTGACCTGAAACGGCTTTGCAAGTTGAGCGACGTCAAGTCGCATACGTACTGCCACCGAATAGAGAGCACCAGATTTCAGTGCAGAATTTTCGGCCACTAGCCAGCGGCTGGGGCGACGGATCAGTGACAGCGCATCGTCGAGTGAGATGAAACTCTGCTGCAAACGGCCAAGGATCGCAGCATGGTATTGCCTTGTCAGCACGTTATAGGACAGGCGTATGGTCTGCGATTCGGTAATGGCTTTTTCGTCGAACCAGTACCAACGGGGACGGGTTAGCTCGACTTCGGTCGTGAAATAGAGCGGCAGGCCATGGGTGATGGCATCCTCGAGACCGCGATTGAGGTCGAATGCGAAGGTCGCCGACAGTTTGACTCCCTCTTCGGTAGATTCCAGATGCGCTTGCGTGATATCGACACCGTCGGCATGCGCCATCGGTGCCAGCAACAGGAGTAACGCGATCAGCCAGCCACGCAGCAGCGTCACCACGGCAATCCGTACCGCTGGCATGACCGCTGCATCATGCGTTCGCATCAGCTCGCCGGCTTCCTGAATAAGGCATAAAACAAGCCATCATGATCGTCATTAGAGGTCGCGGTGGGTAATAACTGGCCGGGAGCAGAAAGCCGCTCGGCCTGGTTGCGCATCGCAAATGCCGCCGCTTGTGCCTCCGATTCCTGCGGCCACAGCGAGCAAGTCACAAAGAGCAATTTACCACCGGGTGCCACCATCCGCCAAAGATTGTCGAGTATGCGCGACGACAAGGCGGACAGCTGCGCTGTGTCGGCTTTGCGTCGCAGCCAGCGAATATCGGGATGACGCCGCAAGATACCGGACGCTGTACAAGGGACATCTGCGAGGATACGGTCGAATGGCTTGCCATCCCACCAGTCGGTAGTGGCAGCGTCACCAGCAATCAGGCGCGCCGACAGCTGCAGGCGTTGTAAATTTTCCTCGATGCGCTTGAGGCGGCGCGGGTCGGAGTCAAGCGCGAACAGGTCGAGTTGCGCGCGTTCCAGCAAATGTCCGGTTTTGCCACCAGGTGCTGCACACGCATCCAGCACGCGCATGCCATCCTGTGCATCCAGCAGCGGCGCGGCTAGCTGCGCTGCTGCATCTTGTACCGAGACAAGCCCATCAATAAAGCCAGGTATCTGCAGGACAGGTATCGGTCGTTCCAGTCTGATCGCATCGGGACCCACCTGGCGCGCGACGATTTGGTGTTCTGCGAGCAATGCCAGATAGGCATCAGGCGTCGTACGGCGCTGGTTGACGCGCAAGGTCAATGGCGGTGCCGCATTTCCTGCCTGCAGGATGGCTTGCCACTGTTGCGGATACGCACCGCGTAAGGCATCGATCCACCAATTTGGATAATTCCACTGTGCAACCGGCTGACGCAGTACTTCAGCGACCAAAGCAGTGCGTTCGCGCAAAAAGCGGCGTAACACGGCATTCACCATTCCCTTGGCATGCGCCATGGCTGGATCGGCGCTGGCGGCTTCTACGGCCTGATTGACGACGGTAAAAATCTCATACGGCGCCGACGGGTCGGACTCGTCGCAGTCGATCAGCGTCAGCGCACAGCAAAGCAATCCGTGCAGTGCCGCCGGCTCCGGCGCGCGCGAGGTGAGCAAGGTCACCAGCGCATCTGCGCGGCCCAGACCACGCATGGCCCGGTAGGAAATATCCTGGATGGCGCCACGCGCTTGGCCAGAGGTATCGGCATAACCCTGAACACGGGTGAGTGCCTGCGGCAAAGCTGTGCCGCCGCGCACTAATGCGACAGCATGTGCCGCGCTACGCAGGCTGAACGCCAGCGAGTCGGGTTTCAAATCAAGTGTGGCCATGTTTTTAGCTCCTGGCAAAGGCAATGCGTGCACCCAGTGTGATGAAGGCGGCGCCGACGCAGCGTTCCAGCCAGAGCTTGAAACGCTGGCTGGAGCCAACCCGGCGCGCTAGCGTTCCGGAAACCAAGGCGGTACCGCAATTCCAGCCGGTCGACATCAGCACGAACACCACGCCGAGTATGAGAAAAGAAAGCGTCTTGCCCGTGGCAGTCGGACTGACGAATTGGGGGAAAAATGACAAGAAAAACAGAACAACTTTCGGATTGAGCAGGTTGGTGACCAGCGCCTGCCAGAAAATTGTCTGCAGCGGACGGGCGGTTGTATTTTTCGCCGGCGCGCCATCGACCGCAGCCCGCGTGAGCAGCATGCGCACGCCCAGATACATCAGGTAAATGCCGCCGGCTAACTTGATCAATGTAAATGCGGTAGCCGACGTCGCCAGCAGCGCGCTCAGGCCAAGTGTCGCCGCAAGCGCGTGCACGCAGCATCCGGCAGAAATGCCGAGCGCCGAGACCAGTCCTGCGGCGCGCCCCTGCGTCAGGCTACGCCCGACAATGAATGCTGTGTCGGGGCCCGGTGTTGCGTTCAGTAGGAGTACGGCCATGCAGAAATAGCCAAAGTCGGGAATGCCGGGAATGCTCATTGAAGGTTCTTGCCAGTAGCATTGACGGAAAACGGTAATTGTAGCGGTGCATACCGGCTTGCGCGTACCTTGCGCACCTTTTATGAGATTTAAACTGTCTCTCTGGCAGGTCGTCAGGCGCTTGTTTTGATCCGATATGCCGCTAAAAATTCTTGATTGACAATATTTTGGAGTTATTTTCGACGCCGTTGAAATAACTAGTAAATAGTTGTGGTGCGATGCACAAATAATGTGGCATACTCTGGCTGTCTCCTCCATAACTCCTCCAAGAGTATGGATTTCAGCCCGCTCCTTGAGCGGGCTTTTTTTTGGGGTGCGCCCAGCGTGGGGGCGCTCTTGGAGGGGCAAGTCCTTCCGTACCCTGACCACATCGGTCGAAGTGAAACGCAATTGCGCAAGGGTGACAGGGCGTGGGGGGGTGCAGCATACGGAGCGTAACGAAGCTGCGAGCCGATGTACAAAAACTGGATTTAGATATTGAAAAGCTGGCTACCCGATGGTGGCGCAAAATCACCCAGTCGTTCTATCAGCAAGGTATCGAGTGCATCTTGCGGACTCAGGTGCAAATCCGAGTGCGCGTGAACATCCCACATACGCTTTGTCAGGGTGATGTGTCGGCGCAGAATGGCTTCGGTGCGTCGGTCGTCCGCCATCAGACCCTCAGCGATGATCTGGAGCGCTTCCGGGCGGGCACCGACGGGTGCCGTGGCATGGGATTTGTGGATCATGAAGCGTGCGGTATCACTCGCCACGCGGTGCTGGCCGGCTAAAAATACGGTCACGGCAATGGATGCGACCGCGCCACCGTTGTACATGATCAGATTGAGTGGGGCATTGCGCAATGTGTTGTAGAGGCAGATTCCGTCGCTGACGTAGCCACCGTTCGATTGCAACAGAATGTGGGCGGTGCCGATGCCTTTGACCGTCATCTTTCCCAGTGCGTCAAAAACCCGCCTCACCATGTCGCTATTGATATCGCCTGTGAGTGTGAAATAGCCATCGTCCGAGCGTGTGTGCTGGTTGTCGATCATGCCGGCCCCTACGAGCTACTGTCATGCCCTGATATTCTCCGAAGCGGTTTGTTGCGGATGTGCGTTGTCGCACACACGACGTTAAATGATGCCGTCGTGCGCGTGTATCCTCAGGAATATTTTCTTACTGAAAAAGAGTGAGCATGTTGACCGAAATCCGACGCGCAATCCACACTGACCATGATGCAATTTGTCTGCTGGCAGAGGAAATCAACTCGCAGCACCATGCCCATAGTCCCCATGTTTTTGCCCTTCCGCCAGGTACCGAGCGCGATGCTGAGTTCTGGCATAAGGCAATTGATGACACCGAAGGCATGTTGTTGCTATCGGTGATCGATCAACGCGTCGTGGCATTGCTGCGTGCCAAGATATTGCCGCCTGCGGAAACGCCCTTTCTGAGAGCGCGCACAATTTGTCACATCGGTACGGTCGTTGTGACCGCGTCAATGCAAGGGCAAGGTATCGGAAAGCAGTTGCTCGGTGCAATAGAGCAGTGGGCCCGAGAGATGGCCGCCGAAGAAATACGGCTTGAAGTGTTCGATGCAAACGGTAGCGCCATCGGATTTTATGACGCTGCCGGTTTCGGCATGCAGTCGCACATCATGACCAAGTCCCTATTACCCTTTTAGTCGATGCAGGGTTCAGACGCCCCAGAGAATGTCGTACTTTCCTGCGTGGGCAGCACGCAGCATTTCCATTAACGGGTAGGCGCGGGCTGAAAAGCTGACCGCGGTCGTTGGCTCGTGGCCGCTGTCATCACCGTTGTCGTTATGGTGTGCATGAACATCGTGTTCGAGTTCGTCGGAAGCGGGATGCAAGCGGCTGGCGGCGACCTGCGCCTCAAGTACTGCAAGCGCGTGGCCAGTTTCGTCGGCGGTAATGACGCCGCGTGCGACATCCTTGTGTAGCAGGTCAAGCAGGCGGCGGGCATGTACCTGATACATGGTGACTTCGCCGGCGGCTTTGGATTTGAAGGTGACTAGCATCGCGTGTTCCCTGTTTTTGATGTTGGTGAGGTGTACGTCTTCCGAGCGAATTGTAGCGGCAAGGTGGTTGCCTTGCTGTGCGCCCGGTCACTTTAGTTTTTACGGCAACTTGAAGGAGGTCATGAAGGTATCGACCTGCTCACGGGCAATGGCTTTTTCGGGGCCTGTAACAATGATCTGGTAGACCTGCTTGTTGCTACTGACAAATCGGGCGATCAGCAGGCGCGTCGCGCCGCCGGTCGGCGTTCCGCTGGCTTCCAGATTGATGGTGCTGCCCGCAGATTTTTCATGCAGGACGGTCCCGTTGATATTCTTGACCATCGCAGTTTTCATCGCCAGCAAGGCGATTTTTGCAGCACTCTCATCGGGCAATTCGGCGCTGCCGACTGCATAGGTCACTGTATCGATTTCAGTCGCAAGCATGGTCATGGAGACCTTGATCCCGTCAAGATCGATCTCGCGCGTGAGCGTCGATGGCTTGGCCGGCATCAGTATGGAAAATGCCGCATCGCTACTGCGGACTTCGCGCCAGTCGTGGCCGGGTGTGCAGCCCGCCAGCAGAGTCAGCAGCAGGACGGTGGCGTATTGCTTCATGGTAATCGAGTCGGGAATTTTCATGGCAAACATGGTAACAGGACGGTACGCTGGAATGGAGGTACTCCATCTACTTCGGCGCAATCGGTCGATTCGTTGCGGCCAGACAGGCTGTCGCGTCATTCAGACCTTAGCAAGTACGACAGCGACCCGGTCAATGCTCGCGCAAGCCGCGCCGGTACTGAATCGCCTCGCCGATATGCAGGGCGCCGATCTGGGCAACGCCAGCAAGGTCGGCGATCGTCCTTGCTACCTTCAATACGCGATGGTAGGAACGTGCCGACCAGTTCAGCCGCAACATCGCCGCCTGCAACAACGCTGCCGCCGTCGTATCTGGCTGGCAATGGGTATCGACTTCGCTGGTAGTGAGCAAATTATTGGTCTTGTTTGATCGCATTTGCTGAATCTCGAACGCCCGCTTGACCCTGATCGCAATGGTCGCCGACGTTTCGCCGGCGGCAGGTTTCAACAAGTCGCCATGCGGCAGAGCCGCAACAACGATTTGCATGTCAATACGATCAAGCAGTGGACCGGAAATCCGATTTTGATAACGTGCAACATTGTCCGGCGTGCAACGGCACTGCCCGGAAGAATGACCGGCGTAACCACAGGGGCAGGGATTCATCGCTGCGATCAACTGGAAGCGTGCCGGAAAATCGGCTTGCCGCGCTGCGCGTGAAATCGTGATGCGGCCTGATTCGAGCGGTTCTCGCAATACTTCCAGTACCCGGCGATCAAACTCAGGTAATTCATCAAGAAAGAGGACGCCGCGATGCGCCAGTGAAATTTCGCCCGGGCGTGGCGTACCACCGCCGCCGACCAGTGCGACGCCGGATGCAGTGTGATGCGGCGAGCGGAACGGTCGTACTTTCCAGCGGGCTGTCGTGAATCCGCCCGACAGCGACTGCACCGCCGCTGATTCCAGCGCTTCGTCGTCGGACATCGGTGGCAAGATACCGGCGAAGCGTGTGGCCAGCATGGATTTGCCGGTGCCGGGTGGACCGATTAACAAGGCGCTGTGATTTCCTGCTGCCGCAATTTCGAGCCCGCGCTTGACCTGCAACTGTCCCTTGACATCGGAAAAATCAGGGTAGACATCGGTTGCCTGCTCCGTCTGGCACTCATGCCGGGCAAGGCGGCTGGCGCTGTCCGCAGCGGCAAAGTGTGCGCAGACCTCCAGCAAGGAGTTGGCCGGATAGATCAGTGCGTCCTTGACCAGTGCCGCTTCATCGGCACTCGCACGCGGCAGGATAAATCCGCGTCGCGTGCGACCCGTATCGTCGCCTCGGTGCATTGCGAACGTCATGGCCAGGGCACCACGAATCGGTCGCAGCTCGCCGGATAACGACAGTTCGCCGGCGAACTCGTAATCATCCAGTTCGCCCGCCGGCATCTGCCCCGACGCAGCCAGAATCCCCAGTGCGATCGGCAAGTCGAACCGGCCTGATTCTTTCGGTAGGTCAGCTGGGGCGAGATTAACCGTGATACGCCGTGCCGGGAATTCGAAACGGGCATTTTGTAGCGCGGCGCGGACCCGGTCACGGGACTCTTTGACCTCGGTTTCTGGCAAGCCGACGATCGTAAAGCTCGGCAAGCCATTGGCAAGGTGCACTTCTACGGTGACTTGGGGGGCCTGCATGCCGTCCAAAGCACGACTTTTGAGTACAGCGAGACTCATGGTGGATCGCATTCTTGCCGGTGGAATGGTTCGGATCAGTGTGATCGCGAGCAAGTTTGCAGTGAGGAATGATGTCGAATATTGATCTGGCGCAGAGTCAGGCCGGATGGCGTGAGGAACGCCAACCGGTCCGGATGATTATGTCGGTTTATTTATTTGCGCTTCGAGCGCCGCCACTTGGATTTCGAGAGCTTCGAGACGCATTCGGGTTTTTTCCAGTACTTGGGCCTGAATGTCGAATTCATCGCGCGTGACTAGGTCGAGCTTTGAAAACCCTTGGGACATCATCGCTTTCACGTTTTTTTCGATGTCCTTGGCAGGTGAATTTTCGATGGCCTGGCTGATTTTGTTTTGCATATCGTTAAAAAAATTACTTTTGTCCATATTGCTGCCTTTCTGGGTGTTGAAGCACCGTAAATGTGCGTATGTTGGTGGCTTGCCACAAGTTGGTGCGATTGAGTTGGAACTTGCGCTAATGTTACAACGGCAAGTGGCGGTTATTTGTCATTGAGACACTTTCTCGTGTCGGAAAAGGGTGGCACGAGTCCTGCTAATGTAGATCGAAACTTGCTGCGTCACTGACTTTTTTATCCATAAACTTTTATCAGGGAAACAAAATGAAAAAACTACTTCTCGTCGCGGCCATCGCAGCCACCTTTATGGGTAATTTTGCTCATGCCGAAGATGCCAAGCCTGATAACGAGCTGAGCTTCAACGCTGCGCTGACATCAGACTACCGCTACCGCGGCATTTCGCAATCGCGCCTGCAACCGGCGGTATCAGCAGGTGCCGATTTTGTGAATAACCCAACAGGATTCTATGTGGGTACGTGGGCCTCATCCATCAAGTGGGTCAAGGATGCGGGCGGCAAGGGCGATATTGAACTCGACGTCTACGGCGGCAAACGCGGTGAAATCGTCAAGGATGTTTCTTATGATATTGGCGTGCTGACCTATGTGTATCCATCGAATAACCTTGGTACCAGCGCCAACACGACTGAAATTTACGGACAAGTCGGCTACGGCCCGGGCTATGTCAAATACTCGCATTCAGTAACCAACCTGTTCGGTTTCGTTGACAGCAAAAATAGCGGCTACCTCGACATCGGCGCCAACATCGATATCGCCGAAGGCACCGTGCTGAATCTGCATGTCGGCCATCAGTCGGTCAAAAACAATTCCTACTCTAGCTATACCGACTACAAAGTCGGCGTGACAAAGGACTTCGGTTTTCTCAGTGGCAGCCTTGCCGTGATCGGTACCGATGCCAAAACAAACGCCTACTCGACTCCATCGGGTAAAGACAACGGCAAAACAGCGCTCGTCGTCGCCATCAGCAAAACTTTTTAATCGAGGCCAGTCATGAAGCTGATTACCGCCATCATCAAACCGTTCAAGCTTGACGAGGTCCGCGAGGCGTTATCCGCTATCGGCGTTCAGGGTATTACCGTGACCGAAGTCAAGGGTTTTGGTCGCCAGAAGGGGCATACCGAGCTGTATCGCGGTGCCGAATACGTCGTTGATTTTCTGCCGAAGACAAAAATCGAAGCAGCCGTGGACGACGCCATCGTCGACCGTGCGATTGAAGCAATCGAGACCGCCGCCCGTACAGGCAAGATCGGCGACGGCAAGATTTTTGTCTACGATTTGCAGCATGTCGTGCGTATCCGTACCGGTGAAACCGGCAAAGAAGCCCTTTAAGGAGTTATTCATGAAAAACCAGTTTGTAAGCTTCCTGGCTGCCGGCGCGCTTTTGCTGGCAGTGGGATTCGCTCCTGTCGCCATGGCCGCTGATGAGGTGGTTCCAGCCGCCATTGTGGTTGCTCAAGTTACTGAGGCGCCCGCTGCAGCTCCGGCCGCCGCTGCTCCTGCTGCCGGTGAACTAGCGGCGCCAGTTGCACCTGCTGCTGCAGCACCGGTCCCCAACAAGGGTGACACCGCGTGGATGATGGTTGCCACCTGTCTCGTTATTTTGATGACGATACCTGGTTTGGCGTTGTTCTACGGTGGCCTAGTGCGCTCCAAGAACATGCTGTCGATTTTGATGCAAGTCTTTACGATCTTCGCTGTCATCGTCGTCCTGTGGTGCATCTATGGCTACTCGCTGGCATTTACCGAGGGCGGTGCCTTCATTGGTAAATTCGATCGCTTATTCCTAAACGGTATCTTTGATCCGGTCAAAGGAACGTTCGCTACGGCAGCAACATTCAGCAAGGGTGTCGTGATTCCTGAGTTCGTCTTCGTGGTGTTCCAGGCGACATTTGCTGCAATTACCTGCGGCCTGATCGTCGGTGCGTTTGCCGAGCGCGCCAAGTTTGCTGCCGTATTGATGTTCATCGTGATCTGGTTCACCTTCTCCTACCTGCCGATCGCTCACATGGTCTGGTTCTGGCCTGGTCCGGATGGCATCAAGGATGCTGCGTCGTTGGCTTCCGAGTCGGCCAAAGCGGGTTGGTTGTGGCAGAAAGGCGCGCTCGACTTTGCGGGCGGTACCGTTGTCCATATCAACGCGGCTGTTGCCGGTTTGGTCGGTGCTTACGTCATAGGCAAGCGGGTTGGTTACGGCAAGGAATCGATGGCGCCGCATTCGCTGACGATGACAATGATTGGTGCGTCGCTGTTGTGGGTAGGCTGGTTCGGTTTCAACGCCGGTTCAGCACTGGAAGCTAATGACACCGCTGCGCTAGCCTTCGTCAATACCTTGCTGGCAACGGCTGCTGCGACGGTATCATGGATGTTTGCCGAATGGCTGACCAAGGGTAAGCCATCGATGCTTGGTGGTGCTTCCGGTGCGGTTGCCGGCTTGGTTGCCATCACACCGGCTTGCGGTTTTGTTGGCCCGATGGGTGCTTTGGCGATCGGTCTGCTGTCCGGTGTGATCTGCCTGTGGGGTGTGAGTGGTCTCAAGCGCCTTTTAGGTGCCGATGATTCGCTCGATGTGTTCGGCGTGCATGGCGTGGGCGGTATCCTCGGCGCGTTGCTCACAGGTGTGTTTGCTGCACCATCGCTTGGCGGTCAAGGTATCTATGACTACGTCGCCAACAAGGTTTCGCCGGATTACTCAATCGCCGGTCAAGTCTGGATTCAAGCGGAAGGCGTGATCACCACAGTGATCTGGTCGGCAGTGGTATCGCTGATCGCTTACAAGCTCGTTGACATGATCATCGGCATGCGGGTAGTGGAAGAAGACGAGCGCGAGGGTCTGGATATCTCCAGCCA
>JBLHLW010000071.1:0-18630 GCA_047621345.1 Minisyncoccia bacterium | reverse complement strand
ATGACCCTGTGCCCACCCTACGGAGACCGTCCTTCGTAGGGTGGGCACGGTTTGTAGTGCCCACGCGCGCGCGCCAGCAATCGTCGTCAACGCCGGCCGTCTGCCAGAATCAGACTTCGCGGGCCTTACCCAGGCGACGCTGACGCACCGCATCTGCCAGCCCTTGCAATACGCCGACACTATCGTCCCAGCTGATGCAACCGTCAGTAATGGATTGACCGTAGACCAACTCCTTACCAGCGACCAGATCCTGACGCCCTGCCACCAGATGTGACTCGATCATCAAGCCCATGATGCGCTCATCACCACCGGCGACCTGTGCCGCGATATCAGCACACACCGGAATCTGGTTGGCCGGATTTTTACTGCTATTGGCATGCGATGCATCGACCATCAGGCGGGCGGCCAGACCGTTGGCAGCAATCTCCTTGCAAGCCACGTCGACGCTGGCCGCATCGTAGTTCGGCGCTTTTCCACCGCGCAAGATAATGTGGCAATCTTCATTGCCGTTGGTCGAGACGATCGCCGAATGACCGCCCTTGGTCACCGACAGGAAGTGATGCGAATTCGACGCGGCCTTGATGGCATCAATGGCGATCTTGACGTTGCCATCAGTGCCGTTCTTGAAACCGACCGGGCAGGACAAGCCCGACGCCAGTTCGCGATGGATTTGCGATTCGGTCGTACGGGCACCGATAGCGCCCCAGCTCACCAGGTCGGCAATGTATTGCGGGCTGATCACGTCGAGGAATTCGGTACCGGCTGGCAGGCCCAGCTCATTGATTTCTAGCAGCAGCTCGCGCGCCATACGCAAACCATCATTGATGCGGAAACTATTGTCCATGAACGGGTCGTTGATCATGCCTTTCCAGCCGACCGTGGTGCGCGGCTTTTCGAAATACACCCGCATCACGATTTCGAGTTCGCCGGCAAATTGCTTGCGCGCCTCGACCAGCAGACGGGCATACTCCAGGGCGGCTTTCGGATCATGAATGGAGCAAGGACCAATCACCACCATCAGGCGGTCGTCTTGGCCATGCAGGATGCGGTGCAGCGCCGTACGTGAATCAGCGGCGACGGTCGCAGCATGTTCGGAGCAAGCGAATTCGCGGATCAGGTGCGAGGGTGGGGTCAGTTCTTTCATTTCTCGAATGCGCAAATCGTCTGTGCGGGGCATGGTGTTCTCCAGTCTAAAAAGTAAATCGAATGAAAATCCGGAAATAAAAAAACCGCCATCGCTGGCGGTTTTTAAGGAATCTGGTTGGTTACGCGCTTCTTGCTTTTACGAGTACCTTCCGCTTTTCCACCGCCTTTTGGCTGGAACCGCTAAAGTAAAAATAAAAGAAAAAGTGGCGTGATGGCATGGGTTTGTTGATTCAGTTCAGAGGCTATTTTTGGTTGGATGATAGTGCAGTAAAACACCGTGCTTGGCAAGCTCGCCGGCAAATTAATTGCATGCCTGCCAAACATCCTACGCCGTCCCGCCCACCGTCACCCCATCAATACGCAGCGTCGGTTGCCCAACCCCCACCGGCAAGCTCTGGCCATCCTTGCCACAAACGCCGACGCCGCTATCGAGCCGCATGTCATTGCCCACCATGGAAACGCGGTTGAGCACGTCCGGTCCGTTGCCAATCAGCGTAGCGCCCTTCACCGGATAGGTGAGCTTGCCGTCTTCGATCAGGTAAGCCTCGCTGGCCGAGAAGACAAATTTGCCGTTGGTGATGTCGACCTGCCCACCACCAAAATTGACTGCATACAAGCCGTGTTTGACTGACGCCAGAATTTCTGCCGGATCCTTGTCGCCACCGAGCATGTAGGTATTGGTCATGCGCGGCATTGGCAAGTGCGCAAATGATTCGCGTCTGGCGTTGCCCGTGACCGGCATCTTCATCAGGCGCGCGTTCATCGTGTCCTGGATATAGCCTTTCAGGATGCCGTCTTCGATCAGTGTCGTGCACTGCGTCGGATTGCCTTCATCGTCGATATTGAGCGAGCCACGGCGATCGGCGATGGTGCCGTCATCGACCACGGTGACGCCCTTGGCGGCGACCCGCTCACCGATTCTGCCGGCGAACGTGCTGGACCCTTTGCGGTTGAAGTCCCCTTCCAGACCGTGACCGATTGCTTCGTGCAACAGGATGCCGGGCCAACCGGGACCCAGCACGACGGTCATCGGACCCGCCGGGGCTGGCCGTGCATCCAGATTCACCAGTGCCGCATCGACCGCCTCGATGGCGTAATTTTCCAGCAGCGCATCGGTGAAATAATCGTAACCAAAACGGCCGCCACCGCCTGCCGAGCCGGTCTCGCGGCGGCCATTTTGCTCGGCGATCACGGTCACCGAAAGCCGCACCAGCGGCCGGATATCGGCGGCCAGCACGCCATCGCTACGCAACACCAGCACGACATCGTATTCGGCAGCCAGGCCTGCCATCACCTGCACAACACGCGGGTCACGTGCGCGCGCCATGCGTTCGATCCGCTCGAGCAGGCGCACCTTGTCAGCGGCATCCATTGACGCCAGAGGATCATTCGGCAAATACAGCGCACGGCCACCCGACGGCTGATGACTGCCGGCAACCTTGACCTTGCCAGCACCCTGACGGGCAATCGTCCGGGTCGCAGCGGCCGCCTCCAATAAAGCCGCTTCGGACAGTTCATCGGAATACGCAAAGGCGGTCTTGTCACCGGACACTGCTCGCACGCCAACACCCTGATCGATAGAAAAACTACCGCTTTTGACGATGCCTTCTTCCAGACTCCAGCTCTCGCTTTTGGTCGATTGAAAATACAGGTCCGCATAATCGACCTTATGCGTAAACATCGTCCCGATCGCCTTGAGCAATTTGCCTTCGTCCAGACCGAACGGCGTCAGCAGCACGTCGCGCGCCACCGTCAGATTGGAAAAACTCGGTACGAACAGGTTCATGGCGAGGGGACTTTACAGAAGGTGTTAGGAAAAAGATCAGAGGCGACGGTGCTGCAAGGCGGGCAAGCTGGCACGCACTTGTTCAAGGTAATTGGGCTCGACCTGGCCGAATACAAGTCCTTCGCCTTCCGGCAGCACGTCACAGACCTTGCCCCACGGATCGATAAGCATGCTGTGACCCCACGTACGGCGACCGTTTTCATGGCGTCCGCCCTGCCCGGAGGCAAGCACGTAACATTGGTTTTCGATGGCACGGGCGCGCAGCAAGATTTCCCAATGGGCTTGACCTGTGGTGTAGGTGAAGGCCGCCGGCACCACGATCAGGGCGCAACTGCCCATTGCACGGTACATCTCCGGAAAGCGCAGGTCATAACAGACCGAAAGACCGACCCGACCACAGGGTGCGTCAAAGGTCATCACGTCTGCGCCATGGGCAATCGTGCGGGCTTCGTCGTAGGCTTCGGCACCGCTGGAAAAACTGAACAAATGAATTTTGTCGTACCGCACCACCAGTTCGCCGGCCGGATTGTAGACCAGCGTGGTGTTACGAATTTTGCCTGCCTCGGTAGCCAACATCGGCAGCGTGCCACCGACCAGCCAGATGCCATGCCGACGCGCCATATCCGCCATCGCTTGCTGGATCGGGCCACCATCGGCGGCCTCGGCCAGCGCAATCTTGTCCGACTCGTCGATGCCCATCACGGGCCAATACTCGGGCAACAACACCAGTTGCGCCCCGCGTGCGGCTGCTTCTGCCACGAGTCGTGCTGCGGCATCAAGGTTTTCATTGACCGAGGGCGTGGACACCATCTGAATTGCGGCGACGGGAAAGACAGGGTTCGTTGCGGTCGTCATGACTTATCCTTTTTTTGCAGTCCCGGCGGGTACCGGATCGGGCTCTACCGGTGCACCGGTCTTGCGGTCGAGCTTGGTGACGATTGGATCTTTCCACGGTCCGGTGATCGTGTATTCAAACGTGAACGCGCGCATCAGCGGATCGCGCAAGAACAGTTGCGCCAGGAAGGAGCCTACGCCAATTATCGGATTGACCGCTAGCGCGTACACCACAGAGGCGGCACCGACATTGATTTCAGGCAGTACGGCAACATGCAGGTTTTGCGTCTCGGCGGCGATATCGACCGAACCATCAAGCAGCACCGTCGCATTCACGCTGCGCATCTTGAAGTTGCTGGTGGTCGCGACGCCACGTGTGATGACAGCATTGGCATTGATCCCGTCGAAGGCAAACCCTTCCGAAAAAACGTCGCGAAAATCCAGCGTCAGCCGGCGCGGCAGGGATTGCAAGCTCAGCACGCCGAGTAATTTTGCCGCACCTGGATCGACTTTGAGAAATTGTCCAGCCGCCAGATCCAACTGTATCTGACCGGACAGGCTCGGAATGTCGAGTGAAAAAGGTACGCCAGCCCAAGTCAGGTCGCCCACCATCTGGCCTTTTCCGCCGCGCAACACATTCTCGAATCCAAATCGGCCGAGTAATTTTCCGGCATCGGCAACCTCTAGCGCATAGACCAAGTTGCTCACGCTCTTGCCTTCCCGGCTGATGAATTTGCCGCTGGCGGTGAACGCACCATCGGGATTGGCAATCGATAATTTGCTGATGCGCCATTCGTTACCGTTGGCATCCGGCACATTGTTGGCGATCAATTCGACCCGACCAAACGGCTTGCCGATTAATTGGAAATTTTCTGCGATGACGTCGAGTGCCGGGATTTGTGTGGTGGTGTCCTTGCTCTCGAGCAGATCAGCGACTTGCGCCGCCGCCGATTGCGGGATGGTCAACATCGACAAACGCGCCGTGACCTTGCCGAGGCCGCGTCCGGACGGCGCTTCGGCCCAGGTCAGGTACCCGGACGCCTGGCCGGAATCGATATTGGCTTGCCAGACATTTTTCTGACGCGACACGCCGACGACCACGTTATCGAGCTTCTTGCCGGAAATAATTAGTTCAGTGGCACGCGCTGACATCACGTCCGGCTCGATGAACTGCGCCAGATCCAGTTGGCTGTCCGCAGCAGCGGCGAATGCCACGTCGCGCGGCTTTTCCGTTGTGATTACCGATGACACCAGTGCACGCCAATCATCAATATTGAGTGTGCGCAAGCTGACATTAAGGTGCAAACCGTCAGCCGGTTCGGGTGGTGGAGAATTGACACCGATGCCACCGCGCACGACCTTCCAGACGGTTTTTTTATCTGCCAATCTGGCGCGCAAGTAGCGTGCCGACACGGCACTGCCCAACGACAGCTTGATTTCCTCGCGCTGGTTTTGTGCCGCATCAACCGGTAAATCAGCTAATTCAAAACGCAATGGCAGACTTTCGGTGGCGCTCTTGCGCAACGGCACTGGCAAATCCAGGGCAAGCCCCTGAAGACTCGATTCGACGATGACTTCGGCCTGCTGTTTCTTGACGCTGATGGTGGCGCTATAGCGACTGGCACCAGAAATTTTTTGCAGCAGGCGCTGTAAGGCCGGGTCGGTGTACGTCTCGCGCAAGCCGTCGGCTGTCACGCTGCCGTCGGCCTTGACAACAATGTTCCCGTTCTCTTGCGAGCCGCCAGCGATGGTCGCCTGCGCGCCAAGAAACCGTGCTCGCACGCCATTGAGCGTGAATCCTTTTTCATTGAATTCGAGCTTGCCGGTGGTCTGGGCAAGCAACGGAATCGCGTTTTGCAAGGTCACGTTATTGTTCAGAAATTGCAGCGTGCCAGTGACCTTGGCGTCGATCAAATGATCCAGCGGCAAACGCAACTTGAGCGCCAGTTTGGCGGGACCGACGGCTTTGGTTTCGTCCGTAAAATGGCCGATCCATTCCAGTACCGGACTGGCATTGACGTAACGCACCATGTCTTGCAAAGCGCCATTGGCTTCGCCATCGATCTCGAGTTGCGGATCTTTTGACAGCAGATCAGGCACCACCACTTTGACCTTCGAGAGCGCGACATCTTTCGTCAACGCACTATCGCCACGGATTTCCAGACGGGTCCGATCTATGAGCAGCGTGCCACGGATTTTTTCCAGCAGTGGCCACAACGGCGCCTTGCCATCGGGCCCAAAAAAACCGGGGTCGTACAGCATCGCGCCATTGTCGATCTTGCCGCTGACCGTAAAAATTCCTTTCGGCTTGTCGCCGGGCCGACTGGTAGCGAACGGGAATTGCGCGAGGTCGCCCTTGAGCCGTACCACGACATCCTTGGCTTGTCCCTGTTGCAGCGCGCCGGTCAGCCAGTCCCGCAGCGGCCCCGGTGTTTGCAGCGGCAGGTAGCGTGCGACCCGGTTGATGTCGAGTGTGGCGATCGTGGCGGTCATGTCCATCGTGCCCGGCGCCGTGTCATTAGCCACTAGCGACAGCAGATGATTACCGCTGGCATTGACCCGCAAACCATCCTGCAAAAAATCGAGCTGATCAATCTGCAACAGCAACTTGTCATTACTTTGAAATGCCCAACGCGATTGCATCGTCATCTGTTCGAACGGCACCAGCGGATCGCTGAGATAACCGGGCAGGCGCACGGTAAGGTTTGTCGAGGCCAGATCGAGCGCACCGCGCCGCTCAGAGGCGTCGATCTTCCCGGTCAGATTATCGAAACCCGGAATCGCCGGCACGGCCGCGAGCGCCGGACTACTCGCCGTGCGCGGCTGGGCGGCACGGGCCGGCTGCGCGCTCAGACTCAGTCCCGCAAACTTGCCTTTGACGCTATAGGTCGTAATGGCCGGGTAAGCACCTTGCCAGCTGGCCTGAAAATCCTGTAACTGACCGCGCGGTGCAAAGTCGGCCAGCATCGTCTGCTGCGCTGCCGGCAGTGGCAGGCGCTCGACCAGGCTAGCCAGTGTGGCGAGGTCGAGTACCTTGGCCTCTATCTGGATTTTTTCGGGCGCCGTCGCAGTCGCTGCCACATAGGTTTCGGTGATCGTCGTCAGGGGCAATTGCAGACCGTCGTCGGTCTCCATCGAGAAATCGGTCAACGCGATCGTGTGACCGTGCACACCGAAGGTCGGGATACCGATCGCCGTATTGGCGTTGAGGGCTTCTTGCACCGAAATACGGCCGCTAGCGCGATTCAGACTAAGTGGCTGCAAATCCGGCCGCAAACGCGTCGTGACGTCGGCAACGTCGATATCGGCAGTCAGGTTGGCGATACGGGCCCGGTCGAAACGCAGCCAGGTCCGTACCGAGCCGCGACCCTTTTGCAGGTCGAACGGGAAATCGAGCCAGGTTTTCCAGGCGGCGAGATCAGTCTCGCGCAGGTCGGCATAGAGCTCGCCGCGCCACTGACGCGGATCAGCGACCGGGGTTCTGAAGGACGGCTGGCTGAACGTGGCGCGCACATCGAGCGGCGCGGCGAGCATAGCCGGTGGCACGGCCTTGAGTGCAACTCGATGAGCGCGCCAGCTATTGCGCAGCGTGAAGTCAACTTGTTGCAGGATCAGTTCTGGTGCGCCACGTTGCTGATCGATCCAGTGAATCTGACCGGCACGGATGATAATTTCGTGTTGCGCCAAAATCCAGTCGGCAGCAGCGCTGTCACCCGGCTTGCCGCTGTCGATGGCCATCCCGGCGACCAGAATGCGCCCCTGCGGATCACGCATGATATCGATGTCGGGTTGCTCCAGTATCAACCGACGCAGTCGCAGGTCGGCCACCACCAGGCTCCACCACGACAACGTTGCTTCAACTCTCGGCAAGGTCAAGGCTGCCTCGCCGCGCTGATCATGGATAACCACGTCACGCAGGACCAGATCCGGATACAGACCATGCCATGCCGCCGCGATGGTGCCGATGCTGACAGGCTGGCCAATTGCGCGACTAGCCAGTTGCTCGACGTTGGGTTTGTACTGGTCAATGTTGGGCAATACCAGATACCGCATCACCAGAAAAATCAGGCAGAACAGTAAATAGAGCACCAGCAGCAACTTGAGCAGTGCGCCTGCAGTGTGATAAGTCGCCACATTGAGATAGCGATAGCTGCGCTGGAAAGAGCGCCAGAATGTCATCAGGCGTCGGTCTGTCGGCGCTGCTGACGAAGCGTCGGGAGGCATCAGCGAACGCGCCTGCGCAGGCCCAGCAGGCGGCTTCGCATAGAATGAATAAAATGTCTTTCGTCAATCACAAGTCGTTGCACCATTCCTGAAAACATCTCCACACCATGACCAATTCCAGTTTGACCAGCACGCAGGCTTCCAGTTCGAATGCCGGCGATGTTCACCTCGGCTCTCGCTTCCATGCCCGCTGGCTCGCGGCCGACCCGGCCCGCGCCGGACAACTTGCCGAACTTGCCGGATTATCCCTGACCCCATCCTTGTTTGCGCGCTTATTAGAAAAAGAAATCGCGACTGGCCTGCCACTGCCACGCGCCATGCGGCGCCTGCGCAATCTGCTGCTGGCAACGCTGATTACGCGCGACCTTGCCAGTGGCGGCGACCTGCCGCAGGTCGTCGATACCATGACCACCTTTGCCGAGTTCGCCCTGCAAACCCATGTCGCGGCGCTGACCGTCGAACTGCAAGCGCTCCACGGCGTGCCGACCGGCGACGACAGCGGCTTGCCGCAAGCGCTGATCGTGCTGGGCATGGGTAAGCTCGGCGGCGGCGAACTCAATGTTTCGTCGGACATCGATTTGATCTTCGTGTACCCCGAAGATGGCGATACCCGGACCACGTCGCCGCAACAGCGCAGCCTGTCGAACCATGAATTTTTTATCCGCCTCGGTCGCCGGCTGATCGGCGACCTGTCCGAAATCACGCAGGATGGCTATACCTTCCGTGTCGACATGGCATTGCGGCCCAATGGCAACGCTGGACCGCTGATGGCCAGTTTCAACATGGTGGAAGAGTACCTGATTGTGCAGGGACGCGAGTGGGAGCGCTATGCGTGGGTCAAGGCACGTGCGGTCTGCGGCGAACCAGCCGACATCGCGGCACTCGAAGGGATCGTGCTGCCTTTCGTGTATCGGCGCTACCTCGATTTCGGCTCCATCGATGCGTTGCGCAACATGCACGCGCAAATCCGCGCCGAAGTCACGCGGGTCGAAGCGCTGCACCCGGAGCGCAGCAACAACGTCAAGCTCGGCCGCGGCGGCATTCGTGAAATTGAATTCCTGGCGCAGGTATTCCAGCTCATCCGCGGCGGCCGCGATGCCGACCTGCGCGCCCGGCCGACGCGCACCATCCTGCGCGCGCTCGCCGACAAACAATTGATGGAACCGGATGTCATCAACCAGTTGCTGGATGCCTATACTTTTCTGCGCAACCTCGAACACCGCCTGCAATATCTCGATGACGCCCAAACCCACACGTTGCCCGCCAATGATGCCGACCGGCTCATCGTCGCGCGCATGATGGGCTACGCCGATACGGCCGGGCTGCTGGCCGAACTCGGTCAACAGCGACAGCGCGTATCGATCCAGTTTGATGCGATTTTTGCTGACAAGGAGGTCTGTGCCGACAACACCCAATCCGTCCATCCCGACGTCCATGCCGCGCTGGCCGCCGCCGACCCGCTCGAAGCGATCGAAGAATACCTGATCACGCTCGGTTTTAGCGAAGCGCATGAAGCCGCACGTCGCCTGCTGACGACCTGGCAATCGGCGCGCCTGCAAGCACTGCCCGAAGTCAGCCGCAATCGGCTGATCGCTCTGGTCAATGCCGCGCTGCCGCTGCTGGCCGACTGTGGCGCGATGCAATTGATTACGCTGCACCGGTTGCTCGATTTCATGGAGACGGTGGCTAGGCGCGCCGCCTATCTGGCGTTACTGACGGAGTATCCGCGCGCCTTGCAGCGTGTGGTGCGCATGATGAGTACCAGTGACTGGGCCGCCAAATACCTGACCCGTCACCCGATCCTGCTCGATGAATTGCTCGACGACCGCACGCTGCGTGCGGCGCCTGACTGGCCAGCCTTCCGTCTCGAATTGCAGCGCCAGCTCGCCGCCACACCCGGCGACATGGAACGCCAACTCGATACCTTGCGCGAAATGCACCATGCGCAAACACTGCGCCTGCTAGCGCAGGACATTGAAGGCGACCTCAGTGTCGAGCGACTGGCCGATCATTTGTCGACGCTGGCCGATATCCTGGTCGACCAGACCGTGCAGGCAGTCTGGAACACGCTGCCGCAGCGCCACCGTGCAGTGCCGCAATTTGCCGTCATTGCTTACGGCAAGCTGGGCGGCAAGGAACTGGGCTATTCGTCGGATCTCGATGTGATCTTTTTGTATGACGACGACGACCCGGAGGCCCCGGCGCAATATGCCAAGCTAGCCCAGCGCTTCATCACCTGGATGACCAGCCACACCCCGGCTGGCATTCTGTTCGATATCGACATTGCGCTGCGTCCCGATGGCGCCAGCGGGTTGCTGGTCTCGACCATCGCGGCATTCGAAAAATACCAGCTGAAATCGGCCTGGGTCTGGGAGCATCAGGCGCTGACGCGAGCACGCTTTTGCGCCGGCGATACCGATATCGGTCAGCGCTTTGAATTATTGCGACTCGACGTGCTGCGCCAACCCCGCGAGGCCGCACCGCTGCAACTGGAAGTCCGGACGATGCGCGACAAGATGACGCGCGCCCACCCCGCCAAAGACCGCCAGTTCGATCTCAAACAAGACCGGGGCGGCATGATCGATATCGAGTTCATCGTTCAGTACCTGATCTTGTTGCATGCCTCGGCCTCGCCGCAACTCACCGACGACATCGGCAATATCGCTTTGCTGAAACTGGCTGGCGAACTGGGCCTGGTCGACACCGCGCTGGCGGCGGCGGTCGCCAATGCCTACCGCCTCTATCGCAAACTGCAGCACCATGCGCGCTTGCAGGGCGAGGAACAGGCGTTGGTCGCGCCGGAGCGTGTGACTGCCGAAGCGCTGGCGGTACAGCAACTCTGGCGCAGCGTGTTTGGGGACGCGATCAGCACCTGAAGCGCTATCAGCAGGGTGAACATGGCGTGATATAGCTCACCCTGATGCACGAAGCCTGCGCGCCGCAGTCGATATCGGATTAATGCGCAACAACTCTCTTGCGACGACGTCGACCATCAACTGTTTCCGGCACAGCGGATTCAATTCGACTATTATCGAAGCATGGAAAATAAAACTGCCGTATCCGCCCTTGCCTCGCTGGCCCACGATTCTCGGCTGGCGGTATTTCGCCTGCTAGTTCAAGCCGGTCCCGCCGGACTGGCCGCTAGCCGCATCGCCGAACAGCTCGCTATCCCGCCGTCGTCACTGTCGTTCCATCTGAAAGAATTGAGCCATGCCGGCATGGTGACCGGCACGCAGGATGGACGCTCCATCATTTATGCGGCGCAATTTGGCACGATGAACGACCTGCTCGCCTACCTGACTGAAAACTGCTGTGGCGGCAACGCCTGCAGCCCATCCCTCACCAATTCCAAGGAGTGCCCATGAGCATCACCATTTATCACAATCCCGCCTGCGGTACCTCACGCAACACCTTGGCGCTGATTCGTAACAGTGGCGTCGAACCGACCATGATCGATTACCTGACACAGCCCCCCACCCATGCCGTGCTGGAAGAAATGATTCGCAGCGCTGGCCTGACGGTCCGTGAGGCTATCCGCATAAAAGAATCGCAGTACACCGAGCTCGGGCTCGACAATCCTGCCGTCACCGACGAAACCTTGCTGGCCACCATGCGGATGCATCCGATCCTGATCAACCGGCCGTTCGTGATCACACCGCTCGGTGTGCGCCTGTGCCGGCCATCCGAACGGGTGCTCGAGATCCTGCCTGATGCGCAACGTAACGCGTTCAGCAAGGAAGATGGCGAAGCCGTCATCGATGCCAGCGGCCAGCGCATCCAATCATGATCGTGGACCTGCCTAACATCAGCGCCGCGTATTTGGCATTACCCGCTCTGGACCAGCTTGAACCGGTCATGCGTGCGACCCACGCACCCCGCATTCTGTTGCTGTACGGCTCTTTGCGCGAACGCTCGTACAGCAAGTTGCTGACGCTCGAAGCCGAACGCCTGCTGCAGTATTTCGGTGCCGAAACCCGCGTCTTCGATCCGCATGAGTTGCCGATGGTCGATAGCGTCACACCCGATCATCCGAAGGTGCAGGAATTACGGGCCTTGTCGCAATGGTCGGAAGGTCAGGTCTGGTGCAGTCCGGAACGGCACGGCACGCTGACCGGCATCTTCAAATCGCAAATCGACTGGCTGCCACTGGAACTCGGTTCGTTACGGCCGACGCAAGGTCGCACGCTGGCCGTGATGCAGGTCAGCGGCGGCTCGCAATCATTCAATGCGGTCAATGCGTTGCGGGTACTGGGACGCTGGATGCGCATGGTGACCATTCCGAACCAGTCGTCGGTGGCCAAGGCCTACGACGAATTCGACGAGGCCGGACGCATGAAGCCATCGGCGTATTACGACCGGCTCGCCGACGTGATGGAAGAATTGGTGAAGTTCACGCTGCTGGTGCGTGACCGCTCGGATTACCTGACCGATCGCTACAGCGAGCGCAAGGCGTTCCAGCCGTTGCCGGACAAGTTGTGAGGTAGCGCGCGGGGGCGGTTGCAGGCTGCGGATGGAGTCATCCGGTGCAATAACCAAAGGGCATTGCACCAAATGCACTAGCACCCGTCGCTAACGCCACTTGTTTTTCTTGCTGCGATACTCGTGCTGCAGCACCAACCGCGTTGCACCAACCAGCGGACTCAGCCCCATCACCAACTGCGTCAGCACATGTCCCGGCAAGATCCATAGCGACGCAACCGGTGCCACCACCTGCGTCGCCGCCGAAATCAGCGGCGCGACCCACTCGGCCTCCTCGGTCACATCCAGCAGGACGTCACCGTCGCTATTGGTATGCAGAAAAATCTCTCCCCCTTCGGCCAACGAAAAACAGACGCCCGGACTATTGACCGCCTGCTTGCGAATCACCGCATGTAAATCCCGATTGAGGTTGTCTACCCAGAGTTCGACATCGGCGATGGTTTCCAGCGGGGTCCATGGAATCGGTTGCAGCGTGGCGCCGGCGCGGTCATCGGCGAAGTCATCCATTGCGGAAAGCGGTTTGAATCGGTGTCATTGTGGAATCTGGAAAAGTCAGCGCGATGCGCTCAAGACATTATTATCGTGCAACAAGGTGACCTTGGGGAAACGTCTGCCAGCAGAGGCCGCCTCGCCAGACATACCGTGATCGATCTGACAGCCCACTCAACTGCAATAATTGCTTATGCGTCGAAAGATACTCACTTAACTTTCATTTTAAAGAGGGGCAAAGAAAATCTAAGCGACCAATAAATTCCCGCAATGCCTAACAGCAAGAAAGTCTGACTGGCCCACATTGCTGCAGACATGCTTATAGGAAAACTATTCATTTGCAAATGGGACTGACGCTGCTGATCTGACATAAAGTACCAGCTAAGAGTTGCCAATACGCCTTGATGCGCGGGAAATAACCACGCACAACTGGCAACAAGAGCAACGACGAGATTTAGGATTGACCAGATCTTTTGCACTTCGCTACCTCCATGCTTAACTTAATATCCAAGATAACCGATGACGCACTGAAAAGACAAACCGCCCAGCAAATAACAACATCAACTTCGTCAATCAATTACTCGATCAAGTCTGCGATCAAATTTTTTAGGCTAACAGTGAACAAATTTCGATGAATACCTCCATAACTCTATTTATTTGAATATATTTTGATGACACTGAACATATCCCGATAAAAAAGTTAGTCTGCAGCCCTACCGACTGCTGTGGTCATCGATCAGATGGAACGCATCCGTAAGCGCCTCTTTTCCGACAGAAGCCCAGCCGCCCAATCATGACAAGCCGTCTTGAACAACACCACGTCATCACCCGGTAACCTTGCCCAGTTAAGGTAACAACTTCCGCAAAGCAGCAAGTGCAATGCGGGCTGCACTGATGTGAAAAGCACAGGCACTACCGTAGCTGGCGGTCGGGAAACATACCAGCACCAATAAAAAAACGCCCCGACATCCGGGGCGTTTTGCATGGAGCGAGGTAGCTTATTTCGCCGACATCAGCGCCACGGTAGTGTCGAGCATGCGGTTCGAGAAACCCCATTCGTTGTCATACCAGGACGATACTTTGACCAACCGGCCCGATACTTTGGTCAGTGTCGAATCGAAGTTGCTCGATGCCGGATTGTGGTTGAAGTCCACCGATACGAGCGGCTCGGTCTGGTACGTGAGGATATCTTTCAACGACCCTTCGGAAGCGGCCAGCATGATCGCGTTGACTTCTTCAACAGTCGTGTCGCGCGCGGCGATGAACGAGAGGTCGACAATCGAAACATTGATCGTTGGCACGCGGATCGCGTAACCGTCGAGCTTGCCATTGAGTTCCGGCAGGACCAGGCCGACCGCGGTCGCCGCGCCGGTTTTGGCGGGGATCATGCTACTGGTGGCCGAACGGGCGCGACGCAGGTCTTCATGCATCACGTCGGTCAGGACCTGATCGTTGGTATAGGCATGGACAGTCGTCATCAGACCATTGACCAAACCGACCGTATCGTTCAATGGCTTGACCAGTGGTGCCAGGCAATTGGTCGTGCACGAAGCGTTCGAGATCACGGTGTCGGTGGCCTTAAGTACATGCTGGTTCACACCGAACACGATGGTCGCATCGACATCCTTGCCGCCCGGAGCGGAAATAATGACTTTTTTGGCGCCGCCTTTGAGGTGGGCCGAGGCTTTCTCTTTGGTGGTGAAGAAGCCGGTGCACTCAAGTACGACGTCGACGTTCAACTCGCCCCATGGAATTTCGGCCGGATTGCGCTGGGCAAAAACACGGATGCTGTCACCATTGACGATCATGTTGTCGCCTTCAACAACAACGGTACCCGGGAACTTGCCGTGGGTGGTGTCGTAGCGTGTCAGATGAGCGTTCGATTTGGCATCACCGAGGTCGTTGATGGCAACGATCTGGATGTCATTTTTTTTACCGCCTTCGTAATGTGCGCGAAGGATGTTGCGGCCGATGCGGCCGTAGCCGTTGATTGCGACGCGAATAGTCATGCTGCTTCTCCTGATAACAAAAAAATTCTGTCAAAAAGTGCGAGGGTCAAATCGTCAGATCAATGCGGCGTGAACAAACTGAGATCGCGCCAGCCATAGCCGACTTCGCGCAGGTCGATGCCATCCCACTGGTACGCTTGCTCAATGAGCAGTTCGGCCTGCCGTTTTTCAAAAAACTGCCGGGCGATCTTGTTCTCGGAAATCACCCAGGTAATCAATCCGTGCGCACCCTGTGCCTGCTGCGCTTGCGCCACCATCGTCACGAGTCGGCTGCCGATGCCAGAGCGTTGCAGATCGGGAATCAGGTAGATCGCTGCCAGTTCGGCATCGAGCCCGAACTTCGGTTCATCGAGCATCTTGCCAGCAGCGAAACCGACCACATCACCATCGAGTTCGGCCACGAAGACCGACGTCTTTGAGGATGTCGCGCTCAGCACACGATGCCACAAGTGCATGCTGTCTTCGACTTCCATGTTATCGAGATACTCATCAGGCATGATGTCGTGATAGGTCTTGCGCCAGCTGTCGATACGCACCATCGCAATACCTTCGGCATCGTCCGGCGTCGCCGCTCGCAAAAATGTCGCGTCTACCGCGTTCAAGCGAGGGTCCGATGGACTGCGGCGACGACGTTTTCGACAGTGAAGCCGAAGTGCTTGAACAGGACCGGCGCCGGGGCCGATTCACCAAAGGTATCGATGCCGATGACTTCGCCTTCGAGGCCAACATACTTGTACCAAAAGTCGGTGACGCCGGCTTCGATGGCGACGCGCGGCAAGCCCTTGGTCAACACGCCGGCCTTGTAAGTGGCGTCCTGACGATCGAACACATCGGTACTCGGCATCGACACCACGCGCACCGCGACACCGGCAGCGGCCAGTGCATCGGCAGCCTTGACGGCCAGTTCGATTTCGGAACCGGTGGCAATCAGGATTGCTTTGGCATCCGCGGCATCACGCAGGATGTAGCCACCGCGCGCGATGTCAGCCACCTGTTGCGCGCTGCGCTCCTGATACGGCAAATTCTGACGCGAGAAAATCAGCGTGCTCGGACCGTTCTTGCGGACCACGGCCTGCTGCCACGCCACCGCCGATTCGACGGTATCGCACGGACGCCAGTTATCGAGGTTGGGGATCAGGCGCATGCTCGAGACATGCTCGACCGATTGATGGGTCGGGCCGTCTTCGCCCAGACCGATTGAATCATGCGTGAATACGAAGATCGAACGGATCTTCATCAGCGCGGCCATGCGTAACGCATTGCGACTGTAATCGGAAAAGGTCAGGAAAGTCGCGCCGAACGGGATGTAACCACCGTGCAGCGTGATGCCATTCATCATTGCGCTCATGCCGAATTCGCGCACGCCGTAGTTGATGTGGTTGCCGGGCTGATCAGCCCGCACCGCGATGCATTCTTTCCAGTTGGTCAGGTTCGATCCGGTCAGGTCGGCCGAACCGCCGAGGAATTCCGGCAGCACTTGCGCATAGGCCTGGATGGCATTCTGGCTGGCCTTGCGGGTGGCGATGGTTTCTTTTTTGGCTATGCATGTGGCGATGTAATCTGCGACGGTGGCGTCGAAGTTGCCCGGCAATTCGCCGCTCATGCGGCGCAGCAGTTCGCCGGCTAATTGCGGAAAACGCTCGCTGTAGGCGGCAAACAAGGCATTCCATGCAGCCTGACGCGCAGCGCCGGGAAGCTTGGCATCCCATGCGGCGTAGACGTCGTCAGGAATCTCGAACGGTGCCGAGTGCCAGCCGATCGTTTCGCGCACTGCGGCGATTTCCTTGTCGCCGAGCGCCGCGCCATGGACCTTGTCGGAACCTTGCAGATTCGGTGAACCCTTGCCGATGACGGTCTTGCAGCAGATCAGCGTCGGCTTGTCGGCCAGTTTGGCAGCGGCAATCGCGGCAGACACCGCGGCAACATCGTGACCATCGACACCCGGGATTACGTTCCAGCCGTAGGCATCAAAACGTTTCGGGGTATCGTCCCCAAACCAACCGGCGACCTTGCCGTCGATCGAAATGCCATTGTCGTCGTATAGCACGATCAGCTTCGACAGGCGCAGCACGCCAGCGAGTGAACAGGCTTCATGCGAAATGCCTTCCATCAGGCAGCCATCGCCGACGAAAGTATAGGTGTGGTGATCGACGATATCGAAACCGCTTTGGTTGAATTCAGCGGCCAGCAGCTTTTCGGCGAGGGCCATGCCGACGGCGTTGGTCAGGCCTTGGCCAAGCGGGCCGGTAGTGGTTTCGATGCCGGGGGTGACGTCGACTTCAGGATGGCCTGGCGTCTTCGAATGCATCTGACGGAAATTACGCAATTCATCCATCGGCAAGTCGTAGCCGCTCAGGTGCAGCAACGCGTAATGCAGCATTGAGCCATGACCGTTCGACAGTACGAAGCGGTCGCGGTTGATCCAGCGCGGATCGGCAGGGTTGTGACTGTAATGCTCAGACCACAAGGCTACGGCGATATCGGCCATTCCCATCGGCATGCCCGGATGGCCGGAGTTGGCCTTCTGGACGGCGTCCATCGCCAGCGCGCGGATCGCGTTGGCCATATTGTTCGTGGTTTGCAATGAAGTCATCGTGATCACATCAAAAATGAGGGTGAGATGCTGCTGACGAATTGTCTCGCGGACTGACCGGACAAATTGACCTGCAGGCATCGGCAGGAAGACGGCATTTTACCAGACAGGCACCGCCTGCTACCGCCAAATCCGCAAGCCCGTCTGCAGCCGCGCTGGCCGATCCGGGTGACATGGTGCAGACTCTGCGGCATTGCTCCATCCACAAGGTCTGCCATGCCCCGATTCCATTGCCCACTGTCACTCGTCATCGGCGACACGCTCGCCCTGCCCGATCATGTCGCGCACCATATTCAAGTCATCCGCTTGCAGCTCGGCACCACTGTTACCTTGTTCAATGGCGATGGCAACGCGTATGGCGCGACGCTTACGTTGCTGGAAAAAAAACGCGTCACCGTCGAGGTCAAGACTTGCACTGCGCGCTCGGTCGAGTTGCCGTATGCAATCACGTTAGCGCAAGCGCTGCCGGAGTCGTCAAAGATGGACTGGATCATCGAGAAAGCGGTCGAGCTTGGCGTCGCTGGTGTCCAGCCCTTGTCGGCACAACGCTGCGTCGTAAGGCTGTCGGCCGAACGCGCGGAAAAACGCCAGACGCACTGGCAAGGCATCATCGTCAGCGCCAGCGAACAAAGCGGGCGCAACCGGCTGGCGCACTTGGCCCCGGTGACCGACTTCAACCGCTGGATCGCGCAGCAAGATATTCACAAGCGGATATTGCTATCACCGCGCGCCACTCAGTCACTGGCCGACTGGGCGCGCCACCAGCCGCCGCAAGCGGTGACGCTATTGATCGGACCGGAAGGCGGCTTCAGCGACGACGAAGAAAACCTGGCCATTGCTCACGGCGCGATTGCGCTGTCGATGGGACCGCGCGTCCTGCGCACCGAAACCGCCGGACTGGCAGCGCTAGCGATGCTGGCCGGTGCGTGGGGCGACACCGCTTAACGTGGGCACGGGGTTATCGTGCCCACGCGAATGTCCCGCAGCACGGTCGGAATTGACCGGCATATTCGGTGCGCGCGCGAGGGCACATCATGCCGTGCCCGCCCTACGATGATGACCGGTGCGAG
>JBLHLW010000070.1:0-19046 GCA_047621345.1 Minisyncoccia bacterium | reverse complement strand
GCTGTTGCTGTTGCTGTTGCTGTTGCTGTTGCTGTTGCTGTTGCTGTTGCTGTTGCTGTTGACTTTGACCTGTTCCGCATTGAGACAGCTGCCAAAAGTCGTAGTCAGGCAGGGGATAAGAAGGCCGCACTGTTTGAGCGAAGCGAGTTTGCGGCCTTCCCCCTGACTGGCTCCGACTTTTGGGAACCCGCAGGGCAGCAGTCTCGCGGTCGCCTTTTTCTTGGTTACTTCTTTTTGGCGAAGCAAAAAGAAGTGACCGGCTGCCGGGCCGCCCCCGGCTTGGTCGTGGCGGAGCGCATACACCATCAGCTACCGCAGTCAGCGCATTCGGTGCAATGCCCTGCGGTTATTGCAACCACCGTCACTGACGGACGTTTCCGGTGCGCGCGCGTGGGCACATAAGGCCGTGCCCACCCTACAAAATGCCGGGCCGCACCCGGCTTGCTCGTGGCGGAGCGCATACACAATCAGCTACCGCATTCGGTGCAATACCCTGCAGTTATTGCACCCTGCTGCTACACACTACCTCAATCATCGAGCTCCGGGTACTGCCGCCAGATATCCTCATTATTAAAAGCCAGCCGTCTTTTCGACTGCAGGTAGCGTGCCACATTGGGCACGTGCGCGACGCGCTGCTGCAATGCCAGCAGGCGCGGCACCTCGACGCCGACTCGCACCATCGCCTTCGGAAACGCATAACCCAGTCCGGCCAGCATCTGGAACATCGACAGGTCGGCGTAGGTCAACGTGTCGCCTGCCAGCCAGGTATCGCCGGCCGGATTGCGTTCGAGGATGCTCTCGAAGTAGTGCAGGAATTTTGGCAGGCGTTCCTTGCGAAATTCGGCAGAACGGCGCAGCGCTTCGGGCTTCTGGTCTTCGTAATACTGACCGCTGCCGACCGGATGATGGGTGTCATGGACTTCGCCAACAAAGTCGGCGATCGTCAACTGGCATTGATGGACCCAGGTCCGGCCGGCCTCATCGGACGGCACCAGTTGCAGTCGCGGTCCGAGCGTGTGAAGGATGGTCGCGACCTGCGCAATGACCGCGCCATCGACGCGGACGAAGGGCGGTGCAAAGGGTGGATGATTGATGGCGGTGCTTTGCAGCGTATCAAGCAGGTGCGCCATCCCCTCTTCGCCGCGTGCGACATCCAGATAATCGGCGCCGACGGCTTCGAGCGCAAGCCGGATGAATTCACCGCGGCCTTGAATGTCGGGCCAGTAGTAGAGTTCGATCTGCATGTCTTGTATCCTTCGTGTTTTCAATTCCTGTATGAGCATTCCATGGAAGATCTCGACCAGCGTTACCAAGTCCGCCAGCGCAAAGCCAACCCCGACGAGAAAGACGTCCCCGTCTATGCCAAAGCAATGATCGGCAAGACCGGCCAGTTCGAAGGCGTCTCGTTCATTCGCAACAAGGAAAAAGCGTCCGTCATGACGATGGCACTCGCGCAGCAAGTCATTGACTGGACCGAAGCCCGCAAGACCCGTGCGGGCGAGTACGTCACCACGATCATCTGCAAGGGGCAATAACACGCGAAGATGCGGTGCAATGCCCTTCGGTGATTGCACCCTACGCAAACAGCCATTGCCGCCGTAGGGTGGGCACAGGGTTTGTGTGCCCACGCGAATGCCCCGCCGAATAGCCGACATCGGCGGAGGTATCCGGTGCTCGAACGTGGGCACACCATGCCGAGCCCATCCTACCAAATCGTCGAAACGATTACTCCAGCTCTTCCAACCGTATCCGCGTCACTTTCCCGATCACCGTCGCCAGTGCCTCGATGTGCGAGATCGCTGCATCGACGTGTTTCTCTTGCGCTAGATGGGTCAGGATGATGATGTCGGTCTCGCTCTCGCCTTCGGCGGGTTCTTTTTGCAGCATCGCATCGATCGAGATATCCGAATCTGCCAGGATGCGCGTCACCGATGCCAGCACGCCGAGCTTGTCGGCGACATGCAGTCGCAGGTAGTAGCTGGTCGTGATGTCGGACATCGGCAAGATCGGCGTATCCGCCATCGCGTCCGGCTGAAAAGCCAGATGCGGTACCCGGTTACCTGGCTGCGCTGTGAACAGTCGGGTGATGTCGATCAGGTCGGCAATGACGGCTGACGCGGTCGGCTCGGCACCGGCACCCTTGCCGTAATACATCGTCGCACCGACTGCATCGGCCTGCACCAGCACCGCATTCATCGCGCCTTCGACATTGGCGATCAACCGCCGAGCGGGAATCAACGTCGGATGAACGCGCAACTCAATGCCCAGCGGAGTGCGCTTGGTGATCGCCAGCAGCTTGATCCGATAACCAAGCTGTTCGGCATAGCCGATGTCGATGCTCTGCAATTGCGTGATGCCTTCGACATGCGCCTTACCGAACTGAACCGGAATACCGAACGCGATCGACGCCAACAAGGTCGCCTTGTGCCCGGCATCAATTCCTTCGATGTCCACCGTCGGATCGGCTTCGGCATAACCGAGCTGCATGGCCTCGCTGAGCGCGGTCGTGAAGTCAATCCCTTTGTCACGCATCTCGGAGAGGATGAAATTGGTAGTGCCGTTGATGATACCGGCCACCCATTCAATGCGATTGGCGGTCAGACTTTCGCGCAGCACCTTGATGATCGGAATCCCACCCGCCACGGCGGCCTCAAAGGCAACGATGACGCCTTTTTCCTGTGCGGCCTTAAAAATCTCATTGCCATGCAACGCCAGCAACGCCTTGTTGGCAGTGACGACATGCTTGCCATTGGCGATGGCTTGCAACACAAACGTTTTGGCAATGCCGGAGCCGCCAACCAGTTCGATGACGATATCGATATCAGGATGATTGATCACCAGATTGGCGTCATTGACGACTTCACATTCGCCATTGGTCAGCACGCGAGCGCGCTCGACATCGAGGTCGGCGACCATCACGATGTCGATGCGGCGACCGGCACGCCGGGTGATTTCTTCGGCGTTACGCTTGAGAACGGTGAATGTGCCGGCACCGACGGTGCCAATGCCTAGCAAGCCTACTTTGATGGGTTTCATAATTGTGCTCATGGTGCAGCCGGCGCCATCGCCGGCTTTGTTGGATTAGGAAGTGCCGTGGCTTTTTCGATAGCCGTCGAGAAAACGCGCTATACGTCCCATCGCGTCAGTCAGGTCATCGGTATTGGGCAGAAACACGACCCGAAAATGGTCGGGCGTCGGGCAATTGAACCCGGTGCCCTGCACGATCAGCACACGCTCTTCGGCCAGCAACTGATACGCGAAATCCTGATCATTAGCGATAGGATACATTGCCGGATCAAGGCGCGGGAACATGTACAACGCCGACTTCGGCTTGACGCAGGTCACGCCCGGTATGGCGGTAAGCAACTTGTGCGCAAGATCGCGCTGGCGCAGCAGACGTCCGCCCGGACCGACCAGATCGTTAATGCTCTGGTAACCACCCAGCGCGGTCTGGATCGCGTACTGCCCTGGCGCGTTCGCGCACAAGCGCATCGAGGTCAGCATATTGAGCCCTTCGATGTAATCGCGCGCATGCTTTTTTTGGCCTGAGACCACCATCCAGCCAGCACGATAACCGCATGAGCGATAGTTTTTCGATAGCCCGTTGAAGGTGATGAACAGCACATCGTCGGCCAGCGAGGCCATCGAGGTGTGCGTGACGCCGTCATACAGCACCTTGTCGTAGATCTCGTCGGCAAAAATAATCAACTGATGCTGGCGTGCCAGTTCGACGATCTGCAGCAGCAATGCATCGGGATATAACGCACCAGTAGGATTGTTCGGATTGATGACGACGATGGCACGTGTGTTGGCGTTGATCTTGCGCTTGATGTCTTCGATATCAGGAAACCAGCCGGCTTGCTCGTCGCACACGTAATGCACCGGGTTACCCCCCGACAGACTAACGGCGGCGGTCCAGAGCGGATAATCTGGCGCAGGCACTAGCACTTCGTCGCCGGTATTGAGCAGCGCATTCATGCTCATGACGATCAGCTCAGAAGCGCCATTACCGAGGTACACATCCTCAATGGTCACGCCAGCGATGTTTTTCTCTTGCGTGTAATGCATGATCGCCTTGCGCGGTGCGAACAAGCCTTTGGAATCGGTGTAGCCCGACGCGTTTTGCATGTTGCGAATCATGTCTTGCACGATTTCATCGGGAGCATCGAAACCAAACACGGCCAGATTACCGATGTTGAGCTTGATGATCTTGTGGCCTTCGTCTTCCATCTGCTTGGCTTTTTCGAGCACGGGACCACGGATGTCATAACAGACGTCTGCCAGTTTTCTGGATTTCTGAATCGGTCGCACGGTAACGGTTCCTTCAACGGGTGGCAGTGTTTGTTGCATTGCGAAAAAAAGCTATTTTGCCGAATGCGCGGGCATTTATCAATCGCTAACACCGGGATAATCGGACATTCGGCACCGAGTCAATTGTAAGCCAGCACATTTATGCCACGACTGCCGCTACAATGCACCCTCCGAACGTTAACCTTCCGCCGGGGTTGTACCGAATGAAGCTTCACCACACTACTACCCAGCAGTACCAGACTGTGACCTCCTACGATGCCGACGGCGTCGATATCAATCTGACGCACTACACGACCAGCCTGCTGGTCATGCCCGAAATGGCGCCTATCGACTGGCCGGCACCAACTTTCGAAGCACTCACTACCGAACACTTTGATCACATTAACTCGTTGCAGCCAGATGTCGTTATTCTTGGCACCGGATCGCATCAGCGATTCATCCATCCGCGTCTGAGTGCATCGCTAACCGACCGCCGCATCGGCGTCGAATGCATGGATAACAAGGCAGCGTGCCGCACCTACAATATCCTGATGGCTGAAGGGCGCAAGGTCGCGCTGGCGCTGATCTTCGATACAGCCCCCACCTGATGACCGATCTGTATAAATCCCGGGCCTTCGTTTGGGCCCTCGCATTTTTCTTCTGCGTTATCTGGTTCTATGCGCTCGATGCCCGCATTCTGGTACCGACCGATGAAGGCCGCTACGCCGAAATGGCCCGCGAGATGGTGGCCACCGGTGACTGGGTCACGACCCGCCTGAATGGCATCAAATATTTTGAGAAACCGCCACTGCAAGTCTGGATGACGGCACTGACCTTCGAATTATTCGGCCTCGGTGAATGGCAGGCACGTTTCTGGACTGGCCTGTGCGGGTTGATCGGTATTTTTGCTGTCGCCTACACCGGCCGCAAAGTATTTGGCGGCCGGGTCGGTTTCGATGCCGCGCTGGTGCTCGCATCGAGTCTGCTGTGGGCCATGCTGGGACACATCAACACGCTCGACATGGGCTTGTCGGCGATGATGACGCTGGCGCTATGCGGCCTGTTGGTGGGCCAACACACTGCAGCCACCAGCGCCGAACGTCGCAACGGCATGCTGGTTTGCTGGGCCGGCATGGCACTGGCCGTAATGTCCAAGGGATTGATCGGTGTGGTCCTGCCGGGTGCAGTGCTGTTCATTTATACCTTTGTCTCGCGCGACTGGGCCATCTGGAAGCGCCTGCATGTCGGCTGGGGACTGGTGGTTTTTTTCGCCATCACCACGCCGTGGTTCGTGCTGGTGTCGATCGATAACCCAGAATTCCTGCAATTCTTTTTTATTCACGAACACTTCCAGCGTTTCTTCACCAAGATCCATCATCGTGCCGGACCGATTTATTATTTTGTGCCGCTGCTACTACTCGGCATGGTGCCGTGGCTGGGCTTGCTGGCGCAGGGGTTCTGGCAAGGCGTGCGCAATCGCGGCAGCGGGTTCCAACCAGAAAAAATGCTGCTGGTCTGGGCGGCGTTCATCTTTTTCTTTTTTAGCGTTTCCAGCTCAAAACTGCCGTCGTATATCTTGCCGATTTTCCCGGCGATAGCATTGCTGATCGCCTGCTACTTGCGCCACGTTACGCAGCGCGTGCTGGCTATCAATGCCGGCATTCTGGTCGCCATCGGACTGGTCGGACTGGCCTTGGTCAACCGCATCCCGTCGCTGGCCAAATCCGATTTCGAGTTGCCGCTCTACACCGCGTATGTGCCTTGGGTTGCCGCTGGTGCTGCCATCGCTGCTTGTGCAGGCGTACTGGCTTTCCTTGCACGCCGCCATACCGAGCGCTCAGTCCTGATCATCGCCATCGCCGGCTATCTGGCCGGCCAGTGCGTGATGCTCGGCCACGATCCGCTCGGACGATTTGCTGCCGGTATCGATCTGGTACCCGCCGTGAAGGCCGAGATGACACCGCAAACGCACATGTATATGGTCAACCGCTACGAGCAGGCGCTGCCGTTTTATCTCGAACGGACGATGACGCTAGTCTCCCACGCGGATGAAATGTCTTTCGGATTAGGTCAGCAACCCGAATTATGGATCCCCGACCTCAACGTCTTCGTCGCACAATGGACCACCCGCTACGACACCAGTGCACGCGAAATTGCGATCATGCATCCCAACACCTACCGCGACCTCAAGCAGCGTGATGTACCGATGCGTGTCATCGCCAGCGATCCGCGCCGTGTCATTGTTTCCAATCAGTCCAATCCTTAATCGTTGATCGTTGATCGCTCCCGCATGATGAATCTTCCTACCTTCGGTTTTATCCTGACCGGTATCTGCCTTAATGCGATCGCCCAGCTGCTGCTCAAGGCCGGCACGAACGCGGTGGGCGCCATCCACCTGACCGCCGAAAACTGGTTTTCGACCGGTATCAAGCTGGCCACCCAACTGCCTATCCTCGGCGGTCTGACGTGTTATGTCGTCTCGGTGCTAGTCTGGATCATCGGCCTGTCGCGCGTCGATGTGACGATCGCCTATCCGATGCTGTCACTGGGCTACATCATCAACGCGCTGGGGGCATGGTATTTTCTTGGCGAAATGGTGTCGACGCAGCGCATCCTCGGTATCGGTGTGATCATCGTTGGTGTCATACTGCTGGCGCGTTCGTAACGTCCGTTTTGCAACTGCGCCGGTCGTGCCGGCGCAACCCGTTTTCATAGGCAATCGACTTTCATGACCTCTCCCCTGACGCTGCCGTTCCTGCCCTTTTCCAAACCCACCATTGATGAAGCCACCATTGCCGCCGTTGGCGACGTGCTGCGTTCCGGCTGGATCACCAGCGGACCCAAAGTACAAGCCTTCGAAGCGCAACTGTCGGCCTATTTTGGCGGCAGGCCGGTGCGCACATTCAATTCCGGTACCTGCACCATGGAGATCGCCCTGCGCATTGCCGGCATCGGTCCTGGCGATGAAGTCATTACGACGCCGATCTCGTGGGTTGCCACCGCCAACGTGATCATCGAAGTTGGCGCCACGCCAGTGTTTGCCGATATCGATCCGATCACCCGCAACATTGATCTCGACCTGGTCGAAGCAGCGATCACGCCACGTACTCGCGCGATCATTCCGGTGTATCTGTCGGGCCTGCCGGTCGACATGGACCGCCTGTATGCAATCGCTAAAAAGCACAAACTGCGTGTGATCGAAGACGCCGCACAAGCGATCGCGTCCAGCTGGAACGGTCAACGCATCGGTGCAATCGGCGACTTCGTCTCGTTTAGCTTTCAGGCCAACAAGAACATCACCACGTCCGAAGGCGGCTGTCTGGTCTTGAACACCGCCGCCGAAGCTCGGCTGGCCGAAAAATACCGTTTGCAAGGCGTCACCCGCACCGGATTCGATGGCCTCGATGTCGATGTACTGGGCGGCAAATTCAACATGACCGATATCGCCGCCACCATCGGTCTCGGCCAGTTCGCGCACATCGACGCGATCACGGCGACCCGTCGTCGGCTGGCGCGACACTACTTCACGCTGTTTGGCCGCGACTTTGAGGCCCGTACTGGCGCGCAGTTGCCGATCGCCGACTTCACCAATTCAAACTGGCACATGTTCCAGCTGGTCCTGCCCGAGCGCATCACCCGCGCCGCGTTCATGGAAAAGATGATGACGCTGCACATCGGCATCGGCTATCACTATCCGGCTATCCATCTACTCTCGCTGTACCGTGCGCGCGGCTTTACCGAAGGGATGTTCCCGGTTGCCGAACGGGTCGGCCAGCGCATCGTCTCGCTACCGATGTTTGCCACCATGAACGAAAATGACGTTGAACGCGCTGTCGCTGCGGTACTCTCCGTCCTCCAATAATATTTACCTTCACCGATGAAACCACAACTGTCCGTCGTCATCCCGATCTACAACGAAGAAGCCGGCCTCGCCAAGCTGTTTGCGCGACTGTATCCGGCTCTCGATGCGCTCGGCTATAGCTACGAGGTCATCTTTGTCAATGATGGCAGTCGCGACACCTCGGCCGAGCTGCTGGCCGACCAGTTTCGCTTGCGCCCGGACGTGACGCGCGTGGTGCTCTTCAATGGCAACTACGGCCAGCACATGGCGATTCTGGCCGGCTTTCAGGCGACCCGTGGCGAGATCACCGTCACACTCGATGCCGATCTACAAAACCCGCCCGAAGAAATCGCCAACCTCGTCACCAAGATGCGTGAAGGGTTCGACTATGTCGGTTCGATCCGGCGCGAGCGACAGGACTCGGCATTCCGCACCCATGCCTCGCGCGCGATGAATCGGCTGCGCGAAAAACTGACGCATATTCAGATGACCGACCAGGGCAACATGCTGCGCGCCTACGGCCGTAATGTTATCGACCTGATCAACCAATGCAGCGAAGTCAATACCTTCGTGCCAGCACTGGCCTACACGTTCGCGCGTCACCCGACGGAAATCGTCGTCGAGCACGAAGAGCGTTCGGCGGGCGAATCGAAATATTCGCTCTACAGCCTGATCCGCCTGAACTTCGATTTGATCACGGGATTTTCACTGATGCCCCTGCAATTCTTTTCGATCTTCGGCATCGGCCTGTCGCTCATGTCGGCGCTACTGTTTGTGATCCTGCTGGTACGTCGCTTCGCACTCGGTGCCGAGGTCGAGGGCGTGTTCACGCTGTTCGCGATTGTCTTCTTCATGATTGGCGTCGTGTTGTTCGGCATCGGTCTGGTGGGTGAATATGTCGGACGCATTTACGAGCAAGTACGCGGCCGTCCGCGCTACGTGATTCAGGCGGTCTTGCAAGAGCATGCCGACCACTCGCCCAAAGTCGTCACCGTCAAGCAGGAACATTGATGCGCGCAGTCGTTTTTGCCTATCACAATGTCGGCGTGCGCTGCTTGCAAGTCTTGCTGGCACGCGGCGTCGAGATCGCACTGGTTGTCACGCATCAGGACAGTCCGGCTGAAACCATCTGGTTCGAATCGGTCTCCGTGCTGTGCGCCGAACACGGCATCGCAGTCATCACGCCAGAGGATCCGGCCAGCCCTGCCCTGCTTGAACAAGTCCGTGCCATCGCACCGGATTTCATCTTCAGTTTTTATTACCGCCACATGTTGCCGGTGCCATTACTGGCGCTGGCGCGTAAAGGCGCGTTCAACATGCATGGCTCGCTGCTGCCAAAGTATCGGGGCCGCGTGCCGATCAACTGGGCAGTTCTGCATGGCGAACAAAATACCGGCGCGACGCTCCACGAAATGGCAGAAAAACCCGACGCCGGCGCCATCATCGCGCAAACCAGCGTGCCAATCCTGCCGGACGATACTGCCTATGACGTCTTCGGCAAGGTGGTCGTCGCCGCTGAAAAAACGTTGTGGGATGTGCTGCCAGACATGCTTGCGGGACGCATCCCGCGGCTGCCGAACGACATTACCCAAGGTAGCTATTTCGGCGGCCGCAAACCTGAAGATGGGCGCATCGACTGGCAACAACCGGCGCAGCAAGTCTACAACCTGCATCGCGCGGTAGCACCACCGTATCCGGGTGCCTGGACCGTGCTCGCTGGCGTCACCTGCATCATCGGCAAGGCGAGACTTGCGACGCAATCCTTTCCTGACTTGGCACCGGGACTAGCGGTAGTGGATAATCGCATTCTGGGAATATGTGGCGACGGTCGCGCACTGGCCATCTCGGCATTGCTGGTCGACGGCGTCCCACTTACGCCGGCACAATTACAGCAAAACATGTCCGGCAAGACAAACTGAAAAACCGAACTGAATAAAATTTACGAAAGCATCTCCCATGAAAAAAGTCCTCATCCTCGGCGTCAACGGTTTCATTGGCCATCATCTATCCAAGCGTATCCTCGAAACCACTGACTGGCACGTCTATGGCATGGACATGATGAGCGACCGCATCACCGATCTGCTGGAGAACCCGGACATCAAGTCGCGCATGCATTTCTTTGAAGGTGACATCACGATCAACAAGGAGTGGGTCGAATACCACGTCAAGAAGTGCGACGTGATCCTGCCACTGGTCGCGATCGCTACGCCATCGACGTATGTCAAGCAACCGCTGCGCGTGTTCGAACTCGACTTTGAAGCCAACTTGCCCATCGTTCGCTCAGCCGCCAAATACGGCAAACACCTTGTATTCCCATCGACTTCCGAAGTCTATGGCATGTGCCACGACGATGAATTCGATCCGGAAGAATCCGAACTGATCTGCGGCCCGATCAACAAGCCACGGTGGATTTATTCTTGCTCCAAACAGCTGATGGATCGCGTGATCTGGGGCTATGGCATGGAAGGTCTGAACTTCACGCTGTTCCGTCCGTTCAACTGGATCGGTGCCGGACTCGATTCGATCCACACGCCAAAAGAAGGCAGCTCACGCGTGGTGACGCAATTCTTCGGTCACATCGTGCGCGGCGAGAACATCTCGCTGGTCGATGGTGGTGAACAGAAGCGCGCGTTCACGTATATCGATGACGGTATCGATGCGCTGATCAAGATCATCGCCAACAAGGATGGCATTGCCACCGGCAAGATTTACAACATCGGTAACCCGGTCAACAATTACTCGATCCGCGACCTTGCCGCGATGATGCTGAAGCTGGCTGCCGATTATCCGGAGTACGCCAGCTCGGCCAAGAAAGTCGAACTGATCGAAACCACCTCGGCCGCCTATTACGGCAAGGGCTATCAGGACGTGCAGAACCGCGTGCCAAAAATCACCAATACCTGCGAAGAACTGGACTGGAATCCGACCACGACAATGGCCGATACGCTGCGTAATATTTTTGACGCCTACCGCGGGCAAGTCGCCGCTGCCCGCGCACTGATGGATTAATATCCCTTGCCTCTGATTACACTCAAGATCGATGTCGACACCTTGCGCGGTACCCGCGAAGGGGTGCCGAACCTGGTGCAGATGCTGCAAAAGCACGATGCCAACGCCACCTTCCTGTTTTCGCTGGGACCAGATCACACCGGCTGGGCCTTGCGGCGGGCGTTCCGGCCCGGCTTTTTCCAGAAGGTATCGCGCACCTCGGTGCTCGAACACTACGGCCTGAAAACCTTGATGTACGGCGTGTTACTGCCGGCTCCGGATATCGGTCAACTGTGCGCAAATCAATTGCGTGCCGTCCATCAGGCCGGCTTCGAATGCGGCATCCACACTTGGGATCATGTGGTCTGGCAAGATCATGTGCGCCAGCGGGACGCAGCGTGGACACATGACCTGATGCAGCGCTCGCATGATCGCTTTACCGACATCTTTGGCCACGCACCGCGCACCCACGGTGCAGCCGGCTGGCAAATGAATCCACACGCCTTTGAGCAACTTGACGCGTTCGGCATCGCCTACGCCTCCGATGAGCGGGCGCCACTCAACGACAATGGCAGCCTGTTGCACGCCGATGCGGGTCCGCACCGACTCAGCATCAATGGCAAGACCTTGTCCTGCATCCAGATGCCGACCACCTTGCCCACGCTGGATGAACTGCTCGGCCGGACCATCGACGGCGAACTGGTGACGACCGCTAACATTGCTGCTTTGCTATTGCGACTGACCGCCTCACCACGGGATCATGTCTACACCTTGCATGCCGAACTTGAAGGACAAAAACTCGCCCCCATCTTTGATCAATTGCTAAGTGGATGGCGTGCGCAGGGCTACGAATTGGCCGCGACGAGCGACTATTATCAGGCCATTGGCCAGCGCGCTTTACCGGTCAGCCAGATCGACTGGGGCACGTTGCCCGGCCGCTCAGGCGACTTGTTACTGCAAGCTGCTTAGGCGTCGACCCGCTGCAATGTATAAATACTGACCATGAAACGACCAGGAGAACCACGTGGCTGATAGCCCCTCTGTAGCAACCAAGATCGTTGATGATTTTTCCGCACTGGTGACGGGGTCGCAACCGTTCCGCTTGTCCGATCACGCCGGCAAGACCGTCATCCTGTTTTTTTACCCGAAAGACAACACCCCGGGATGCACCGCCGAGAGTATGCGTTTTCGCGATCTGTATCCGGAGTTCGAAGCCGCCAATGCCATCGTCTTTGGCATCAGCCGTGACAGCCTGCGCTCGCATGAAGGCTTCAAGGCCAAGCTCGGCATGCCGTTTGAGTTGATCTCTGACCCCGAGGAGCTCGTCTGTCTGCAATTCGATGTAATGAAATCTAAAAGCATGTACGGCAAGAGTGTGCGCGGTGTCGAACGCAGCACATTTATCATTGACGCTGCTGGGGAATTGGTGAAAGAATGGCGTGGAGTAAAGGTCCCCGGACATGTCGACGATGTACTGGAATTTGTGAAGGCTTTAGCCTAGACCGAGAACCGACAACCATTGAATTCATCCAGAGAATCCGATTTTCGAAAGCCGTTTGAGACCAGGACCACCGTCCCGGCCTCAAACGGCTTTTTGTACTTTGTCAGCATGCTATTTGCTGATGTGATACCCGTTAGACCCCGTTCGCCATGCCGTGAAACATGGTATCGCTCAACCGTATTTAGATCGAGGTCCTGATGCCACTGCCGAAATTACCGACCAAACCTGCTGCTCTGCTGTCGCCAACGGATTATCCAAAGGCCGACAAAGCGTCAATCGTGAAGCCGTTCACGATGCCCACCGTTACCACTCCACGAAAAATGGAAGCACTGACGCGCCCGACTGCACGCACGCCTCAGCCTCCTGTTGCGCCAGCATTGCCTGCGACACCCGCTACAAAAGCGAAAGTAAGCGCGCTCAAGCCTGCCAAGGCGGAACTCGTCAAACCGAAATCACGGGTTAGCCGCCGTGCCGACAAGAGCGGCATCTCGAAGCTATTCGTGCTCGATACGAATGTCCTGATGCACGATCCGAGCTCCTTGTTCCGCTTCGAGGAGCACGACGTCTATCTGCCGATGATGACGCTCGAAGAACTCGACGATCACAAGAAAGGCATGACCGAAGTCGCGCGCAATGCACGGCAAGTGTCGCGCTCGCTCGATGCACTGGTTGGTAACATGGATGGCGCCAGCATCGAGGATGGCATTCCCCTCTCGAAGCTCGGCAACAAGGATGCCAAAGGCCGTTTGTTCTTCCAGACCAAATTGCAAAACATCGTGCTGCCCGAAGGTCTGCCAGTCAGCAAGGCGGATAACCAGATCCTCGGCGTCGTCCGCGCCCTGGAAGCACAGTTCCCGGGTCGTGCCATCGTGCTGGTGTCAAAGGACATCAACATGCGCATCAAAGCCTGTGCACTGGGATTGCCGGCCGAAGAGTATTTCAACGACCATGTGCTCGAAGACACCGATCTGCTGTACTCCGGCATCCTGCACTTGCCGGATGACTTCTGGAACAAGCACGGCAAGGGCATCGAGTCCTGGCAAGAGAACAAGAACGGCACTGGTACGACGTTCTACCGACTGACCGGACCACTGGTTCCGGCGATGCTGATGAACCAGTTCGTCTACATGGAGCCAATGAATGGCGAACCGGCGTTCTACGGCAAAGTGCGCGAAATCAATGGCAAGACCGCCGTGCTGCAAACCCTGCGCGATTATGCGCACAACAAGAACAACGTCTGGGGAGTCACCGCCCGCAACCGCGAACAGAATTTCGCGCTCAATCTACTGATGAATCCGGAATGCGATTTCGTCACGCTGCTGGGTCAGGCTGGCACCGGCAAGACCCTACTGGCACTCGCGGCGGGTCTCGCGCAAGTGCTTGAAACCAAAATCTACAACGAAATCATCGTCACCCGCGTGACGGTGCCGGTGGGCGAAGATATTGGTTTTCTGCCAGGTACCGAGGAAGAGAAAATGTCGCCATGGATGGGCGCCTTTGATGACAACCTCGAAGTGCTCAACAAGTCCGATTCGGATGCCGGTGAATGGGGCCGCGCGGCCACGCAAGACCTGATCCGCTCACGCATCAAGATCAAGTCGCTGAACTTCATGCGCGGTCGCACGTTCGTCAACAAGTTCCTGATCATCGACGAAGCGCAAAACCTGACGCCAAAGCAAATGAAAACGCTGGTCACCCGCGCGGGTCCCGGCACCAAGATCATTTGCCTCGGCAATATCGCGCAGATCGATACGCCCTACCTGACCGAGGGGTCGAGCGGCCTGACTTACGTGGTCGATCGTTTCAAGGGATGGGCGCACAGCGGGCATGTGACGCTGGCACGTGGCGAGCGTTCACGGTTAGCCGATCATGCGAGCGAAGTGCTGTAACAAACCAACGCGAAGTTAGAAAGCAAAACGGCATCCGACAGTTCGGATGCCGTTTTTTTTAACCAACGCTGTCTACAAAATTTTTGTTCCTATCCACCACGCAATGGCCGCCAGGAACGCCGTTGCCGGGATCGTGAATATCCAGGTCCAGACAATATTGCCAGCAATACCCCAACGCACGGCCGACATTTTTGGGGAGGAACCAACGCCGACAATCGCACCGGTAATCGTATGCGTGGTCGAGATCGGGATGCCCATCGCCGTCGCTGCGAATAGCATGACCGCCCCGCCGCTTTCGGCACAGAAGCCCCCCACGGGCTTGAGCTTGGTAATGCGTTGACCCATCGTCTTGACGATGCGCCAACCACCAAACAGGGTGCCAAAGCTGATCGCGCAGTAACAACTGATGACGACCCACAGCGGTAACGCTTCATTACTGGAAGAGTAACCGGACGCAATCAGCAGCATCCAAATGATACCCATGGTTTTTTGCGCATCATTGCCGCCGTGACCCAGGCTGTACATCGCCGCAGAACATAGTTGCAGACGTCGGAACCATTTGTCGGCCTTGCGTGGTGTCGACCGCACAAACACCCACGACACCAGCAACAGCATGAACGAGCCAAGAACAAATCCGAGCAGGGGCGACAGCACCACGAACGCAATGGTCTTGATGACGCCGGCCTCGATCAGGGAGCCCGTCCCGGCCTTGGCTACGGCGGCTCCCACCAGGCCGCCGATCAGCGCATGCGACGACGACGACGGTATGCCGTGATACGAGGTGATGAAGCTCCAGACGATTGCTCCCACCAACGCGCCGAACACCACGTAGTGATCGACCACCGACGCATCAATCGTACCCTTCCCCACGGTGTCCGCCACCTGCAACTGGAAGACCAGAATCGCGATGAAGTTGAAGATTGCGGCCATAGCCACGGCTTGCTGCGGCTTCAGAACACCGGTTGACACGACAGTCGCAATCGCATTGGCGGCGTCATTGAAGCCGTTCATGAAACCGAACAGCAAGGCTAAGGCGATCAGGAAGGCAAGCGTAGTAATACTGATCTGGAGGGTCTGCATGAGTCTTTTCTAGAGGCAAATCAACATCGAACAACCATGCTGGTCAGGCATTTTCGAGAACGATGCCTTCGATGATATTGGCGACGTCTTCGCACCGGTCGGTGACGGTTTCAAGGATCTCGTAGATCGCTTTGAGCTTGATCAGGTTGCGTACATCCGGTTCGTCGCGAAACAGTTTCGACATCGCGGCGCGCATGACGTGGTCGGCATCCGATTCGAGCCGGTCGATCTCGGTACACAAGTCCATGATCGCGCGCGAGTTATCCATGTTCGACAGCAGTGCCACCGCCGCTTGCACTTTTTCCGCACAACTCAGACACAGCTCCGCCAGCCGTTTGGCTTCCGGCGTGATGGCCTTGATATCATAGAGCGAGATGGTCTGGGCGGCATCTTCGAGCAGGTCGAGGATGTCATCCATGCGTGTAATCAGCTGGTGGATATCATCACGATCGAGCGGCGTGACGAACGTTTTGTGCAGCATTTCGATCGTGTTGTGCGTGACCTTGTCAGCCTCTTTTTCGATCGCTTCGATCGCGTGCACCCGGATTTCGAGATCATCGAAATTGGTCATCAAGCCGACCATTTCACGGGCACCCTTGACGCACAAATCCGCGTGCTGGTTGAACAACTCAAAGAACTTGCCCTCAGTGGGCATCAGCCGTCCGAACATGGTCTGTCTTTCAAAATGGGATTAGTCGCCACCGTACAGCGGCGCATTGCCGGTGTAATTGTCGAACTTGGTGTATTGCCCCTGGAAGGTCAAACGAATACTGCCAATCGGCCCGTTCCGCTGCTTGCCAATAATGATCTCAGCGGTACCCTTGTCAGGCGAGTCGGGATTGTAGACTTCGTCACGGTAAATAAACAGAATCACGTCGGCGTCCTGCTCGATGGCACCTGATTCGCGCAGGTCGGACATGACGGGCCGCTTGTTGGGCCGCTGTTCGAGTGACCGGTTCAGCTGTGACAACGCAATCACAGGGCAATTCAATTCCTTGGCCAGGCCTTTCAGGCTCCGTGAAATCTCCGAAATCTCGGTCGCGCGGTTTTCGCCGGCAGTGTTACCTGACATCAGTTGCAAGTAATCGATGATGATCAGGCCGAGCTTGCCGCACTGGCGCGACAGGCGCCGTGAACGCGCGCGCAATTCGATTGAATTCAAGGCCGGTGTCTCGTCGATGTAGAGCTGCGCATCGTTCATCTTCTGGATCGCATGGGTCAGACGGGGCCAGTCTTCGTCGGCCAGCTTGCCAGTGCGCAAACGATGCTGATCGAGACGCCCCACCGAGCCCAACATCCGCATCGCCAATTGGGTACCCCCCATCTCCATCGAGAACACGGCGACCGGCAAGCCGGTGTCGATCGCGACGTTTTCGCCGATGTTAATCGAGAACGCGGTCTTGCCCATCGAAGGACGACCAGCGACGATGATCAGATCGCCCGGTTGCAGACCGGAGGTCATCTTGTCGAGGTCCGCAAAACCAGTTGGTACGCCGGTGATATCGCTTTGGTTGTCGCGGTTGTAGAGCTCGTCAATGCGTTCGACGACTTGCGTGAGCAACGGCTGGATTTCCTGGAAGCCCTGTGCGCCGCGTGAGCCTTCTTCGGCAATGGCAAAAATCTTGGACTCGGCTTCGTCGAGCATCTGCTTGACTTCCTTGCCTTGCGGATTAAATGCCTGCCCGGAGATTTCATCGGCGACGGTGATGAGCTTGCGCAGCACGCCACGGTCGCGCACGATCTCGGCATAGCGCCGAATATTGGCGGCCGATGGTGTGTTCTGCGCCAGAGCATTCAGATACGACAATCCACCGACCTCTTCTGCCTTGCCGGTGCTGGTGAGCGACTCGAATACCGTGATCACGTCAGCCGGTTTGGAGCCATTGATCAGTTTGACAATGTGCTGAAAGATCAGGCGGTGGTCATACCGATAAAAATCATCTTGATGGACAAAGTCGGCAATCCGGTCCCAGGCCGCGTTGTCGAGCAACAGGCCACCTAGTACGGACTGCTCGGCTTCAATCGAATGCGGAGGAACGCGCAAGGCGTCAAGCTGGATGTCCGGGCGCGCGCCGGAACGGAAATCAGGGCGCGAGTCAGGGCCGGAGTCAGAGCGGGAGTCGGGGCGGGAGTCGGAGCGTTCGCGTTTGTTCATGACCCGGATTATACCCGCTGAGCATCCCGGCTCTGGGCTGCATTCATGCAATATTACGGGCAAATGCGACTCGGACGGACGTAAAAAAACCGGACGAATCCGGCTTCTTGGCAAGGCAGTCCGCTCAATAATTAAGCGTGCTGACCCAGTACTGACACAGTCACTTCAACCAGCACATCGGTATGCAAGGCAACTGCGATCGGGTGATCGCCAGTGGTCTTCAATGGGCCTGTTGCAAGCCGCACTTGGGACTTCTCAACGGCAAAACCTTGCTTGGTCAGTGCATCAGCGATATCTGCATTGGTTACCGAACCAAACAGACGACCGTCAACACCTGATTTTTGCGAGATCTGCACGGTCATGCCGGCCAGTTTCTCACCATGCGCTTGGGCTTCGGCCAATTTCTCGGCAGCGATTTTTTCCAGTTCTGCGCGCTTGACTTCGAATTCAGCAACAGCACTGGTGGTCGCACGGCGCGCCATGCGCTGAGGGATCAGGAAGTTACGGGCATAACCGTCTTTGACCTTAACGACTTCGCCAAGATTGCCGACATTAACGACTTTTTCTAACAAAATGATTTGCATATTTTTCTCCGAATTGGGTAATTGACGTTGCCGTCAATTACGCGTGGTGCAGGTCGGTGTACGGCAACAGCGCGAGGAAACGTGCGCGCTTGATTGCGGTATCGACTTGGCGTTGATAGTGAGCACGGGTGCCGGTCAGGCGGGCTGGCATGATCTTGCCGTTTTCCTGGACGAAATCCTTGAGCGTATCGACGTCTTTGTAGTCGACCTGTTCCACGTGTGCAGCGGTAAAGCGGCAGAATTTCTTACGCTTGAACAATGGATTCTGTTGTTTGCGTTTTTCTTTGAGCTTGAGCTTGTTCTTGTCGAATTTTTTACCGAATGCCATTTGAGGCTCCTGTAGTTGAGGTTGGTTCGAAATCAATGATGTGAAACACGAGAGTTTTACTGTTACGGTTCTTGCGAGCCAGGAAACCGGTGAAGTGGAACATCGCACCCAATCGGGCTTGATCGAACCGACCTGAAATTTCGCCTGCTGCAATGGCAGAAATTTCAAACTCGACTTGTCGTTCTACCCGGGCTTCGGTTTGCTTCGACACGTGCTGCAGTTTTGCGGACACGATCGGGATGCCTGCCGGTGTGTAGCGCATCAATTCACGCTCGGCAATACTGGCAACAAACTGAAGCTGGTTCACTCTTCCTGGTAACAATTACGCTGCAGGTGCCTCGGAACGATGGCTCTTGGCCGCATCTTCCTTTTGTACTGCCTTCATCATTG
>JBLHLW010000069.1:0-20027 GCA_047621345.1 Minisyncoccia bacterium | reverse complement strand
AAAATCTCTCCAAGCCTCGCAAGTCGCGACCGAAACCGCACAAATTTATGACTCAGAAGCAATGTTAGTTATTAGTAGCTCGCTTAACTTGGGTGGATTGGTTCCGGCCCAACCCCACGATGGAATTCCTAATTATTTTATGGCGGTCTTAACGTCTTGGCCGAGAATCTTTGATGGCGAAGGGATTCCTTTAGTAGAAATCACACTACTGATAACATTTTGCGCAAGGTTGTTAGACGCTTCCTGAAACTGCGTATCGGTAATTGGCTTACCAATACTTGCTCCAATAGACTCAGTTGCACCGCGTACGAATTCACTAGAAAATGAACCATCATTAGCGCTAATACTCGCAGCACGATCTACCCAAGTTTCAAGAATTTCATATTCAGATGCCACATCTGGTGGATTGGCGTCTAGCTCTTTATTACGGACGATATCACGTAAATATCGGTAAGCATCAGCATAATTATTAGATGCTTGATAATTCTGAATGGCAATTATTTGATCAGAATTAAGTTCAATTGATGAAGTGGTCATAATATTAATTATCTCTCGATTTTATTTTTTGATGGGCATTGATAAATGCGGTCGCGACTTCATCAATTTTTATGAAGTCACTCCCAATTGGTTTTGAAATAAGGTATCTGACATGTAAATCCGCACCTATTTTTCGATCGATTTCATACTTTACAGACCAACTACCCGGATCCTTAACTCCAACTAATGCGCCATCTTTTGCCCTAAAAACGTAGGTAATAACCTCAGTCGGCGGTATTTGGTTTCCCAATTCGGAGCGATACAGATCGTAAGGTCCCTGCTTGCCTGCGCGGTACACCTGACCGGGTCGTTTCGAATTAAAGTGATCCGCAGCATGGCCGACCATGTATTCAGGTTTACTTTGGCTATCTTTTAATAGGGTGATAAAAATAGCTATCTCATCGTCTTGCGGTATGCCATTTGGGTCACGTGGTTGCATACTTGGATATTCACACACGAAAGCCATCAAGTAATCAGGATCGCCTCTTTCAACTCGGTATGCAGCAGGCATAACGAATGCTGCTCGCAATGTGCCATTACGTAGTTCAATGGTGTCCATAGTATTAATATTTTTATCTCTACATCCGGTTAAATAAAAAGACCACACAAAGGCAAAAATAGCAATTTTTAGATTTTTAAGATCAAATACGGTGGATCTGAAAAATATAATAGATCGCTTTATAAAACCTCGTATTTTTAAACGATAACGACGAGTATTCATCCATTGCATAAATTAACTCCCAAAAAATTTATTCCTAAAATAAAATTTATTTTTTAACTCTTGTTTTTAAATACTATTACAGGCCACGGCGATAACTTCAACAGACTTCATGAAGCCGTTGCCACTTACAATAAATAATATAAAGATATTAATAATTTAATATTATTTATTTTATTTAAATTAAATTGCGCTAAATAATAAATAACACTGTCCAAGCTTCTTCATTATTAAAAAATATTCACCGCTCCCGCTCCCGCTCCCGCTCCCGCTCCCGCTCCCGCTCCCGCTCCCGCTCCCGCTCCCGCTCCCGCTCCCGCTCCCGCTCCCGCCACCGCCTCCGCCTCCGCCACCGCCTTCTGCACCGGCGACAACAAATACTCCAGCACCGTCCGCTTCCCCTGAGTAATCTCCGCCACCACCTGCATCCCCGCGCCCAGCGCCAACTCCTTGCCCTGCGGACTCCGCAGCATCTGCTGATCCAGAGCAATACGGGCCTTGTACGTCGCCGATCCGCCAGATTGGCTGGCGTTTTCCATCGAACTGTTGTCATTTGTTGCCCCATTGCTATTGCCGGTCGCCCGGTTCGCTTCGGTCGCATCGGCACTGACTCGCACCACCGTCCCGCTCAACATCCCGTAGCGCTGAAACGGATACGTCGCCAGCTTGATTGGCGCCCGCTGTCCAACCTGCACGAAGCCGACGCCATCGTTCTTGATATTCACATCGGTGAACAATTGCTCGCGTTGCGGCACTAGCGTCAGCACCACGGTGCCGGGTTGCACGACTGCGCCGATGGTGGTGGTCGCCAGATCCTTGATCGTGCCGGCTTGCGGTGCACGCAGTTCCAGCAAGCCTTCGCGGTAGGTGCTTTTGTCCAGATTCGGTTGCAACTGGTCGAGCCGCGCACGGGTGTCGGCGAGTTCTTTTTGCAGATCGCTGCGGTAGGTGCTGCGCAGGTGGCTCAGGCGCCGCTGCTGGGCGGCGACGGTGGAGCGCTGGGCGTCGCGGTCTTTGCTCTTTTCGAGCAGGTCGCAAAAGCAGCCCATGGGTCGCGTCGGCTTGCAGGATCAGGGTGGGTTGTCTTGTGACGGTGGCAACAGCGGTATTCGTATCGGCATCGGCATGCAACCACACGACCAGCGGAAACGATTCCTTGTGCAGTTTATGCGCGGCCCCCCGATGCGTGCTCGACACAAATCCGGACGCGCGCAACGCCTCGCAGAACGACGCGCTGGTGTACGGCGCTGCCAGTTGCTGACGTGTCAGGTCCATAGGAAAAGGTAGGCGGTGCAGCGCGCAGAGTCCTTGCAGCGCCCAAAAAAAAGCATGCTGGTGCACGTCGTGTGGCGTCATCGGTCGGCTGTCCTGAACAGCGAATCTGGGGATGGTTTAGCAGCAGTGATTGGCGGGACGTCGCCCTGTGGCAACGACGACGGCATCAATATTGCAAAAGTGCATTACTTGGTGGAGATGAGTAGAGAAAGGGAACGGAAGGTTCCATCAGAATTTCTGCATCAGGATGGTCGTAGTAATACGCAATCCGGGAAGCTAGCCAAGCAGATCGTGTGTTCGACACGTGAATTGCGAATGCGCGGTGTGGCAGCGGATGAATCCGTTGGCGGAATTTGTTTGCAACAGGATCGCGCAAAAAAATGCCGCTCAGGGCTTAACTGAACGGCATCCTCCCTTGCGGGCAGCTTATTTGTCTGACGTTGCCCGCGTATTACATCGCCAGTCGGTTCGACTGCTTGAGAAAACTGCTGTGCATCAGGATGATCTGTTCACCGGTCTTGCCTTCGCAGAGGTCATAGAGCGTGTAGGTATTCATTGCAGCGTAAAACGCTTGCATGCCGGCCTTGAGTGCTGCGCGCAAAATACAATCCTTGCGCAGATGGCAGGCCAGTCCTTCGCAGTCGCTCAGTTCGTCGTCGCCTTCCAGTTCCCGCAAGATCGTGCCGACCTGCAGCGCCTTGGTATTGACGGCCAGGCGCAGTCCGCCATTGCGGCCACGGATGGCATCGACCCAGCCAGTGCGGGCCAGATGGCCGGCGACCTTGATCAGATGATTGATCGGGATATCGAATTGCCCGGCGATCTCTGCCACGGTGACCGGGCTTTCCCGCACACCGGTGCGGGCAAGGTAGATGAGGACGCGAAGTCCGATATCTGAATAGCGAGTTAGACGCATGATGATTGACCGGTAAGTGAAGGTGAGGGCGTTCCAAACAACAGGGTGGTTGCAGACATGTCAGATTTCCTTTTTGATGTGTTTGTTGGAAAACCAGGCGGTGGCCAGTGGCAATAGCAGCAGCGTGAAAAAGGTCGCCGATACAATGCCGCCGACGATGACCACGGCAAACGGACGCTGGGTCTCGGAGCCGATGCCATGCGACAGTGCCGCCGGTAGCAAGCCCAGACCTGCCATCAGCGCAGTCATCAAGATAGGGCGCAAACGCGAGACGGCGCCTTCGATGGAACTGGTTAAGCCGTCCTGGCCAGCCTGTCCGTTGTCGACAATTTGCTCGACCATGATCACGCCGTTTTGTACCGAGATTCCGGCCACAGCAATGAATCCAACCGCCGCCGACACCGAAAAATGCAGTTCCGCCAGCGCTAGTCCGACGATGCCGCCGATCAGTGCAAACGGCACGATAGCCAGCACCAGCAAGGCTTTCGGTACGGACTTGAAGGCCCAGAACAGCAACGAAAAAATCAGCAGGCCAGTAATCGGCACAATCACTTCGAGCCGTTTGACAGCGCGCTGCTGGTTTTCGAACTGACCGCCCCAGGTGATCTGGTAACCGGCGGGGAGGTGTACCTGTTCGGCGATTTTTTGCTGTGCTTCGGCGACAAAACTGCCTTGGTCGCGACCCAGCAAATTGGCCTTGACCGAGGCATTGCGTTCGCCGGCTTCGCGGCTGATACGCGCCGGTCCCTGTCGGACATCGATGCGCGCCAGATCACCGAGCGCCACGGTACCGGTTGCGCCCGGCAAGCTGATTTGTAATGCGGCGATATCGTCCACCGAATTGCGTGCCTCTTCTTGCAAGCGAATCACGATATCGAAGCGGCGATCGCCTTCGAAGTAGGTATTGACGGCATTACCGGCCAGTGCGGTCTGGATCGCTGTATTGACGTCGGCGACATTGATGCCGAGGCGGGCCATGCGTTCACGGTCCATCACGATATCGAGTTCGCTCTGGCCACCGATCTTGACGGCAGCGACATCGGCGGCGCCGGGAATGGTCGACAGGATGGCGGCGACTTGCTCGCTTTTTTGCGACAGGATAGCCAGATCAGGCCCAAAGATCTTGATGGCGATTTCGCCTTTGACACCGGACAGCGCTTCTTCGACATTGTCCTGAATGACTTGCGAAAAGTTGGTTGGCAGGCCGGGTAAGTGATGGATTTTTTCCGTCATGTCAGCCACCAGCGCCTCTTTGTCCTTAAAATTCCAGGTGGCATGCGGCTTCAGGTCGGCCAGAATTTCCATATTGTTCGGCCCTTTCGGATCGGTGCCGTCGTCCGGGCGGCCGATATGCGAGAGCACGTTATTGACTTCCGGATAGCTCTTCAAAATGGCGCGAACCTGCTGTTCCATCGTGCGGGTTTTTTCCAGCGAACTGGAGTTCGGCAGGCTGATCGTCAGCCAGATATTACCTTCGTCAAGCTTCGGTAAAAATTCGCTGCCCAGCATCGGTGCCAGCACCATGGTCAGTACCAGTGCGGCCGCGGCGCTGCCGAAGACCAGCGTACGGCGTTGCTGCGCGCCCGTCAGCAAGCTGCGGTACCGGCGCTGGAGGGCGCTCATCCAGTCGCTGTGTTTTTCGGCCATGGGATGGCGTTGCATGGTCCAGGCCAGCAGGGTCGGCACCAGTGTCATCGTCAGGATGATCGCGCCGACCATCGCAAAACTGATCGTGAACGCGACCGGCGAAAAAATCTTGCCCTCGACGCGCTGGAAGGTATAGATCGGGATGAAGGCGAGGATGATGATGGCCTTCGCAAACAGGATCGGATGGCCCAGCTGGACGACGGTTTCCTTGAGCGTACGGGTGCGCCATGCCGCGGCAGACAGACCGCTGGCGGGATCATAGGTCTGCAGTGCCAGTCGCACCATCAAGGCTTCGACCAGCACCACGGCACTGTCGATGATGATGCCGAAATCGACCGCGCCGAGCGAAATCAGATTAGCCGGAATGCCGCGCGCATCGAGCATGATGAACGCGCACAGCAGCGACAACGGGATTACCGTCGCGACGATGAGCGCAGCGCGCCAGTTCCCCAGAAACAGCATCAGGATGGCAATGACCAGACCGGCACCGACCAGCAGGTTCTCGGCGACGGTCTTGACCGTGTGATCAATCAGTTCGGTGCGGTCATAGATGGTTTTCAGATGTACGCCCGGCGGCAGTTTGGTGTTGATCGCAGCGATGCGCAGCTTGACGTCGGCGACGACCTTGGCAGCGTTGCTGCCCTTGGTCATCTGGACGATGCCTTCGACCACGCTGTCATTGTCGTTGTAGGCGACCACGCCGGAGCGTGGCCGAAAGCCGGTCGTCACCGTGGCCACATCCGATACCAGTACCGTGTTGCCATTTTTGGCGCTCACCATCACACGGCCGATGTCATCGGGGCGCGTGAAGATACCAATGCCGCGCACGACCAGTGCCTCGTCGCCGCGCCGTAACAGACCACCACCGACATTGGCGCTGTTGTTGGTCAGCGCCTGACTGACCTGATCAATCGTCACGTTGTAACGCTTGAGCGCAGCCGGATCGATTTGGACCTGATACTCCTTGACCGTGCCGCCGAAACTGACCACGTCGGCTACGCCTGGCACGATACGCAAGCCGGGCCGGATCGCCCAATCCTGCAAAGCGCGCACCGTATTGGCATCCATGTCGGCGGGCGCATCGACGATGTAGCGAAAAATTTCACCGACGGCCGTGGTCAGCGGGGCCAGGCTAGGCTGGATGCCGGTGGGCAGCGTGACATTGCCCAGCTTTTCCAGCACCTGCTGGCGCGCAAAGTAATCATCTGTGCCATCGGCAAAGGTCAATGTCACCACCGACAAACCGGTCAGTGTGACCGAGCGCAACTGGGTCTGATGCGGCACGCCACTCATCTCGCGTTCGATGGGCAGCGTGATCGTGCGCTCGACTTCTTCCGGCGCCTGCCCCGGAAATTGCGTGACGATTTGTACTTGCACGTCTTGCACGTCCGGAAAGGCTTCGATCGGCAGGTTGGTCAGTGCGCGGTAGCCAAAGAGTGTCAATGCCAGCGTCAGGATCAGCACGAACACACGCTGCGCCAGCACGAAATCAATCAGCTTAGCGAGCATCGCCAGCCCCTTCGGCATTGAGCAAAAAGGCGCCGTCGGTGACAACACGTTCGCCGGCGTTCAGGCCGCTGTCGATGTAGCTGGTGTCGCGACCGCGCAGGCGCACATTGACGCGACGCTTCTCGAATGTGCCGACCTGTTTTTCGACGAACACATAGCTGGCCACGCCATCGGCGAACAGGCTGGTGTTAGGCAAAGGGATCGCTTGCTGTGCGCCATCACCGGACAAAAAGGCCACACGGACGAACATCTCGGGCTTGAGTTTGTGGTCCGGATTGCTGACCGCGCAACGGACTTGTACACGACGCGTGCCGGGGTCCAGTGTCAGGCCGACGCGGTCGATGTGGGCCGTGAAGTGCTCGCCCGGCCATGCGTCCGTGTCCAGTGTGACGGCCTGACCTGACTTGAGTCCGGTGGCGCTGTGGTCCGGGACATCGACGATGACCCACAACTGGTTCAGGTCGGTGATGACAAAAAGGGGAGTCGGCAAATCGGGACGGACTTCGAGACCCGGATTAATCTGGCGATCAGCCACCACACCGGCCAGTGGCGCGGTCAGGCGGAACTGGCCATTCTCGCTGCCGGTGGCGTGCAGGCTTTTCATGCGCAAACCGGCGCGACGGGTTTCAGCGCTGGCTTGCTGTTGATCGGCGAGTGCCGATTCGACGTCCTTGCGGGCGATGACTTCGCCTTCGAATAGGGTGCGGGCGCGCTCTAGCGCGAGTTTCTTGCGCAGTTCATCGGCTTGCGCTTTGCGCCAGTCGGCCTCGGCAGTGGCCAGGTCGGGCGCATCGAGCGTGGCCAGCAACGCGCCGCGTGGGACGATGTCACCCATCTCGGCATGGAGTCCGGTGACGCGACCTGCTACCGGCGAACTGACTCGGGTAGTGCGGTTTTCATCATAGGTGACACGTCCGGTGAGCGGCTCGGATAACGGCAAGGGAGCGGCATTGACGGTGCTAATACGCAGTGACGATAGCTGTGGCGCTGCGGCGCCCAGTTCGATCAGGCCGGGTGTTTTTTTAGGCACCGGCGCGACGACTGGCGTGGGCTCCGGGGCGGCATTGACGTAACGATAGCCGGCGACGGTCGCCGCCATGGCGGCGGCCAGCAGACCAACTTTGAACAAGCGAATTGGCAGAGTCATGGGGTGATTCTTTCATTGGTGGCAGCCTGCCAGGCCGCCAGAGATTTGGCATAGTCGGCCCGTGCCGCCAGTGCATCGAGTTGCGTGGCGCGCCAGGTCCGGCGTGCATCGAGAACGTCCATCACGCCAAGGGCGCCATGGGAAAAAGCAAATTCGGTGGCATCGACCGATTTGCGGGCCGCCGCCAGCAAGCCATCGTCATAGCGGGCGATGCGTTCGAAGGCGGCTTGTGCATCAGCGCGACTGCGTGCCAGATCGCTGCGCGCGGAATCGCGGATGCGTGTCAGGTTCTCTTCTGCGCTATCGCGCAGGCTGTCGGCCAGACGGATTTCACCATCGTAGTGATAGCGGGTAAAGAGCGGGATTTGCAGCGCGATGCCGAACGTGTTGCCGCTTCCCTGCATGTTGGTCGCACTGACCGGGTAGTGATCGAACTGCACGCCGACCGCGACATCACGGGTGCGCAAAGCCAGCGCCTGCTTGTGCGCCGTGACGGCTGCATCGACCCGCGCCTGCGCGGCCAGCACATCGGCGCGGCGCGCCAAGAGCGCGTTTTGCACGGGAAGCGACAGGCTGCCGTCAAACGGGATTGTCGGCCACGCATCGGTCGGTATTAGGCTTGCCGGATCGTCGCGGGTGCCGAGCAGTAATGTCAGCACCTCGCGTGCACGCGCTACGTCGGCACCGCTCTGAACCACGTCGTTTTGTGCGCGCAGCGCATCAATTTGCAAGCGCGCCACATCAGCGCTAGCGAGGTCGCCCGCCTTCAATCGTTTTTTGGCTGCCGTGACGGTGGCGTCGTACAACGCGGCACTCTCACGCGTGATCGTCTGTTTTTGCAGTGCGGCCAACACGTCGTAGTAGGCCTGACTGACCGCGATACCGAGTTGGCGCTGGACGTCGTCGAGGTCATGTTGCGCAGCGTTTTCCAGTTGCAGCGCAGTTTGCGTGCGCAGTGCGCGTTTGTCGCCGCGCTCGATCAGTTGGTCGATGCGCACGGCGCTATCGACGGTCTTGTCGCGCAGACCGCCGGCACCGATGCCGGTGTGCGGATTGATGCCGAAGGTCTGCAAGGTCAGCATCGGATTCGGCGCGGCGGCGGCCATGATGCTGGCCGCATGGGCGCTGGCAATGGCGATGCGGGCCAGACGCAAGTCGTGGTTTTGCCGATGCGCGGTGTGCAAGGCTTCGTCCAGCGTCAGGTTACTGTTACTGGCGAAGCTGGCCGGGGCCAGCAACAGCAGCATGGCGGGCAAGACGAAACGCATTGCGGCGAGAAGGGTTTGTGAGTCCATTTGAATCCTGAATCGGGTGGTACGAAAATAAAAACAGCACTCGCTAACTGGTAGCCGTAGACTAGCGACCGGTCCTGTCAGGACCATGACGGCAAGCTGACGGCAAGCTGACAATTCCTTTTTTTGAAGTGACACGGCGATGCATGTCTTGCTGGCGGAAGATGATTCGATACTGGCCGATGGCATTGCGCGCGCACTGCGCTCGCACGGTATGGTGGTGGAGGTAGTTGACAATGGCAGCGCGGTGGAACTGGCCATCAAGCACGCGGAAATCGCTGTGCTGGTGCTCGATATCGGTCTGCCGGGCATCGATGGCTTTGAAGTGGTGCGGCGCTTGCGCCTGCATGGCTCGCAGGTGCCGGTCTTGCTGCTAACCGCACGGGATGCCATTCAGGACCGGGTGCATGGCTTTGAACTCGGTGCCGATGATTATCTGGTCAAGCCTTTTTCGACGCTGGAACTGGTGGCACGTCTGAAAGCGCTGGTGCGACGCAGTGCACCGAAACCAATCGAACTCAGCGTCGGCGGCCTGACACTCGACACGTTTGCCCGACGCGCCCACATCGGCAGCCAGTCGATCGAATTCTCGGTGCGCGAATGGGCCGTGCTCGAATATCTGATGCAGCAAACCTCGCGGGTGGTGTCCAAGCAGCAGATCATCGATGCGATCCTGCCGTGGGGCGAAGACCTGACGCTCAATGCGGTCGAAGTCTACGTCTCGCGCATCCGCTTGAAAATTGCGCCATCGAATGTCGTCATCCGTACGATCCGGGGTTTTGGTTATTTGCTCGAACCGGTAGCGCCGTGACGGGACCTGTCCGCAGCATTCGTATCAATTTGCTCAAATGGTTGATCGTACCGCTGCTGGCGATCAACCTGATCGGTGCTGCGCTGACGTACCGCCTGGCGTGGGTGCCGGCACAAATGGCATTCGACCAGAGTCTGGCCGATGCGGCGTGGGCGCTGGTGTCAAGACTGCGTGACAACGGTGGCATCCTGTTGATCGACTTGCCGCAGCAGGCCGAACAGGTCCTGCGGCTTGACCATGTCGACGCTATCTATTTCATTGTGCGCAATCAATCGGGGCAGCTGGTGGCGGGTGATCTGGATTTTCCCTCCTTGCCGACACCGGAAAAATTCAATGATCCGATTGCCTACCCCGGCACGATGCGTGGTGAAGCGGTGCGCATGATCGTGCTCAAGGCACGTGTCGGCACGCAAGCGGTGTCGATTGGTGTCAGTGAAACGCTGCGCAAGCGCAGTCTCATTCGGACCGAGATTTTTGCTGCACTGCTCGTGCTGGAGGGCTTGTTGACCGGTGTGTCGATTGCACTGACCTGGCTGGCAGTAACACGTGGTTTGCTACCGTTGAAAAAAATGCAGGCTGACCTCAATGCGCGCAGCCACGATGCGCTGGCGCCAGTCAGCGATGCGCACCTGCCGCAGGAACTGCGACCACTGGTTGACGCGATCAACACCCTGCTCGGCAAAGTGCGGGGTGGCGCGGCGGCGCAGCAAGCGTTTCTGGCGAATGTTGCGCACCAGTTGCGCACCCCGCTGGCGGCGTTGCAAATGCAGCTCGAGTGGTTACAGCAGCGTCATCCGGAAGGTCATGAAACGGCGCACTCGGCAACGCTGATGCTCACCGCTACCGCCCGGATGATTCGCCATACTAACCAGTTGCTGGCGCTGGCACGGGCCGAGCCAAGTCGGCTTGAAAAAGACCGCTTCGAGGAAATCGACTTGCGTCGTTTGATCGAAGACGCGGTGCAGGTGTTTGTCGAGCAGGCGATGCGCAAGCAGATCGATCTGGGTTTCGAGTTGCAGTCGGCCCGGCTTCGCGCCGATCCTTTCCTGTTGCGCGATCTGATCGATAACCTGATCGACAATGCGATCCGCTATTCGCCGCCCGGAAGCACGGTGACGGTGAGCTGTCGCCGCGAGGCCGATAGCGTGCTGTTTCTGGTCGAGGATTCCGGACCTGGTATCGCCGAGTCTCAGCGAGAGCTGATCTTTAACCGTTTCTATCGTCTTGATGAGACCGTTGCCGGTAGCGGTCTCGGCTTGGCCATCGTGCGCGATATTGTGCTCGCGCATGAGGCGCAGATGCACTTGTCGTCGGGGCCGGATGGCCGGGGTACGACGTTTTCGGTGGATTTTCCGGCAGGCTGCTAGGCCCAGTTGGCTTCGATGCAGTTGCGGCCGGCTTCTTTGGCACGGTACAGCGCGCTATCGCTGCGCGACAGGACGGCACCGACTTGGGCATCGCTGGCCAGCATGACGGCAATGCCAATACTGACGGTGACCGCAAGCGGCTGACCCGCTACCATCACGGTTTGGCTGTCCATGTGCTGACGGATTCGTTCGGCAAACAGCGTTGCCGAAGCCAGTGTTGCACCGGACAGCACGACGGCGAATTCTTCGCCGCCGATCCGGCCGGCAGTATCGTTCTTGCGCAACTGTTCCTGCAGCACATCCGCGAAGTACCTGAGCACCAGGTCGCCGGCAGCGTGCCCGTGGGTGTCATTGATTTTCTTGAAGTGGTCCAGGTCACACATCAGTACCGCGCTGCTCGCCTGACCGCGATGAATGCGTGCGAGTTCTTCCTGCATGCGCGTCATGAAATGCCTGCGGTTCGGCAGGCGTGTCAGGAAATCAGTGGTAGCGAATTCCAGCAGTTCGAGATCAAGGCACTTGCGTTCGGTGATATCTGTGATGAAGCCATGCCATTGCGTACTGCCATCAGCTTGCCGGGACGGATTCGCATGGACATTACGCCAGCAATGGCCCTGGCGCGGCAGGATCACGCGGTAGTCGTGATGCCAGGGTTGCAGGCTGGCGGTGCAGGTTTGCAACGAGGTCTGCCAGTCCGCCAGGTCATCCGGGTGCAGTCGTGCATCGATCAGGGCACCCTTGCCAGTGACTTGCGCTGGCGTGAGTTCATAAATGTCATCGATGCCTTGGCTGACATAGCAATAGGCGGCGGTGCCATCGTGCGCGACAGAATAGTGGTAGGCCATGCCGGGAATGGCATTGGTGAGGTTCGTGATCAGGTTGATGCTTTGTTGCAGGCTGTTTGCCAGAGCATGAATTTCGCTGACGTCGGTCGTGGTGCCCGTCATGCGTAATGCTTGACCATGTTCGTCACGCTCGATGACTTTGCCGCGGCTGCACACCCATTTGTAACTACCGTCGCTGCAACGGATGCGATGTTCGACGGCGTAGCTGTCGGTGCGGCGATCGAAATGGGCTTGCATTTCCGCCTGGACGTAGGCCAGGTCATCCGGGTGGATGCGGGTATAGCTTTCTTCGATGCCGTCGGTGAGGTCGGCTTCCGCGTAGCCCAGCAAGGCTTTCCAGCCGCGCGAATAATGAATCCGCCCAGTGACGACATTGCGATCCCATACACCCGTACCACTGCCTTCGATAGCTAATTCCAGTTGTGATTCGGCCGTGGGGGCAGGGGCGGGAGGGTTCTCGCTTGGGGCGATCGCGTGCGCAGATTTTTTTTTGGGAATGGGCATCATGGGTAGTGCAAGCGAGGCTTACGAGCGCTGCAGAATCCGCTTGAAGATTAACTGCCGGTGACTTTACCATGATCACCGCGCGGTTCATGCATCCATATCGCTGCATCTTGCGTATGAAAAGGAGATGGCGCGATTAGCCCTCCCTTTCCGTCTCCTACTCACCTTGTCGAATCGAGCTTGCATGCGCCACTGGATCACACCTGTTTTTGCAACGTTGATTATGTCAATATCTGGCTGGGCCAGTGCCCACGAATTCTGGTTGCGTGCTGAACCACTCTCGCCACAGGTCGGTTCCAGCGCGCAAATGTTCATCTATTACGGTGAATATTTTGAGGGCACACAAGCCGGTTTTCTGACAAGTCACTCTGCCAAGCTGCGCCATTATTCTGCTGCTGGTAGTGAAGATCTGATGGGGCTGGTGCCCTCGGTGAACCCGATTGGTCAGGTGCCGGTACGCATCGATCGCGCTGGCGCTCACTTGGTCGCTTTTGACAGTCACACCGCAACGATCACGCTACCCGCTGACAAATTCAATGCGTACCTGCATGACGAAGGTTTGGACAGTATCGTGCGCGAGCGCGAGGCCGCCGGGTCCTTGGGGCTGGAAGGGCGTGAGCGTTTTCGTCGCAATGCCAAGACCTTGCTGCGCGCCGGCGGCAAGTCGGACGCCACGTATGCGATCAAGACTGGGCAACGACTGGAGCTGGTGCCGCTCAATGATCCACTTTCGCAGCCGCCAGGTGCGACGTTGCGCTTCAAGCTACTGTTCGATGGCAAACCGTTGCCCGACGCGCTGTTACGCGCCTGGCATCACAACCAGGGGCAGACCGTCTCGATTCGCGCCACCAGTGACAACAATGGCGATGTCACTTACACGCTGCCCTATGCAGGAACATGGATGATCAGCACCGTCCACATGATCGCTGCGACCGATTCGACCGAGGTGGATTGGGATAGCTTCTGGGGCAGCCTGATGTTCGAGGTGCCGCGTTCGAAGTGATGGCGCCCCAGGAGGCTTAGCTTTCGTCAGCGATTTGCAGGATCAGCTTGCCAAAATTGCCGCCGGTGAACAACATCAGTAGCGCTTCGGGAAATTTCTCGATGCCGACGACGATGTCTTCGCGCGTCTTGAACGTGCCTTCCTGCATCCATTGCGCCATCGCCTTGACGCCTTTGTGATAGCGGTCGGCGTAGTCGAAGACGACGATGCCTTCCATGCGCGCGCGGTTGACCAGTAACGACAGGTAATTAGCAGGGCCTTTGACTGGTGTCGTGTTGTTGTATTGCGAGATCGCACCGCAAATGACGATGCGGGCTTTCAGGTTGATGCGGGTCAAGACTGTGTCGAGGATTTCGCCGCCGACATTATCAAAATACACATCGACCCCCTTGGGGCAATGGGTTTTCAGGCCGTCCTTGACTGAACCATTTTTGTAATCGATACAGGCATCGAACCCCAGTTCGTCCACCACGAAGGCACATTTTTCGGCCCCGCCGGCGATGCCGACGACGCGGCATCCCAGCTGCTTGGCGACTTGTCCGACGGTTTGTCCGACTGCACCGGCGGCACCTGACACCACCACGGTATCGCCGGCCTTCGGTTGGCCGACTTCGAGCAGACCAAAATAAGCCGTCATCCCCGGCATGCCGAGCGCATTCAGATATTTCGGCAATGGCGCCATGGCCGGATCGACCTTGTACAACGCAGCGTCCTTGTCGTCTGCCGCGCCGATCCAGTAACTCTGCACACCGAGGCCACCGCTGACAAAGTCACCGACCGCGAATTTCTCCGACTTCGAGGCCAGCACCTTGCCGATGCCACCAGCACGCATGACTTCATCGATGGCAACCGGACGGATATACGACTTCCCTTCATTCATCCAGCCGCGCATTGCCGGATCGAGCGACAGGTAGATCGTTTGCAGCAGCACTTCTCCGTCGGCGACATCACGTACCGGTTCGGTGGTAAAGCGCCAATCAGTATCGACGGGAAGCCCGACAGGGCGGGCGGCGAGACGGTATTGCTGGTTAATCAGGGTAGAGGCAATCGATGAGGTGGACATGGTGGTCTCCAGGTTGTGCGTGATCGAGCAATATAACTTAGTTTGGAACGGTCGTGCTTTTTTCTGAAGATGTAACATTTTTGGAACTTATTTAAATCGCATCAGCTCAAAAACCCGAGTTCAAACGAGACGCCGGTCAATAGCCGGTCAATTATTTTCTCGTCAGGGCTTGCGTTTAGACGTAACGAGATGCTTCAATCACAACGGTTCAGTAAAACAGAGTGGAGACTGTCGGACGTTTCGTGAAATTCCGACTCGGCAGATTTCACTTCACCATCTTTACAACCCATGCATTTTTCAGGATTGCATTTTCAGGAGATATCATGCTTCGATCAGAAACACTTTTTGGCAAACGCGACACCGCCACGCCAGCCACGCCCGCCTCACCATTTAGCAGCAGCAGCGCGTTAGGTAGCGGCTCGGGCATCTCCAAGACATCGACATTGGGTGGAGCAATTACACCTCCTGGCAGCACATCGCCTGCTCCGGCCGCACCTGTTCCAGCTGAGATGTCGAGTACTAACGAGGTCGGCAGCAAACTCATCGTCGGTCCGAACATCAAGCTCAAAGGCGTCGAGATCACCGATTGCGACACGCTCGTTGTCGAGGGTCGGGTAGAAGCAACCATGGATTCGCGCGTTATTCAGATTGCTGAAAGCGGCGCCTTCAAAGGTTCGGCAGAAATCGACATTGCCGAAATTCGCGGCGAATTCGATGGTGAGCTGACCGTGCGCCAAAAGCTGGTGATTTATTCGACCGGCAAAGTATCCGGCAAAATTCGTTACGGCAAAGTTGTCATTGAGGAGGGTGGTCAATTGTCTGGCGACGTGCAGGTCGGTACGATTGGTGCGCCACGTAACTTGTCAGTGGCCAAATCGGTGGTGTGATCGTGTTACCGCAGGTCCTGACGGTGGGCTGATTACTCTTCGGTTCATGGCGTACTTGCGGTGGCGCAGTCTTGGCAAATCGCCGCTAAGGCCAGCGGCGATTTGCCTGCGTTCGACAAGGTCGTGCAGCGGAGAATGACACTCCGAAATGCAACCGCAGGACAAGCGCAACTGCAGTTTGCGACTTGCGCAGCATCCGCTCATGCGACAATACGGGCTCTTTTTTGCTTGTAGATTGTTGCCCTTCCCGATGATGCATCCCGAATATATTCTGACTCTTTCCTGCCTTGATCAACGCGGCATCGTGCATCGCGTCTCCGGTTTTCTGGCTGAACATGGATGCAACATTATTGACTCGGCGCAGTTTGGTGATGCCCAGTCAAAGTTGTTTTTTATGCGGGTTCACTTTTCGGCGGAAGACCCCACCGTTAGCGGTGACGAATTGCGTACCGGGTTTGCCGCACTGGCGGCCACGATGCAGATGACAGCGCAACTCAATGACGCTGGCAAGAAGCCGAAGATGATGTTGATGGTGTCGAAAATTGGCCATTGCCTCAATGATCTGCTGTTCCGCTATCGCAGCGGCTTGCTACCTGTGGAGATACCGGCGATCGTCTCTAATCACACCGAGTTTTACCAGTTAGCAGCGAGCTATAACATCCCGTTTCATCACTTGCCCTTGGTGGCCGGCGCAACGACTGAAGACAAGCAACGGCAAGAGCAAAAAATTCTCGATCTGGTCGTGACTCATGACATCGACTTGATCGTTCTGGCGCGCTACATGCAAATTTTGTCACCGGGTCTGTGCGAGGCATTTCGCGGCAAGGCAATCAATATTCATCATTCCTTCCTGCCCAGTTTTAAGGGGGCCAAGCCCTACGCGCAGGCGCATGAACGCGGTGTCAAACTAATTGGGGCAACGGCCCATTTTGTCACTGGTGATCTGGATGAAGGCCCGATCATCGAACAGGATGTCGAACGGGTCGATCATGCAATGGATCCAGAGACGCTCACGGCCATTGGCCGTGATGTCGAATGCGTCGTGTTGGCGCGCGCGGTAAAGTGGTTTGTCGAACACCGGATTCTGTTGAACGGATCAAAGACGGTGGTGTTCAAGTAATTCTTTACAAATTCGAGTGGTTCGGTATGAGGCTAATGACGCTGGCTACACGAGGTCTTTTGCCTTGTCGATTGCTTTTTCAAAATCGCCCTTTTCGCCGCTCATGAGTGACGCTGCTTCCCCGAGCAATGCTGCGGGATCGGCCAAATCCTTAAAACTCTTGGCGGTATCGATAGCTGCCATAAGATTTTTGAGCATTGGGGCATCTCCTTTCCCCACCACGCCGGCCGCCATGGTCATGGTTTGTTTCACCAGATCCATGGCCAGCGTTGCCGCCATGTCCATCGGCGCTGTCGCCAAGCTCCCAATATTTGCGGCGAGGTCCATGCAAGCAGTGGCTAATCCTTTTACGTCACCTGTCGCAACTGCCTTCACCACGTTCAGTGCACTGGTTAACACACCCTTGAATGACTCGCCACAGGCCTGAATGCCGGTTTTGATGGCGTTTCCCAGGCCACTCACGCTATCTTTGATCGCCTCCACAAGTCTATGACCAATTTTCATGTTTATTCTCCGGTTAATAGTCCAATGACGCGACGATTTCGTCGCATCTGGTTATTGGTGAAGAGATTGACTGTCTTGGTTCCGTGGCTTTTCCCTGTCGCATCGGCGCGCTAAAGAACTATTTACTCGGGCTTAAAAAATGTGGAACTGATGAGCGTCGCAGAACGCTCACGGCAGGTCAGTTTTGTATAGTTGTTTTGTCTTTCATTTAACGTGAAAGCCAACGCCCGCTTTTACAGGCAGTTAAGTCAGAACCTGCCGATATCGTTCGTGGATCGGTCGGTTGATGTTGAAAAGTATCCGCGGTGACAGCAACGATCAATCATGCCGACCAGCGCAATATGCGGATTATTCTGCTCTCCGGGTTGCGTGCGATGGGGGGCGGCAGCGAAGGCAAGATGATTTCCATTTTTCCAAGCTTGCAGGCAAAAAATAGTCGCTGTGATTATTCAGTCGGGGACGGGTTTTATCGGTGCTGGTGCTGATTCACGGGTAGGGTGGGCACGGGGGTATCGTGCCCACGCGCGCATTATTCAGAACGACCGAATTTGGCGAGGATTGCAGGTGCGCGCGCGTGGGCACAAAGTGCCGTGCCCACCCTACTTTACTTATTCCGCCAGCGTTTTCCTGAACCACGCACCAATCGCATTGATCTCTTTCGGACACAGCGAGTGCTGCATCGGATAGTTGTGCCACTCCACCGCATAACCCAGTGAGAGCAACAAGTCCCGCGATTGTTCTGCGCGAGCAATCGGTATGACCGGATCGCTTTCGCCATGAGCTAAAAAGATTGGTGTGTGCTGGTTGGCCGGATGGCGCTCTTGGGCCAGTTTGGCGTTCAGTGGCACATAACCCGACAGGCACAGCAAGCCGGCCAGTTGCTCCGGATGGCGCAAGCCGGTTTGCAGTGTCATCGCGCAGCCCTGCGAAAATCCGGCCAGGACGATGCGGTTGGCAGGAATACCCAAGGCTCTTTGCTGGGCAATTAATTGCTCGATGGCCAGTTGCGACTTGCGCAAGCCAGCTTCATCTTCGCGCCGGACCAGATCGGTGCCGAGAATGTCGTACCACGAACGCATCACGTAGCCGTTGTTGACGGTCACCGGCATGGTTGGCGCGTGCGGAAAAATAAAGCGGATATCCGCACAGCCGGTCAGGTCGAGTTCGTTCACGACAGGCGCAAAGTCATTGCCATCGGCACCCAGTCCGTGCAGCCAAATGACAGCGGCAGTGGGATTGGGGGCGGTTTCGTGGACGATGCAGTCGAGCAGGGAAGTGGTCATGGCAATGGGGAAGAGGGTTCAGGCTGGCTTGATTCGCAAGGCGGACTTGGGACGGAATACGGCGCAGACGGTCGCGTCGGTCTCGATGTATGGACCACCGATGAGGTCGACACAGTAGGGTACGGCGGCAAAGATGCCGGCCACGAGTTGCTTGCCGTCGGCATCTTTCAAACCCTCGAGGGTTTCGCGGATCGACTTCGGCTGACCGGGTAAATTCATGATTAACGCAGCGTGGTCGGTGGTTTCGCGGATCACGGCGACTTGGCGTGACAAAATCGCGGTCGGCACAAAGCGCAAACTGATCTGGCGCATCTGCTCGCCAAATCCCGGCATTTCCTTGGTGGCAATGGCCAGCGTGGCTTCCGGTGTGACATCACGTCGTGCAGGACCTGTACCACCCGTGGTCAGTACCAGATGGCAGTGCTCGACATCCACCAGTTCAATCAGTGCGGCTTCAATCGCCACACGCTCGTCCGGAATCAATCGGGTCACGATGACCCAAGGACTGGTCAGCGCACCGGTGAACCAGTCGCGCAATGCCGGTATGCCCTGGTCTTCGTAGACCCCGGCCGACGCACGATCGGATACCGATATCAGACCGATGCGCAATAAGTCCGGATCAGGCAATTCAGTCTTCGTCGCTGTCATTATCGACTTCATCATCTGGCTTGGACTTGGCGGCAACCTGCTTGAGGATCTGGAACAGTTCGCGATAGGCCTTGGGCGGTTTGCTTTCAGCTTGTTCTTTGCGCGCATTGCGGATCAAGCCGCGCAGATGCTGGGCATCGAGTTCCGGGTTCTGGTCGAGCAGATCAGTCAGGACTTTTTCATCGGTGAGCAGTTTGTCGCGGCGACGTTCGAGCGCGTGCATCGCATTCGTGTCGGCCTTCGACAGACCGCGCCAGCTGTCGAGCGTGCGCTGGATGGCGGCGAGTTCGTCGTCGTTGAGCGTGCGCATTTTTTTGCCGACGTATTGCAGTTGGCGACGGCGGCCTTCGTGGTCCTTGATCAGTTGGCATTCGAGGATGGCTTCACGCACATCTTCGGGCATCGGGACGCGCTTGACGCGGTCGCGTGCTTCGGCGACCAGCTCGGCACCGAGCTTTTGCAGCGCAGTCATGTCGCGCTTGAGTTGGGACTTGGAAGGGCGGTCGTATTCCTGTTCGAACTCGGTCGATTGGAAGCCGCAGTTGCCGCGATTGGGATTAGGCATGATGAAGTGGTAAGGCGCAAAGCCATTCTGTAAACGACTGCTATGATAACCGTTTTACCGCCCATCCCCCGAAATCCATCCATGAGCGCACCCGTATTTAGCCATACCCAGGAACAAATGCAGCAACTGACGCAAGATGTCTTGCGCTACGCCCGGCAAGTCGGTGCGACGGACGCGTCCGTTGAAGTCAACGAGGCGCAGGGACTGTCGGTGATGGTGCGCAAGGGGCGGGTCGAAACCATCGAACAAAACAAGGACAAGGGCGTGTCGGTGACGCTGTACCTCGGCAGCGAAGGGCATATGCGCAGCGGTAATGCCGACACCTCCGACTTCTCGCAGCAGGCATTGAAAGCTACCGTCGAAGCGGCCTGGAACATCGCTCGATT
>JBLHLW010000068.1:0-20160 GCA_047621345.1 Minisyncoccia bacterium | reverse complement strand
GCTTCGACCCGTACCGGACGCATCGGTGCTGTCGGTGCTGCAGCAACGACCTGTTGCCGCGCCGGGGCATCTTGTCGCTCTGGAGCATCCGGCGAGGGATCGGTGTCGGGCTGCCCGGCATCGCTGTCGGATGACTGCGGATCGGACGATTCAGGAGGCTCAGCGGCTTGCTGCGCTTCGTGCATCAGTTCATCGAGTCGCTGTTGATCCAGCCCCGGTTGCTCGAACGGCTTGCGCCGCCGCCGGTGCGGCAGTACCAGTTCCGCCGCTTGCCGCACATCGGCCGGGGTCACCGTACACCGGCCATCGAGCGCGGCCAGCGCACGTGCCGCCTTGTGCATCACGATATCGGCACGCAGGCTGGCTACGTCAAATTCGCAGCACAAATGGCTGATCAGATCGAGCAGTGCATCGCTTAGCACCACCTCGGCAATGCGTTCCTGAGCGGTCCGGATTTGTTGATGCAGCGCGTCTTGCTGCACGATCCAGGTGGCGGCGTACGCCACCGGATTGGCTTCAAAAGCGATGCGCCGCCGTACGACTTCGGCCCGCTGTGTTTTATCGCGCGGCGCGGTCACCTCCACCATCAGACCGAAGCGGTCCAGCAGTTGCGGACGCAGGTCACCCTCTTCGAGATTCATCGTGCCGATCAGCGTAAACCGCGCCGGATGCGTGACCGACAAACCTTCACGCTGTACCGAATTGACACCCATCGCTGCCACGTCGAGCAGCACGTCCACCAGATGATCTGCCAGCAAATTAACTTCATCGATATACAAGATGCCGCGATGCGCGGCGGCCAGCAGGCCAGGCTGAAATGCCCGCTCGGCACCTTTGAGTGCGCGCGCCAGGTCGAGCGTACCCAGTACGCGGTCTTCGGTGGCACCCAGCGGCAGCGTGATGAAAGGTACCGCCGAAGCCACCGCGACCGGTGCAGACGCCGTCGCACCGCAGCACACTTCACAGTGCGGCGATGCCATCCCCGGCGCGCAATTGAAGGCGCAGCCCGGGACACGCTCAATGAGCGGCAAGACATCGGCCAGAGCGCGACCTGCGGTACTTTTCGCGGTGCCTTTGTCGCCGCGAATTAATACCCCGCCGAGGCTGGGATCTACCGCACATAACAGCAGTGCGGTCTTCAGCTGCGGCTGCCCGACAAGGGCACTAAAAGGAAAATGCGTTACGTGCATGTCATGCATTGCGCGGGGTTTCGCCACGCGCCTCCAGCAAAGTTTCGCTATCGAGATACAGCGCTCGCAGACGGTCGAGCGTGTGCGGATCAGGTGCGGCCCACATGCCGCGATGTGCCGCTTCGAGCAAGCGTTCGGCAATCGCATTTTGTGCCCATGGATTGGCGTCCTGCAAAAACTGCTGCATGACCGGATCGAAGGCATAGGCCGTGGCAACGTCCTCATACATCCAGTCCTCCATCACCTGCGCGGTGGCGTCGTAGCCGAACAAATAATCGACCGTGGCAGTCAGCTCAAGTCCGCCCTTGTAGCCATGCCGCTGAATGCTGGCGAGCCACTTGGGATTGACCACCCGCGAGCGAAATACCCGCAAGGTTTCTTCTTTCAGATCGCGTACTTTGGCGCGATCGGGATCATGACTGTCGCCAAAATAATGGCGTGGCTGCTGGCCGCTCAGCGCCCGGATCGTGGCAATCATCCCGCCATGAAATTGCAGATAATCGTCACTGTCAAAAATATCGTGTTCGCGATTGTCCTGATTGTGCAGCGCGATCTGTACCCCGGACAGCCGTACCCGAAACGCGTCGCGCTGATCCAGTCCCTGCGTGGTGCGGGTGTAGGCATAGCCGCCCCAGTTGACGTAGGCTTCGGCGAAGTCGGCATCGCTCTGCCAGTTTTTTTCCTGAATCAGCGGCAGAATTCCCGCGCCATAGCTACCCGGTTTTGCGCCAAAAATCCGGTAGCCGGCGCGCGCCGCAGCATCGGCATCGGACAAGCCCTTGCCGATCCAGTCGCCCAGTTCGGCCAGATAATGTTTGCGCACAAAATTGTCTGACAGCGGCTCATCACATTGAATCACCGCCTGTACCGCATCGTCGATCAATTCGATGAGCTGCGGAAAGGCATCGCGAAAAAATCCGCTGATGCGGGTCGTCACATCAATGCGTGGCCGCTTCAGTTCAGCCAGCGGTATGACTTCCACGCCAATGACCTGACGATTTTCAGAGCGCCATACCGGACGCACGCCCAGCAGCGCCAGAATTTGCGCCACATCGTCACCGTGGGTGCGCATTGCGCTGGTTCCCCATACGCTGATGGCCACGCTTTCCGGATAGCTGCCGGTCTCGCGCAAATGGCGGGTCAGCACTTCATGGGCCAGTTGCGAGCCGACGCGCCATGCCGATTGCGACGGCACGCTGCGCGGATCCACCGAGTAGAAATTTCGCCCGGTCGGCAGGATATGCGCCATGCCGCGCGTCGGAGATCCGCTCGGACCTGCGGGTACGTAGCCACCCGACAGACCTTGCAGCAGATTGTCGATTTCATCCGAGGCGCGCGCCAGATTCGGCACCAGTTCGCGACAGGCGAAACTCAGCACCTGATGCAGCGCCTCGAAGTTTTTTTCGGATGGCCGCGCCAGCATCGTGACGGCTGATTTGGCTGCCGGCTTGACGGCAATACTGACAGCACGCGGCTTGCCGAGCTGTGCAATGACACTGGCGCGCTTTGGCTGCGCCGGTTGCAGCAGCGTGCGCGCCGTGTGGTCATCGTGCTGATCGATCGACGCAAACATGCCGTGAAGTACGTCGTCGATGGCGCTTGGCTGAAAGGTGCGCAACTGCAGTTCCACATACAAGGTGCGGCACAGTTGATCGATGGCGTCGAGCGCATCGGCGCGCGTGACGATGGCGCGCTCGGTGAGCTTGCCGAGCGCCGCCACCACATTGAGGCGACGGCCTTTATTTTCCAGCAGCATGGTGAGCGACAGCCCGAACAAGCGCGCTACTTCTTCCTGCAACCCCGGCACGGTCTGATTTGGCAAGCGGGTCAGCGAGACCAGCATGTCGACCAGCGGCGCGCCGGTCGGCGACTGGCCGAGGATATGCAGACCATCGCGGATCTGCGCCGCGCCCAGTTCACACAAATAGCCATCCAGATCTTCGATCAGATGCGCGACATCGGCGCCGCCCATGTCGGATAACGCCGCCGGAAGTGCGTCGTTGTGCGGGTGGTCGTGCCCATGCTCGGCGTGATCGTGCCCGTGGTCGTGGCCATGCTCATGATCGTGATCGTGATCGTGATCGTGATCATGGTGCAGCAAACGCGCCTGCAAATCCGTGTCCAGATTGGTCTGTTTCACCAACTCCCAGATTTGCTGCTGCAGCAGCGGCAGCTTGGCAGGATCCAGCACTTCGACTTGATAGTATTCATCGACCAGTTGCGTCAACGACGCCAGCGCACCGTAAGTATCGGCGGTAGTCATTGGCGGTGTCAGGTGATCGACCACGACCGCGTGCGCACGACGCTTGGCTTGTGCTCCCTCACCGGGATCGTTGATGATGAACGGATAGAACAGCGGCAGATCCCCCAGAAGTGCATCCGGAAAACACTGCTGCGACAGACCGACACCTTTGCCCGGCAACCATTCCAGCGTGCCGTGCTTGCCCACGTGGACAATCGCATCGGCGCGCCAGGTGTCGCGTAACCAGCGGTACAGCGCGAGGTAGTGATGCGTCGGTGGCAAATCGGGTTGATGGTAGATGGCATCCGGGTCCATGCCGTACCCGCGCGGCGGCTGCAACGCGACAAACGTATTGCCCAGTTCAATGCCGGCCAGCGCCAGATGCCCGTCATGCACATAGGCCTCACCCGGTGGCGGCCCCCATTGATGGGTCATCTTGTCTTGCATCTCGGTCGGCAGTTCGGCGAACCAGCTTGCATAGTGCGCCGCCGGTACGCGTCCGACGGCATGCTGCAACTGGGTCGTCGTCAAAAAAGTGGTGTCATAGGCGCAGCGATCGATGAGGTCGTGGACCAGCGCCGTACCACTATCCGGAAGCGTGCCAACCTGATAGCCGGCCTGATGCATTGCCTGCAGCAATTGCAGCAACGAGGCCGGAGCATCCAGCCCGACGGCATTACCGATCTGCGATGCCTTGCTGTTTGAATTGGTAAAAATAAAAGCGATGCGCTTGTCGGCATTGCCGGTGCGCTTGAGATGCGCAAAGCGCGCCGCCAAGCCGGCGACGCGCTCGAGGCGGTCAACCACCGGCACATAGTCAGCCGAGGCAGCGGGCCCCTGACCAGACTGCGCCTTGAATGAAATCGGTACGGTGATGATGCGACCATCAAATTCAGGTAGCACGACATTCATTGCCGCATCGAGCGGATTCATGCCACGCGCCGATTGCTGCCACTGCTGTTCTGCCATGCCGCTGGTGATCGCTTGTAACACCGGCACATTGAGCCGCTCCAGTACACCGACCGACCAGCCTGCCGGAGTCGGACCACCCGCCGTAATTTCGCCCATCGCAAATGCGGTGGTGTTGATGAGTACATCGATCAACGGGATGGCACTGTCGCCCTCACAAAAATACCGTAGCGCGAAAGGGAGTTGCACCGCGTCCGCGCCGGTACGCAGCGATGCGGTAAAAATTGGCAGCGCATTCATGCCATGGCGTTCCAGTGCATCCACCAGCGCGTCGATGAAGCGGGTATTGCCGCTCATCCAGTGAGCCCGATAGAACACCAGGCCGACGCTAGCTCTATCGTTCTGACGATACGCAATCCAGTCAGCGATCGTCGCCTGTTGCGGTAGATCAGGATGATAAATTCCATGGTCGGGCAGTGCCGTTGGCGCGTCGTAACCAAAGCCGGTCAACAACAGATGGTCCGACAGATACTGCAGCAATTGCGCCAGATTGACGCTGCCTCCTGCCTGCAGATACGCCATCGTCTGATGCAATACCTCCGGTGACACGGTTGACATGGCGGCCAGTTCAGGGTCCGGTTCGCCGGTACCGCTGATAGCAATCAGATGGCGTCCCTGCCGTCGCGCTTCGCTGACCAGCTCGGTCAATCCCGGTACGCTGCCTAGCCGGCCGAGAACACGCACTAATATCAGCCGGCATCCGGCCAGATCATGCTCCAGCAGTGACATCATTTGCGCAGATGTTGCACACTGCTGCAAATCCACCGCCTGCACCGCCGCGAAACCGTCGGGCAATTGCGCACGTGCCGCTGCCAATACGGTCAGGTCGCCGGAGGCGTGGGTCAGCAGCGCAATCGTCACTGCATCTGACGTCATGGCGACACTTCCCTGGTCGCCAGTTCAGTATCACCCTCGACTAACCGATGAAAAATCAAGTCATGCACTTCGTTGCCGCCGACCAGATGCTCGGTCACGATCCGGTCGAGCGATGCGGTATCGACACAGCGGTACCAGACGCCTTCCGGGTAGACCACCATCAACGGCCCCTGATTGCGGCACGCCACCATGCAGTGGGTGCGCGTGCGCTTGACGCGCAATTCTGGCAAGGCATCGATTTTTTCGCCAAGTTGTTCGAACATTGACTGCGCCACTGCACCACCTTCAGTGCAGCGCGGGCCAACGCACATCAGAACATGCCGGTGGTGAGCTCGCATGAATTACGCCGACTTTCGGAAGTGATCATTGCGTGGCGACGCGAAAGCAGCATCATCCACACTATTTTTTTTGTAAAACGCAGCGGTCAATGCACCGAGCATCAACCAGAAGACGCCATTGGCCAGCGCTGTGGCGAGCACAAATGGCTGCGTCAGGTGCGACAACACATCGCCTGTGGTGGTCGATAGGTGGGGCGCGCCGACCAGATAGGGCACGACCAGGAAGACCGCTCCGGCCAGCTTCAACGGCAGCGGCCCAAACCAGAGCAATGCCAGGCCTGCGGCAACCGATGCGACAGTCAAAACCCACCAGAATTGTCGTGCAGCGAGCGGTGCAGCTTCGGCTCCGGGAAGCTCCGGCGGCAAGCCGATCGACGGCGCAACAAAGAACACCACATAACCTGCCAAGCCCCAGGCAAGGCCGGCTCGCCAATTGGTCTTGCTGCCGCGCAAATACAAAACCGAACCGAGCAACAGCGCAAAACCTACGGCCAGACTGACGTTGGCCAGCGTGGTGTAAAACAGGCGCTCGAAGCCTTCGGCAGGCTGCCATTGGTCACTTTCGGCATGCGCTTCAGCATTGCCGTCATTGGCAACGGCCTCATGCTGGTGAACATGCGTGTGTTCGGCGGTGATCGCGGAGGAGTCGGCAATAGCTGACTGTGCATGGGTATGAGCGTGCACGTCAGTCTGCGTGTGGCTGTGAGTAATGGTGTGCCCGTCAGCCTGCGTGTGGGTATGGCGCTGAGTCTGGGTGTACGCCTGGCCGGATGACTGCTCCAGCATTTCCGCCTGATGAATCAACGGGACAACCTGCCACTGCTGGACCGCGGTCAGGCATACGCCAGCAGTCAAACCCGCCAGTGCCGCTGCCGAAACAAGTTGTTTGATCGCGTGCCAGTTACCCGCTGGCCCGGCAGCTTTCAATGACACGGGAACCCGGCGGAATGGCGACCATCGTGCGCAGCATTGTGCAACGCTGGCGTCTCTGCAAAAGCAGCTCCGTACAACAGCACCAGTCCTAGCCCGGCGGCGACGACTACGGGAATCGCCTTGCTAATCAGGCTGGACGGGCGGGACCGAGCAACGGCGGGGGCGTGCATATCGACACGACTGGTCATGACATTCTCCAAAAAAACGCGACAGGTTATCGCTGGCTGCAACAAGCAGCAAACGACGCAATGACAGCGTGGACAATCGACGAATAACCTGGAGAGAGATGACTAGTACGCAGCAGGTACATCCATCTGAATCGCCCTCCGCGATACAAACTTCACTTACATTTCAGGCTGGTTTCCGGGCTGACACGTTGGCAGGTCCGAAGACCTGACTCACTCCCTGCGCCTTCCCATGCTAAGCACAGTGGCATCGAGCAGATAGTGTTACGTGATTACCGTTGCGGGGGCAGCGTCGGCATGGCTTCTCTGTTCAGAATGCGCACCGACTTCCCATTTAATTCCACAAAACGACGACTTGTGAGAAACCTGAAATACTGCAACGTATGAGTATAGGTGCCAAAGTGACTTCTGGCAACCGAACCGTATGTCGCCTTAATCCGCTTGCAATGAATTGCCACAATCTAAAATAATGATGCAGCCGTAGGCAATCTGATGCGGCGTGACGGCAGCCTTGCGTGCCACCTCACGCAACGACAATGTCGGTGACCACGCTAGTAACAAACGGATTGTGCCAGCATGGCAAACGATGATCGCTTCGTCATCACCAGTCTGCAGCAGGTCATGCAAAAACCCGATGACGCGCTGCGTGACCTGAAAAACGCTCTCACCGCCCCCGGGTCGATAGTCGACCAGATCGTCTGCCCAGGCATCAATCTCGGTGCGTGCAATCGCATCCCAGCCCTGCATTTCCCATTGCCCGAAATGCATTTCAACTAGGCGGGCATCCCGATGGACGGCTCCACTGCCGCACAGTTGTGCGAGCGGCTCGGCTAGCACCGTGCAACGCTGCAAGGTGCTACTAAAAACCGGTACGCGCTGCGGCACCAGCAGATGGATACCAGCAAGGACACGATCAACCTCGCCAGCGACAACACGCAAATCGGTCGCACCGTAGCACAAGCCTGTGGCGATATCGGGTTGCGGATGGCGAATCAGATAAAGGCGCATGACGACCGTATCAGCGCGACAGCGCCAGCAGGGTTAGATATAAAACTACTTCGCTGACCTGTTGCACCGCACCTAGGCAATCGCCGGTATAGCCGCCAAGATGTTTTTGAAACTTGCGTGCAAGCCATACTGTGCTGATCAGCATGGCAATGACGGCGATGACCACGGCGCGTACCGTGATTGCGTCGCAGGCAAAAACCAGCGCCAGCAACAGGAGAACCGGCGCGCTGGCAATCATAAAACTGGTCAGCGACATTGGTTGCGCAGCCAAACTTGCTTTGCCTTCCGGCGCGCCGTAGTTCATCCGCCAGATCAGTGTGGTTGCTGCCAGGCGCGATAGCGGATGCGCCAGCAACAGCGCCAATGCGGCCAGGGGCACAGGCATGCTGGCAAGCGCGACGATCTTGACGGCCAGCAGCAAACCGATACCGATCGCACCAAACGCCCCGATACGCGGATCGCGCATGATCTCAATAATTTTTACCGGCGTGTGACCACCCCCAAACCCGTCGCACACATCAGCGAAGCCATCTTCGTGCAACGCACCCGTCAGCCAGATGCCCGCACTCGTCGACAGTAAAACCGCCAGCTGCAGTGGCAAGACACGTGCAGTCAGCAACAGCACGGCAGCAGTTGCACCGCCGACGATGATGCCAATCAATGGAAAATAGCGGGCCGACGCACGCACCCAATCCGGCTCGTAACCCACCCACTTTGGAATCGGCAGCCGCGTAAAAAATTGCACTGCAATGAAAAAAATGCGCAGCTGACGCATCACCATTCAATACGCCTGTGGCGGTGTCGCGTACTAGCGCCGGGCGACGACGCGTTTGCGCGGCTATGCGGATTCATCGCTACGCTGGCTAACAGCAGCGCTGTCGAAGCTCGCCATCTCGCACAAAAAATTCACGGCGCTATGCAATAGCGGCAAGACGAGCGCGCAACCACTGCCCTCGCCGAGGCGCAGGCCAAGTTGCAACAGTGGCTTGGCATTCAGAAAGGCAAGCATTCGGGCATGACCGTTTTCATCGGAACAATGCGAAAAAATACAGTAATCCAGAATAGCCGGCTCCAGACGCGCTGCCACCAGCAATGCGCTCGTGACGATAAAGCCATCGATCAGCAAGACCATGCGCAGTTCAGCAGCACGCCGCATCGCACCGACCATCATTGCGATTTCGAAGCCACCGAAGGTCGCCAGGACGTCAAGTGGTGAGACCGTGCTTGTATGGAGTGCCACGGCACGCTCAATGACTCCCTGCTTGTGGCGCACCGCTTCTTCCGACAGCCCAGTACCTGCGCCAACGCAATCTGCCACCGGAAATCCGGTGATCTTGTGCATGATCGCTGCCGCTGATGTGGTGTTGCCAATGCCCATCTCACCGAAGCCGACTACGTTACCTGTCAGCCCATCGACCAACTCCGCACCTGCCTGCATCGCCGCTGTACATTGCGCGTTATCCATTGCAGGCAGGTGGGCAAAGTTGCGCGTTGCCGAACCGATTTTTCTGTCAAGCAATCCTGGCCGGCTGCCAAAAACATGATTGACACCGGCATCAATTATCTGCAATTCACATTGGTGCTGGCGTGCAAAGACGTTGATCGCAGCCCCACCTGCCAAAAAGTTTTCCACCATTTGCCACGTGACACTTTGCGGATAGGCCGACACTTTTTCGGCCGTAATGCCATGATCGGCGGCGAAAACGAGAATAGTCGGTCTGCTTATTTTCGGATGAACTGTTTTCTGAATCAAACCGATTTGTTTCGCGAGCGATTCCAGCAACCCCAAACTCCCGAGTGGTTTTGTTTTGTGGTCGATTGCTTCGGCAAGGCAAATGCTTAATGCGTCGTCGCTAGTTGCTTCGATAGGTTTGGCGGACATGGACTTTGTGGGGACAAATGCATTTACTTGCGTGGACGGTTGCCTCTCGTGCTGGCTAACCGCAGTGCTGTTAGACAAAGCTGTCACGTTATTTACTATGTCACGAGCTAAAAAACTGATTACTTAACAGTGATTGCCTATTTCTTTAATATTATGACGGCAATTCCCGGCATGCTCATCAAACACTTCCTTTTCCTCATCCCGCGCAGCACGAAAGCTGCTTCACATCCTTGTTGAACGTTTGCGCCGCTAACTTCAGCCCCTCGACCATCGTCAGATAGGGGAACAATTGGTCAGCCAGTTCCTGCACCGTCATGCGGTGACGGATGGCGAGCACCGCTGTCTGAATCAGTTCGCCCGCTTCTGGCGCCACCGCCTGCACGCCGATGAGCCGTCCGCTATTTTTTTCAATGACCAACTTGATAAAGCCGCGTGTGTCGAAGTTGGCGAGCGCACGCGGCACGTTGTCCAGCGTGAGCAAGCGGCTGTCGGTCTCGATGCCGTCGTGATGCGCTTGCGCCTCGCTATAACCCACGGTGGCGACTTGCGGGTCAGTGAACACGACTGCCGGCATCGCGGTCAGATCGAGGGTGGCTTGTCCGCCCGTCATGTTGATAGCGGCACGGGTGCCTGCTGCAGCTGCGACATAGACGAATTGCGGCTGGTCGGAACAGTCGCCGGCGGCGTAGATAGGCGGCCTACTGGTGTGCATACCCTGGTCGATGACGATGGCTCCCTGCGCGTTGACAACGACACCCGCCGCTTCCAGAGACAGGCTGCGCGTGTTTGGTGTTCGGCCCGTAGCGACCAGTAGCTGGTCGGCGCGTAGTTCACCATGTTCTGTGGTCAGCACGAATTCGCCATCCGCATGGGCGACGTGGCTGGCTTGGGTATGTTCCAGCACCTTGATTCCTTCAGCACGAAAGGCGGCCGTCATGGCGACGCCGATGGCGGGGTCTTCGCGGACGAACAGCGTGCTGCGCGCCAGGATCGTGACCTGACTGCCGAGTCGGGCAAATGCCTGCGCTAACTCCAGTGCAACCACCGACGAACCGATCACCGCCAGGCGCGCGGGAATGGTGTCACTGACCAGCGCCTCGGTCGAGGTCCAGTAGGGCGACTCTTTCAAGCCCGGGATGGGCGGCACGGCCGGGCTGGCACCGGTGGCGATCAGGCAGCGGTCGAACACCACCACCTGCTCGCCGCCATCGTTCAAACGGACGACAAGGCTTTGGTCGTCCTTGAAGCGTGCTTCACCGTGCAGCACCGTGATGGCCGGGATACCGTCCAGAATGCCTTCGTACTTGGCGAGACGCAGTTCATCGACACGTGACTGCTGTTGGACCAGCAGCTTACGGCGATCAATCGTGGGCGCGCTCACCGCGATGCCGCCATCGAACGGACTTTCGCGACGCAGGTGGGCGATGTGGGCAGCGCGGAGCATGATCTTGGACGGTACGCAGCCAATATTGACGCACGTGCCACCGATGGTGCCGCGCTCGATCAGCGTGACCTGTGCGCCCTGCTCGACAGCCTTCAGTGCCGCCGCCATTGCAGCACCGCCGCTACCGATCACGGCGATCTGCAACGGGCGTTCGCTGTCGCTGTCCTTGTTGGCTTCCTTGCGCCAGTCACTTGCCTTGTCGGGTAACCCGGTGTGGTTGTCCGTCAATGACGTCGACGCGAATGTTGCCTTGTAGCCGACTCCGGCCACGGCGGCCGTCAGCGCGTCCGAGGCGGTGCCGGGATCAAGATCGAGCCGGGCCACGCCCTTTGCATAGGACACAACGGCCGACTGCACGCCGGGTACTTTCTCCAAGGCGTCTTTAACGTGCGTAGCGCACAAGTCGCACGTCATTCCGGTGATCTTCAGGGTGGTCATGCTAGTTCCTTTTCTGTGGTGGGCGACAGCTGTTGCCGTCAGCCGCGTTGTGCTGGCAGTTCGCAGCCGTCCGGCCCGCAGCGGCGATGTGCTGGCGAGACAAGATCCCAGATCGACACACCGGCCATCAAGGCCAAGCCGACATACATCAGGTTCGCGGTCCACCAGTTTCCCAGCAACCAGACCGTGGCTGCGAACACAATAACCGGCCCGATCATGCCGAGCAGGCTGCGATGCCATTGGCGGTGGTTCAGCCAGCCCAGCGCGTTGGCCATGAAGGCGAGTACGGCAAACAGCGGTAGCAGCCGGCTGATGAACAAGCCCTCGTACTGGCTCAGAAAGCCAAGCCCGATGGCCGCGCCAAAGCTGGCAAGCGCGGGAAAGCAGGCCCCGCAGCCCATCGCGGAAACGATGCTGCCGAGTGCGCCGCTTTTGTCGGCGATCCGTGCAATCAGGCCCATGACGCGGCTCCCGATTCAGTGGGGCTGGAGGAGTAGCCTGCGCCTTCGGTCACCTTGGTCAATTTTTGCAGACTAGTTCTGGCAACGTCGAAGGCGACGACGGCCGTACGCTTGTCAAAGTTCACGGCGCTCAATACGCACCCGGTTTTTGGTACATACATAGGTTTGGCCTGTTGAAAATGGAAGGATTGACGTAACCTTACTGCCGTAGCCATGTACGGAGTCAATCGATATGCCACCTGTTTTTGAGAATCTCACCATCGGCGTTTTCGCCAAGGCTGCCGGAGTCAACGTGGAGACCATCCGGTTCTATCAACGCAAGGGTCTGCTCGCGGAGCCAGACAAGCCTCAAGGCAGCATTCGCCGGTACGGTGATGCAGATGTGACGCGGATACGGTTCGTAAAATCCGCGCAGCGGCTGGGCTTTAGTCTGGATGAAATCGCTGAACTACTCAGATTGGATGATGGCGCTCACTGCGATGAAGCCAGTCACCTGGCCGAGCACAAACTCAAGGACGTGCGCGAGAAGATGGCTGACCTGGCGCGCATGGAAGCCGTGCTGTCTGCGCTTGTGGGTGCCTGTCATGCGCGCAAAGAGAACGTTTCCTGCCCGCTGATTGCGTCGCTGCAAGAGAGCCGTACACCCTCTGCGGGCGTGACGTAATGGTCTCGCTTTTCCTCGCAAGCCAAGACCACCACTGAGGCGACTACGTGCCGCACGCCTACTATTTGGTTCGTTTCGTGAGCTGTGCGATGGGACGTAAGCAGCAAGGCTGCCACGCCAGCGTGAACGCCACCGCCAGCAAGACAAAGCCGAGATAGCTGCTCAGCGCGGCAACGATCGTGAGGACAGTGTCAGGCATCGGGCGCGCCCTCGACGTATCAGTTTTAAATCGCTGGCCGCATAAAACTGTGTCAGTTATGAATCGTTGTTCACACCGCTCTCCGATCAAGGCCGGTCAAACTCCGAAAACGCCTTCCATGACTGACAGCAACAGCTTAGCCATCGGCGAGTCTTCACCGGTGAAGCTAAGGCATTCCTTGACGAACTTGATTCGTATTCTGCGCTTGGTCAACGTTTGTACAAACCGATGCAGATCGCGCGCCAGACTATCCATGCTGCGCACGACTACCGTGCCACCTGCGCGGAAAAATGACAGCAAGGCGTCGACCTGCAGACATGAGGCTGAACCGCTTTACTGGCGACCGATTGTTCGTGTGATTTGCTCGGCAATACGTCATTAGCCAGAGTGGGGTTCGCAACAATCAGGCCGGCGCTCAGCAGGGCAGCAGGTAGGCACTTGAACGATAAAGTACGCCTTTGACTTTTAAAAGACGTCGCTATTGGCGAGCCGAATACACTGTCCGACTGGGTCAACACGAATGCTTTCATCATGATGTCCTTTCGATTCAGTTAATTGGTTTTGGTCGGCAGCACCCTCCGGCTCGACAACGCGATCAGGCCAGTTTAATAACAATATGCTTGGCGCGCGCCCTTTCAGCCTTGGGTAGTTCGATGCGCAGTACCCCTTCGCGATAAGTGGCCTTGGTTTCTTCGGTCTTGACTGGCACAGGCAAGACTATGTCACGCCGAAAGTTGCCATATGCACACTGAACGACGCTGTAGCGGCCACGGCTGACTTCGCGATCAGACCTCTTTTCACCCCACACAGTGAGGGTATCGCCCAGTAAGTCGATATGAAAGTCTTCACGCTGCATGCCCGGTGCTTCGATGCGAACGATCACCTTGTCGTCATCGTCGAAGATGTCTGCTGCCATGAAGGCCCACCCACCAAATGGCAACGCGCCTTCGTCTTGCGGGGATGGCATGGTCGACTGGGACGCCTGCGCGGCCTCGGATGCAGACCCAAATCGGGTCAATGCGTCGCTGGCACGGGAACTGAGATCTCGCCAGCCTTCTGTTATTGACTCCCAGGCTTGATCCGCACCATGCTTGAGTTGCTCTGCAAGTTTGGTCATCGTTCATTCCTCCAAAGTTTAATTTGGTTTAACGGGACAAAATTAGCCAGCCGATACGATGATCCGTCGGGGCTGGGCATGCTCGAGCTTGGGGATATGTAAGCTTAATACGCCATCTTTCAGATTGGCCTCGATATGCGCCGTATCCAGTTCGCGGCTCAACGTGAAGCTGCGACGATATCGTGGCACGCGTACTTCGGCGTAGACGGCGTCCATTCCCTCCGGCGTTAGCGGCCGAACGCCCCCTTCAATTAACAAGGAATCGCCCTCAATCTTCAATTCCAGTTGGTCCCGCTGCACGCCGGGCATGTCAGCGAGCAACGTGATGCCGGTAGCGTCCTCGAACACGTCAACAGAAGGCTGTACGGCGCGTTGCCGCTCTTGTTCGGCACCTTGACGGCTTACCTGATTTTTTTCGCTCATGATGTTTTCTCCTTCGGTATTAGGCGTTATTGCACAGTGATGCGTTTTGGCTGGGCGGATTCATGGCAAGCAATACTCACATGCAACACGCCGTCGCGGTAAGTGGCGTTGACCTGCGTGGGATCGATGTCGTCCGGCAACGAAATTGCACGTGAGAAGCTGCCAGTGCCGCGTTCGCGGGTGTACACGTGGACCTGGGGATTATTAATAGGGATGCTTGAACTGCGCTCACCAGAAATATGCAATACCCCGCGGTCGAGCGTTACCTCGATTTTCGAGGCGTCGATACCGGGCGCAAACGCATAAATTTCCACGCTGGACGGGGTGCGGCCAACGTTGACCGCTGGAATACTGCCCGGGGTCACAGAACGGATGCTACTGGGCAAACCTGAAACGCCAAACACATCATCGAGTTCACGATACAGGCGCTCGAACTGACCAAATAAGCTGTTTGGGTGATTCAAGATCGATTCGTACATGGTGTGTATCCTCCGAATGAAAGGTTGACACCGGCAGGAGACCAAGACCAGCCGGCTCGGTTTCAGACATAGGGATTGATAAAAACGATTTCAAGGGATTATGTTGTGAAAATTTGCTGGTTCGCGCGGCGAACCAGTACTCGCGCAGCCGCAAAGAAAAAGCCATTGGCTTTCGGGGAAATCACCAAAGGCCTGTTCGAGCAAAATCCGTGCTTCTTATGTAGACCACTAACTGGCAGACCTCACCACTCCCAGCCTTTCGCTTCTAAAAGCACTGGCTCCCGAGCTCGTAAATAGCCAGTGGATCGGTCTGGCGGCGAAGACTTTTGTATCAGGTAGGCAAGATAGGCTCACTACGCACGGTTATCAATTCGGTTTCGCGTGCCAGAGCTTGATTAGCGTGACTGTGCCGCATCCAGTGCAGGCTCGCTCATCCCAATTAATTAGTAGCCATATTTCTGGCCAGCCAGGTTGCCGAGGAAGCCGCCGCCGACGGCTCCGGCCACCGTCGCCAGCGTGCGACCGCGACCGCCGCCTACCTGGTTACCGATCAGGCCGCCGACGACAGCGCCGGTGGCAATGCCGATAGGGCTGTTTGCAGCCTGCACCGGTTGCTGGTAAGTCGGCTGGCGATTGTCGTTACGGTAGTTATTGCTGTTCTGGGCATAGGTGGGTTGGTGCGAAGAGGTACGACGAACCGTCGCGGCAGGTTTTTTGACTGGTGACGCAGTCGGTTCGACCTGATAGGCGGCGGCCAACGGTGCTGAGACGGGTTGCATGTATTGCAGACCTGCTGGTGTCTGGACCAACACGGGTGCTGGTGCCGCTTGTGCCAATGGAGCTGCAGAACTGTTCGAATTTGGCAGCATACCGCTGAGAGCCGCAACGCCGAGCAGGCTGACCAGAGTCACCGAGACGGCAGCGCCTGCCAGTAGCGGGTGGATGCGGGTGGTTGCTTGGGTGGTTTCCATGATGTGCTCCTGCTTTGCGGGTTAAGGAGCTCTGAGCATAACGACATGAATCCATTTTTAGACCCGTCAACTTGTATCCGCTGTGAAGAGATGTAAGTGATCGCCATGCTTGCGTCAGGGGTAAGGCAAGGATTACTTCGTCAATGAGCAACATCATTGGTGTTCGCAGGGAGGCTGATAAAAAGACCGACCACAAGAAAAGCGAGCATTTATTTACGATCGAATACACGCATGTTGTGCTCGAAGCGATCGGTGACGATCTTGTAAAGACCCTGACGCGTCGCAATTTCACGCCAGGCGCCGAAGTTGCGCCGCGCGCTCGTTTCGTTAATCAGAGTCAAGCCGATGGCGACACCAGACATCAAACAGCGCGTGCACGAAACGACTCAAGTCCATCTATCTTCCCGTCGATGGCTGACCACGAAACGATTCCCATGGCGTGTAATCGGGCGCATGGCCTCCCCCACCGATGGCGGCATCCGACACATGGCCCTGCAACGACTTGGAACCGCGCTTCTGATTACCGACCTTATAGCAAGGATTTTGCCTGAGAGAGCACCTGGTCACAGACCTGCCGGGTCACTTTTTCTTTCAGGCTGTTGCCGCCACCGAGCTCAACCTGCCTGCCATCGCTGCCTTGCAGGATGCCCTTGGCACCCGCAAGATAACTGTTGTCCTTCGCCGGTGCTTTGTCGGGCAGCTTACCCGTCAGCGCATTCTTGATCGATGAAGCAGCATCACCGCCGAGGTAGTTGTTCTTGATGCAAAATTCCAGCACACCGGCGACGTTGCCGGTGCTGCTGGCGGTCAGGGATTGTCCCGACAAGGCACTGCCCAGGCTATCGAGACCGAGGCTGGAGCTACTACCTTTATTCAAGAAATCGCCCAGTTGCGCGTGCGCAGCACACATTGGAAACAGGGACACGAAAAAAAAACATGCCATGGCGATTCGGAAGGTGGGAGACGTCATTGCAAGCTCCTGTGCGAACGGGAAGTTATAAATATAGTTGGTTGATCGCCCCTTGTCAGTGCTATAGCTCAGCGCCGTTGACTTTTCTCCAAGCGCGAAACAATGACTACCCCCGCCAGAAACAAGGCAAGACAGCGATCACGCGTTCGATGATTACCAGCAGATAGACATCTGACATGAAATACAAAAAGATCATCAGCGCGAGCCCGCAAAACAGCCGCACCAGCGCACCCTGCTTTTTTCCGTAGACAAGGCATCGCAAACGACCAGCCTGTAACAGCCAACAAAACTTATACCCGCATTCTGTGAACAAGTTTGTGCATAACCCTGTGCCACACTTGCGCAAGCCAATGGTAATGCGGGACAACAGCACTGCCTTATTTTTACGCAGCGACGGTGTCGTCGCTGCGCACTCCCACTATCAGTCCCTTTTCCCCGGATAAGGCACCTGCCTCTGCTGCGCCAGCACCGCATCAACCGCCAGATTGACCTGATGCGCAATCCCGTACCTACCCAGTACGCTGCGATGGGTCAGATCATTGAAATCAGTGAACCCGCGCGGATCACGTTCCCGTTCGCCCGGTGCAAAGATCGGCAGCACAACGGTACCGCCGGTGGCGTCGGCTGCTTCCCGCGCTTTTTCCTTGCCGGGATTGATGCCCAGCGCCGCTTCCAGATGCAGGTCGTTGTCACCAGTGATGATGACGGGTTTGCCAGGATAAGTGCGGTGCAGGGCACGGGTAACGTGCGGCAAGATGCCCGCATCAAACACCGCTACCGTTGCATAACCCAGGGATTACGCCACGCTGCAGGCCGTCGCATACCCTTCACCGATGACCAATGCAGGGGCGCGGGCCAGCGCGGCGACTCCACCGACGACACGGAAGCAGCCTTACTTGCTGGTATCTCGGGCAAACCGTTTCGAGCCGTCGCTGCGGATGGTCTGCAAGTACGGTGCCGGTTGCTGCACCGGCAGCAACCGGCAATGCGCTGGACCACATGCCGTTTTTATCAGACAGGATCATGCAATACGCGCTGGTGGACACCACCTAAATAATTGGGGAAAAAGCATGACACTGAAAAAAGACCAAGCCGAAAGGCTGATGACTGAACTTGAAGACCTTGCCGCAATTGCGTACAAGCCCGGATTCGCGATGCGTGACAGGCTATCCACTGGTCCTGTTCCACGAAGCTGCACATTTACTGGTGGCGTCTGAGTATTACGTTCGTACTCTTGGCGTAGCAGTAACTCCCGGCCGTGCAGGTGGAATTTCCAAACTCGGCGATATTCCATACGGCCAATCAGAACACCCCCTTCGCTTGTCGATGCCAAGGTCAGCATTGCCGGTTTCTGTGCTGACGCTTTATTCTGCCGAACGGATTTCTACCCCCCTCGAATCATGGCACGGTGGATACATCTGCCTCGCCAGTCTCGAACGCGGCTGTGATTTTGCAAAGTGCGGGTAGAACCATGTCAGAACACTATGCCACGCTGACTATCGCGAAGCTCGTCGAGATGGCCAATCAGGTGGCGACGACGCGGGACACGCCGACCCTGATGCGACTGGCCAATGGATAGAAAAGGAGAAAGTCACGCAAAAGTCACGCAGACATAAAAAAACGGGCTAGTGCTTTTGGCACTAACCCGTTGATCTTCATACGTATTACTGGTGCGGCTGGCAGGAATTGAACCCACTACCCCTTGGTTCGTAGTTAAGTACTGCCTTGTTTTTTAATATCCAACAAGATACGCAACCGCCTATTTTCCACCATAAAAATCAACGAGTTACAAATATGTCTTTCCGGTAACGTCCAAAACGGTACACTACAAGCCAGATAAACTGTAGGGGTAAATGTAGGGGTAAATTTTCATCCCTATTCCGACCTCTTAGACCGAACATGGCAAAGCTAACGAAGCTGACACTTGACGCAATCACAATCAAGCAGAATGGCGAGACTATCCGCGATGAAGGCGGGTTGCTTGGACGAATCCGAGCGAAGACAAGTGGAATATCAGTCTCGTTCTACTACCGCTACCGATGGGAATCAAAATCCAAAGATATTTCGTGCGGCACATGGCCTGGCGACAGTCTCGCGGCGATCCGTAGTGTGCGCGACGAACATCGCAAGTTGATCGCCACCGGCATCAATCCGGCAGATCAGAAAAAGATCATCAAGCTAGACAAGCAGGAAGCGATCACTGCGAGGCTTGAAGAAGCCGAACGGCAGCATGCGGAAAATCTTTCGGTTCAAGACCTTTTCGATGAATGGGTAGGAACCACAGACCGCGTTGATAAGGGTGCGGAAATTCGACGACTGTTCACACGTGACGTTCTCCCGAAAATCGGCACCAAGCCGCTTAAATCGCTCACAGAGAAGCACATGATTGGCGTACTAGGTGCTGTCGTGGATCGCGGCTCTAACCGCATGGCAGTGATGCTACTGTCAGACTTAAAGCAGATGTTTCGATGGGCTGAAAAGCGCAAACCATGGAAAAAACTGATTGAAGATAATCCGGTCGAGCACTTGGAAGCGGCGAAGATTACATCGGACGATTACGATGGCACCGAGCGCACTCGCGCCTTGTCCGCAGAAGAGATCAGCGAACTGGCGAGGAAGCTACCGGAAGCGGGCTTGCTGCGACGTACAGAGCTTTGCATGTGGATCATGCTGTCTTGCTGCTGTCGCATTGGCGAGATCACCAAGGCCAGATGGGAGTCCGTCGACCTTGAAGCAGGTATCTGGACGATCCCGAAAGAGAACGCCAAAAACAAGGTTGAGCACACAATCTATCTGTCGGAGTTCGCAATGGCCTACTTGCGCGAATTGCGTCAACTTTCCGGTAATAGTGCGTGGTGCTTCCCGCGTGACGACGACACCGACCACGTGTGTATTAAGTCAGCAACGAAGCAGGTGCGCGACCGCCAGTTATCGGCTCAGGGGCGCGCACCGATGAAGAACCGTAGCAAACGCGGCGATGCGCTGCTGTTATCCGGCGGCGATTGGGTTCCACACGATCTGCGCAGAACCGGCGCGACTATTATGCAAAGCCTCGGAGTTGTACCGGATGTTGTCGAGCGATGCTTGAACCATGTTGAGCCCAATAAGCTGCGACGGACATATCAGACATACGATTACGCAAATGAAAAACGGGAGGCTTGGCGACTGCTTGGCGACCGCCTTATGTTGATATTGAACCCTGCGAATAATGTCGTGATGCTTCGGACTGTATAAGTATTTTCTTGGAATAGATTTTGCGCGGAAATAATCAGGCAGAAAAGTATTGTGACGCTTTTCAAGAGTCGCATTATAATCAAGGCATCCGACCACACTGGACGGTAAAAGCGTTAATTGGTTAATGAGTTCAAACA
>JBLHLW010000067.1:0-20536 GCA_047621345.1 Minisyncoccia bacterium | reverse complement strand
ATTTCGTGCTGTATGAAGGGCGTGAAAAAGTGGCGCTGGATGTTGGTCAATTGATGCAGCAAATTCTTGATTTGTATAAATCCGGGGTGCAGGTTGCCAACGTAACGATGCAGGGTGTACAACCACCGGAACAAGTGCAGGCAGCATTTGATGATGCCGTTAAGGCGGGTCAGGATCGTGAACGTGCCAAAAATGAAGGTCAAGCTTATGCTAATGACGTGATTCCAAAAGCGCGCGGTGCGGTATCGCGTCTGATGCAGGAGGCCGAAGGTTACAAGTCCCGCGTCGTGTCGACGTCGGAAGGTGATGCTTCTCGCTTCAAGCAAGTAGTGGTCGAATACGAAAAAGCTCCTGCGGTAACCCGCGATCGAATTTATCTGGAAACCATGCAACAAATATTTACGAACACATCCAAAGTGATGATTGATTCAAAGTCTGGCAACAACTTGCTCTACTTGCCACTTGATAAACTGATCTCGCAATCGGTTGCGGCTGATGCCGCCAGTAAAACACCTGTTCAGACTGTGGTGCCATCAGCCTCAGTCGAGACGATGGAAGCGCAACGACAACGTGAGTCGCGTAGTCGCGACAGTCGCGATCGGGAGGTACGTTAATGAACCGCTTAGTTTCCGCCGGAGTACTCGTATTGATTGCCTTGTACTTGTTGACCTCGTCAGTTTTCGTGGTCAATCAGCGCCAATATGCGATTGTGTTTGCCCTTGGTGAGGTCAAGCAGGTTATCAGCGAACCTGGTCTGCATTTCAAGATGCCGCAGCCATTCCAAAACGTACTTTTTCTTGATAAGCGTATTTTGACGCTCGACACGCCAGATGCGGATCGGTTTATTACTGCCGAGAAGAAAAACATTCTGGTTGACGCGTTTGTTAAATGGCGAATCATTGCGCCGACGCTGTACTTTGTCAGCTTTGGCGGTGACGAGCGTCGAGCACTTGATCGCATGGCTCAAATTGTTAAAGCGGCACTGAACGAAGAGATCACCAAGCGTACTGTACGGGAAGTAATTTCTGGTCAACGCGGCAGCGTGATGGATGCGATCCAGAAAAAAGTTGCTGACGAGGCTAAGGATATCGGTGTTGAAATTGTAGATGTCCGCCTTAAACGTGTCGACTACGTCGAGCAGATCAACTTGTCGGTCTATCAACGAATGAAGGCAGAGCGAACACGCGTTGCTAACGAGTTGCGCTCGACCGGTGCTGCCGAGTCCGAGAAAATTCGTGCCGATGCGGATCGTCAGGTCACCGTGTTGCTGGCAGATGCCTACCGGGACGCAGAAACGCTGCGTGGTGAAGGGGATGCGAAAGCTTCGCGGATCTACTCTGATGCGTTTGGAAGAAATCCAGAGTTCTACAAGTTCTATCGCAGTTTGGAAGCGTATCGCAGCAGTTTCAAGACGCGTAACGATCTGATGGTGCTCGATCCGAGTTCGGAGTTCTTCAAGTATTTGAAGAGCCCCGGCGGGCAAGCCGCTACCAGCGCGAAGAAATAATATTGCGGGCAGGGCCGGTTGCAGCGTATTCTGCGTCCGGCCTTTGCTTTTCCCCATAAAGGCGCCGAGTTTGCTGTTGTCGTGTTGGTAGGTTCAACCGCAATAGCGGCTGCGGCGCCTAGTTACGTGCGCTGATGCCGTCACTAAGTTTTTTTATCGATACTGTTCCTGTCATGCCCAACTGGTTACTCCCTGAAAATATTGCTGACGTGTTGCCATCCGAGGCACGCAAGATAGAAGAACTGCGCCGTCAACTGCTGGATAATTTCCGTCACTACGGCTATGAACTCGTGATGCCTCCGATGCTCGAGTATCTCGAGTCGCTGCTCACGGGGGCAGGCGCCGATACCGATCTGCGGACCTTCAAGCTGGTCGATCAATTGTCGGGTCGATCCATGGGCGTTCGCTCCGATATGACAACGCAGGTTGCGCGTATCGATGCGCATCTGCTGAATCGCTCATCGGTGACGCGGTTGTGCTACGCCGGTAGCGTGTTGCATACCCGTCCATCGGGCTTGCATGCCACCCGTGAGCCGTTGCAGATCGGTGCTGAAATCTATGGTCACGCCGGCCTTGAGGCCGATGCCGAGATTCAGCAACTGGTGCTGGCATCGTTGGCCTTAGCCGGTATCCGTGTCGTTCGACTGGACCTGTGCCATGTCGGGATTGTGCGCGCAATCATGGCGCAGGATAGCGCGGCTAAAGCGAACGAATCCGAATTGTTCGCGCTACTCAAGGCCAAGGATGCACCCGGCTTGCGTTTGTTGACAGCCTCATTTGGCGTGGTCGCGCGCGAGGCGATTCTCGCATTGCCGGATCTCTACGGTGATGCCGCGACGCTGACGACTGCCCGCACGGCGTTGCCCGCATTGCCGGGTATCGTTGCAGCGCTCGATGATCTCGAGGCGTTAGTGCAGTTGGCTGGTGCCGCGCAGGTGACAATCGATCTTGCAGATTTACGCGGTTATCACTACGAGAGTGGCGCGACGTTTGCCGCTTACGTGCCTGGTCTGCCCAATCCTGTGGCTCGCGGTGGTCGTTATGATCATGTTGGTGAAGCTTTCGGCAGGGCGCGTCCTGCTACTGGGTTCTCGATGGACTTGCGTGAACTTGCGCGTTTGCTGCCACCAGCGCAGCGCCTCAGCGCCATCCTTGCGCCATGGGGCACCGATGCGGTACTACGAGAAAAGATCGCGCTCTTGCGACAAGCTGGCGAGGTGGTAATTCAAAATCTGCCTGGACATGAAAACGATCAGGGAGAGTTCGATTGCGATCGCGCACTGGTTCTCGACAATGGCAATTGGCTACTCAAAAATTTAGGTTAAGTGATGACTCAGACAAACAGTGTAAAAAATGTGGTGGTGATCGGGACCCAGTGGGGCGATGAAGGCAAGGGCAAGATCGTGGACTGGCTGACTGATCACGCGCAAGGCGTAGTGCGTTTTCAAGGGGGCCACAACGCCGGTCACACGTTGGTCATTGGTGGTAAGAAAACCGCATTGCAGTTGATCCCTTCGGGCATTATGCGTGCCGGCGTCGCCTGCTATATCGGTAATGGCGTCGTACTGTCAGTACCTGACCTGCTGCGTGAGATCGACAAGCTGCAAGCTGTCGGTGTGGAGGTTGAGTCCCGTCTTAAGGTCTCCGAAGCTTGCCCTATCATCTTGCCTTACCACACGGCTCTCGATGGTGCGCGTGAAGCGGCGCGCGGCGCTGCCAAGATTGGCACGACCGGCAAAGGGATTGGCCCTGCTTACGAAGATAAAGTTGCGCGTCGCGCCATCCGCGTCGCCGACCTGCTCAATGAAAAGCGATTTGGTGAAAAACTGCGCGAAAATCTGGACTTCCATAATTTCGTGCTAACCGAATATCTGAAGGCACCTGCGGTCGATTTTCAGAAGACGTACGACAACGCATTGGCCGACGTGCCGCGCCTCGCACCTATGGCTGCTGACGTATCAAGCGCGCTGTACGCCGCCTACAAGGGTGGCGCCAACCTGCTGTTTGAAGGCGCCCAGGGAAGTTTGCTTGACGTCGACCACGGCACCTATCCGTTCGTCACGTCCAGCAATTGCGTGGCTGGTAATGCCGCTGCCGGCAGTGGCGTTGGTCCGAACATGTTGCATTACATTCTTGGAATTACCAAGGCGTACACGACGCGCGTGGGCAGCGGTCCGTTTCCGTCCGAATTGCCGACTGATGCGGGCGTTGGCATGCACTTGTCGAGCATCGGCCATGAGTTCGGAACGGTCACTGGACGCCCACGTCGCTGCGGCTGGTTCGATGCTGCGTTACTGCGTCGCTCGGTGCAGATCAACGGTGTTTCGGGGATGTGCCTGACCAAGCTCGACGTGCTCGACGGCCTGACCTCGTTGAAGATCTGTACCGGTTATCTGATCGATGGCAAGCATGTCGATATCTTCCCTGTCGGTGCCGAAGATGCGGGTCGTTGCGAACCCGTCTACGAAGAGATGCCGGGATGGACCGACACGACCGTGGGTGCCAAGTCGATGGACGCGCTGCCTGCGAACGCCCGTGCTTATATCAAACGGATTGAGGAGTTGGTCGGCGTGCCGATTGATATGGTGTCGACCGGTCCCGATCGCGAAGAGACCATCGTCTTGCGTCACCCTTTCAAGTAAGGAGCGAGCTCACCATGTCGCTACCCGTATCGAATGAGAAGGACCTCTGGGTCACTTGGGATGACTATCACCGGGCGATCGAACGCCTGGCAATGATGGTGCATGATTCGGGTTGGAAATTTGACCAGGTGTTGTGTTTGGCTCGTGGTGGTTTGCGCCCGGGAGATGTTTTCTCACGCATCTTCGACGTGCCGCTGGCGATCCTGTCGACCAGTTCCTACCGTGAAGAAACCGGCACCAAGCGTGGCGACCTCGACATCGGCAAGTTCATTACAATGACGCGGGGTTCGTTGGGTGGCAGCGTGTTGCTGTTGGATGATCTGGTCGATTCGGGCGTTACGCTGGAAAAAGTGCAGCATCACCTGAAGACCAATTTTCCTGCTGTGACTGAAGTCAAATCAGCAGTGATCTGGTGCAAGGCATGCTCCTCGATTCGGCCGGATTTCTATCTGGATTATCTGGAGTCGAATCCGTGGATCCATCAACCGTTCGAAGAGTACGACGGGTTGCGTGCGCATCAGTTGCATGCATGGCTCAAGAAGGGCGAGCAGCAGTAAAGTCGTGTAGCGAGACCATGCTTTGCATGGTCTTTTTACCTATTGCAATCGGACGGCTTGGTATGACAAACGCAGCAGAGTGCCTGCTAGATGGAACCTGCAGGCGAAAAAAAACCCGCTGCCTAAGCAATGGGTTTTTTAATGAAAGGCTTGGTGCCCACGGAGGGACTCGAACCCCCACATCCGAAGACACATGGACCTGAACCATGCGCGTCTACCAATTCCGCCACGTGGGCCTTCCAAAGAAACCGAAGTATAAAGGAAAACCTTGTGGTGTCAAACAGCGTTTCATGCTGGTCTGCAAATAACCGGTGTGATAGGTTAAACTCGCGTAGTCCGTTACACTACGCGGGCACGCCGTTTCGCGAAGTTGCTGTTCCAGAACGCGCCGAGTCCGAAGCAAGTCGACCCCTCATGGTGGCGCGCTGATCAACTCGCCGCGAACGCGTCAAATTATTTTCCGAATTTTTACCAATAACAACTAACTGATCCAACATTTGAGCCAATACACTATTCCCAGCCGCGAGGAAATTCTCGGCATACTGCGTACGTCAACCGACGCGCTTAACTCAGAGGCGATTGCTGCTGCCCTGAACGTACAGGGCGATGAAATTGACGTGCTGATGCGACGCCTCAATGCCATGGAGCGCGACGGTCAGATCAAACCCGATAACGACGGTATCTACCAACTCTCCAGTAACGCTGGCTTCATCGATGGTCGCGTCAACAGTCATCGTGAAGGCTTTGGTTTCCTGGTGCCCGATGATGGCGGGGACGATCTGTTTCTGTCTGAAAAAGAGATGCAGAAAGTACTGCATGGTGACCGCGTCAAGGCGCGTATCGTCGGCACCGACCGCCGCGGTCGCCCGGAAGGCACCATCGTCGAAGTTGTATCGCGTGCCAACACCCATGTCATTGGCCGTTTGCTCAATGAAAATGGGGTCTGGTTGGTCGCTCCTGAAGACCAGCGCATTGGGCAGGATATTGCGCTATCCGGTTCACCTGGTCAGGCCAAGACTGGCCAGGTCGTCAGTGTTCAACTGACCGAGCAGCCATCACGCTTCAAGCAACCTGTCGGGCGTATTGTCGAAGTACTCGGCGAGATCGATGACCCCGGTATGGAAATTGAAATTGCTGTGCGCAAGTTTGGCGTGCCGCATATTTTTTCTGACGCAGCGCAAAAAGCGGCCGCAAAATTGCCGGGCGAAGTGCGTGCAAGTGATCTTGCTGATCGCGTCGATTTGCGCGACGTACCACTGGTCACGATCGATGGTGCTGATGCGCGCGACTTTGATGATGCGGTCTACTGCGAACCGATCAAGATTGGTCGCGCCGATGGTTTTCGTCTGATCGTCGCCATTGCCGACGTTAGCCATTACGTCAAGCCGAACGAGCCTTTGGATGTCGATGCGCTTGAACGCAGTACGTCGGTCTATTTTCCGCGCCGGGTGATTCCGATGCTGCCGGAAAAACTCTCTAATGGTTTGTGTTCACTCAACCCGGGTGTTGATCGCCTGACGTTGGTCTGCGATGCAGTGATTACGGCCAAGGGCGAGATCAAGGCCTATCAGTTTTATCCTGCCGTGATCCATTCGGCAGCGCGTCTGACCTACGATGAAGTTGCCGTTATTCTTGCTAATACCAAGGGCACCGATGCAGCCAAGCGACCTGCGCTAGTACCGCATTTGCTGAACTTGCATGCGGTCTATCACGCGTTGCTCAAGGCGCGCCATCTGCGCGGTGCGATTGATTTTGAGACCACCGAAACCTACATCGTCTCCAATGCCAACGGCAAGATCGAATCGATCCTGCCGCGTACCCGCAACGATGCGCACAAGCTGATCGAGGAGTGCATGTTGGCCGCCAACGTTTGTGCGGCCGACATCCTTGAACGCCACAAGCAGCCAAGTCTGTACCGTATCCATGCGACGCCAACCAAAGAAAAACTCAATCAGGTTCGTACCTTCCTCAAGCAGGTTGGTTTGCATCTTGGCGGTGGCGACAAGCCGTCTGCATCCGATTATGCCGAGCTGATGCCGAAGATTAAGGCGCGTCCTGACGCGACGCTGCTGCAGACAATGCTGTTGCGCTCAATGCAGCAAGCGGTCTATAGCCCGGAGAATATCGGTCACTTTGGTTTGTCTTACGAAGCCTACGCGCATTTCACCAGCCCGATTCGGCGTTACCCGGATTTGCTGACGCATCGCGCTATCAAGGCGATACTGCTCGGTAAGCGTTATGAGCCAAAAGGTATCGACACCACAGTCCTCAACACGACGGTGTCGAATGCCGCGCGCAAGCAAGCCGTCAAGGACAAGGCTGAAGGCAAGCAAAAGAACGCTGCTGACCTGACCGTCTGGGATGCGTTGGGTGTGCATTGCTCGGCAAACGAGCGGCGTGCCGATGAAGCCTCGCGGGATGTTGAAGCCTGGCTCAAGTGCTACTTTATTCGCGACAAGCTGGGCGAAGAATTTACCGGCACGATTTGCGGGGTCGCCACGTTCGGTATTTTTGTGCAGCTCGACGCGCTGTTCATTGAAGGTCTGGTGCATGTCACCGATCTTGGCGCCGATTACTTCCAGTTCGACGAAGCCCGTCACGAATTGCGCGGTGAACGCAGTGGTATTCGTTACCAGTTGACGGATCGGGTGACCGTGCAGGTCGCCCGCGTCGATCTTGATGCGCGCAAAATCGACCTGAAATTAGTCACCGAGCCGGGTATCAAGACGGTACTCAAAAATGAGTCCCGGCGCGCCGAAGAAGAACATCAGGACAGCGATCCAGCCGGTCGCCGCAACTCCTCCACCTCACCAGCAGACCGCTCGCGTGCGCCTAAAGCGTATCCAAAAGCAGGCAAGAAGAAACGATAAGAACCATGAGCAAAATGATATTCGGCTTCCATGCCGTGACCGCGCGCTTGCGCCACGAAGCCTCGACTGTCGAAGAAATTTATGTCGATACGGCGCGCCACGATCAGCGCATGAAAGACATGTTGAAAGCCGCCGCTGCGGTCAAAGTGCGCGTGATTCAGGCCGACGATCAGCGATTGTCGAACATGGTCGGCACGCGTCGGCATCAGGGTGTGGTCGCCAAAGCCGGTGAAGTCTCGCTGGCACGCAATCTCGATGAATTGCTGGATGCGGTCGATGGGCCACCGCTGTTGTTGGTCCTTGACGGCATCACTGATCCACATAACCTGGGCGCCTGCTTGCGGGTCGCCGATGGGGCTGGTGCGCATGCGGTCATTGCACCGAAGGATCGTGCTGTCGGTCTCAACGCTACTGCCGCCAAGGTCGCCAGTGGTGCAGCCGAAAGTGTTCCCTACATTACGGTCACTAATCTGGCACGCACGCTGCGCGACCTAAAAGATCGCGGCATCTGGCTCATCGGTACGACCGAAGATGCTGAGCAGACGCTGTATCAGGGTGACTTCACCGGACCGACTGCCCTGATCATGGGTTCTGAAGGCGAGGGCATGCGCCGGTTGACGACGGAGACATGTGATTTTCTGGTGCATATCCCGATGTTCGGTGCGGTTGAAAGTCTCAATGTCTCGGTTGCCTCCGGCGTCTGTCTGTTTGAAGCGCGCCGTCAGCGTCTGGTCAAGGGCTAATTCTCTGGCTGGTGGGCACGATCTGAAGTCGGCGGTTCATGCTTCTTGCCAGGTCGCGAACTTGCTTGTAGGGTGGGCACAGTCTATTGTGCCCTCGCGCGCGACCTGTAGTTGTCACTCCATGCCGTTCTTCCGGCGATAAGCTAATGCGTGCACGATGATTTTGCGCTGTCCACGCGGCTATTTCCGACCCCGTCGCGGAATCGTGCCGGAGCAGTTACCATATCGATCCCTCTCAAAAATACAAGCCATCCATGTTCAGTCGCCTCCGTGAAGACATCGCCAGCATCATCGATCGTGACCCTGCCGCGCGCAATGCGTGGGAAGTGCTGACCTGCTATCCCGGTCTGCACGCGATCATCTTGCATCGGGCTGCCGGTTGGTGTTGGGAGCATCAATTGAAGTGGTTCGGCCGCTTCATTGCCTACTTGGCACGCATATTGACCGGTATTGAAATCCACCCTGGCGCCACCATTGGTCGGCGGGTTTTCATCGACCACGGTTTCGGTGTCGTCATTGGCGAGACCGCTGACGTTGGTGATGGTTGCACCATCTATCAGGGAGTCACGCTGGGAGGGACATCGCTCAACAAGGGCGCCAAGCGCCACCCGACGCTGGGCGTGGGCGTGATCATCGGTGCCGGGGCACAAGTACTCGGCGGCTTTACGGTGGGGGACGGGGCCAAAGTTGGGTCGAATGCGGTAGTGGTTAAGGAAGTGCCGCCCGGTGCAACGGCGGTCGGTAATCCGGCGCGTATTATTCACAAGAAGGAACGCAGTCCGCAGGAAGACGCTGCGGCGCGTCTGTTTGCAGCTTATGGTGTTTCACCTAATGGGGATGATCCGCTGTCGAAAGCGTTGCACGGCCTCATTGATAACGCCGCTGCGCAGGAGCTCCAGATCAGCAAGATCCTCGCGGCACTTAAATGCGCAGATATCGGTTGCGAAACCATGGCCGGACTCGACAAGTTCGATCCTGCATCATTAAATCGTCTGGTCGAATAAAGGGAGCCGGTTATGACATCCGAAGATCAGCAGTACGTTCTTGATCAACTTGAAATCCGTGTGCTCGCTGTTCTCTCCGAGAAGGAAGCGCTGACACCGGATGCCTATCCGCTTTCCCTCAATGCACTGACAAACGGCTGTAATCAGTTATCAAGTCGTGATCCTGTGATGACGCTCACTGATGCCGCCGTGCATGAGGTCCTGCAGCGGTTGATGCAGCGTAAGCTGGTTGCTGAAGTCAGTCAGGCCGGTGCACGCGTTGCCAAATTTGAACATCGGATGCGCATCAAGTGGACACTGGAGGCGGACAAGTTGGCCGTACTCACGATACTAATGCTGCGTGGCATACAAACTGCCGGCGAGCTGCGTGCGCGCTGCGAACGCATGCACGCGTTCGCTTCGATTGAACAGATCGAAGCGTGTCTGCAATTTTTGATCGACAAGTACCCGCCGCTGGTGGCAAAGCTGGCGCGTGGACGGTATGCCCAGCTGTTGGCGGGGGAAGCTTTTGTCGAGCAACAAGAAATCGCCAGCGTTTTTTCCGGCAAGGTCCGAGCTGAGGGCGGCACTGACCGGGTAACGCAACTGGAAGCCGAAGTTGCCCAGTTACGTACTGGGTTGGATGCGTTGTCGGCGCAGTTCGCGCTCTTCAAGCAGCAGTTCGATTAAAGCCGGACTCCTTGCCGTCGATGTCGTAACGCCGCAATTGGCCGTTAGCATCGATACCCAGCCAGCCACCGCGTTCAGGCGTGGTGTCACAATCCCAGTCCGGCAGCACATACCGGGTCCGTCCATTTGCCGCGACATGCGTGGCGGGACGGTGTGTGTGGCCATGGATCATTAAGGTGGTCTCGGTTGCCGCGAACAGCGCATCGATGGCAGCTTGATTAACGTCCATGATGTCGTCACTTTTCGTGCTTTGTGCATCGCGACTTTGTGTGCGCATGCCTGCAATGATGGCCTTGCGGCGCGCTAGCGGCATTGCCAGAAATTCTTGTTGCCACTGCGTTTGCCTGACCTGATTGCGGAACGCGATATAGCCGACGTCATCTGTACACTGCGCATCGCCATGAACTAGCACGATGCGTTGACGGGCCACATGGACGACGCTGCCATCAGTTAGTAGGGTCATGCCCGTGGCGCTCGCAAAGACGGGTCCTATCAGGAAGTCGCGGTTGCCTGCCATCCAGAATAACGCGGTGCCGCCATCGCTCAGGGCGCGCAGTTCGGTCACGATGCGTTGGTGCAGTGGCGACGCGATGTCATCATCGCCCGCCCAGTATTCGAACAGGTCACCCAACAGATAGAGTTGTTTTGCACGCTTGGCGTGGCGTTGCAGGAAGTTGATGAAGGCCGCGCTGGTCGCGGGCATCGACTCTTTCAAATGGATGTCGGAAACAAAAAGCGCAACCATGTCCGGTTGCGCTTCGTTCACTGTGTCAGTGGTGGTCATGCCTTGCAACGAAGCATCAGACCACGGTGACTTTTTCGATCACGACATCTTCGACAGGGACATCGGCAGACATGCCCGAGCGGCTGGTCTTGACGGCCTTGATCTTGTCGACAACATCAGCGCCTTCAACTACTTTGCCGAATACGCAGTAACCCCAGCCGTCCTGGCCCGGATAGTCGAGAAAGCTGTTGTTCTTGATGTTAATAAAAAATTGCGCCGATGCAGAATGCGGGTCTGAAGTACGCGCCATTGCGACACTGTACTCAACATTTTTCAGGCCGTTCTTGGCTTCGTTCTCGACGGGTGCATTGGTTGATTTCTGTTTCATACCTGGCTCGAAGCCGCCGCCTTGAATCATGAAGCCATCGATGACGCGATGGAAAATCGTGTTCGAGTAATGACCTGCATTAACATAGGCAAGAAAATTTTCAACAGTCTTCGGTGCTTTTTCTGCATCGAGTTCAAGTTTGATGTCGCCGTGGTTGGTGGTGATGATGACTGCCATGGATTACCTCTTTGTGGTCTGAATGGGTGAATGGAGATCAGTGCGCTTATTGGATCAGCGTCGCACTTTCGATCACGATGGGTGTTTGCGGTACGTTCTGATACATCGCCGCATCTTTGGTTGGGACGCCGCGGATCTTGTCGACCACGTCCTGTCCTTTAACGACCTTGCCGAATACGGCGTAACCGTAGCCGTCACGACCTGGGTAGTCGAGCATGCCATTGTTGTTTACGTTGATAAAAAATTGCGCAGTCGCCGAATCCGGGTCGCCAGTGCGTGCCATTGCTACCGAATAGGCGTTGTTCTTCAGGCCGTTGCTGCCTTCGTTCTTGATCGGTGCACTCGATGGCTTCTGATTCATATTCTTGTCGAAGCCGCCGCCCTGAATCATGAAGCCGTCAATGACGCGGTGGAAAATGGTGCCTTTGTAGTGACCGTTCTTGACGTATTTCAGGAAATTGTCGACAGAGATCGGCGCTTTCTCAGCGTTGAGTTCCAGTACGATGTCACCCATGCTGGTCTTAAGAAGCACCTTGGGTGCTTCAGCGGCATTCACGGCGAAGACGCTGGCAGATAGCGTCAGAGCAGCAATGAGGCCGGTCACTTGTCTGCGTTTAATGTGCATCTGAATTTCCTTAAAGTATGCCTTCGTAGACAATTTTCCAGCTCCGGCCTTCCTTGGCCCAGTACTGGCGTTTGCGTTGCGACGTATGCCGCTTTCCCTGAGTGGACGCCTGCGTGAACGTGCTCACGATCAAGCCCTTGTGGCCCGGATAAGCGAATATCGTCACATCCTGGAGCGTGATGCTCATATCCTTGATGCCAGCCATTGTTTGTACATGCTTGTCTGACCAAGTTGTGCGGTCTTCGCCCAGTGCCGATTTGAATTGCGCCGAGTAGTTGTTCATGAAACGCGTGGTACTCAAACTTTCAAGGTCGCGGCGCCATTCGTCCAGCAAGCCATTTGCAGCATCACGTTCGATGGTCAGCGCTTTTCTGGTGACGAATTCTACCTGTTCGCTGATGATCACAGGCGTCTTGCCCGGATCGACTGTACGAAACAGTTTGATGAGGTCGGGATTGGTGAGTACCACACAGCCGTCCGAAGCGAGCGGTGGGCGACTGTAGCTGTCGGACGGCGTGCCATGTAACCAAATTCCGGAGCCACTGCGCCCATTCAGGCGATCCCATTCGTTCGGATAGTTAATGGGTAGCGCTCCAGCGCCATAGAAATCCGGTAATCGATTACGCCCCAGTCGACCAGTAATGTAATAGACGCCGACAGGGGTTTTTTGGTCACCTTCCTTGATCTTGTTGCTCCCCAGTTTGCCTTGCGTAATGTAGTAGTCGGTCATCAACTTGATCTGGCCGCGGAGGTTCTGGTACACGTATAGCCGGGAGCGTTTGGTATCGACGACGAGGGCAAATCGCTGATCTTCGCGTAACTTCAGCAATGTACGCGGTACCAAGTCTGGGTCAGGTCGTTCGCGTAGCGAATTCAGTCGTACCATCGCTTCTTCACGCAAGTCTTCCAGTTTGTCGCGATCGCCCTTTGACGATGTTCCCAGACCGGTAACCGGTCGTGTATGCATCATCAGCAAGTCACCACGTACAAGTTGCCCGAGGAGGAAGTTGGGATAGGCAGTCACGAGCGCATCGGCCCTCAACTGGGCCTGGCGCAAGTTGTTGGCACCCAGATCTTTGTAGATGGCGATGAGTTGCGAGTCGGGATCCGGGCTACTCGCCAACTGCGGAAGCAATGGCACGCGCGCCGTTGCTTGCGCGATTGATGCGGTCGCCAAAAATGACACGGCAAGCAGTACAGGAGCTAGAGCACGACCGAGCAGAGGTTTTGCTGTCTTCAAATAGTTCATCAAACCGATCATTAGCTACCCGTACGCTCCTGCTTGATCAACCATTTGTTCCCTTGTTTGGTCAATACCATCGTTTTTGGCGCATTCGATCGCACTTGCTTGGAGGTGTACTCCTGCTGGAATTTTGCGGTTGCGGTCGCTCCGTCGATGGTGACTTTGGGTGTTCCTATTTTGATCGTGATGTCGTCATTGCCTTTGATCCGCTCATGTCGTTGATCGACCCATGCTTTGCGCGAGATACCGGTGGCAGGTTGAAAGTCATTGTCGTAATAACCAAGATAAGCCGTCACGTCTTCGGCAGCCCAGGCTTTGGCCCAACTGTAAATAAGGTTGGTAATATCTTCCTGATCTGCATTGATAACTGGAGCCTTGGGCACGGCTTTCGGCTCAGGTTTCGCTTTTGGCTCGACCTTTGGCAAGATCGGTTTGGTGTCTTCGACTTTTGGTTCTGGCTTGACTTCAGCCTTGGCAATGACGATGGGTGCAGGTGCTTTTGCAATGCCCGATGGTGCTGTTGCTGCTGCCGGTGCTGGAGCCGTTGGTGCCGGCTTGGCGGCAGCGATGGCCGTCGGCGCAGAAACGGGTACGCCAGTTTTCGGGTTAGTGCCACCTGTATTGTTGCCAACCAAAGTACGAACCATTGTCAGCTTGGTTTTGGCAGTGGTGTTGGCGGAATCCAGCTGCAATGCCTTGTCATAAGCCTGGCTAGCCAGTTTGGCATATACGTCACCCAGGTTTTCATGGGCAGTGGAGTAGGTAGGATTGGTACGAATTGCCATTTCCAGAGAGGCACGGGCTTTGTCGTACTGGCCGCCGGCGGCAAATAATACCGCGAGGTTGTTGTACGGTTCGGGCAACTCCGGGAAATCTTCGGTCAGCTTGGTAAAAACGACAATCGCTTCACTTGGCTTGTTCTGTTCCGTGAGGATGACGCCTTTCATGAATCGTAGCTGCTTGTCCCGTGGTGTCTGTATCAATGCGCCGTCTACTTTGGTCAGTGCCTCGCCGAATTGCCCAGCCCGGATCAACGTGTTGATATCGGCCATATTGTCGGCGAAAGCGGGCGGGGCGAAGAGCGCCGCTGAAAGCGCTGAAACGATCAAGATTTTGCTGAAGCGTGAGGTCGGGCGCGGCAGAATGGGCGGTCGGGACGTGAGTGGCATGGTTTTTTTAGGTGATATTTTAGGTGATATACTTCGGCGTAAAGCAACATACTATCAAAATTAGCCAACTAAAAGGGTTTCGGTGAGCGGGCTTGTCACACACCTTGAGCAATGTCGTAATCTCAAATTTGTAGCAGACGCGCACTCCGCAATCTCTACTTCCGAATACGGAAATGCTTTATGACCCCCTTGAAAATCTACAACACGCTAGCGCGTGAAAAACAGCCGTTTACGCCGATCGTTCCCGGGCAGGTGCGCATGTACGTCTGTGGTATGACGATTTACGATTACTGCCATATCGGTCATGGGCGCATGATGATGGCATTCGATGTCGTGGCCCGCTGGCTGCGCGCATCCGGCTACAGCGTCACCTATGTTCGTAATATCACCGATATCGATGACAAGATCATTCGTCGCGCGGTCGACAACGGCGAATCAATTTCTGCGCTGACGCGCCGATTCATCGACGCGATGGCCGAGGATACCGCTGCGCTGGGTATTCTGCCGCCGACCGAGGAGCCACGCGCTACGCACTACGTGCCCCAGATGCTCGATATGATCGCGCAACTTCAATCAAAGGGACTGGCGTATCAAGGCGATGATGGCGACGTAAATTATTCGGTCCGTGATTTTCCGGGATACGGTAAATTATCTGGCAAGTCGCTCGATGATTTGCGAGCCGGCGAACGGGTAGATGTCAACACGGGCAAGCGCGACCCACTTGATTTTGTGCTCTGGAAAGCGGCCAAGGCAAGCGAGCCCGATGACGCTAAATGGCCTTCGCCATGGGGCAGCGGCCGGCCCGGCTGGCATATCGAATGCTCTGCGATGGCGTGTGCGCTGCTCGGTGAACAATTTGATATTCATGGCGGCGGTACCGATTTGCAGTTCCCGCATCATGAAAACGAAATTGCTCAATCCGAGGGAGCCAACGGGAAACCGTTTGCCAACTATTGGCTGCATAACGGACATGTCCGCATCGACAATGAAAAAATGTCGAAGTCGCTCGATAACTTCTTTCTGATCCGTGATGTGCTGGCCAAATATGATGCCGAAGTGCTGCGCTTCTTTATCCTGCGTGCGCATTACCGTAGTCCGTTGAATTATTCGGACACGCATCTTGATGATGCACGTGTGGCGCTGACCCGGCTATACAAGGCGCTCAAGGACGTGATGCCATCGAACGCTGAACTGGACTGGGCGTTACCGTATCCCCAGCGTTTTGCTGAAGCGATGGATGACGATTTCAACACACCGCTGGCGTTGGCCGTCTTGTTTGACCTGACCACCGAGGTCAATCGCAGCGGTGATCCGGCATTGGCTAACCAGTTACGATGCCTCGCAGCGGTACTGGGTTTGCTTGAGCGCAGCCCGCAAGAATTTCTTCAGGGCGCGCACGGGACGACAGTCAGCGACGAAGACAATGCGCAGGTTGAAGAAAAAATTGCGGCCCGTATTGCTGCCAAGCTTGCCCGCGATTATGCTACTGCGGACCGCCTGCGCGATGAGTTGGTTGCGTCCGGTATCCTCCTGGAAGACAAGCCGGGCAACATCACCGAATGGCGAAGGGCTTAGTCGGCATGGCAAATTTGATGGAAACAGGCGGGCAACTCGGTGCGCCGACGTACTGGGACGATGCCAAAATCGAACTGATGAAGCGTGATCGCATCATGCGCAAGCTGATTCCGCAATTTGGGGATGTGCACCTGACCGGACGCGGCGAGCCATTCGTTACGCTGGCGCGCTCGATTATCGGTCAGCAAATTTCAGTCAAGTCGGCCGAGGCGGCGTGGCAGCGGTTCCTGCTGGTGTGCCCAAAGTCAACCCCGGCGCAAGTCGTGAAAGCCGGGGCGGCTGACTTGGCCGGTTGCGGACTGTCAAAGCGCAAGGCGGACTACATTCTCGATCTGGCAGAGCACTTCAAGGCCAAGCGCGTGCACGCAGACAAGTGGGCAGAAATGGATGACGAAGCGGTTATCGCCGAACTGATTCAGATTCGGGGCATCGGTCGCTGGACCGCCGAAATGTTCTTGATATTTAATCTGCTGCGCCCCAACATCTTCCCGCTGGATGACGTTGGGTTGCTCAACGGCATCAGTCTGAATTATTTTTCAGGCGAGCCCGTGTCACGGAGCGATGCGCGTGAAGTGTCCGCTAATTGGGAGCCCTGGCGAACGGTTGCCACCTGGTATCTATGGCGTAGCCTTGAGCCAGTGCCGGTATCGTATTGATGTTTATCCAAGTTTTCCGATTTACTGTGTGTTGAAACAAGAGGGAACACGATGACCAAAACAACTTTCCTGTCATTTGAAACGCCGATCGCCGATCTGGATTCGAAGATCGAAGAATTACGTTTCGTGCAGGATGACTCTGCCGTCGATATTTCCGAAGAAATCGATCGACTGGCCAAAAAAAGCCAGCAGTTGACCAAAGATATTTACGCCAAGCTCACACCGTGGCAAGTGTCTCAAATTGCGCGCCACCCGCAGCGGCCGTATACGATGGATTACGTGAATGAAATTTTTACGGATTTCCACGAACTGCATGGCGATCGCAGCTACGCCGATGACTTGTCGATCGTTGGCGGACTGGCCCGGTTCAATGGTCAGGCCTGCATGGTAATCGGTCACCAAAAGGGCCGAGACACCAAGGAGCGTGCGCTACGTAACTTCGGCATGCCTAAGCCAGAAGGCTATCGCAAGGCGCTACGTCTGATGAAAGTCGCCGAAAAATTTGGCTTGCCAATCTTTACCTTTGTTGACACACCCGGTGCGTTTCCCGGCATCGACGCCGAGGAGCGTGGTCAGTCGGAAGCCATCGGTCACAACTTGTACGCAATGGCCGAGCTAAAAGTGCCGTTGATTGCCACGATCATTGGCGAAGGCGGCTCCGGCGGCGCGCTGGCGATTGCGGTTGGTGACGCGGTGTTGATGCTGCAATATGCAACCTATTCGGTGATTTCGCCTGAAGGCTGCGCCTCGATTTTGTGGAAGACGGCAGAGCGTGCATCAGACGCTGCCGAAGCACTCGGGCTAACCGCGCATCGTCTGAAAGCTCTCAACCTGATCGACAAGATAGTCAACGAACCTTTGGGTGGCGCGCACCGCGACCCCAAGTTGATGGCGTCGATGCTCAAGCGTGCTCTGGCCGATACATTACGGCAGTTCACCGGAATCAAGACCAAGGACTTGATTACGGCACGTCATGAAAAGCTATTGAGCTATGGCAAATTCAAGGAAATCGCTGCGCCGGAATGAGGTTGTCACACGTCTTGAAAAATCAACAAACACTTGGCATCGATGACGTTTTTGAGCGCGCTCTTGTACTTATCCGAATGCGCGCTAGTCTCCCTGCTCCGACTTGCGATGCGGTAATGGCGATCGCTTACAGCGGTGGTCTCGACTCATCAGCGCTGTTGCATCTTGCACACCGGCATGCACAAAAAAATGGCATCCGGTTGGTCGCTTTTCATGTTCACCATGGACTAAGCGCCGATGCCGATGCATGGCTACAGCATTGTGCCAGCCAATGCGCTCGCCTTGAGATCACGTTTGCAGCGCAGCGCGTACAACTTGCCGATGCAAGTGCTAGTGGCATCGAAGCCGCAGCGCGCAGCAGTCGGTACGCTGCGCTCGGTATGATGTGCCGCGACCACAATGTGCCCTTGCTGCTGACCGCGCATCATCAGGATGATCAGGCCGAAACGGTTTTGCTACAACTGTTGCGTGGTTCCGGAGTCGCCGGATTGTCGGGTATGGATTTGGCTAATTGCGCGCCTGATCTGCTGGGTGATGCGTCACTGGTGATGGCGCGTCCCTTGTTGTCGCTGTCGCGCGAGCAATTAGCCAGATTTGTGGCCAAGGAGGTGATTTCGCATGTCGATGATGCATCCAATCTCGATACGCGCTATGCCCGTAATGCGTTGCGCCATGAGGTGATGCCGGCGCTGTCACGCTTTTTCCCTGGCTTTCAGCATCGTCTCGCACGCACCGCCAGTCATGCGCAATCGGCGCAACGTCTGCTGATCGAGTTGGCGACGCAAGACCTTGCGTTGTGCGTCGCCGGCGAAGCTCTTGATATCCGTCGTTTGCGCACACTGAGCGCCGATCGTGCGGATAACCTGCTGCGCTACTGGTTCGGTTCCCGCGGGATACGCATGCCGTCGACATCGTGGTTGCACGAAATGCGCACCCAGTTGTTCGAGGCCAAGTCCGATGCCCAACTCTGCGTGACGCATGCCGATTGCCATATCCGGCGTCATCGCGACCACGTATTCATCACGCCGCACCGCATTGAGTTCGATCCTGAGGAGTTACCAGTCATCAGTTTTCAATGGCGCGGGGAGGCACAGCTGGATTTTCCTGACTTAAACGGCTCGCTTCTGTTTGACGGCGCGGAGCAGGGGGTCGCCGCAAGCTGGTTGAGCGAGCAAACGCTGGCGATTAGTTTGCGTAGTGGGGGCGAGCGACTCAAGCTGGCGCCGAACCGTTCGACCCGAGCGCTCAAATATCACTACCAGGCTGGCAACATCCCGGCATGGGAGCGTGAGCGACTGCCTGTCGTGCGGGCCGGGAAAAAGCTGTTGTTTGCGGCCGGAGTCGGCATGGATTGCCATCATTTCAGCAGCGGAGAAGCACCTTGCATTGCCTTGCGCTGGGTCTTTGCGCCGGCTTGATAGCGCCATGGCGCTTGTCATTTCGCTGCACAGCGGGTACAGTCAGCGACTCGTTTTTTGGTCAGTTTTCGATTTTTTTTAACGCAAGCAGTTTTTCCTCTTACTCCTATGGCATTAATCGTTCATAAATACGGTGGTACATCGATGGGCTCGACCGAGCGCATCAAAAATGTCGCCTTGCGCGTTGCCAAGTGGCATGACGCTGGTTACCAGGTCGTGGTGGTGCCGTCGGCGATGTCCGGTGAAACCAATCGTTTGCTCGGCATGGCCAAAGAGTTGATGTCGCAACCCGATCCACGAGAAATGGACATGCTGGCCTCTACTGGTGAGCAGGTTTCGGTAGCGCTGCTGGCGATGGCATTGAAAGCGATCGGCAAGGATGCCGTGTCGTACGCCGGTTGGCAGGTTGCGATCAAGACGGACTCTGCTTTTACGAAGGCGCGTATCCAATCGATCGACGATACCAAGGTACGCAATGACCTCGATGCTGGTCGTATCGTGATCATTACTGGTTTTCAGGGCGTTGATCCTAACGGCAACATAGCGACGCTGGGTCGCGGTGGGTCAGACACCTCCGCGGTGGCCGTTGCGGTGGCAATGAAAGCGGAAGAGTGCCTGATTTTCACCGACGTCGACGGGGTGTACACGACAGATCCGCGTGTCGTGACTGATGCCCGTCGTCTCAAAACGGTAACATTCGAAGAGATGCTGGAAATGGCGTCGCTCGGATCGAAAATACTGCAGATCCGCTCGGTAGAATTTGCTGGTAATTACAAGATGCCAACCCGGGTATTGTCGTCGCTGACTGACCCGATGTTACCGCTGGAGATAGAAGCTCGCTCCGGTACACTGATTTCGTTTGAGGAAGACACAAATATGGAACAAGCCGCCATCACCGGTATCGCGTTCAATCGTGACGAAGCCAAGATCACCGTACTGGGCGTCCCGGATCGGCCTGGTATTGCTTATCAGATATTGGGCCCGGTCGCCGACGCGAACATCGAAGTCGACATGATCATTCAAAACCAGTCAGTCGCTGGCAAGACCGACTTCACGTTCACGGTGGCGCGCGGCGAGTACCAGCGTTCGATGGAGGTACTCAATGCCAGCGTCAAGGAGCATATTGGTGCTGGCAGTATTGCTGGCGATGCCAAGGTTTCGAAGGTGTCGGTCGTGGGTGTCGGCATGCGCAGCCACGTTGGCATTGCGTCGCAAATGTTCCGCACCTTGTCGGAAGAGGGCATCAATATCCTGATGATCTCGACTTCCGAAATTAAGATATCGGTATTGATTGACGAGAAATACATGGAACTCGCGGTTCGCGCGCTGCATAAGGCCTTCGAACTTGAAAGTGCCTGAAATGTTTGATTGACCAAGCTGGCCTGAATAGTTATGATTCGAGGCTTGCTGAAATGGGTTTAACGACCTGTTGACGCGTGGAGACGTGGCCGAGTGGCCGAAGGCACATCCCTGCTAAGGATGCATACGGCTTATACCTGTATCGTGAGTTCGAATCTCACCGTCTCCGCCAGATTGAAAAGGA
>JBLHLW010000066.1:0-21834 GCA_047621345.1 Minisyncoccia bacterium | reverse complement strand
AGTCAGCGTGTTTTCTTAGACGTAAAAAAACCCCGGATTCGGGGCTTTTCTTTCTCGGTAACTGCGTGATTCTAATAGGTATATTGGCGGAGAGGGTCGGATTCGAACCGACGGTACGGGAGACCCGCAAACTGGATTTAGAGTCTTGACGATAGACAAATAAAAACGGTAACTTATTGATTTTTATAGTCTATTTTTTTGAAAATACGTGCAATTTGTGCCAAATGCGCTCGAAATTCCGCATATTTCGACCCACAACATTGGCCCTTCATCACGCTACACCTGAAGGGTCGATCTTGATGCTTGCGTAATAATCAGATTTACCCGGATAGTACGCACATTGGCCGCATGCAGCCACTACCGATAAGCGGCCAACAGCTTGCCACACTTCCTTGCATGCGTACCGCAGGCGACCCGAGACATCGTTCAGATGTCATCGCTGTCGCGTCCTGATATCGCTATGCTCGCGGCTATGAAGGCATCAGAAATCGGGCGTACGAACTGCGAGGAACTGTAATTTAGTCGACACCGTAGCACTGGATATTGGCACAGAGCTGTCCTGCCTTGCTGCCGCCGCTGCACGATCCTTCTTGTTCGCCTGATGGAGACCAATCGCACAGCCTACACCGGCACCAATCACTGCGTGCTTGCCAGCGACATGACCGGCCACGCAGAGTGGCAAAGATTGGATAATCAGTGCTGTTGCTTTAAATGTTGTTTCCTTTCCCTGACAACTAGAAGCATTTAGCCGTCGTAGAGGCGGTTATTTTTTGTGCGCTCAGCATGGGAGTGCTCTTCTGAAATTTTCGTGGCCGAATTCGAGCACGGTCGATTTGGAACGCGAGTCGCTAAACCTATTTAGGGGGGAGTGTGCACATAGCTGCAATTTGCGCCACACGACGGTTTTTTGTAAAAACCGATGAAAAGTCTATTCAAAAAGATCATAAAATCATCAATTAAGCTGTCAAATCATTCTTAAAAACCAGAAAAGCGACGTGCAAACCGTCACAATTTGAGGTGCAGTGGAACGAAAAGTCGGGTTAAGGAGTTGGCAGAACCTTCGAGTATTGACACAGGGTCCCCCGACCCATGCCGAACTCACACGCGAACGTTGATTTCTGCTCGCCGACACCAGTAAGGCGACGTAACTCTATAACCTCGGTCTCTCCCAGTCCGGTTTTATAAATAGATGAGTTATGGTCGTTATGCCGAGCGCGACTTGTATCGCGACTGTTGCTAACGTTGGGGGTAGGCTGTCGATATGCCATCACGCTGTATTCAAGGTGAGTGCATCAAGTCTTCGGCAGACAACGTTGTATCATCTTCTGTCGACTGTATTGCGTCAGGAAATCGTGTCAACGCATTGCGTATGAACTGATTTTCATAATGGCGATTTCGGCGGCTTTTTTTTGCTGTCGCGCGCTTGCCGAGCCGCTTGTCAACAATGACCTCACTAAGTCGACTCAGATCGTCAAGACTTCCAATATCGGTCGGAGAATTTCGTTTCATGACAAAGCGTGCATAACTTTGCGAGAAGTGATCAATAACAATATCAACTTGATTACTGACCATACTACACGCGGGTTGGTTAGAGGTGGCAATCCAAACGTAGACGCAATGTTACCGCGGCAAGATGCATTCTGGTAACTAGAATTAATCTACCGAAAAGTTTGCTAAATTAGGAGTCGACGCCGGAACCGCCGAAAATTCCGTCACCGTGACAATCACGCAAATGAAAACCTATCTGCGGTGCATTATGGACAACGTTCATTAAACGAGTGTTTTGCGCCGCCCGCGGTCGGATAATCGGCGGCGATATATTGAATCTTGTTGCACAGTGGATGAGGTGGCGGTTTGCTCCCGGTTCGGTTGGCAGATTTTTCCGTAGCGGGGATCAGTGTTTCTTCTTTCTGCAGTATCCGCGCCCGCAAGAATTTTCCATCACCATCCAGAACGATTTCAAGATGCGCTTGCTGGGGCGTATGACTAATTGGCGCCAGCGGATCGCTCTTGAATTGCGACGCACCGGCACACGCATCATAGGTTTTCACTAACTGCTGCAACCAGCCCATGTCAGCCTGCACTTTCTTCGGCAGCGACAGTACGCTGATTCTGGTCAAGGTTAAAATCTTTGGGTGCCATCTCGCGCACGAATTTGGACACGGTGCAATTCTGTGGGCGCGTGAAACGGATGATCCCGTTGTCCATTTTGGGCATCCAGAACCGGGTGCGCAATTCATTGTTGCCGGTTTCATCGGGATAGTCGAAGCCATGAAAAGTCAGACCGAAATCGAGTTCGCCGGCGTTGTCATAAGCGCCGGTACCGCTACCGAATTCGCATGGCTCGACATAGCCCTGACAATCACGTGTGCCGAGAAAAATATCCTGCCGACCGCCACGCTCCAGCATGCGATGCAGAATTGCCCGATGCTTGGCTTCGATCCGATCCGGCTTGAGCTCGGTGCGGACTTCATTCCATTCAAAGTGAGCGCGCACCTGGTACTCGACATCGGCCAGAAAGGTGTAGATCGCCAGCGTATTGCCGCCGCTAAAATTGAGCGGCTTGGTGCCTTTGGTCTGTGTGCGAATGGTTTTCATGATCCGCACTTCATCAATGACCCAGATCAGCGTGGGTTTCCAGTAAATGGATTTCGCGACGCCCTTTAGCGCTTCATAAGTGGGTATGTGATAAGAGCACTTTTCACCACCGACTCGGGTGACCGGATCGGTGAATAGGCCGTAGCGGCCCCAAGTGCGAAATTCAATACCGGTGCGATTGAGGTCAAACACAATGTGTCTCCATAGTGGTCGTGGGGATGTCGCTGAGACCGAAAAATTGATTGTAGTAGTCCGGTCGCAAGTGATAGATGCCAATGCCTTCGCCGATTTCACCGATTGCATCGGCACGCTTCAGGGCATCAAAAACGTGAGGAAATACATTGACTGAAAATTGTTGGGCACGACGCAGCAGCGCGAACTGTGTTTCCGGCTGAAAGGCGGCACACAGTTGCGCGATCAATTCCGGTCCTTCCTGATTGTTGTCCAAGCCGATATACGGAACGATCACGCCTTGAGTTGCCGCATCGAGTGCCTTGAACGCCTGCGCCGCTGTCATGAAGGACTGGCGCAAATACAAAAGGGGACCACTTTGCTCTCGCTGATGGTATGTATCGACAGCCATGTCGTTTGTCGAGAGTAGGCTTAGCAGCGTGTCATCACGTCCAGTCGTAGATGCCGCCACCGGATAATCCATCTCGACCGACCGCTGAAAAAAATAATAATCAAAATACCGTGCCATCGCTTTTGGCCCGAGTAAATCGTCATCGAATCCGGCGGGATCTTGCCCGTACTCGTTAAATATCCGCAAGGTGACATCACGGCCGGCAGCGATGTCGATCAATCGTTCGATTCGATCATCGATGGGATTGATCACGTGGACGCGGCCGATGCGCCTTCGACCGTTCCGATTGCAGCGTCCTGCCGCCTGCGCGATCGAGTCGAGTCCGGCGACATGGCGAATGACCGCGCCAAAGTCGACATCGACACCGGCTTCGATCAACTGGGTACTGATGCATAGGGTTGGAATGCGGTTCTGGAGATTGTTTCGAATGGCAGCGAGAACTTCGCGCCGATGCTGCGGGCACATTGACGTGCTAGGGTGGTATGTAGTCACGCCGGCTGCTGCGACGCAAACCTGGTAGAGCGATTGTGCCGCCTTGCGAGTGTTGACTATCACTAGGCAACTGCCAGTCTCAGCAATTTTCTCTGCAGCCAGCGTCGCGACTTCTTCATCAAGCCATCCGCCAGGTTTGTAGCCAGAAACGACTACGGTGCGTTTAAGTGCAGAGAACAATTTTTGTAAGTTCGGGATGATTTCATCACAAGTCTGAAAACGCGCAGCGCCCAGTTTCGAATCGACTGCGTTCAGCAGCGGCTGAGTCGCCGTGCACAGCACGACACTGCTACCGCACTGCTCGACTAAAAAATTGATGGCGTTATTGAACATATGGATACAGCGCAGCGGTACCGTCTGCGCTTCATCAAAAATGATCACGGCATTGGCCAGCTGATGCATGCGACGCACTCCACGCGTTCCTCCGCCAAACAGTGTTTCGAGCAGTTGAACACTGGTGGTAAAGATGACCGGCGCGTCCCAGTTTTCGGAAAGAATTTTTGATCGCCAGGTTTGTTCCTCCGGCGTCAGGTTCGAATGATGTTCCAGGACGATGCTACCGCGCTCGACACCTTCAGTTGTCGGCTCCAGGATGCCTCGTACAACATCGGCATTCTGGTCAATGATCGAGGTGAACGGGATGACATAGATGATGCGATCGAGCTTATGTTTTTTTGCGTGATGGAGCGCGAAGCGCAGGCTGGCAAGGGTCTTCCCGCCGCCGGTCGGTACCGTCAGGGTAAAAATCCCTCTTGGCCTTTCTGCTGCCATGAGGCAATAGTCGGAAATTTCACGGCGTAGCGCGTCGATTGACTCGCTGCTGTTCAATTGCCCGAGGTGCTTTTCAACGCGTCCGATAAGTTTTGCCCAGCTCGGATAATTGCCATCGTGTCGTAATTGGCCTGCCCGTGGATTTTCGAAGTCGGCGCTATCAACGCGATCAGCGTCGATCAGTGCACTAAACAGAAATCGTACAAGCAATCCAGTTTTGAATTTGAGGATGAGATTGCTGCCGCCCGCGCGGCTTTCGACCGCCATAAGGGACGCAATGACTTTTTGAAAAATCTCAGGGATGCGGCCAGTGTCGATTGTTGTCGCCACTCGATGTATCAGCGAGGCATCGGCATTGCGGATAGCTTCCTCTAAATGCGCGCTAATTTCTGCTTTTTTGATCCGCCGGGAAAAGTTATCTTCGCCGTCCGGAGTCATGCAATCGATCAAGCCTGAATGGTGTGAGGCAATGCACAAAGCCATTACCTGCGCTGCGAGAACGCCATGTGGACCAGAGCTTGCAAAAGACTTCCAAATAAATTGCGCTCCCGCAGTCGAATGGTCAATGCGGCCTCGCGCATGCACGGCATTGACGAAATCGTCCTCATCCCAATCGATGAGTCCAACCGCCGATTTCAAATAATTCTGAAACGATTTGCTGTATTTACCGAAATCATGAAGTAGGCCGAGCACGTCACCTACTGCAGCAAGGTCGATGGCATCAGCGGAATCTGGCTGCTTTATTTTGATCTTTGCGGCGCAGCGACTCGCCAATTTTCCGACAGCACTGAGATGCGATTCCAGGCACTGAATTGCGCCATCGCTCTCGCGCCGATGGGCTATGTAAGTTGCATCGCGTTCACTCGGTGGCTTTATCGCCATTTAACGCAACCTCGAGATTTAATTACAGAAGATAAGTTTAATGGCAAATACTACTAATAGGAAATTATTATTCAGATAACTTTTTCCAAATGAAACTGGTGGGAATACGGCCAGCCGCACTATCTTTCCTCCATTTTTAGTACTGTGTAAACTTTGCAAACGGTAGCAGCTAGTCGATCTGGCTGATGGGTGACGTTTCCCTTGCCGGCGGCATGGGCGAGATTGCCAAGGCGGCGGGAATTACCAGTAAAGCTCACTAGAAGGCTTTGCGTACTGGTATTGATAATACGGTCTCCCGACTGATGCCGAACTCCCGCGCAAGCGTAGATTTCTGCTCGCCGGCACCAGCACGGCGGCGCAGCTCGATAACCTGGTTGTCCGCTAACGCTTTCTTGCGACCTCGGTAGGCGCCGCGTTGCTTGGCCAATGCAATTCCTTCTCGCTGCCGCTCCCCGATCAAGGCCCGCTCGAACTCCGCGAACGCCCCCATGACTGACAGCAGCAAGTTAGCCATCGGCGAGTCTTCACCGGTGAAGCTAAGGCATTCCTTGACGAACTCGATTCGTATCCCGCGCTTGGTCAACGTCTGCACCAACCGGCGCAGATCGTCCAAGTTGCGCGCCAGACGGTCCATACTGTGCACGACTACTGTGTCATCTTCGCGTGCGAACGACAGCAAGGCTTCGAGTTGCGGCCGCTGTGTGTCCTTGCCCGAGGCCTTGTCGGTGAACAATCTGTCCACCTGGACCTGATCGAGCTGTCGCTCTGGATTCTGGTCGAAACTGCTGACCCGGACATAACCGATGCGCTGACCTCGCAAAACGTGCCTGCTTAACAAGTTGTGTCAGGATAGACTCTTTGACCGCTCAAGGCGCTTGTCAAGAAATTAAGATACCAACCCTATTCTGACGGCTTGTATCGAGACCGTCTGACATCAGGATAGGGTATAGCCCAAAGTGACGGTCGTTTCCGGAAGGTTACTGCACAAAAATTGAAAAGTGCTCTTCGCAGAGGATTTGACTGGTGACTTACGACCCATTGCTGTCGGTCACGCTTTCGAAAGCAGACGTTCAACGTCGGCACTGATTCTCACTGAGCGGGTATTTTGTCCACGGCCGCCCGGTCTTGCAAAAGGATTACCAGATCATCTTTGCTATGTGAAATTATGCACGAAAGAACTTGCTACACATCGCATGTTACCCGCGCCTAACCACGCCAGAAGAAGTCATTTTTCATAAGCATTGACTCTTTTACGGATGAAAAAAGCCTGTCATGGCTGGCAAACTTTGTCTTTTGCGTAGATTGGATCTTTGCAAAACGCACTGTTTAAGCGCCGTTCTACACTTCGTGATGGTATGAGCGATGAGTTTTCGGGCCGACACGATTTAAGACTTGGAATCGCTTCGCAATATACTGACAAACCAGGCAGAAGCTCAAATCCACTTTTATCCATGCACAACGTAGTTCTTGCATACAACTCGAGTGATTCTTTATATGGAACGTCTTTAAAAAATTTGGTGCCACTAAAAGGAGCAGGCAAACCACATTCAAGCAACGCTGCCTGAATCTGTATGTGATCTGCTCCGGCTTTCCGCCACCTTTCATAAGCTTCTGGTGGTGGTGAAAACGGCTTCCAGCCGGGTGGGTTCGCACACCCAAGCAAAGAAACCGATAGAAAAATTGATGGCAAAAAAGTTTTGAGGATATTCATTTTTTCCCTTCTTTTGGATCCTGTAGCTTATTAACAGGGATAAGCTGGGAAGGCGTACTTGACCAGAACGGGCCACATTCTGGACGATTATTGGTCGATCCGTAACAGTTATGCGATGTATCGGGTTTTCCCGTTGCCGCTCGAATCATTTCAGTCAGCGCGGTGCTGTTCTCTGGGATAGTTCCACCAGTCGCAGGATTTCCGCCAAGGATTATTCCTACTGGGTCTGCCACATGATTTTGAAGCGTCAGCACGGATTCCATCTGAGCCTGCATATTGTCCATGGCCGCCCGGTCTTGCAAAATGCTGAGCAGACCGTCAGCTTTTTTTGCATTATAGGCGGGGCCAAAAAAGCTAACCGTGGTTTTGCTTATGCTTCCCTGTGCTTGTTCTTCCTTAGCTTTGGCCTCCAGAACATTTCCTATTGTTAATGTGCCTCGGCTATGTCCGTCTAACTGCAAGCCTGTTTGTCCATACTGATCGGATATGCGCTTGACTTCTTCTGTCGTAGTACTCAAGCCCAAAGTTTTGTTTTCTAAAAAACTCTGATAAGCCGCCACCATCAATTCCGAGACAACATTATTGGCTTCCGGGAAATACACCAAATACTGCGGGCCTGTTAAAAGGCTATGTTGCCGCACATATTTTATGGCAGCTTCCTGATCATTGAAAATTCCGTTGGTAGAAACATGCACCTTGCCATCCTCCGCAGGTTGCAGATTTTGTTTTTCCTCATCTGACAATTGGCGTGAGGTGAGCTTGCGTGTTTCCGGGTCTGTCACAAGAGCAATAACAATTGAGCTTTTGAGGAATAGCTTTCGATAGGCTTCATCGCTCAATTTAAAGGTTTCAGCGATCACGGTTTCTTTAATTGCTTGCTCTGCCTGTACGGTACGTTCCATGGCCTGCAGGCCTAATTTTTTTGCTGCAGTTTGTGCATTTGCTGTATCCGTGTTCAGACTTGCAACCGTTTGCGCCGCAGTCTTTCCAGTCAGAGCCTGCTGTGCTGCACCGTCCGTGATAGTGACCGAAGCACCTTGTACAGCGCTGCGGGTTACGCCAGACGATGCATCTGACTCCTTGCTGTTGCTGAGGCCATTGCTGATGACTGCCTTTCCAAGGCCATATTTTCCTTGTGTGAGCATGTCACTCGACAAGTTAATGCCACTGCTCTTGACGCTGGCGCTAGAGTAATTTTGTATGTCGCTTTGTGTCAGTGTTCCCGTCGTAAGTGAGTTTTTACCATCGCGCATTGCTTGATCTGTACTAGAGATCACGCCTCCTTTTAGATCGGTATTATTTGCAACGTTGACGTTGAAACCTTGGTCTCCAGCCATCAATCCGCTCTGCTCAGCCACGCTGGCGAACGTGCCGGTACTGTTTAATTTGCTGACATTCAGGTTGCCGCTCACCTGGCCAGCGCCGATCGGGACCGTAATCCCCGCACTCGCACTTTGCTGCTTGCCGGCATAGACGCTAGTGTCCTGCCGGCTGGCGATGACCAGGTTGCCGCCGATGTCGCCCGTGACTTGCCGGCCACGCACGACCGCACCGTCGAGGATGGTGTCGCCACCCGACTTCAGCGTGACCTGGTCGCCGGCAGCGATCTGGCTGTTGACCTGAGTGACATCGGTACCATCGGCCTTGCCGCGTGCGACGGTGGCGTTTGCGCTGACGGACAGGCCGGTGTTAGCGCCGACCGAGAAGCCGATGCCGACCGAAGCGCTGCTGGAGTTGTTGCTGCTGGTTTGCGCGGCGGTGTTGCTGGCCGCGGTCAGGTCGATCTTGCCGTCGGCGAGCAGGCGTGCATCCCTGCCGGCGCTGATCCGGCTGCCGCTGACGGTGATGTTGCCGTCGGTACCGTCGGCGCTGTTGCCAGCCTTGTCGCCAATGGAGCGCAGCGTCACGTCCCCGCCGGCGGCAACCGTGCTGCCGCGGACAGTGCTGCTGCGCTGCGTGCTGTCGCTCTGGCTCTTGCTGCCGCCCAGCGAAATACTGACGCCGATACTGGTGGCCTTGTCCGGATCGGTCACCGCATCAACCGCTTTGGCGGCGGCCAGTACCGTGGTCGCCGCTGCCAGCGCCTGCATCCGCACATCCTTGGTTTTACCGGCTGCGGCTGTCATTTGCTGGGCGGTTTGCGCCGCCGAGATGACCGGATTCGACACGGTTACTGTCAGGCCGCTCTGCTTGAATTGCTGCTGCTGGCGTTGTTCTGCGGTGTCGGTCGCGGCGGTGATATCGATCTTGCGGGCGGTGATGTCGATGCTGCCGTTCGGTGTCAGCAAATCGCTGCCGGTTTGGGTGTAGCGCTGGCCAGCGACCAGGGTTGCGTTGCCGTTCAGGCTGGCGACGGTGCTGCCTATGCTGCTGGTCGCGGTGCCGGCGGCAGTCTGCTTTTGCTGGCGTTCGCCGAGCGTGAGCGCCGCGCCGCTAGTGAAGAGACCGGAGGTGGTTTGCCGGAACGCGCTGCTGTCTTGCTGCGTGCCTTGCGCGGTCGTGATGGTGAGATTGCGTCCGGCGTCCAGACGGAGGTCGCGGTCGGCGACTAGCGAGGAGCCGGCGATGGTGATATCGCCGGTGCGGTTGGTTGCGTTGGTCGGGTCGCCCGCTTGCGCCAGGATCGTATTGCCCGACAGGATGCTGCCCTGCACCTGATCGCTGCTGCCGCGCTGACTGGCCGTGGTCGTTGTCGACGACACCAGGTTGCCACTCTTGCTGTAGCTGTCGTTGATCGCGTCGTGTGCGGTGGTGATGCCACCAACCGTGATGTCGTTTCCGGCAACCAGTCCGACCTGCCCGGCCTTGCTCGATAGGTAACCCGCGTTGATCGCGATATTGCCGGCACCGTCGCGCCCGTTGGCGATCACGCTGAGGTCATTCGTTGCACTGACACTGCCACCGACCAACGCTTCGTCGCTGCGGGCAACCCGGTTATAGGCGTTCTTGCCGATGGTCTGGATATCGGTCGTCGTGCGCTCTTTGGCGGCGGCGATGGTCACGTTCGCGCCTTGCAGCAGGACGCTGTCACCGGCCGAGACGGTTGCACCGCGCACGCCGAGATTGCCTCCTGCAACCAGCGCCAGATTGCCGCCTGCTGCCAGCTTCGCCGTGGCTTGCGTGAGGCTGTCGTCGGTGATGTAACCGCTGCGACCCTGCACCGTGCGTCCACTGCTGTCGCCCACGGCGATCTGGTAGTGCTGGTCGACGCTGCTAATGCGTAGGTCACCTCCGGTAGTAGCAATCAGATCACTGCTGGCACCCACGCTAGCCCCCGAGACCAGCAGGTCGCGCGCCGCGTCGATGCGCACCGTGCCGCCCTGCACCGTGGCGACGCGATCAATCGCGCTGCGGGTGCTGTTGCCGCTACCATTGGCGGTGTCGATGGTGCGGGTCTCGATGACCACGTCGCGCCCAGCCAGCAGTGTCACGCGGCTGTCGCCCCCGCTGCCCTGGATCACGCCGGACAGGTTCTTCAGATCATTGCTGGCGCGGGCAACGATGTCCTGCCCGCTGAGGCGTCCGCCCTGGTTGACCAGGTTGCCCCCGGCCACGAGCGTGAGGTTGCCGCTGGCGGCGATCGTGCCGCTGTTGACCAGGTCACGGTCGGTACGGATCGTGACATCGGACCCTGCGATCAGCGCGCCGGTGGGCGTGAGGTCACCGTCCTTGGGGCGGCGCAGGAAGACCTGCGGTGCAAGTACCTGCTGCACCGTGCCGTCGGCCAGGGTCACGTTCTGCGTGGAGAGCCAGACGATGTCGGTAGTGAGCAGCGCCATCTGCTCTGCCGACAGCGCCACGCCCGGGGTGAGCTGGTACTTCCGTGCGAAGGCGACGCCGCTGTCCATCAGCGCCTGGTATTCGGTTTCGGTGCTGCTGTAGCCACTCAGGAACCGACGTCCGGTCAACGTCAGGATCTGGTCGTTGACCAGTTGCTGTTCGGCGAAGCCATCGCCGTAGCGCTTGAGCTGACGCTCGGGGTCGCGCTGCAGTGCTTGCAGGAAGTAGTCCGAGCCGATGAATGCCCTATGGTTCGTGAAGCGCGGATCGGTCTCGACCAAGGTGCGGCTCTCGGGTGCCGCATGGATCGTGAACAGGCTGGCGCTCGGGGCGCGCAGCGATGGTGGTGCCGTGACGATGAAGGCATTACCCTGTTTGTCGTCCACCTGTTGCGGCGACACCGCGCCGCCGGTGGCGACCGGATTGAGGACCAGCGTGCCCGAGGCGGGTGGTGCGCTGATCGACTGCGGCGACACCATCACAACCGGGCCGCTGGCGGCAACCGGATTGAGCACCAGCACACGTTGCGTGGGTAGCGCGCTGATCGCCGGCACACCACCGCCGGCGTTGACCACGCCAAGTGCTGGCTGCAGCACTGCGCTAATCGGGCCACTGGCGTTCAGGCTGGCCGGCGCGGAGGCGACGCTGCCGATGGTCCCGGCAGTTGTACCGGCAGGCGCAGTGGTGGTCGTCGTCAGATCCCGCACGGTGGTCGGGTTCGCGGCGAATTGCACCAGCTGTGTGGTGGGAAGATTGAAGGGATCGACGGTCGGCGCCGGATTGAAAGGCGTTTGTGCCGACGTGTTGCGGCAGTGGCTGCCTCCCAGAAATCCGCACGCATCCACCTGGCTGAATTCAGACGTGCCGCTAGAGCTGGTGCGCGTCTCCCCCTGTGTCGTTGGGTTCTGTACCGCCGGCCCGACGATGGTCAGTGCGCCACCGGCGACGATCTGGCTATCGTGGTTGATGGTGGTGCCCGCCAGGCGCATCCCTGCGCCGGAGAGCAGTTTCGCCGGTGCGCTGGTGACCACTTCGGTGGTGCTGGTGGTGGCATTGATGCGGTAGCGCGTGTAGTCCTCGAACTCGACCTGGCGGTTGTCTTCATTGACGCTGGCGTTGTAGGGCGTGATGGCGTTCTCGAGTTGATCGAGCGCGCTCTGAAAGCCGGTATCCCAGCTGGCGTATTGCGCACGCCAGGTGTTGCAACCCGGCGTATAAAGCGGCACCGACCCGCCATCGAAGGTGGTGCTGCATCCCCCCGACGGTTCCGCCGGCGGTGCACCGACTGGCGTGACCGCGAAGCGCGCGAAGACAGGCGCATCCCGGCTGTAATTGACCTGGATGCTTTCTGGCGTCGGCGAGTCCCCGCTGACAACGGCTGGCGTCACCGTGCGCGCAGTAGTCACCGTGCTGCGCAAGCCGAATAGGTCCGGATGGACGATGCAGGTGTTTTTGTCCTGATCACCGCCAATGCCGCTGCATTGCGCCACCGGATAGCGGGTCGCGCTGTCGACCGGTTGCACCAGATCCTGCAGCACCGGTGCCCCGCTGATGGTCCGGGTGGTCAGCTGGTCATTGCGGTTGACGATGCTGGCAGCATCAACCGACAGCACGCCGGCGGCTTCGATGCGGCTTGAGGCATTGACCAGCGTCGACGCGGCAGCCTGCAATTGGCCGGCACTGTTGATGTATCCGCCAATGGCCAGGTCGCCAAGGCTGTAGAGCAGCCCGCCGTCGGTATTGCCGATGGCTTGCGCGCCCAGCAACAGCGTCTGTCGTGCGGCAATCGTGCCGCTGCCACGGTTGTTGATGGTGTTGCCGTTGATGCCGAGCACATCGCCATAGATCCGGCCGCTGTTGTTGGTGGTGCCGGCATGGATCGTGGTGCTCACGCCATCGATCAGGCCGCTGGCGGTATTGGTCAGCGTGCCGCCGACGTTCAGGCGCGTCGTGCTGGCGCTGATCTCGCCGCTGTTAAGCAGGTTGCCGCTGGCGTTGGCGGTCAGTGTCGCGCCGGCGGCCAGCGTGCCGCTATTGGTGACGTTGCCGGCGTTGATGGTCAGGTTGCGCTGCACCGACAACACGGCGCTGTTGGTGAAATCTCCCCCGTTCTGCCGCGTCAGTGTCAGGTCCTGGGCAGAGAGCGTGCCGTCGATACTGTGACTATCCGTAGTCAGTGCGGCAGTGCCATTGCTGACAATGTGACCGCCACTGTTGGCCAAGCTGTTGGCGCTGATCGACAGGTTGTTGCGGGCACTGATGGTCGCACTGGTGTTGTCGAGTGCGGTGCTAGTCAGTGACAGGTTGCGTTGCGCGCGGATCGCGCCGCCGGCGTTGTCGACCGTGGCCGCGTTGAGGGTGATGTCATTGGCTTCGATGACACCCGACGCTGTATTGCCCAGGCTCGCCGCCGTGATAGTTGCCGATCCGTTGGCGGCAATCTGGCCGGCGCGGTTGTCGATCCCGCCACTGCCGGTTATTGTCAGGTTGCCGGCGGCGCTGACGCGGCCAGTGCCGTTATTGAGGTTGCGCAGCGTGATCGTGCTGTCCGCGCCCGACACCAGTTGCCCGCCGCGATTGTCGATGTCGCGTACGACGCTGATGGTTTGCGCGCCATTGCTGGCGATGAAGCCCGACTGGGTATCGAGGTCGCCACTGGTGATCGCCAGTGCAGTGCCGGCGAGGATGCCCCCGCTGCCGCTGGCCGTGTTGGTCAGCAAACCACCTTGGGTGTCGAGTGTCACGGCACCGGCCGCCTGAAGCAAACCGGTGTCGTTGCTGATCGCCTGCGTGGTGACACGAAGCTGGTGCGCGGCGATGATGCGTCCAGCCGCGCGGTTGTCCAGCGTAGTACCGGTGAGCGTGATGTCGTGGCCGGCAATGAGGCCGGCACGGTTGCCCAATGCGCCACCGGTGAGATCGATGTTGCCGCTGGCTTGCAGTTTGCCGCCGGTGTTATCGAGCGCAGCGGTGCCGGTATTGACGATCAGCGCGCCCTGCAAGGCGGCAATCGTGCCACCGGCATTGCCGAGTCCGACGCTGGTGAGGGTGATGTCGCGCTGGGCAATGATTTGTCCATTGCCGCTGTTGTCGAGCAGCTGACCTTGCGTGTTCAATACCAGACTCGCTCCGCTGGCCAGTGTGCCGCCGGCATTGCGGATGGCACCGCTGCGCAGCGTCAGTGCAGCGCTGCCGATTAGTTGACCGGCGGCGTTGTCGAGCAATCCGGTCCCCAGGTTGATCCCGGTGTTCTGCCGGGCGCTGACAATGCCGCTGCGGTTATCGAGGGAGGACGCGGCGATGGCGAGGTTACCGTCGGTGCTGATCATGCCGCGCCGGTTGACCAGGGCGTCGGTGGCCGCCAGCGTGATCGTGTCAGCGGCTGAGATCGTCGCGTCGGTTGCATCAATGCTGCCGGTATAAGCGGTCAAGTTGCGACCAGCCAGCAGCGCACCAGCGCTGGTGTCGAGTGCGCCCGCACTCAGGATGAGTGCATTGCCCGCCACGATGGTGCCGGCGCGATTGCTCAACCCGCTGCTACTGGCGATCACCGCATCGCGCCCGGCGCTGATGCGTGCGCCATCGTTGTCGAGCGAGGTTGCCGTGATCGCAATGTCGCGCCCGGCGGCGATGCTGCCGGTGCTGCTGAGGCCACCGCTGCTCAGGCCCAGGTCGCCACCTGCCAGCAGCTTGCCACTGCCGTTGTTGACGACTTGTCCGTTGGCGTTGATCGACAGCGCACCGCTGCTGGAGATTTCTCCACCCGCATTGCTGATTGTCTGAGTGGAGAGCGACGCGGTATTCCCGGTGATCAGCCCACCAGTATTGGTCAGTGCAGCGGCGCTGAGACCTACGCCGGCAGTGCGTGACGCGATGATGCCGGTGGCGTTGTCGAGCGCACCGGTGCCGATCTGAAGGGCGTCGCGGGCTAGCGTGAGTGCGCCGGCGTTGGTCAGGCTGGCGGAAGTGACGGTCAATCTGCCATCGGTGCTGGCTGCCTGGGTACCGCTGCGGATTGTGCCGAGGGTGTTATCGATCGCGCCGGTGGCCGTGATCGTCGCGCTGCCCGCCGCGTCGATGACGCCGCTACGATTAGCCAGACTGTCTGCCTGCAGCGTGAGGCTACTGTCGCGACCTTGCGCGACCAATTGACCGCCGTTGCTGGCCAATGTGCCGGCAACGATGTGCAACCCGCCGGTCGCGATCACGGTGCCGCTGGTGTTGTCGAGCTGCTGTCCCTGGGTATCGAGCGCCAGACCCGCACCACTGGCGAGTACGCCCCCCGCATTGCTAACGGCACCAGACTCCAGCATCAGTCCACCAGCACCGATCAGCTGGCCGGCGCGGTTGTCGAGCTGGCCGGAACCGAGCGCGATGCGGGCGGTTTGCTTTGCGCTGACGACGCCGTCACGGTTATTCAGCGTGGCGGCGGCGATGGCGAGACTGCCGTCGGTGATGATCGTACCGCGCCGGTTGACCAGAGCACCCGTGGCCGCCAGCGTGACCGTGTCTGCGGCGGAAATCGTTGCACCTGTCGCCTCGATGCTGCCGGCATCGACGTTCACGTTACGACCAGCCAGCAGCGCACCGGCGCTGGTGTCAAAAGTGCCTGCACTCAGGGTGAGCGCATTGGCCGCCACGATGGCGCCGGCGCGATTGCTCAACCTACCGCTACTGGCGAGCACCGTATCGCGGCCGGCGCTAATGCGCGCGCCATCGTTGTCAAGCGCGCTTGCCGTGATCGCGACATCCCGCGAGGCGGCGATGCTGCCGGTGTTACTGAGTCTTTCCGCACTCAAGCCCAGGTCGCCACCGGCCAGCAGCTTGCCATTGTTGATGACTTGTCCGCTGGCATTGATCGACAACGTTCCGCTGCTCGATATTTCTCCGCCCGCATTACTGATGGTCTGGGTGGAGAGCGACGCGGCGTTACCGGTGATCAGGCCAGCGGTATTGGTCAGTGCAGCGGCGCTGATGCCCACGCCCGCCATGCGTGACGCGATCACGCCGGTGGTATTGTCGAGCGCACCCGTGATGATCTGTAGCGCGTCACGGGCGAGAGTGAGTGCACCGGCATTGGCCAGACTAGCAGAGGTGACGATCATCCTGCCATCCGTGCTGGCTGCCTGGGTGCCGCTGCGGATCATGCCGAACGTGTTGTCGATTCCACCGGTGGCCGTGATGGTCGCGCTGCCTGCCGCATCGATGACGCCGCTGCGATTGGCCAGACTGTCTGCCTGCAGCGTGACGGTGCTGTCACGACCTTGCGCGACCAACTGGCCACCATTGCTGGTCAGCGCGCCAGCAACGATGTGCAATCCGTCGGTGGCGATGATCGCACCGGCGCTGTTGTCGAGCGTGCCGGCGCCTAGCCCGATCCGCGCGGTTTGCTGCGCGCGCAGCGTTCCGTCGCGGTTGTCGAGGCCACGTGCGGTGATGGCGAGATTGCCTCCGGTGAGGATTGCCCCGTTGTGGTTACTGAGTGATCCCGTGACCATGCTTGCATCACGGCCGGCGCTGATCAGCGCGCCGTCATTGTTCAGGGTCGAGGTCGAGGCGGTGATAGCGATGTCGCGCGTGGCGGCGATCGTGCCCTTGCCGCTGACCATTCCTGTGCGCAGGTTGAGGTCACCTCCGGAGAGCAGTTTGCCGCTGTCATTGACGAGACCTTGTGTGCTGGTATCGATCTCCAGTGCGGTCATGCCGGAGAGTTCGCCGCCAGTATTGTCGATGGCCTGCGTCGACAATACTGTGCTCAGTCCCGTGACCAGCCCCCGTTGATTGTCCAGCGTGCCGGCGGTAATCACGGCACGTGCAGAGCGCGAAGCAATGATCCCTGACGCGTTGTTCAGTGTGCCGGTCGTGACCTGCAGCGTATCGCGCCCCACCAGTTGTCCGCGTTCGTTGGTCAGTGCGGCCGACGTGATATTGAGCGAACCCGTACCGCTGAGCGGATCGAGACCACTGCGGATGCTGCCCTCGGTATTGTCGAGCAGCGCGGCAGCAATCGTGGTGCCGGCCGACGATTCAATGATCCCGCTGCGGTTGGTCATTGTGCCGGTTTGTAGCGAGATGGCGGCGTCGCGCCCTTGCGCCAGCACCAGTCCGTTATTGTTGCCAAACGTGCCCGCGTTGATCTGCACGCTACCATTGCTGCTGAGGACACCACGGCTGTTGTCGAACGTACCAGTCTGCAGCACCAGACTTTGGCCAGCCTGCCAGAGGCCGCCGTGATTGGTGACCGTGTCGCCCTGAATGGAGAGCGAAGAGGCGCTCTGGATCCGGGTTGACGAGGTATTGAGCGTGCCGGCCGCAAGACGGATTGCTCCTTGTGCTGCCAGTTGCGTGCCCGACAGCGTTGCATTGCGGGCCGTTACCGCAATATCGCCGAGCGCTTGCAACGTACCGTTCGTGTCGCTCAACAACTCACCCTGCAGCCGCAACTCGGCGCCGGCGTAGACCGTACCGCTGTTGTCCAGTCGGCCTGACGCTGTCAGCGTCGCACCGGCACCGTCGCGCTGGATGACGGCACCACTGTTACGGATGTCGGTGGCACTGAGTGCGAGTGCCCCTTGCGCATCGAGCGTACCTTGCTGCGCAATCGCACCGGCGCTGCCGATGGTGATCGCCGCCCCACTTTGCGTCGTACCTGTCAGTGTCGTGTTCGCCTGGCCATCGATGCGGATCGTCTGCGCGGCGTAGCTGTCCTTGAGCGTCAGGTCGCCATTGGCCGACAGCGTCAGGTTGCCTTGCAAGGCCGCGAGTCGCCCGGTACTGTTGACGCCCAGGCCCTTGTCGGTGGCCACCAGCACGATCTGGTTGGCGTACATGCCGCCGAGGTCCTTGATGTCGATCGCAAAGCGTGGCGCGACACCGCTGCCCGATTGCGCCGCCGCGCTCAGCGTGCCGTACAGCACCTGGTTCGCACCGGCGATCACGTTGAGATTCTTGGCCCAGACCTCGCCGTCGATCACCAGCCCGCGCGCGATCAGGTCGAGCTGTTCGAGGTTGCTTGCGTTCAGACCGGCCGCGCCGATGCCGAGCGCCCCCTGGCGCACGTCGAAGCCGTTGACCGCACCGCCGCTACCGAACTGCAACTGGCCCGTCGTCAGCGTGGCCCGGTTGGCATTGAGGAAGCCGCAGCCATCGCAGGCGATGCCGTTCGGATTGGCGACCACGATATCGGCGCGCCGGCCGGCGACCTCAATGGTGCCGCGCAGGGTCGACGGATTGGTCGACACCACCTCATTGAGAATAATGCGCGCCGGTATCAGTCCGAGCTGCGGGTTGCCGGTGATCCAGCCGCCCTGCACTGTCTGCACGTTGGTCGCGCTGTTGTTGAGGATCAGGCCCTTGCCGGTGACGTTGAACTGATCGTACTGGTTGCGTGAGACACCGGACGCACCGGGCGGGGCGATGTGCGCGATCGGTGTGCCGTTGGCGGCGGCATCCATGATCGCTTTCTGTCCCGACGGCGCTGCTGGCGCAGCCACCGTTTGCGCTTGCACCGGGAGGGTCCAGAGTACCGCCTGCATGACGTGGATCATCAGCACCGCATGGGTGACCACGCGCTTCCAGGTGCGCATCGGCTGCGTGACCACGCTGGTGCGCGAGAGTGAACCGGCTGGCGACAGGGCACGCAAAGTGGAAGATGGCATAGGATTCTTTGTTTAAAAAGCAACCGTCAGCGACAGGGTCAAGTTGTGGTTCCCGGTACGAAAGCCGGCCGGCTTGTAAAGCGGCGTGCCGTAGCTCAGGTCGCATTGCACCGCTTGCCACTTGCCGCGGATGCCCAGCGCAGCACCCGCGAGCCGGTCGCCAATCAGCGCGGCAGCGCCGGCGCCCCAGACGCGGCCGGCGTCAATGCCGGTATAGATCTGCAGTTCGGCACCATCGAACCACTGCACCGGCAGTGCCAGTTCATTGCGCAGCACGTAACCGCTCTCGGCCAGCAGCACGCTGTCGCCATCGAAGCCGCGCACCGTACTGCGATTGCCGATCGCTATCTGGTCGGTCGACAGCGTGGCGTCTGCGGTTTGCTGCGCCCGCAGCACGCCGGTGTACTGGAGCGGTAATTGCCCCAGCCGGAAGGACTGCTGATAGCGCCCCGACACCAGCCAGATCGACGGCCGCAAAGTGGGCCCACCCTCCGGTACACCGGTCAGGTCGTCCTGCGCCGATTGCCACGGCATGCCACGCCGGTAGCCGACCTGCAGGTCGACGCTGGCGTCATTCAGTAAGCGCCGGAAGGTCACGCCGGTTTCCAGGTTGGTGGTACGCCGGCGCTGCACCACCAGCTCGACATCGTCGAGATAGCTGGTCGCACGGCGCAACTGCAAGCTCGCGTACGCGCCTGCCTTGGCCGAGCTGGTGCGTAGCAGCGTACGCTGCCACTTCGCTTCGGTGGTGCGGCTGCTGCCGCTAGAGAGGAACTGCACGGTGGTGCCCTGCACGACCTGAGCGAACTGGCTGTTGCCGTTGCTGATGCTGAAGGTGTCGTAGCCCCACGGGATGCTGTAATCGAGCGCGACGTTCTGGCTGCGATGGCGCTCGCCGAGCGCATCGATATTGCTGCCGCCTGACAGCGACAGCAGGTCATTGAGGCCCAGCGGATTGTCGAGGCCGAGGTTGCCCGAGAACTGCGGCTTGCCCAGCGCCCCCGTACCGGAATTGTCGAGCGTCGCGCCGCCATGCAGGCGCTCGCGTAACGCTGATTCCTGACGCCGGATCAGCAGCACGCTGGTGTCGGGCTGCTGGCCCGGGACCAGTTCGGTCGTGACATGCTGGCTAGCCAGCCGCTGCATCTGTTCGACGCCCTGCTCCAGATCACGCACGTTGAGCAAGTCGCCTGCACTGGCCGGGAAGGCATTGCGCCAGGTGCCCCGGGCGGTGTCCGGTAACGTTGCCGGCTCGGTTGTCGCGGTCGCCCCAGCCGACTGGACCATGCGGATCTGCGCGATGCGACCGACGTGCACCTGAAAATGCAGCGTGCCATCGGCCAGGTTCTGTGCCGGCAGCGTCACCTTCGTGGTCGCATAGCCCAGTTCGATCAACTTCGCATCCAGCACCGACGCAATCCGGCTCAGGCCGGTAACGCCGACGCAGCGGTTCAGGTACGCCTGCGCGCCGTCAAGCAACCAGCCGAACTGGCGATAGCTCTCGCCGGTCAGTTTGATCTCGCGCATCACGAAGCATGGTGCCTCGACGGGTAAGACGGTGTCGAAGGGTATGTCGCGGGAGGGCTGCAGCACGTCGGACGACGGCTCCAGCCGCGATTGCTGCTCGCGGCTGCGTTCTTCCTGGCGACGCAGGCCTTCCTGGATCGCAGTAGCCGGCAGGACAGCTTGCGCCAGCGCGGTATCGCAGGCGATCAGGAGTGACAGGCATAAGGCTAGCGGCATTTGGAAATGCCGGCGGAACACTCTCTGAGAAGGAGTCAAGACGCGCTTTCGGGTTGGCGAAAGTTTGCGAGATGTAATTCACTCGTAATTCTTATGAGTGATTTGCCGCAGAGCAATGTTCCAAATTATTTTTATTTATTGGGTGCTTCCGGCTTTGGCTGCGATTTGGTAGCGACTTGGCATGCATCGCTTTTAAGCGCAGAGCATGCGCGACGCGCTTCTGCGAGCGGCCATATCAGCCTTACTTGGGATATTGTTCACGTAGCTGCAAAAACCGCCGCGCAACAAACTTGTTGCACAAACGGCACTTTGCACAACAAAAAGCGCCGTTCCCGGCCGATTTTATGGATGTGGCGGGATCTGCAGTTACGTGCGCCCCCCCAACACGAGCTACAACACCTGCCCATCGGTCGCCACACTGCCCGGCCGCACCCACTCCCACGCATCGATCAAATCGCGCGCTTCCTGCTCGGTATAAATCATCGTCGTGGCCAGGTCGGCGTGACCTAACTGTAGCGACCTGCATTGAATAACGCTCGGACCTGCATTCAGCGGCTTTTTCGACCAGAATTAAGTGCGACTGATGGCCCCCTCAAACCAGAGATAACTGCGAATGAACCTGCATTTAATCACGTAGGCCTGCATTAGATCGACATGAACCAGCAATAATTGCGACCAACCGAGCAACCTCAAATTCGTTGCGCTGTGCCAAACTTAGTTTCATAGTTGCCGGTTTCGGCCAACAGCGATCGTTGGTACGTGAGTTGTTTACGATCACTTCGGATTAATTCATCATTTTCACAGTCGGCTCACCTGCCTGAGCACCGCTTTCGACGGTAGTGCTGCGATATTTGATCATCGAGACGCTGAGCCAATCGCAAACTATAGCATTTGAGAATTTGACTCAATTTAGTGCTTTCGCTATCAGCCTAATCCCCAGCCTGCGCTTATGGAATCGCCCACAATTACATTTCGTGGCCTAATTCTTAGGTCATTTTGTGACTCAGACGCAGAGGCGTTCACCTCTGCGGTTCTTGAATCTGTCGAATCAGTAGGCCGTTGGATATCATGGTGTTCAAGCGATTACACCGTTCAACAGGCTCTCGATTGGTTTGCTGCCTGCCGCACTGCACTAGACGCAGGTACTGCATTCGAGTACGGCATGTTTTGCCAGGATTCTGGCAAATTTCTTGGTGGCGTAGGCCTGAATGAAATCAGGCGGCAGCACAAGGTCTGCAACCTCGGTTACTGGGTGCGTCAATCAATGCACCGTCAGGGCATCGCTTCTCGCTGCGTTCAAGCACTTTCCGCTCACGCACTTCACGAACTCGGATTGAATCGCGTCGAAATCGTAGTCGCCATTGGCAATACCGCTAGTGAAGGTGTTGCAGTGAAGTCCGGCGCACTTCGTGAAAGTCTCGCGCGTAACCGTTTGCACATTCGTGACAAATCGGTGTCGGCGCATGTCTTTTCGCTTGTACCCCGGTGATCCCGAGCGGAAGCCCACTTATCATTGACTGAAATTCGTAAAATGTAGCTTAGGCCTCTGATTTAAAATCTTCAATGTCCGATCTTCTTATGTTTGACCGGCAGGTTCGTGTCGGGAGTCGACTCTC
>JBLHLW010000065.1:0-22338 GCA_047621345.1 Minisyncoccia bacterium | reverse complement strand
CAAAAAAACGTCGGAGCCGGCTCGCCGGTGCCACGGCAGCAAAGCGCAGCACACTAGTGGGTGCCTGCACCTGCAGGCCATAATCGATACGCTCGACCAATTGCAATGCATGCGTCGGTGGCAGTCGCGGCACATAGGACAACATGAGTTCCTGCCCGATGCACTCGCCCAGCGCCGTTCCCCAGCGACTGAATTCCTGTGGCGACTGGCGGTCGATGGTGCCAAGCTCTATCATGCGCGACCACCCTTGCGCCTCGAGCGCCGCATCCACGTCTCTGGCGAACTGGCAGAACTGCGGAAACTGTCGATTACCAAAACCCAGCACGGCGAAACTGATACCCGGCTTGCGATTCACACTGGTCAGACGCCCAAGGAACTGATTCGCCGAGGCCGGTGCCGCACCATCGCCATAGGTCGAAGTCAGGATGAACAGGCGCTTTGCAGAGCGATAGGTCGCCACCAACCGGTTCATCGGCGCGGTGTGTACCACCTGTCCGGTCTTTCGCAAGGCATCATGCAATGCGCTCGCAAAACCCCATGTGCTATTGTTTTCACTACCGACCAGTATCAGTGTTTCGGCTGCCTGGGCCCGCCCGTTGCCGATGATACGAGGCTGGTCGCGACGACGCTGCCACCACACCATGATGCCGGTTGCACTCATGAAGGGCACGCCCAACGCACAGAGTCCCAGCAGCAGTCCCAGCCACCACAGACCTTCGCCGGTATGCAACTGGTAAATCAGTTCGTAGTTACTGCGCGCTTTGTTGTGGGCGCGATACGAGAGCAATGCGCCGGTAGCCTGGTCGACATAACCATCGCCCTGCGCAGTGCGCAAGGAATAAACATCGGCGGCGTCACCGGGCCGTGGATACACCAGTTCGCGCAAGTCGTTGAGATCGGTCGACTGCAGGGCCGTTAAACTGGTCACCGGTGCCACCGGTCCGCCAGCTACGCTGGCAGGAAAGTCAGGCTCGCTTTGTATGCCGTCAGAGATCAATTCAAAGGTGGCAGCTGACAAATAGCTGCCCGTCAGCGCCAACAACAGCAAACCCAGCACCACAAATCGCCCGATCTGCGCGTGCCAGCGCTGGCTGGCGCTGCCGTGCAGCGGACGCAGAAAATGGCGCCAGCCACCCGCACGTCTGGCCAGCAATGCCACACCCGACACCGACAGGATGAACATGAACAAGGCGCCGATGCCGACTGCGACCCGGCCTGGCGTATTGAGCAACAAGGAGCGGTGCAGCTTTTTGACCCAGCGCAAAAAACCGCTGTCGACATGGGAGGCGATACGCTGACCACTGAGCGGATCGACGAGATCGGCACCCGCCTGGCCGTCCTTGCTGAAATACACAATCACCGATCCCGACGGGGTCCGCTGGATCTGTTCGACGCCGGGATAATGTCGCGCCACCCTGCCGGCCAGTTCGGCCACGCTGACCTGGCCGGTTACAGGCACCGTCGCAGACAGTCGTTCCAGTATCGGGTTGACGGACAGAATAGTGCCGCTGATAGCCAGCACAATCAGGAATACGGAGGCGATCAGGCCCGGTAAGGAATGTATCTTGCGCAACATGATGAGCACTACCTCGCTGTGGTGTGGATTGGGGAATTACATGTCGTAGCTGAACGATTTGACGTAGCCGCGGTCGGCGACAGGCTTGCCGGCACCCTTGGCTGTCAGTGGTACACGGACATCGGCGGGGTTGTCGCGGCCATGCTCAACTGCACTGTCGATGCGGATTTCATCGCGGGCATCGATGAGCGCATCGGCCAGCTCAACCTTCACCTTCAGCGCACGGCCGCTGCCAACGCTGGCGCCACTGACGCCATCGAATGCACGTGTGCGCATGCCGCTACCACGGGCCCAGTCACTCAGGTGCTTGTAGTATTTTGGTGTCTGTCCGGCGACCCATAGCGTCTTTTGGTAGTTGCCACTAGCATTAGTCAGGTATAACGCAAGGTAAGGCCCTTGGCCGCCGTAGTTTTGCTGTTGCGTGTTCAGTGTCAGCGTGCGGGCCTGAACTAGGCCAGGCAAAACAACTGCGCTAGCCAGAAAAAGGGCCGCAATGATTTTTTTCATGGCGGTTCTCCGTTGTTTTGTGATCGATGAATACGTTGAGTTACTGCCCGGGTAACAGGTAGCCGGCGGTATCGGCATTTTTTACAAACTTGATTTCCAGCGCCCGAATGCGCAGCGACACCGGATCGTACTTGGCCTTGAATCGGTTACCTTTACTATCGGTGCCCCTGGCCTCGTAACAGCCGTCATCGACCTTGATACGCTGGACGGTCCAGCCGCGCTGCTCGATCTCCTCCCGTAATACTTCACGGGGTGTCCAACTGGCACCCGAATTGTCACAACCGTCGTCAGCCCATGCTGCGCTGCTGACCAGTAAGGTGACCAGGACGGCAGCCATCGCGGCAGATTTAGGAATAAGGGCTCGCATGACTTTTCTCCTTGTTGGGTAGGCAAAGCTTATGTTGACCGCGCTTGCTGATGCCAACCTGAAGTAGGATCAACCATCGACAACGCAATGACGAAAGGATGAAATGCGAATATTGCTAGTCGAGGATCACACCGGCCTGGGTCAGGCAGTGCGCGAGCAGCTTGCCGACGATGGCCATGCGGTGGACTGGATGCAGTGCCTGGTCGATGCCGGCGCCAGCCTCCGCAACACCACCACCTACGACCTGATCCTGCTGGACCTGATTCTGACCGATGGGCAAGGGCTGGATTTTCTGCGCAAGCGGCGCGCTGCCGGTGACACCACGCCTGTGATTATCCTGACGGCGCGCGATCAGATCTCGGACCGCATTGCCGGCCTCAATGCCGGCGCCGACGACTATCTGGTCAAGCCGTTTGACCTGTTCGAGCTGTCGGCCCGCATCGCCGCCGTGGCACGGCGTTATGCCGGCAATCCAAATCCGCAAATGCAATTGGGTGAACTGCAGTTCAACCTGTCGGATCGTACCGTGCAGCGTGCCGGTGTCGCCGTCGAACTAACTGCCCGTGAATGGACCCTGTTCGAAGCATTTCTCCAGCGTCCCGGCGCCCTGCTCTCGAAATCACAGCTTGAGGAGCGGCTCTATGCATTCGGTGCCGAAATCGAAAGCAATACCATCGAGGTTCACGTCAGCCACTTGCGCAAGAAGCTCGGCTACCAGGTGATCGACACTGTGCGCGGTGTTGGCTATCGACTGAGAGCCCCATGAACGCCGCCAGTTTGCAGAAACGTCTGGTGCTTGGCCTGACGCTAGTCATGACCGTGTTGTGGCTGGTGGCAACCGTCATCACCGGGCGGGTCGTGCAACATGAACTGGACGAGGCGTTCGATAGCGCGCTGCAGGAAACTGCCCATCGCATCCTGCCGCTGGCCATCCTCGAGATTTACAATCGCGACGACGAGACCGGGCCGCAGCGCATCGCGCCGCTCAATACGGAGCAGGAATATTTAAGTTATAGGGTGCGCGACGCTGGCGGCAAGATGTTGCTGCAATCACGCCTTGCCAGGCCGGAACTATTCAAGCTGCCGGGCAAACTGGGTTTCACCACGACGGGCACGCACCGGCTGTATTCGGCCAGCGCGTTACAGTCAACGCTATTTATCGATATTGCCGAACCGATTGAGCGCCGCCGCGATGCGGCATGGGATGCTACTGTCGCGCAACTGCAGCCATTGCTGTTGATGATTCCGCTCAGCATGCTCGGCATCTGGCTGCTAGTCCGGCTCAGTTTGCGCAGTGTGCTGTGGTACAGCGATGCGATCGAGCGACGCGGTGTAGGCGACCTCTCGCCGATCGAAGCGGGCCAGTTGCCAACCGAAATCAAGCCACTGGCGCACGCAGTCAATCATCTGATGGAGCGGTTGCGCTACGCGCTGGAAGCCGAACGCAGTTTTACCGCCAACAGCGCCCATGAACTACGCACGCCGCTGGCAGCCACGCTGGCGCAACTGCAGCGTTTGCAGCGTGAAGCACCGGACGGCCCGTTGCAAGAACGCATCGCGCAAATCGATGCATCGCTGCGCGCGCTATCGCGGCTTTCAGAAAAACTCCTGCAACTGTCCAAGGCAGAAGGTGGCGGGCTGCTGTCCGAAACGCCGCAAGATCTGGCCGCGTTGCTGACGTTCGTCGTACAAGAATTGCGTCGCTCGACCCCTGTAACCATGAGACTCACGCTACCGGCGAGCGGCCCAGTACTGTCAACGATCGATCCGGACGCATTTGCCATTTTGGCGCGCAACCTCATCGAGAATGCCTTGAAGCACGGCACGACCGATGTCGCAATCGACATCACCCTGTCCGGCGAAGCCCTGCTCAGCGTCGTCAACGCCGGCAATGTCGTACCGGCACTTGTGCTGGCGCGCCTGAGCGAGCGCTTCGTCCGAGGCGATAGCCGGACCGACGGTTTCGGCCTTGGCCTGGCGATTGCCACAACGATTGCCCGCGGAGTGGGTGCAACGCTGACACTGATCTCGCCCGCTAGCGGTCGTCAGGACGGCTTCGAAGTACGGGTTCAGTTCGTGTCGGCGAGGCCGGGAACGCCTTGCTGACGCACGTGAAGGCACTTCAATGAAAGCATTTTTTGACCTGTTAAGATTCCGACCTTTTTATAGCGCAGGATTTTCGTGACGACTACTCTGGCGCAACTACGCAACGGCACATTGGTGGGTGCAACACGCCTCACATTACGATGTGGTCTCACCACGTTTCCCGACGAAATATTTGATCTTGCTGATTCACTGGAAATCCTTGATCTGTCTGGCAATGCGTTGTCAGCGCTGCCTGAGGACCTGCCAAGGTTACGCAAGCTGCGGATCCTGTTTTGTTCGGACAATCAGTTCACTGAACTGCCATCCATGCTGGGCCAGTGCCGGCAGCTAAGCATGATCGGCTTCAAGGCCAACCAGATCGGTAAGGTGCCGGCCAGTGCGTTGCCGGTATCCCTGCGTTGGCTGATACTGACCGATAATCAGATCACCGATCTTCCCACCGAGATCGGCCAGTGTGCGCAACTCCAGAAGCTGATGCTGGCCGGCAACCTGCTGACAACGCTGCCAGCGACACTGGTTCAATGTGCACGCCTTGAACTGCTGCGACTTGCTGCCAACCGATTCACGGAACTGCCCGCATGGCTCCTGACATTGCCCCGTTTGTCCTGGCTGGCTTTCGCAGGTAATCCGCTGGGTGAGGCAAGCGCAATGGCGGTCGAAGACAGCGCTCCCGTTGCAACGATTCCATGGGATGACTTGGAACTCCATGAGCAACTAGGCGAAGGGGCTTCCGGTGTCATCCACCGCGCCGAATACCGCCATGCCGACACCGCTACGCAAGTGGCCCTGAAACTGTTCAAGGGAGCGTTGACCAGCGACGGCATGCCAGGCAACGAGATGGAGGCCTGCATCGCCGCGGGGCAGCATCCCAACCTGATCCCGATACTGGCCATCCTGTCAGGTCATCCGGAGCGGGCCAACGGATTGATCATGCCGTTGATTGCCCCGGAATTTCATAACCTGGCCGGGCCGCCGAGCCTGAGCTCATGCACGCGTGATGTCTACGAGGATGGCCTGTCGATCGATGAACCCGAGTTGTCAGCGCTGGCACTGGGGATCGCCTCTGCGGTGGCGCATTTGCACCAGCGTGGCATCCTGCATGGCGACCTGTATGCGCACAACGTCCTCCACACCGGCGAGGGGTACGTCCTGTTGGGTGACTTCGGCGCTGCGTCGTTGTTTGCTCCGGATGATGTGCAGGCCGACGCACTTCAGCGTCTCGAAGTACGCGCGTTCGGCGTGCTGCTGGAGGAGTTAATCACACACTGCCCGGCACCATTGCCACCGGCAATGGCCAGGCTTGCTCGTGCCTGCCTATCTGACGACCATCGCGCCCGCCCGCTGTTTTGCGACATCGTGCGTCAGCTATCGCCATTACCAGAATCGATCAGGTGATCGCCTAGGCCTGTTGTGCTTTCTGCCAGTGCGCTACCAAGTCGCTGATCTGACGCAACCCTTCGGTGATCACAGCCGGCCCCGGCGACAGGATATCCGGCGATTTGATTTCAAACAGCATGTTGTTGCGCACGGCGGGAATATCTTGCCAGCCTGCGCGCGACTGTATGTGCGCCGGCTGGAATTTCTTGCCACACCATGACGCAATGATGATGTCCGGAGCACGATGAACGACCGCCATCGGATCAGTAATAATGCGCTCGCGCGCGGCGGCATGGGCCGACAGTTCCGGGAACGCATCTTCCCCACCCGCCAGCACAATCGCTTCAGCAGCCCAACCGATGCCGCTCATCAGCGGCTCGTTCCACTCTTCAAAATAAATGATCGGTCGGCGTCCACCCTGCCCTGCACGTGCGACGACGGCGTCGATCTGGCGCTGCAACTGAGCAACCAGTTCACGACCTGCTTGTTCGCGCTCCACCAGTGCGGCCAGCACACGAATCATGTGCAGGATACCGGCGATACTGCGCTGATTGAACAGGTGAACTTCAATGCCAACCAGTGCGAGGTCGCGACAAATATCGGCTTGCAGATCGCAAAAACCGATTACCAGATCCGGCTTGACTGCCAGGATACGTTCTATTTTTACAGAGGAAAAACCGCTAATTTTTGGCTTTTCCTTGCGCGCTCTTGGCGGCCGGACGCTGAATCCGGAGATTCCGGCGATGCAGTCTTCGGCGCCCAACGCGTACAGTGTTTCGACCGATTCCGTGCACAGGCAGGCAATGCGTTGGTAGTGACTCATGAGGGGATTTTCCTGTGAACTCTGCGGATGCCTATTTTACGGTGACCGTCATGGTAGCGGAATCAACGTCCGCTCCGTCGAAGGCTCGGAAAACCAGGCTTTGCCGTAGGTGATTTGCTGAGGTCATGACTGCGCAACGCTCTCAGGCCTCACACTTAGTATTCTCTGTATGTGTGAGGCGCAACGCTGAACCGACCCACAATGTCCCCAGTCCGATCCCGATTGCCGCAATTCCCCAGCCGGTCTGCACCTGCGTCTCCAGTGAATACGCATTGCACAAACGCAGGTTAGTCGTAATGAAATAGCTGCCAAGCCAGGTCATCATCGACACCAGGTAACCGACAAAGAACAGTTGCAGCGCTGCAGGTGAGCAAGAAAACGAATGCTGTAGCAGGATGCCTGCAATAAACAGCGTGAGCAATTTGAGCAAATCAGCCTGCGGCAATACGACCGCCCGGTCGATCGCCAATGGCAGCATCCAGTAAGCAAGCACCACCAAGGCCGTAATGAATCCTGTCAGACCGTAGCGATTCCATGGTGCCAGCCAGAGTACCGCGCGTCCGCGCGACAGCGCCGCCATCACCCACCAACCCGCCAATACCAGCAGCGGCATTTGAATCGCCATATGCCAGACCATGCTCTGCTCGATCAGATAACGCCAGGGTGGCGACGACAAACCCACCGCAAAAACCGTGATGGCGAGGGCCAGCAACAGACGCCTCATCGGGGCGTTGCCAGAGCGATATCGATGACCTGGCTGATCGCTTCGTAATCGACGATGCGCACCAATCGTCCATCCGGATCGATGATGTGCAGCGCTGCGTTGTGCTCGAATTCACCCAGCGGTGCCGGGACGATCATGATGCCGAACGCATCCAGCAGGCGACGACGATCGGTTACGTTGGCCAGCGTGACAATCTGCCACGCGGCCGGATCCATGCGCAGGCGGGCCGCATAGTCCTGCAGCGCAGCAGCATCATCGTTGACCGGATCAAAGCTAATCGTCAGCAAGCCAACCTTGTCTTGCAGGCCGCGCGCAAGCAGTTGTTGCTGCAATTGTTGATAGACCGAGCCAAGCACACTGCAGACGGTCTGACATCGGGTATAGACAAAGTCGACGATTTGCACCCGGCCGTCGCTGGCCAGCAACTGACGCAACATGGCGGGCTGGTCGGTCCGATCACGCAAGCTGAAGTCGGGAAGTGCTTGCGGCGCGCGGGCAACTTGCCCGCGCCGCAACGCTTCCGTGGTGAACGCATGACCACCATCCGTAGCGAGCAAAATCACCGCCAGCCCGAGCAACAACGCGCACAGGCTGGCTGCAAACGTCTGCAGGAGACCGGCAGTTGGCGTCTCAGGACGCCGGCTTGAGCTCTGCACCACCGTTGTAAGGCGAGGTGCGCGCCTTGGTTGCTTCCCGTTCGGTCTTGACCGTCGCCGCCGTGATCGGTGCGGCGTTGTTACCCCACTCACCTCGGATGTAGGTCATGACGCCGGCCAGTTCGTCATCACTCATCATTGCCCAGGCCGGCATCGCGCCTTTGTAGACAACACCTTTGACTTCGAGCTCGCCGACGATGCCGTGCAGCAAGATGTGCGTCAGGATTTTTTCATCACCGGTGACCCACTCTGATGCGGCCAGTGGGGGAAAGACGCCGGCCACGCCGAGGCCAGTGGCCTGATGGCAAGCAGCACATTTGCCGCCATAAATCAGTTTGCCATCAACGAGCGCTCCGCCCCCGCCAGCGGCGACCGGGACCGGTGGCCGTAACGTTTCAACGGTGCGCTGGTCGCCGTAGGCCGAGTCTTCACCGGAAGGCGTGATGTAGATGTAAAAACCACCCCACATCGCCATCGCACCGAGGAACATCACCAGAAACCAGGGCAATGGCCGCACGCTTTCGTCGGGATCGGCGTTTTCGCGGTCGCGTTGCTGGCTACCGTTCGGGCGTGTTGGCTTGCTCATGGTGTTTCTTTCGCAGGTGGCACAGCAGGGACCGGCAGCGGCGGCAAGGCCGGATAAGTCCTATCCATGGCTTGCAGGTAGTTCACCAGCGCGACGGCTTCTGGTTTGGCGATAACAACTTGGCCTTCCTTAGTCAGGTTAGGCGGCAGGTTGAGCACAGTTTCACCCGGCTTGGCGACGCCCTGCCGGACTTCGAACAGATACGGATAGGCGGGCATGATCGAACCTGGCGTGTAGGCCCGCGGCTGATACAAGTGACCGAGGTGCCAGTCCATGCTCGGTTGGCGTGCACCGATGTTAAGCAGGTCAGGACCGGTACGCATCGTACCGAGCAGGTGTGGCGTGTCGTACGCATAATCGGCGGCGACCGAAGCGCGCCCCCAACCGCGTGTGGCATCCGGCGCTTGCTTGATATCGCGCGGTTGCTGCGAATGACAATACACACAGCCATTGGCAATGTAGGTCTGACGACCCAGCAACTGCTGGTCGGTATAGGGTTTTAATCCCGCCGGTGGACGCACGTCTTCAAGCAACAAATACGGCAGTACGACCAGGATGCCAGTGGCACCGCCGAGAATTACCATGGCGCCGATGATCAGGCGCAGTTCGTCCATTTCCCAAAAACTTTTTCCGGCGCTCATGCTGTGGCTCCTTTGCTGGTCAAACGCGACGTCAAGCCCAGCACCGATGAGTCACCCATTAACGCGGCACCGAGTCGTTTCGGTCCGAATTTCCAACCCATCGCAAAAAAGTGCGCGGCGAAGACCAAATGGCCGAGCGTCATCAAGCCGCCACCAATCGAGCGCGCTTCGAGGTAGGGCAGCGTGATCGCCACCGATTGCATGAAGGTCGTGTCCTTGTCGAGCATCGCCAGTCCTTGCAACCAGCCACCGATGCTCAGCCAGATGAAGTAGATCGCGAAACCGATCAGTACCAGCCAGAAATGCAGTGAGATCAGTTTCGGATACGGCCATTCCCAGTTCATTACGCGCGGCATGATGAAGTAAATCGAACCGAACATCACCATCGAGAAAAAGCCGTACAAACCGAGGTGCGCATGGGCCACCGTGTAATGCGTGAAATGGGTAATTGTATTTACTGCGCGCAGTGCTTCCATCGAACCTTGGATCGACGCTGCGGTGTACATGAGTGCGCCCAACACGATAAAGCGCAACGTTGGCGAATACGCCAGTGCGCGGAAATTGCCCAGTATCGTCATGTGCTGGTTCACCGCCACAGCGAACACCGGGATCGCCATCATCATGCTTTGAACGATGGAGATCGTCACCAGCCATGACGGGATCGGGCCACCGATCAGGTGATGACCACCGACCTGGCTATAGAAAAATGCCAACGACCAGAAACCCAGCAGAGACAAGTTATACGAGTGAATCGGCTTGCCTAGCACTTTCGGAATGAAGTAATACGAGGCGGCGAGCCCGAGCGGGGTGAACCACAGGCCGAGCACATTGTGACCAAACCACCAGTTCATTGTTGCCTGCTGCACACCAAAATGCAGACCTGGCCAGTTAGCTACCAGAAATAAAATAGGGAACCACAGCAATCCGGCGCCGATGTACCAGACCGACACATATAGATGGTCCACTTTGCGCTGCAACAGCGTCAGCCACAGCGGGCATCCAACCAATGCACCGCCGAGGACGAGCAAGATATCAATCTGCCACGGAAATTCCAGCCATTCGAGTCCATCCGAATACCCCATGCCGATCGCGACAATTCCGGCGAATACGCCGATGGTCCACAGCGCGCCGCCGACCAATGCATATTTGGCACCAACCAGTTCTGTCTTGAGCAAGCGCGGAATGAGCCAGATAGCCACGCCGATACCCGCCAGCGAACACCAACCGTAAGCAATCAGGTTCAGGTGAATTGGCCGGATACGACCGAAGGTCAGCCAAGCGTACTGCACCAACCAATCGGGTGAGTGGAGTTTGATCGACGAGATCAACCCAGCCATCGAGGCTAGCACAAGCCAGACAACAGCCAGCGTCAGGCAGACCCCGACCACCAGTGATGTTGAATGGTCAGCGCGGGCGCGCGTTTCTTCATCTTCTTCGGTCATGCGTTCATCGACGGTGCCCATTGCCCGTTGCAGACCGCCTTTTTGGAGTGCGGTGGCGGCAGGGTCTTCAACCGTGCCTAGCTCGTTCTTGCTGAAAATTTCCGTGGCGGCAGCGACGCCATCACCGAACAATCCTTTCGACATCGACCAGATGAAAATGAACAGCGCTGCGATCGATAGCAGAAAAGTGCCCAGCAGGACGCTTACGGTGAAATCCATGTGTGTTTATCCTGTCCCTGTTGCTGCGTTGTTACTTCATAAATTTCAAGCCTGCCCTACGACACATCTATCAAAAGATGGTTCCATATACGGGTCACTTAAATAAGTATTTTTATTACAGGTTTTTTGCTTCGCCATGATAAGGCAGGATCGATAGTCACTTTTTACTGGTGACTATTAAGAGTATTTGAGCGCCGTGGTGGGCATTGCACCGAATACGCAGGCACAGGGAACTTACGCCAGCGCCCGAACCAGTAATGCGATCGCCACCAGAGCCGATATGACCGCAAAAGCGCGCTGCAATTGTGGTCCGGCCAGACGCGCAACAACTAGCTGGCCAGCCAGCATGCCAGCTATGGCACCGCCAGAAAACGGAATCGCGACCACCCATTGCAAATGCCCGGTCACGGCGCTGGCGACCACGCCCGACATCGACACCAGCGAGATCACTGCCAGCGATGTGGCCACCACCGATTGCGCGCTCAGGTTGGTATAGCGCTGCAAGGCCGGTACCATCACGAATCCACCACCAACACCGAGCAATCCCGACAGCGATCCGGCCAACATGCCGGACACCGCTAGCGCCCAGGCACACGGAGCGGTCCAGCTCAGCTTGCCGCGCGTGTCATCCATCTTGCACGGCGGTATCGGCGCCGTGTCGGGCACATCGACCGTCACGGTTGGCAGGGTTTTTTTGAACGTCCGGAATGCGACATACAGCAACACCACCGCAAATACGATGGACAAGGGCCGATTCGGCGTTCGTTGCGCCAGCCAGAGACCGAGCGGCGAGCAGACGATGCCGGCACCGGCAATCAGCAGGGCCGCCTTGTAGCGCACGGTCTTGTTGCGCAAGCCGAGGATGGCACCCAAAGTCGCCGCCAGTCCCACTGCCATCAGTCCGATTGGTCCGGCATCGGCTAATCCCAAACCGGCACCAAACACCAATAACGGCACAGCCAGAATGCCGCCCCCTGCCCCGGTCAGGGCCAGAATGATGCCGACCGTAAAACCCAACAGCAGAATGGTCATCGCAGGTCAGTCAGTTCAGGCTTGGCCATCCATTCCCGCCCCTTGAGCATGCCTTTCCAGTAGAGCGGTGGCAAGATGCGCTCCTTGAGCAGCCATGCCAGTCGGGACGGCTTGGTGCCGTCGATCAGCCAAGCCGGAAAGCTGGGCGCGACCTTGCCGCCGTACGTGAATTCGGCCAGCACGATCTTGCCCCGCTCGACCGTCAGCGGGCACGAACCATACCCGTCATAACTGGCAGTGCCGGCCAGTTTGCCCATGGCGGCGAGAACGTTGTGGGCCACCACTGGCGCTTGCTTGCGTGCTGCGGCAGCGGTTTTGGCGTTGCTGCTATTGCCCGCATCGCCGAGTGCATGGATGTTGACGTAGGTTTTATGACGCAGGGTAGCCGGGTCGATGTCAATCCAGCCGGCGGCATCGGCCAGCGGACTCGCCCGTATGAAATCAGGTGCGATCTGCGGCGGCACCACATGCAGCATGTCGAATTCCCGCGTGACCAGTTGCTTGCTGCCATCGGCATTGGCGCAACTGAACGTGGCAGTTTTGGCGCGACCATCAACGCTGGTCAGGGTATTGCCAAACTGCAGGTCGATGCCATAGGCAGTGATGTATTCCATCAGCGCTGGGACGTAGGCGGCAACCCCGAACAGCACCGCTCCTGCGTTGCAGAATTCAATGTTGACCTGGTCCAGTACCCCGCTGCGTTTCCAGTGATCGGCCGACAAATACATGGCCTTTTGCGGTGCGCCGGCGCATTTGATCGGCATTGGCGGCTGGGTGAAAATCGCCCTGCCCTTGCGCAATTGCTGCACCAGTTCCCACGTGTACGGCGCGAGATGATACAAATAATTCGACGTGACGCCATTACGTCCCAGCGTTTCTGGCAAGCCTTCGATGGCTTGCCAGTTCAGCTTGAGGCCGGGACAGACCACCAGTTGCTGGTACTTGACGACGCGACAGCCATCGAGAATGACGGCGTTGCGTTCCGGCTCAAACGCGGCGACCGCCGACTTGATCCAGTGCACGCCATGCGGAATTGTCGACGCCATCGTGTGCGCCGTCTCGGCCGCATCAAAAACACCGCAACCGACCAGCGTCCAGCCCGGCTGGTAATAATGCACGTCGGCTGGATCGATGATGGCGATGTCCAGTCCCGGACTGCGCGCCAGCAGGCTGGCCGCAGTAGCAATCCCGGCCGCACCGCCGCCGATGATGACGACGGCGTGCTCGGCTTGCGCCACTTCGACCGGCGCACGGCCCTGATTAGCGATGCGGCGCACCACCCCTTTCATGTCGAAACCCGCTTGCTGGGCCGCGAAAAGTATCTCCGGCAAGGTTTGCTGGCCGGAGGCGCCCAGTGCCCACATCGTGGTCGAGCGCATTCCGGTACGGCAATAAGCCAGTACCGGTTTTGGCAAAGTGGCCAGCAGCACGCCGAAAGCGACGCCTTGCTCGTCAGTGACTTTGCCGGATTCAGCCGGGAGGTAATGCGCTTCGAGGCCGGCTTCCTGCGCCGCGCGGGCAACTTTGGCAAACAGAGGTTGATCGGCACCCTCGCCATCCGGACGATTGCAGATAATTGCGCGAAAACCCGCTTGAGCGACGGCGGCAAGATCAGTTGGCAGGAGTTGCGGCGACACCGACAGTCCTGCGGCAAGTGGGCGAATGTCCATGCCTGTCTCCTTGAGAATTTGTTGGTGAATCAGATGACATCAATCAAGCTGCGTTGAGCGGAATCTTCAAATAGCGTGTGCCATTGGCTTCTGGCTCAGGCAGATGACCGGCACGCATGTTCACTTGCACGGAGGGCAGGATCAGCGTCGGCATTGACAGCGTGGCATCACGTTTGGTGCGCATCGCAACAAAATCAGCTTCGCTAATACCTGCATGCACATGGATATTGTCAGCGCGCTCTTCGGCGACGGTACTGACAAAACACACATCCCGTCCACCCGGCAAGTAGTCATGACACAGGTAGAGCCGGGTGTTGTCGGGCAACGCCAGCACTTTGCCGATCGAACTGAACAGGGTGCGTGCATCGCCACCCGGAAAATCGCAACGTGCAGTGCCGTAGTCCGGCATGAACAAGGTATCGCCCACAAAGGCAGCGGTATCGGCGCCATCGGCGATGACGTAGGTCATGCAGGCCGGCGTGTGGCCAGGTGTATGCATCGCGCGTAGCTGCAGCGCCCCGAGCGGCACGCTATCGCCATCGGCAAACAGGTGATCGAACTGACTGCCATCACGCGCCATCTCTGCTCCGGTATTGAACAGCGTGCCGAAGACTTTTTGTACCGCCTTGATGTGCTGACCGATACCGATCTGGCCACCAAGATGTTCTTTCAAATACGGCGCGGCGGATAAATGATCGGCATGGACATGGGTTTCCAGTATCCATTGCACCGAGGCGCCCAGTTCGCGCACCCGGGCGATCAGCTTGTCAGCGCTGCCGGTGCTGGTGTGACCGGACTTGCCATCGTAATCAAGCACACTGTCGATCAGCGCGCACTGCCCGGTGGTCGTGTCGAGCGCCAGATAACTGACGGTCCAGGTAGCGGGATCAAAGAAGCCTTCTACTTGAAGGGACGCGGTACGAGTAATTGTTGTGTTCATGCGGGATCTCCTAAAGTTCGTCTTAAGCTGCTGCAAATACCGTACCAAGCGTGGACAAGCCAGGTCGTGCAGCTAGGTAATTGATTTAATGCAGATTTATTGATGGCGTCACTTGCGGGCAAATACAACGAACTGCCAATTGGCAGTTTTCCTTGACAGTTGTGGCAGTACTGCAGCACAGTCGGGCCATGCCTACTATTCCTTTCCTCACCGACGATCGCGCCTTGCCGATCAAGTCGCAAGTGCAATCCCTGGTCTCGTACCTCGAGCATGAACCGCATCCGATGATCGTGCTCGACCCGGACTACAACATCCTCGCTGCCAATACCGCTTATCAGCGTCAGTTTGCCAGCGTCGGCAAACCGTTCATTGGCCACAAGTGTTATCAGGTCTCGCATCATTACAACGTGCCGTGCGACCAGGCCGGTGAGCACTGTCCGATGAAAAAAGCGCAGGAATTGCGCGGCCCTGACCGGGTCCTGCACATTCATCACACGCCGCGTGGCCCGGAACATGTCGATGTCGAACTGCGCCCCATCTTTGACGATGACGGCGTCATCACAGCCTACGTCGAACGCTTGGCCGTCGTGCGCAGCGCCTCGGCAAGACCCAGCAACGAGGGATTAGTCGGACGCTCGGCCTCCTTCAACGCGGCACTGGCAGCGTTACAGCGGGTCGCGCCATCGATGCTGCCGGTACTGCTACTCGGCGAATCCGGCACCGGGAAAGAATTGTTTGCCCGCGCTGTCCATGAAGCCAGCGAGCGCGCCAGTGGCCCCTTCGTGGTCGTCGACTGCTCTGGACTGACCGACACGCTGTTCGAGAGCGAATTGTTTGGCCACGAAAAAGGCGCTTTCACGGGCGCCACCGCGCGCAAACCCGGGCTGGTCGACACCGCACAAGGCGGCACGTTATTTCTTGACGAAATCGGCGATGTACCGCTCGGCATGCAAGTCAAGTTGCTGCGACTGATCGAGTCCGGCACCTACCGCCGCGTCGGCAGCATCGAGACCCTGCATGCCAATTTCCGGCTGGTCGCGGCGACCCACAAGCCACTTGAGTCCATGATGGCGCAAGGCGAATTCCGTCAGGACCTGTACTACCGCATCAGCGCGTTTCCCATCGTGCTACCACCGCTGCGCGAGCGTGCTGACGATATTGCCTTGTTGGTCAACTCCTTCTTGCAGCGCACCGATACCGGCAAACACGAGTTGACCATCACGCCAGATGCATTGGTCCAACTACAGCAGCGTGGCTGGCCCGGCAACATCCGCGAATTGCGCAACGTGCTCGAGCGCGCCCGCCTGTTTGCTGACGATGGCGTTATTCGCGCGGCCTACTTGCCCGCCGCGCCGCAACCAGTGACCGATCAGCCATCAGCCGGCAACTCGCTGGACCACGTGCTGGCGACATTTCAGGGAACACGGAGTGAATTGGCTAAAAGCATGGGCATCAGCGAACGGACCTTGTACCGGCGTCTCAAGGAACAAGGTCTGGCCTGACCTGTTAGGCTGATCGCGTTCTTCACATTAAAAATGGATATTTCAATGAAAACTGCTCTCGAACTTGTCGCTGCCGCTAAAACCCGTATCCGCGAAGTCGCACTGGACGATGCCGAACTGGCCGTCCGCAATGCCGATGTCGTGCTCGATGTACGCGAAGTGGATGAATACGCGGCCGGTCATCTCCCGGGTGCGCTGGCGATCTCGCGTGGGATGATGGAATTCACGATGAGCAGCAAACCCGAGTTCGCTGCACCTGATTTAAATATCGTTCTGTATTGCAAGACCGGCGGTCGCGCCGCGCTGGCTGCGTCCGCCCTGCTCGACATGGGCTATCGCAACGTGCAATCGATCGCCGGTGGTTACGATGGTTGGCGCGATGCGGGTAAAGCGGTCGTGTTGCCCACCCTGCCTGCCTTCGACTAAATTTACACTCTTCTTTGGGCGACGCTAGTGACGCCTTCGACAAGTAGATCGCTGCTACCCGAGAGCACGCCGGACAAACCGCCGTTTGTCCGTTATCGCCACGCTGTCGACGCCTTCGCCAGAAAGCCGGCGGTTATCTGATGTTGAACATCAGTCTTGGACCGTTGACGATGCAGGTGAGTCACTTGTTACTGGCATTGTCATTACTGGTCGCCGCTGGTGTCGGCCATCTCGTCGGGCGTCGCCAGCATGTTGGCATCGTCGATACGTTGACCGAAATGCTGCTGGTTGCACTACTGGCGGCCCGGCTAGTGTTCGTGCTGATGTGGTTCGATCAATACTGGCAAGCACCATGGACGATTCTGGATGTGCGCGATGGCGGCTTCGAGCGCTGGACTGGTGTTGGTGTCGCGTTGTTGTTTGTCGTGTGGCGCGGCTGGCGCAAGCCGGTCTTGCGCCGACCATTGATGCTGGGATTATTGGCCGGAGTACTGGCATGGAGCATGTCTGGCGCGCCGGGCATGTTGCGCATGACGAGTCTGGCACCGCTACCGACTGTTGTACTGACGACGCTCGCCGGAGCGCAGACCACGCTGGCAGCGCAATCCCGAGGCAAGCCGATGGTCGTCAATTTGTGGGCTAGCTGGTGCCCGCCATGCCGCCGCGAAATGCCAGTGCTATCGGCAGCCCAGCAGCACGAACTCGGCGTCACATTTGTCTTCGTCAATCAAGGCGAGAGTGCGGTTGTTGCTACGAACTATTTGGCAAAAGAATTGTTCGTACTAAGCAACGTTTTACTAGATGGCGGCACGCTGCTCGGCAAGGCAATCGGTTCGACCGCCTTACCGACGACGCTGTTTTACGATAGCAGCGGACGGTTGGTCGACACGCACCTCGGCGCGTTGTCAGCGGCATCGTTAGCGAGCAAATTGCAACGACTGCACACCAAGGATTTTTAGTAGCCCCCTGCGTAAGCGTAAAAACCATGCAAACAACATGTTCAACACCATCAGGCTGCCGGTATTTGCCAACGCGGCCATCCTCGCCGGTCAGGTCAACGCCCAATCAGCCGCGCCTGGTTTATCCGGGTAAAGCGGGCGACTGGCCAAAGGGAGGCAAACCCAAAGATGCCCGCAGCTGAAATGTTTTCTGACGTATTACGCAAGGCCTGATCGCCAATGATGCTGGGACTTGAATAGTCCTGCAGGCTATAAAACACGGACGTTTGGCGCCGGGACACCCCAGAAAAAATTGATCCGCCTGATGTCATCAAGCGTTCTTTGATTTTGAAGTGTACCGACGCCTTGAATCACGTCCATTCCCTTAACCAAGAAAAATTTACCCTAGCGTACTGAGATTGGTCCCAAGATCGACCATCCGCCTTTCAGCGCGTTGTCGGTATTCCAACTACCTTCCAAGGTGGATAAGTCATTCGCAAAGAGAATATAGGTATTCCTGGCATCGAGTTTCCAAGGTGCAGGTTTTACGGCATCGGCACCCGGCTGGATGATCCTGACAGCTAGCCGATAGTTTCCGGGACTGGCGTTGCGGGGAAGTAAATTGGAGGACAAAGTGAACGTGTCACCCGGCTTAACGGTCGTCAATCGAAAACTGGGCGACGACAGAATGACTGGTTGATCCTTATTGTCCAGCAGGGCAAATTGAACCTGCCAGTCAAAATAGAGCGGTGCCACGCCGATATTTTTTGCCGTCAACGCCACCGGCATAGTTGCATTCGACGTCAGAGAATCCGGGAAATTCGCCGACTCGATCTGGAAGTTGTAACCCATCATGCGGTGCAATTTCATATAGGCATCGTAGTAGGGATCGCCTGGCTCGACTTTATATGCGCCGATAGTCAGCCATGAATAGTGGCCAGCAGCAATCATCCTTGCCCCCTCCGGCGTAGCGTACAGGGCGTATCTCTCTGCGTCAGTTTGCTCTATGGAGCTATTCGGGCGGCTCTGCCCCCCAATCGGGCCGTTCAACCACTGCCCACCGGCTATCAATGCATTGTCGAATTGATCGTGGTGTTTGTTGTTGGGTACAAAGTAGTCGTTGTGAAAGCCAATCCCGCCGGTCGACGTGAGTGGCTCCGCATAGGGTTGGCGGCCCTGAATTTTGACTTTATTGAAATTGGTTTTGTAGGCATTGATGATCGTGTTTTTTGTAGCGTCACTAGTTTGATAACCCACGCCACCTTGCCTGAAACCCGATGTGTGCCACTCGCCATAGGAGCCGAGGATTCCCAGTTCGACCGAATAAAAACGAGGGTCATCGTTGTACTTTGTGGCAAGTGCCTGAATCGCCTGCACAGCTTTTTTGACAAAATTCGGATTATTGTAATCAGTGAGATGGGTGTTGTTATCGCCCTGAATCCGATTTACTCCCATTTCGGTGTAGAGCCATTTTGGGCAGTTGGACTCAGCGTCCGTTATCTTCCAATCACAGAAGAGACGGATGACGACGTGTCTATTCAGGGTACCTGGCTTACTTAGTCGATCCTCTACATACGCAAAATCGTACACACCATTTGTAGGTTCAAAGCCCTCCCAGCTGATGTAGGTGAAGCCCACAGTCGCTTCTGGGTAATTTTTTGAGGCACCGTTGCCCCACCCTTTGAGGGGATTTTTATCGGGGCCGCTGTTTTTGAGATAGGCGTGCGCAATCACGGTTGGTGCAGGAGCCGCAATCGTGGTGGGAGTGGTTGCACCGGTGATTGTTAGTGTAAGCGCGGCCACTGCACCAGCCGTACCGGTACCGCGTGTGCCGGAAAACGGCGTGGCTTGAATGACATAAGTGCCTACAGCGGGGATCCATTTATTTTTTTTGTACACACCCGATGACGTGCCACTGTAGGTGTACGGCGCGGCGCTCTCTGTCCGGATGGAGATGGCGTCGGTAAACACCACGCTCTTGGCGCTACTCGCATTCGCTCGCACGCGGAAGTGCTTGGCGCTGCTCGCCGAGACCGTGCCGCTCGACGTAAATGTGGCAATGTCGGCTCCGGTGTCCGCATTGATAACTGTGAAACTGTCCACCGTCTGGGCCGAAGCCCAAATGGGTACGCACAACAAGGCGCCCAAAAATAGTGATCTGCAAGCCTTTGAGATTTTCATTTTGCATTTCCTGGTGTGTAAATAAGCGGCTAGCCGGTGGCATGATTGTGACGTTTTGTGATGTCATGTAAATCAAGTCGCTGGTGCACTTCAAAGCCGAGGACGATAGTTTCCGTAATTCATCTCCGATTAGGCTGACACTTTCTGATTACAAACAGCGTTTGGGCGTCTGGTAGCGAACAGGCGAATAAACACAGCAACGCCGATGGCGCCCTCAGTCTTTTTTGCTTCAATGGCCTGCGCGCATCGGCGAAGATTAATGCCCGGCTTATAGCCATCGGAGATGAATTTATCTACTTCTACTTCTACTTCTAAACACGACGAATCCGGGTTCAACCAAGCCGGCATCGACCGCTAGATGCCACTTGCACCAGATGGAGATTGGTGGCGGTTGTCCGAAGCAAAGATTGTCAGGATCATCGATACCAACATATCAATGCCATCAAGCGATGATTTCCGAACTTCTATTTCTAAGGGGAAACATTGCTTTCAGGATATATCAATGTGGATGCGTTGGCATCATGACTGTCCGCTCGCGACAACACATTGCTGTTACGCCAATACGGCATCTTCGATCCTCCCGGGCAGGCTACCTAGACGATGTGATAACGGTTGGCAACCCGCCCAGTTCCTGACTTTTAAGGATAACTTTGAAGCGGGATGGCGACAGTCGGTGTGGTGTTTGCTTGGTATCGGGAGGAGGCTTGGAAAAGGACGGTTTGAATCCTACTTCAATCATCTCTTGATTTTGAAGTGCATCAATACGATTGATTGATCTGCCTCAAACGGACCGTCAATTATTAATCTAGTAAATCGACTTGAGTGAATTAATTGAAGCCAGAGAGACCCAGTAAAACTACTCGACGCGGCAACTAGGATGCATCAATGCTCTTCCTGAAGGGCCTAGGCCATAGCGGGCAACACTGCCAGCCCATCGGCGACAGTACTTTGCAAAGAATGGGATTTCTAAGATCATGCCTAGTGCTTCAGATCAATCGAGAAGACTGAAATTTACTTTTTCCCTGATCAGGTCACCTTTCAACTTGGCAGAGATGGTGGTGTCGAGCGTATTGAATTGCTTTATCAGTTCACGGCAGCGTTGCTCGTAATCGTCGCTGGCGGGATCAAGTCCATCGAACTGCCCTTGAAGTGCTTGCTTTTGCTCGATAACACGTGCACTCACTGCGTCGGAAACTTCAGCAAAAACCTGCGCGTGATGCCTCTTCAAAAATAAATCCATCGGGTGCCAATTCGACAGATAGGCAACGAGGTCGTTGTGGTTCTCATCCGTGCTCAAGCGTTGTCGGGCCGCGTCGATATCCGTATCGCTCAGACAGGCGCAACGTGGATATAGCATCGATTGCATGCGTACCGGCAGTGCAAACTCTTGCGACAAGTTGACCAGGTAGCCTAGATGCACTTCAATTTCATCCACGAAATGGAGCGTCGCTACTTTCTCGCGCGAGATCGTTTGCAGTGTCTGCAAGCGGTGCATCCCGCGTCCAAGGGCCACAAGCCCAGACAAGTTGTTATCGTAAGCACCCTCGTTGACGTCACACTCAATGCGTCGGGTTGCACAGGCGGTTTCCATATCGAGGAAGGCCAACGCGACGCGATCGCCACAAGTACTTATCGCTTCAGCTGCTTGAGAAAAGCACAGGGCGCGCAGTTCGGTATGGTCTGGTTTTTGAAGCTGGTCAATGACCGAACAGACACGCTGTTGAAATTGCGCCTTCGTCTGAGTACCGCGATAATCTTGCGTTTCTCGCAATCGGGCAAGAAATGTCGAAAAAGGCTGTGTGCTCTCTTCAGAGTGATCGTCCCAGTTAATCTGTGAATTGGTATTGTCGCTGCGACGCGTTTCAAACATCCAGGTTGTGATCTCGTCCGAGAGTGGACGTAACCACGTGATATCACGTCTTCCCATATCAAATTCAATCCTTGGACCTGCATACTCAGGCGCGTTCATGGTCGCTTCAAGCCGGTTACGGACCGAATCGGACAAATGATCAACAGTCAATAAAATATGACAATGCTGCGGCAACGCCAGGATATCTTCCGGAAGGCTGGTCAGCGGACAATTGCGCATGTCCAGGCGACTCAACGCAGTACACGAGGAAACATCCGGCATCGCGGTGAGACTGGGGCAACCGCGAATACTCAAATTACTCAATGCGGTACACCCGGCAATATTCGGCGCATTCGTAAGACCGGCGCAATCGCGAATATCTAAGGAGGACAGCGCATGACACCCCGATAAATGCGGCACGGTGGTGATTCCTGCGCAATTAAAAATAGTCAAATTTGTCAACGCAGTCATGCTGGAGACATCTGGTGTCGTGGTGAGACTGGCGCAGTCACGCATATCCAATGAGGTCAATGTTGGCGGCAAAGGAGGGAGGCTGGTGATGCTCTCGCCGCGCAAAGAAAGCTGCGTTTCTCCCGATTCCCAGCACGCTTTAATTTGTTCGGCAACACGCTGGTAGCTGACCTGGTGTCCTTGTGGCGCCTGCTCTACCCAGCTATCAATAAGCATGAGTGCATTTGTGCTTGTATTTGTATTTGTATTTGTATTTGTATTTGTATTTGTATTTTCACTTTGCAGCACTGCAATCGCCGTGGGTG
>JBLHLW010000064.1:0-22370 GCA_047621345.1 Minisyncoccia bacterium | reverse complement strand
CGACAGCAGATGGTTGAGCAAAAAGCCTTTTTGCGATTCGTTGGCATCGGGGTCGAGGTGCCACGCACCGGACGCCTTGCCGATCGCATTCCAGGTCCAGACCGTGCCGGGCTCGACCGCTTCGCTGTAGCGGCACATGCAGCGCACCTTGCCCCACATCGATTCGACCCACATCCAGCCGCCATCCTCGATGCCATGCGATCGCGCCAGCAGCGGATTGACGAACAGGTAGTTGTGAGTATGAATCTGGCGCAGCCACGCGTTTTGCGAATCCCACGAGTGGTACATCGCCATCGGTCGCTGCGTCACCGCATTGAGCGGGTATTTGACGGTGTCAGCCACCTGCGTTTCGAGCGGCTCGGCATAGAACGGCAACGGATCGAAGTGGGTCGCGATGCGCGCGCGCAGATGGTCCGGCGGCTGTTTGCCGGGCCGCTTGCCTTGCGCTGCCAACCGGAATTTTTGCAGTACATCCGAATACAGATGGATCAGGATCGGATCGGCAAAACGGCGCAGTCGCATCCGTTGCGCCCACTCCTGATAGCCCTTGTTCCAGTTGCGCATGTAGCTGTAGGACGGCGGCAGCTTGTAATGGAAGACGCAGTTATTGTTGGCATACATCTCCCACTGGCGCGGGTTCGGCTCGCCCTTCATCGACTTCTCGCCGCCCTTGCCGCGCCAACCGGCCAGAAAGCCGATGCCGGAACCCGGTTCGGTTTCGTAGTTGACGATGAAGTCCGGATAGTCGCGGAACTTGCGGCTGCCGTCCGGTCGCACAAAGGCCGGCAAGCCAAGCCGCCCGCCCAGTTCGATCAGCACTTCCTGAAACGGCTTGCACTCGCCTTTCGGCGGCACCACCGGAATGCGGACCGAATCCATCGGCCCGTCGAATTCCGAAATCGGCCGGTCCAGCATCGACATTACGTCGTGCCGTTCGAGGTAAGTCGTGTCGGGCAAGATCAGGTCGGCAAAAGCGGTGGTTTCGGATTCGAACGCATCACAGACCACCAGGAACGGAATCTTGTACTCACCGTCCGCGTTCTTATCGTTGAGCATCTTGCGCACGTCGGTGGTGTTCATCGACGAGTTCCAGGCCATGTTGGCCATGAAGATCATCAGCGTATCAATCGGATACGGGTCCCCGCGCCACGCGTTGGTAATCACGTTGTGCATCAGCCCGTGAACCGAGAGCGGGTACTCCCACGAAAAACCCTTGTCGATGCGCACCGGCGTGCCGTCGTCCTCGACGAACAGATCATCCGGATCAGCCGGCCAGCCTAATGGCATGCCAGCCAGCGGCGTATTCGGCTGCACGGCTTTCGGGCTGTTCGGCGGTTTCGCACTCGGCGGAATCGCGCGCGGAAAAGGTGACTTGTGACGAAACCCGCCGGGACGGTCGATAGTGCCCAGCAGCGACATCAGGATCGCCAGCGAACGGCTGGTCTGAAAACCGTTCGAATGCGCCGCCAGTCCGCGCATCGCATGGAAAGCGACCGGATTGCCGGTCACGGTGGCATGTTCGCGGCCCCAGCTGTCGGTCCACGGAATCGGCAGTTCGATCTTCTGGTCGCGTGCGGTGATGCCCATTTCGCGCGCCAGCCGGCGAATGCTGTCGGCCGATAAACCGGTCACCCCGGCGGCCCACTCGGGCGTGTAGTCCTTGACCCGGTCCTGCAATAACTGGAATGCCGGCACCACCGCCGTGCCATCGTCGAGCACGAATTTTCCGAGCAGTAGCGGATCGGCCCCTTCGGTATGAGTCGCCACTGGGCGGTTGGTATGACGGTCCCACCAGAGCTTGTTTTGCGGGTACATCGGATTGACGACGGCGGTACCGGCATCTTCGGCGAACAGGCCGAAGTCGTCGCTCGACTCGTCCTGCTTGACCAGTTGTCCGCCGTTGGTATACCGCACGACGAAGTCGCGGTCGTACAGACCAAGCTCGATGATTTCGCGGATCAGCGCTAGCAGCAGCGCGCCATCGGTGCCCGGCTTGATCGGCATCCACTCGTCGGCAATTGCCGAATAACCGGTGCGGATCGGATTGATCGAAATGAACTTGCCACCGGAGCGCTTGAACTTGGCCAGCGCGATTTTCATCGGGTTTGAATGATGGTCTTCGGCGGTGCCCATCATGATGAACAGCTTGGCCCGCTCCAGATCCGGTCCGCCGAATTCCCAGAACGATCCACCGATGGTGTAAATCATGCCGGCGGCCATGTTGACCGAGCAGAAGCCGCCATGTGCCGCATAGTTCGGCGTGCCGAACTGGCGCGCGAACATGCCGGTCAACGCCTGCATCTGGTCGCGCCCGGTGAACAGCGCAAACTTTTTCGGATCAGTAGCGCGCAGGTGGCCGAGGCGCTCGGTGAGCAGCGTGAAGGCTTCTTCCCAGCTGATTTCAGTGAACTCGGCAGCACCGCGTTCGGCTCCGGGTTTGCGCAGCAGCGGCCGGGTCAGCCGAGCCGGTGAATACTGCTTCATGATGCCCGACGCCCCCTTGGCGCAAATGACACCCTTGTTCAGCGGATGTTCGGGATTGCCATCGATGTAGCGCACTTCACCCGCACGCAAATGCACGCGGATGCCGCAGCGGCAGGCGCACATGTAGCAGGTCGTGTTCTTGACCTCGAGCTGTTCATCGGCGGCGCGCTTGATCGGGATCACGGGCGCCGTCATACGGCACCCGCGGCCAGTGCCGTGATCTGCTGGTACAGCGCATCCGGCACGACGACGCCGTCGCGGGTGGCGACAGCGAGCAATACGCGCCGACGGTCGCCCGGCAAGCGCACCGCGTCGTCGCGCAGCATCATCGCGATCAGCGTTTCGGTGCGCGAATAATAGGTGTCGGAACCGGCCATCGCACCGGGATCAATGACCAGAAACAGCTGGCCCAGACGCGGCTGGTTGCCGGCATCGGCGAAGAAGGAATCGGCTTCAAAACCAAACGCCGCGCCAGTCAATGCAACCGCCAGCAGTTCGACCATCAGCGCCAGCATCGCCCCCTTGACGCCACCGACTGGCAACATGCAGCCGGCCAGTGCCGCTTTGGCATCGGTGGTCGGCGCACCATCCTTGTCGACCGCCCAGCCCGACGGAATCGGTCGCCCCTCCTTGGCCGCCAGCATGATCTTGCCGCGTGCCGCTTCGCTCAGGGCCAGATCAATTAACAGCGCGTCGGCATCACGGCGCGGGAAAATTGCCGCCACCGGATTAGTTCCGAACAGCGCCGTTTTGCCGCCCCAGGCTGGCATCGCCGCAGGAGAGTTGCTGAAGGCCAGTCCGACCAGACCCGCCTTGCCAATGCTCTCCAACTGCACGGCCGCCGCACCGAAGTGGTTGCTATTGGTGACACCCGCACAGGCAATGCCGAATTCGCGGGCGCGCGTGATCGCAGTCTGCGTTGCCAGCGCGCAGGCCTCGTAGGCCATTCCGCTTTGTGCATCGACGAGGCAGCTGCCACCTTTTGATTGCACGATGCGCGGCGTGGCCGTCGACTCGGTACGGCCATTGCGCAAGAAGGTCGTGTATTGCGGGATGCGCGAGACGCCGTGCGACGCCAGTCCCTGCGCATCGGCCGACACCAGCGCCTGCGCCGCAGCAGTCGCCGCGCTGTGGCTTGCGCCGGCAGCCTCCAGCGCCTGCGTGGCCAGCCGGGTCAATTCGTCGAGGGTGCATGTGGTCATGGCAGGTTCCTTGGAATGGGTGCGCGGAGAATCCGTCGCGGAATTATTTTTACGACGGGGTTTGCAGCTGCGCGGCCACGCGCTCGGCGATCAGTGCACTGACACGAATGTTCGATTCCAGCGTGACGCCAGCGATATGTGGAGTCAGGATCAGGTTCGACAGACCAGCAAAACCCGTGCCGGCGACCAGCGGTTCCTGGTCGTAGACATCGATCGCCGCGCCACCGAGATGGCCGGAGCGCAAGGCTGCGGCCAGCGCCACCTCGTCGACAATGCCGCCGCGCGCACTGTTGATGAGCAGCGCACCCGGCTTCATGCGCGCCAGTGCAGTCGCATCGATCAGGTTGCGGGTCTGCGCCGTCAGCGGAACATGGAGCGAGACGATGTCGGACTGCCCCAGCAGCTTGCTCAACGCCGTCGCCGCGACACCGCTGGCCTGCCAGACCGATGCGGTGTCGTCGATCATCGGATCATGCGCGATGACGTGCACACCCAAGCCCTGCGCGAGTCGCGCCGTGAGCTGGCCGATGCCGCCAAAACCGATCAGGCCCAGCGTCTTGCCGGCAATCTCGCGACCACTGGACAAGGCCGCACGCGGCCACTGACCGGCAGCCGTTTCGGCACTGCGTGTGTAAGCCAGACGTAGCAGCGCCATCGCCGTACCGAGCACATATTCAGCCACGGCACCGGCGTTCGCACCGGTCGCCGGAATGACGGTAATGCCGCGCTCGGCGCAGGCCGGCACATCGATATTATCGAGCCCGACACCGAGCCGACCAACCACGCGCAGGCCCGGAGCGGCCTCCAGCAACGCCACATCAACGACGGTGCGGTTGCGCACGATCAGCGCGGACGCACCCGCCAGTAACGGCAGCAGCTCTGCGCGGCGATCGACCAGCGTCGGTTCGTAACGGGTAGTGAAGCGGGCGCGCAAGGCGGCTACCGCATCCTCGTCCATGAATTCGGAAATGACTATTTTCATTGGGTCTCCTCTTGACGACGTGCAGGGCCGCCCGCTGCGGCGGCGGCCCTGCACGGGGTGGCTACTCAGGCGCTTTCGTACAACCGGGTCAACACGAACTCGCGGTGTCCCAGTACTTCAGCATCGGTCAGGCGACCGTTAGCGGTGCCAATCATCATCTCGAGCAGCTTGTCGCCGGCTTGATCGAGCGTGATATCGCGCTGCAGCAGACCGGAGCAATCGACGTCGATGTGCTCGCTCATCAGCCGGACCGTGCGCGGATTGGCGCACAGCTTGATAACCGGCAGGATAGGATTGCCGATGATGTTGCCCTGCCCGGTCGGAAAGAAATGCACGACGTAACCGGAAGCCGCGCACAGCGTCACCATCTCGGCTGCGGCCGATGACGAATCCATGAACCAGAGTCCCGGATGTGTTGGCGTTTCGGCCTTGTCGATGACGCCATCGACGGTACATTTCTTGCCGATCTTCTGTATATTGCCGAGCGCTTTTTCTTCGATCGTGGTCAGACCACCGGCGATGTTGCCCTTGGTCGGTTGCGAGTCGGACAGGTCGGAGGTCTTGTAGCGATTGATCACATCCTGATAGCGATCGAACATGAACATGAACTGCTTGCGCACTTCATCATTGATGCAACGTGCCGCGACGATGTCTTCGCCACCAGTGAGTTCGGTGGTTTCGCCGAATACCAGTGTGCTGCCGATGGCGTGCAACTTATCGAAGGCATTGCCCACAGTCGGATTGGCACCGCAGCCGGACGTTGTATCGCTCTCGCCGCACTTGGTCGAGACCCACAGTTCGCTGATGTGGCAGGTTTCGCGCTGTTTTTCGGAGGCGTTCTGCATGAACTCGCGGGCCGCTTTCGAGGCTTTGAGAATGGTCTCGTGATCGCCATAGCCTTCGATGCCAAAACCAATGACCGGCTTGCCGGTGGCGGCGATGCCGTCGACGATTTTGCGCGTCCAGCTGTCTTCGATACCGATGACCACCACGGCGGCGACGTTCGGATTCGAGCCAGTGCCGATCAGTGTGCGGAAATGCAAATCCAGATCAGCGCCAAATTGCAGGCGACCATACGGATGCGGGATCGCCATCGTGCCCTTGATGTTATTGGCGACGGCCTCGCAAGCGGCATTCGACAAGTCGTCGAGCGGCAGGATGATGACGTGGTTGCGAATACCGACGCGGCCGTTTTCGCGGCGATAGCCCTGAAAGGTGGAGTCTTTGCTAATCATGGTGTGTCCTCTGGTACGTGGATGCGGTGAATCGAGACAATCAAGTGGCGACGTGTTGGTGACCAGTGCGGTTACCAGCGCTTCGTCTTGATGTTGTGCACATGGGCATGCTCGCCAGCCTTGGCATTGGCCACCACCTTGCCGATATCGACACCGTACTTGAACACCGTGTCGCCCACCGTCATGTCCTTCAACGCGATCTTGTGGCCGATCGGAATGTCCTGCAGCGCCTTGAGCGAGATCATGCGGTCATCGTCCATGATCCAGGCGGTCAGTTCGGTGCCGGCCTGAATACCTTCGACGACAGCGACTGCCACCGTATCTTTTGCGTCGTGCAATACAACGTGAATCATGATCTGCTCCTGAAATTGAGGGTGTGGTGTGGGTCAAGCGCCGGGTCGAATGCACTACAAATACAAGACAACCAGTCACTCGATCGCATTGATCTTAGTAGCCATCCTCGCCTAAGTCAACTATATGACCTATATCATTCATATATGTTTAAAAAAAACAGCAACATCAGGAGGAGGATGTGCCAACACAAAAATAGTTCATCATTGTCAATCATATGATATAGACCACTACTTGCTTCGGCTGTTACTATGCCTATTGCCGGGCAGATGCCTGCAATGACCAGAATCTTTTTCATGAGCACCTTCGATGCAACCCTTTGACCCCTCAGCGACGCCCGGCGTACCGCTCTACAAAGAAGTCAAACGCCGCATACTGGCCACCCTCTCGGCAGGCGAATGGAAACCGGGGGGATTGATCCCGTCCGAAAAAGAACTCTGCAAACTGTTTGCGGTATCAATCGGTACGCTGCGCAAGGCCATCGACGAACTGGTCATCGAAAACATCCTGGTGCGGCATCAGGGCCGCGGCACCTTCGTCGTGTCGCACAACCGCAATCACCATTTTTTTCACTTCTTTAACATCACCCGACATGACGGACAAAAGAGTTATCCGACCGTCGAGCTGGTGCGGTTTTCGAAGAGTAAAGCCGACGCGCTGGCTTGCGAAAAACTGGGGGTAGCCGCTGGCAGCAAGGTGTTCGTACTCATCAACCGGCTCAGCCTCGATGGCAACAAGCCGATCATCGACGTGATCACGCTGCCCGAGCAGTTGTTCCCCGGATTGACCGAGCAACAGCTGCGTCAGCGCACCAACACGCTCTACAATTTTTATCAGGAGAATTACCAGCTCAACGTGATCCGCACCGAAGAGCGCATCCGCGCCACGCTCGCCGATGGCGAACTCGCCGAGTGGCTAGCAGTCCCGGCGGGAACGCCGTTGCTGCAAATCGGTCGCTCCGCCTATTCGTATGAAAACCAGCCGGTCGAATGGCGCATCACGTATGTCAATACCGAGCAGTATGAATACGCGGCGAAGCCGGCGCAGTAACGCGCGATGCTGCCGTCGGGTGGATCTATATCTCATACCGGTCTAATCGCTATTCTGGTTTGCCACGCACGTTATCCCGGATAAGGCCGCGTCGTATCATCAAACGCTAATCGACATCACTTTTTTCAACGCTGCCAAAGTGATGGCAGATATACTGTGATTCCATCGTTGATCTTCAATTTAAGGAGTGGAAGTAATGGCCTCCGTCACTGTTCGCAACTTACCCGATGAAACACACCGCGCTCTGCGTGTGCGTGCTGCCACACATGGTCGCAGTACTGAGGCTGAAATTCGGGCGATTCTCGAAAGTGCTGTTCGCCCTGAAGGAAGGATCAAGCTCGGCACGCTGCTCGCCGATATTGGCCGTGAAGTGGGTGGCATCGATCTTGAGATCGAACGGGACAGGACATCGGTCGAACCGATGCGCTTTGAATGATTTTGCTCGATACCAATGTCATTTCAGAGCCATTGAAAGCGACAGGCAACACCAACGTCCTTGCCTGGATCGACGCGCAGAACATCGAAACGCTCTACCTCTCGACCATCAGCCTCGCGGAGTTGCGATTCGGCATCGCCGCGCTGCCAGAAGGAAAACGCCGCGACACGCTGCATTACAGTCTCGAGCACCGCGTGTTGCCGCTGTTTGTGGGTCGCCTCCTGCCATTTGATGATCCTGCTTCGAAATCCTATGCCGTGCTGCGTGCCCGTGCCCGTATTGCTGGACAGGCGATTGCGCCTGCAGACGGCTACATCGCTGCCATCGCCGCAACGCATGGCTTTACGGTCGCCACCCGCGACACGTCGCCTTTCGAAGCTGCCGGGCTAATAGTCATCAATCCATGGTCATGCCAAGCCCATTGACGCTCCCACAAAAAAATCAGGCTTGCGGTAACGACGGACGCAATCACTGCTGTGAAAGCCTTGTTCAACAAGTCGGGACCACATGGACCGGCGACACGCCGTTGCGACTTCGGTCAACACCGTGCATTTCTGCAATCAGCACTTCACGAACAACGCCTGGCGCGTGCAAGAGGTGGCCTGAGGTGACGTGGCGCAGACAAAGTTACTCCGCCGGGAAGAGTGGCAACACATAGTCGGCTAACTCTGCCAGTGCGTCATGGGCTGGCCTGCGCAGCGGCTTCAGGTTGAGCGCAACATGGCTGACACCCTGTTCCTGCTGGGCGTAGAACAATTCGATGAGGGCATTACGGCCAGCACGAACACCGTTGCCCATGATGCGCATCGGCTCATGCGGGTCTTCGGACAAGTCGAACATGGTGCCGTATCCATACGGCTTGATCCAATGATCTTGATGACTCTCACGCCACAGCGCAATGAGTTGTGGCAGGCGGTTGAAATCGCTGAGATGCCAAATCCATCCGTCACTGTGCTCGGCGATCCACGCCATGTCTTGCCGGGCGCGCCCGACAACGATCATCGGCATCCGCTTTCCGACTGGTTTGGGGATCAGGTCTATGGCGCCATCGAGCCGCCCGTAATGGGTTGTTTTTGCTCGAGGAAAGTCGTGTTCGGTGACCGATTTGATCAGACCGAAGGCCTCGCGATAACGTTCGGCTCTATTTTCATACTCAGCATCGAAAGCCGGATACTCAATCGCACGGTCGCCAGTGGACAGCCCGAGCAGTAAGCGACCGCCCAGCAACTGGTCGACGGACACGGCTTGTTTGGCCACGATCAGGGGCTCCCTCAGTGTCGCGATGATCCCCGCCGTGCCAAGGGCAATCCGGCGCGTGTGCGCAGCCAGAAAGCCCAGATAAACCATCGGATCGAGCATCTGCCCGGTGTCGCCGAAGCTGGGGTCATAGAAGGGAACATCACGCAGCCACAAGGCAGAAAATCCCGCCTCGTCAGCCATCCGTGCCAACTGCTGATGATTTTCCAATGTCGGAAATGGCGATTCAGGATAGCCTTCCAGCGGCATGATGAAACCAAATGTCAGCCGCCCCGGCCTGAACACCCGCTGGTAGCCGGGATGACTGACAAGTTCTGCAGGTACGGGTCCGATGGATGGTTGAAGCATCAATGAAACTCCTTATGAGCGAACCGGCAACTGGATGGGATCTGCTTCATGCAGTAGGACGCGAGGCAGTCGGCGCCAGTCTTGAGACTAGCGCTGCGGCAAAGACGGCCAGCACGGAGATACCCGCCGACACATAACCGACATTGCCCGCTCCCCATGCTGCAATGCTGAGGCCGCCGAGCACGGCGCCGAGGGCGATACCGCCGTTGGCGGCAGAGACATTGATCGTGCCTGCCAGTGCCTGCGCCTGCGACGCCGCCTTCATGACCCGAATCTGGCAAACAGGATAGAGCGCCGTATTGGCAATACCCCAAAGTCCCAGAGCAATGGCGAAGCCGATACTGGTGCCAGCCAATATCATCGACGCGGTCATGCCAACGGCCAGCAGAACACTGAAGACGGCCGTGGTAGCAAGCGGTTTTTTGTCGACCCACAGACCACCGAGCCAGTTACCAACCAACCCGACGGCACCGAAACCCATCAGCCACCAACCGACCTGCGCCGGAGCGATTCCAGCGGACTTTTCCAGCATTTCAGCCAGATACGTGTAGCCAGTGAACATGGCGGTGAAGACCAGTATTGACAATCCCACGTTAGCCAGAAAAAACGGACTTTTCAGAATCTTGGCCTGATCAGCCATGCTCGCCGGCTGGGAGGAGCGCACCGTCGGCATGCTGATGAACATCAGGATGCCGATCACCAGCGACAATCCCGACAGCAAGGCGAAGGCCCCGCGCCAACCGATGGCGTCGGACGCCAGCGTGCCGAGCGGAATGCCGAACAACATCGCAGCAGAGATACCCAGATACACCCTGGACACGGCGCTGCCGCCTTTGCCCGGGCCGGCAATTTGCGTTGCCGTTTCGCTCGCAGTGCCCCAGAACACCGGCAGCGCCAGCGCCGGCAGCAGACGGGCGATGGCCAGCACCCAGACATTCGGTGCGACAGCCGCCAAGGCATTGGAGAAGGCAAACAACACGAGGATCGCAATGAACAGGCGCTTGCGCTCGATGTTGGCCAGCGCAGCGGTCAGGAACGGTCCGCACACCATCACCACAACGGCGAACAAGGTCACAAACTGGCCGGCCGTGGTGACAGAGATGCCAAGGTCACGTGCGAGCGCCGGCAACAATCCGATGATCAGGAACTCCGTGGTCACAATGACGAAGGCGGCCACGGCGAGAATAACAATCGATGCGGTACTTCCCGTTGTGGAAGCGGAAGCCGACGGCGTCTCGGGATTCAGGGTTTTACCATTAGGCATTGCAATTCACTCTAAAAAAGACATTGCCCATGATATGGTGGAATTTAATTCTTGTTGCGGATATTAATTCTTTGGTATTGTAGAATTAATTTCTACTTAAAAAATGACCATGACTCCTGCAGAACGAATGAAAGGCCTTGAAACCTTCGTTGCCGTGGTCGAAGCGGGTAGCTTCACGGCCGCAGCCGACCGTCTCAATTTGACCAAATCGGCAGTCGGAAAAGCGATTACCCGGCTCGAGTCCCGATTGAAGAAACCGCTGTTTGAACGGACCACACGCCGATTGGAGATGACCGATGCCGGGGAGGAGTTCTACAAGGTCTGCGCACGTGTGCTTGATGAGCTGGAGGTAGCGGAAGGAATACTTTCTGGTGAGGAAAGTATTCCTTCCGGACGCCTGAGAGTGGATTTGCCAGCGACCTTCGGTCGCCTGCAAGCGTGTGCGTCCGTACTGGCCTTTGCCGAAAAATATCCGCAAGTCCTGCCCCATGTCTCATTCACCGACCGGTTTGTCGATGTCGTGGAAGATGGCCTGGACGTCGTGGTAAGAATAGGCGGGAATGACACGTGGCCGGCGACCGTCGGCACCAAATATCTGGGACACGAAGAGCTGATTTTCTGTGCCGCACCAAGTTACCTCGCGGCGCACGGACAGCCCCAGCGCATCAATGATCTGCTGGATCACGCCCTCGTTCTTTATGGAAAAGCAGATGGCAGTACCAGCCCCTTATTAATTCAGGAGGAACAAAAACCATTGGCGCGGCAACAGGCCAACGGCCGGATTGTGCTGGCCCAAGCCGAGGCGCAAGTCGCCGCCGTAGAAAGGGGTTTAGGAATTGCCCAACTCGCGACCTGGCTCGTCAATCAACAAATCCGGGACGGACGGTTGATCAAGATATTGCCGCTGTTTGCCACGCAGGGACTGCCGTTGCATCTCATCTGGCCGCGCAGTCGGGAGCACGCGCCTAAAGTGCAAGCGCTGGTCGCGCATTTGGAAGCGTCGCTCAGTATCAGGCCCGTTGAGGCCAGTGTTCAATGACCTCCATTATTCATCTCGTGCTCACTCGCGCGGAATGTATGGGCGATGATTCGGAACGCGTCAAACTTTTTAAGACAACTTTGGCAAAGAGTTTAGTGATCTATTTGACTTGATCGTGATCACCTGATGTCAATGCGTAGGGTGCAATAACCGCAGGGCATTGCACCACGTTCGGTAACTCAAACTATCTTTGCCTGGTCATGACGAAGCGCATGCAGCATTCGCTAACGGGCATTTCCGGTTCGCGCGCGTGGGCACGTAAAGCCGTGCCCACCCTACGGGTTGAAGTTGCGGTTGAAGTTGAAGTTGCAGTTGCAGTTGCAGTTGCAGTTGCAGTTGCAGTTGCAGTTGCAGTTGTTTTTGAGATGTTCCGCATTGAAGCAGCTGCCAAAAGTCGGAGTCAGGCAGGGGATAAGAGTGACGCATGTTTGAGGTGAAGCAGGGGTTTCGGATCGCATGCGATCCGCCTGCGTAACGGGATTCGCTTGCAAGCGAATCTGCGCCCTGCAAGGGTAGCGAGTTTGCGGCACTCCCCCTGACTGGCTCCGGCTTTTGGGAACCCGAAGGGCAGCCGCTTCGCGGTCGCCTTTTTCTTGGTTACTTACTTTTTGGCGAAGCAAAAAGAAGGGACCGCCTGCCCGTCCGGCTGCCGGGCCACCCCCGGCTTGGTCGTGGCGGAGCGCAGGCAGAATCAGCTACCGCAGGCAGACCATTCGGTGCAATGCCCTGCAGTTATTGCACCCTACGTGACTGCATGGCACTTGACCGGCATAACAGTATCTACACACTGATTAACAGGTCGATTCTTTCTATTCAAGGGCCACCGGGCGGTGGCACCACACGATCACAACACTTCAGACAAGAATGCACCTGGCGTGACAATTCGGGTGCGGCCAAAGCTTCCTCGCTGCAACAGGCCGGCGCGACGATCTCCGGTTACCAGGTAGTTCGCGTCACCGGCGAGCGCCATCGCGAGCAGAAACGCGTCATTCGGATCATCGGCCACGACATCAGGGGTCAACCGGTCCAGCACAATTGCACGTTGAAGATTATTCACCATAGTGCCGACGCGGTGCGGTTGCAGCACCGCTTGAAACTTCGGATAACGGCTGGCGCGACGTATTTCGTCAAGTTGTACCAGCGACGTGACCACCTCGAATTTGGCGACACGCCAAGCGCGATAAATGGCATCTGGCGCACCGTGGGGAGAAATAAGTGCTGAGAGCAAGACGTTGGTATCAAGTACCACCCGCATCAGTGATTACTCGCCCATTTCACAGCCTCGTCTACCATCGTGTCAATCTCGTTTTCATTCACGCCGACGTTGGCCGTTTTGACCTGCTCGGCCGTCAGTTCCAGAATGTGCGCGCGAACGGCTTCCTCGATGAAGCGGGAAAGGTCCCCTTTGCGACCACCACCCTGACTTGCCAGGAATAGGCGAAGCGATTCATCAGTGTCAGGGGACACGGCAATATTCCATCGGACTGTGTTCATCATCCCTCCTTGGTCGGTGTTTAAGTGTTCAATCACTTATACGCAAAATTACAGCGACGCTCAAGCGAGTGCAATAAACGGAGACTTTCTAGATCTAAACTTGTTCTGTCGGTTGGGTTTTAAGCCTGACTTGTCGTGATTCAGGCCGGATGCGGTTAAAATCGCTTCTCTGGTTTTGAGGAGGCAATAACGCAGCAATGCGCTGCTGTTACCCCCCCGCCAAGCCAAAACAACTGACCTCACAGCGCCTCGGCAATCGCCCGCCCAAGCTCGCCGGTATTGGCCGTACCGCCCATGTCCCGCGTAAGCGGTGCGTGTTTCGACCCGGCGGTCAGCACTTTTTCGATCGCCGTCACAATCGCCGCACCAGCCTCGGCGTAGCCGAAATGTTCGAGCATCATCGCCCCGCTCCAGATCTGGCCGATCGGGTTGGCCCAGCCCTTGCCGGCGATGTCGGGGGCAGAACCATGCACCGGTTCGAACAATGACGGGAACAATCCTTCCGGATTGATGTTGGCCGATGGCGCAATCGCGATCGTGCCGGTGCAGGCGGGACCGAGGTCCGACAGGATGTCACCGAACAGGTTGGAGCCGACCACGACATCGAACCAGTCAGGATGCAGCACGAAGTTCGCGGTCAGTATGTCGATGTGATATTTGTCCCAGCGCACGTCTGGATAACGATTCGCCATCTCGACGACCCGCTCGTCCCAGTACGGCATCGTGATCGCAATGCCATTCGATTTGGTGGCCGACGTCAGGTGCTTTTTCGGCCGGCGCTGGGCTAGGTCGAATGCGTACTTGAGGATGCGATCAACACCGGTGCGCGAAAAAACCGCCTCCTGAAACACCACTTCGCGTGGCGTGCCTTCGAACATCCGGCCGCCCACCGACGAGTACTCGCCCTCGGTATTTTCTCGCACCACATAGAAGTCGATATCGCCGACGGCACGGTTGGCCAGTGGTGACGGGATGCCGGGCATCAGCCGGCATGGCCGCAGGTTCACGTACTGGTCGAAGTCGCGCCGGAACTTGATCAACGAACCCCACAGCGAAATATGGTCCGGCACCACGGCCGGATCGCCAACCGCACCAAAGAAGATCGCATCATGTCCGCCGATCTGTTCTTTCCAGTCGTCCGGCATCATCTGGCCGTGCTTGAGATAGTAATCGCACGAGGCGAAATCGAAGTGATCCCAGTGCAGGTCAATGTTGAACTTGCGGGCGGCGGCGTCCACCACACGCAGGCCTTCGGGCATGACTTCTTTGCCGATGCCGTCACCGGCGATGACGGCAATACGATGCGTGGTCATGGGTATGTGCTCCTGATAAAACGCAGGCTAGGCCTGCGGGAATGGGTCGGAAAATAATCGTAGTACGCGGACATTACATCAGCATGCCGGCCGGCAGCGGCACTTGCAACAGCATCGAAAACAATAAGTAGAGGCCGCCCGTGACGCAGATTGTTGCGACAACATACAGCAGCAGTAATCGCCTGCTGTAACTGCCGTAATGCGCCACCAGCAGCAAGAGTACAAAGGCCACCACGCTGGACGCCAGAAAGCCGACCGGTTCCAGCAAGAATGCCCAAGCCAGCATGATGACACTCACGGCGACCTGGCGCACCACCGAGCCGTTGACGTTGCGCACCACATCACGTGGCTTGACCCACGACAGCACTAGCCACAAGCAGGAAAAAAATACGATCAGCGCCGAGATCGTTTTCGGGAACACGGACCCGAGCATCGAAAAATCATCGGCCGCCACAAAAGCAGCAACGCCGAGGACGATGAACAGAACGCAGGTCACAAGCGACGCCACATTACGGTAAGCGGGTGTCGACATTACAGTCTCCTGTCAGCGGTGTTGGTGGCAGCGGCCTTGCGGGCACGTCGTGCGCCGATCAGCGGATAGAGCAATCCAAGCAAGATGAAGGCGATGATGCCCATTGAAATCGGGCGTCCGAAAAACTCCTGAGGGATGTTGCCGCGCGCACCGCCTATCAAAAATCCCTGTACAAAACCGCGCTCGGCGATGGATCCCAGGATCAGGCCCAGCACGATCGGCGATGGCGTGAAACCGGCACGCCCCAGCCCCCACGCAAGAATCCCAAGCACCACCATCTGCTGCACTTCATGCGGATTGTTATGGATCGCAAAGCTGCCCAATATCGTCAGGAAGGCGACCGACGGCACCAGCAGCGCCTTCGGCACACCGACAATGAACTTGAACGCATAGCGACCAATGATCAACCCCACCGGCAGCATCAGCACAGTGGCGATGATCAGCCCCCAGATGAAGGTATAGACAATCGAGCTCTGCTCGGAAAACAGCGTCGGCCCGGTGCGAATGCCCTGCACCAGCAAGGCACCGAGCATGATGGCATCCGGTGGCGTGCCGGGAATACCGAGCACCAGCGTCGGAATGAAGCCGCCACCAACAGTGGCATTATTGGCCGACTCGGTGGCAATGATGCCGTCCGGTTCGCCGTTGCCGAAATTATCCCGCCGTGGCGAGACCCGTCGCGCTTCCGAATACGACACCAGCGAGGCGATCGATCCGCCGGCACCAGGCAAGATGCCGACCACGGTGCCGATGAGCGAACTGCGCACCAGATTGACCTTGCTGCGCATCAGTGCACCAAATGCCTCGGCCAGCCGGAAGCCCTCGCCTGTACTGGCACTTTTCAAATGCGGATCGGGATTGGCCACCAGACCGATGATCACCGGGATGCAATAGATACCGATCAGGGCACCGACGACGTCGATACCGCCGAGCAGTGACTGGAGTTCTCCGACATAACGGATGTCTCCGCCTACTTCGGCCACACCGACCATCGACAACAACAAGCCGAGTCCGCCGCCAATGAGACCTTTGATCAGACTACCTTCGCTCAATGCAGCGATCAGCGTCAGGCCAAGAATCGCCAGCCAGAAATATTCGACCGGTCCGAACTTCAGCGCAATCGTGGCCAGTGGTGGCGACAGCATCAGCAGGCAAATCGCACCGACCAGTCCACCGAAGACCGACGCCAGACAAGCTAGCGTCAGCGCGAGATCACCGCGACCTTGCTTGGCCATCGGATAGCCATCGAAGGTCGTGGCAATCGCCGATGGCGTGCCCGGTGTATTGAGCAAAATGGCGGAATAAGCACCACCATAAATGGCGCCGGTGTAGATCGCGCCAAGTGAAATCAGCGCCGTGGCAGGCGGCATGACAAACGTGAACGGCACCAGCACGGCGACGGCCATCGTCGCGCTGAGTCCCGGCAAAGCACCGATGACCGTACCGGCGATGACGCCGCCGAGCGCGAGTAGCAAATTGAGCGGCGTGAGCGCATCAAGTAAAAAATCGATACCGAACATGAAGGCTCGCTTCCAGAATTAGGCCGTCGACAAGCGCGCTGGTGATCCTGCGGCAATCACCAGCAATCACCAGCGCACACGGTGTGATCCGATCGGGCGGTGCAGACACCGCAGAACAAGAAAGCCAGGGTCAGCGCTTGCGGATACCCATCTCTTTGGCGATGGTTTCGTAGCGCGACTTGACGTCAGCCATGAACGTGGGCATTTCAGCCGGACCGATATTGAGCATCGCGAAGCCATTCTCTTCCATGATCTTGATAAACGCCGGATCACGATTGACCTTGCCGAGCAGATCAGCAAGCTTGGCCTGGGTGGCCGCCGGTGTCGAAGCAGGAACGGCTACGCCACGGTACGCACCGCCCACCAGATCAAAACCGGACTCCTTGAAAGTCGGACAATCCGGTAATTTCTGATGACGCTGTTCCATCGCGACGGCAAGACAACGCACTTGCTTGCCGAGCTGGACCTGCACCGTCGTATAGCCCCAACTGGCGCTGACCTGACTACCCAGCAGTGCCGTATTGGATGGTCCTGTACCGCCGAACGGAATGTAGGTGGTCTTGATGCCAGCCATCGTGTCGAAACGCTGCTGCGCAATATGATTGGCCGAATTGGTACCCGAACCAGAAAGCGTCAGCGCACCCGGCGACTTCTTGGCCGCCGCGATGTACTCAGCCAGCGTCTTGATCGGACTATCGGCCGGCACCAACAACGCATCTGGCGTGAAGTGGAACCAATACAGCGTATGAATATCGTCGGTCTTGTAACCGACATTTTTTTCGAGCGGCTGCATGACGATATGCGGCAGGTTGGTACCCATCACGGTGTACCCATCGGCCGGCATACCATTAAGTTGTGACCAGCTAGCCGCTCCACCCGCGCCGGCCTTGTATTGGATCGCCAGCGACTGGCCGGTGAGTTTCTTGAACGTGGTTTCCTGGAAGCGTGCCGAAATATCGGATTCACCGCCGGGACCGAATGGAATAATGTAGTTGATGATCTTGACCGGATAGTCCGCTGCCACCGCGCCCATCGAGGATGTTACCGCAAGTGCTGTGAGCACCGCCTTCCATGCATGTCTCTTCTCCATATTGTCTCCGCCTTGTCGTTTGTTTTAAAACAAATCATCGTTGCAGTGTGTACCTGCCTGCATCCTGCTTCACTGACAGCCGGTGCTAACGAGTACCTGATTGATAGTAGATTCAAAATTTTCATAAGTCAAATGAATGATATATATGATGTAGTTGTCTTAGAAAGTACCGCGGGAAGGGACTGCATCGCTGGACGCAGTAACTCTGTCAACATCGCTGTCGTGACTAAAATTTCCTGATGTATTTCATAGAGTCCACATTGAGTGCGTCACACTCAGCAGCATTTATCGAACAAGCCATAGTGAAGGTCTATTCCCGCACCGGCAGGACGATCCGGCAAGTTGCGCAGGCATTGAATATCGATCACCAGAAACCCGAATATTGGATGAAGAGAAAAACGAACGCAGTAAAAAGAGTCAATCCATGTGGACTGAACGAATAAGTGCGGACACCTCGATGTAGAAAACTCCACCATCAAGAGAAAAATCAAGGGCAAAGCAACGCCGATAGTTCAACAAAAAATTACGGTCGTGTAAGTGGCGGACTTCCACTCCCAAGCAAGTGCTGCCCGTCAGGCGCGCCCATAAAAAAACGCCGCAATTAGCGGCGTTTCATTCACATCAACTGCTTCAGGCCGGTTTGCCTGCAGCACGTTTGCGCTTGACTGGTTTGGCCTGAACCATCGCCAGCACGAGGTCAGCAATTTTTTCAGCGGCTTCACTCTTGCTTAGGCGGCCATTCGGCAGATACCAGACATACGACCAACTGACAATTCCACTGATCGCCAGTGCCGCCAACTCAACATCGTCGACCGTGAATTCGCCCGTAGTCACGCCTTCCTTGATCAACGAAACAAACTTGCGGTCAAACTCACGGCGCAAATGATTGATTGCTTCACGACTGTCAGCTGACAACTGCTTTTCTTCGCGGTTGTAGATCGCAATGTGGCCCTGATTCTCGAGCACGGCCAGCATGAAGTCATTGGCCAGTACACGCATTTTTTCAGTCGGCGAGGCATCCGAAACAACAGCCCGGTTCAGCGCATCCAGCGAGGCACGAATACCGCGCGAGCAAATCTCGGCCAGCAACTCGTCCTTGGACTTGAAATGCGAATAGATGAAAGGTTTGGTGAAATTCATTTTTTCAGCAACGGCCTCAAGCGTGGTCTTGCTCAGGCCGTTCTGGTGAAACAGTTCTACCGCGGTGGAAATGATGCGCTCACGTTTGAGTTTGGATACCGCGTCGCGGATGTCATCAAAGGCATTGACATCAACCGCAACATCCTTAGTGCGCTTTTTGGTAGCCGCCGATGTTTTTGGCTTGGTCGCTACTAGGGTGGAGATTTTTTTCATACCGAGGAGTATATACCAGCTAGGAATTGCATGAAATAACGGCAAGACAGTTGCGAAGCCATTTTCAGCCATCTGGCAACGGACTGCAGCGCACGGTCTCTGGCTTTTAACTGAGCCTTTTTACTACTGAACGCCACAAAGTAATGTCGTGATTTTCGGTAACAACGAATAATAGCAAAAACTCCTCCATGCTGGGTTACTTGCCATAAATGAAATTAGCAGCGCGCCCGTTGTCGCTCCTTGCCTAGCTGTTTGCTATAAAACACCGCGTCTAGTTCGAGCGCGTAACGCGCACTATCCGGGTCATTCAGATAATGCGTTATCCAGTCAGTACTGTGAGTACGCTTAACCGTAACTCATCTCTCTGTGTGTCGCTCGGATCGAGCGTTGTCAGTGACTGCCTCAATCACCGGGTCGTCCGGGCTATCCTGTTACGCGGCGCACTACGTCATGAGCGGCAACATTGGCTGCCGTGATCGTGCTGTTGCTCCATCAGTAACCGCCAGCAGCAGCTCTCTTGTTTGCACAGAAATTAACACTGTCATCGAACGTAAGCACACAGAGCGCCGCGGTGCGGGCCAACGGGACGGTGTGACAGCGCAGCCGGTCCTCAATTGCCCTGGAGGACCGGTCGGACTGTCAATTTTTCCGGCATCCGCTACGGCTATGGCTTGCTGTTGCGGTTCGTCATCACCTCGCCGCCGTTGTCGACCCACCAGTTGTACAGGTCACGGTATTTTTTTCCTAACGACTCCTGCAGGTCGGGATAGCGATCCATCAGCGCCTTCAGACTGAAGTCAGGGCTGGAGGCGTCGCCGCGATCAATGCCGCTACCCACCCAGGTATTGAGAAGATTGCTGTCACTAACGCCCGGATGCAGCTTGCGGTAATACGTCATGTCAAATTCGAAGCTGCCGCGCCGGCCTTCACTGAAGCCATGGTTAGCCCAATGCTCGGCGAGATCGTATTTGGCAGCAACGACATCGGGGTTGTGATCGTAGTAATAATCCCAGTCGAACACCGACGGCGCGAACCGGTTATCGCCCCCCTTGTGTCTCTTCTTGCCGAGGCCCTTGGTGAAGTTACCGGCACTGTTAAATGCCTTCATGGCGCTGCTGTTTGAGCTGTTTGCCAGATTGCGAGCCGTGTTTTTCGCATTGTCATAGTTGGCCTTCGCGTCGGCTTCTGCCTTGGCGGCGGCATCAGCGACCGCCTTGGCATCCGCGGCCGCCTTGGCTGTGGCTGCATCCGCGGCCGCCTTGGCATCTGCAGCTGCCTTGGCCGTATCGGCGGCCACTTTGGCCGCGTCATCCGACATTTTCTTCAGCGCCGCATTGGCCTGCCCCGCCGTGTAGCCACTGAGCGCCTTGTAGTCGCCAGCAATCTTGTTGAGCGCCGCTTCCAGCGCCTTGCCAACGCATCCATCGAGTTTGGACGGATCGACGTTGGCACCAGCCTGAGCAGAGAGGATCTTAGCGATGTCCAGGTTCGGCGTGATTGATGCCGTGGTGCGGATCTCAAACGGGTTGACGCAGCTCGGCGAGAGATCGACCTTTACTGTCTCGCCCGCCATCACGAAGGACAGCTTTTGACCAGCGATGTCGCCCAGCAGGCTAATATTTTGCGTCTCGCCCGTGACTGCAGCTGTGGCCAGCATCTTCACCTTGGTCTTGCCCAATGGCCCGAGCTTGACGGTGATGCTCTCCTCTGCCGTTCCGTAAAATCCGGTCATGCCCACAGTGACGTCGATCTTGCCCATCGTTTGGCCAAGAATACGCACATCGCTGTTGACATACAGCAGCGGGCCGCCGCTGGCAGTTGGCCCCAGCAGAACAACATTGAAAGCGTCATCGGTGGTGGGGAATGGCTTGGTGCGGTCACCAAATTTGTAGGGTGCCGCCGGTTTTGGATTGCGCAACTGGAACACCGACAGGGGCTGCGTGACCATCAACAGCGGTTTCTTGATGGCTTTGATATTGCCGATGTAGCCGCCGCCCAGTTTGGAGAGGGCCGACATCGCTTGCGATGGCGTCACCGGGCTATCGGGCAAGGCCATCGCAACGGCCACGTAGGCCTGATCCTCAAGCGTAAAAGTCTGCGGCATGGCCATGCGGAATGAAAAATCGAGCAAATCCATGGCGCCAGCCGGGTCGAGCGGTGTCTGGAACTGCAGCAGTATGTCTTTTGTCGTTCCCTTGAACCGGGCATTTCCCTTGTAACCAAAGGTCAAGGCGTTGTTGATGAAAAATGTCGTGTCCGTCAACGTCATGCTCGGCACTGACATGGTGACCGTCGAGCCGGGTGCCAACTGGAATTCCACGAAGGCTTCGGTTTTTGCGGCGGAAGCGCCGGCCTTTTTCATGGTGTCGCCATGCCGCATCGCGTCAGCCAGTCCGGCACCGGCGCCAGCACCACCAACCAGGTCGGTTGGAATCGGCATGACCACGGCAGCGCGTAGCGTCAAGCGGCTGGTATCTACGCCCATGGCCCGCATCGTCGTGCTGATCGCCCCGCCAAGAGTGGCACGGGCGGCCAGTTGAACGCCGCTTGAGAAAGCGATCGAATTGACATCAAAATAGCTCTCCTTGATCACGGCCTGCAGATCCGCAGGCATGCTGGCGGTATCAAGGTCGAAATCCGTCGTCGAGATGGAAATTATCGGGTCGCTCAGGGAGGTGCCGCCCAGTACTTTTTGAACGTTCTCCTTGAGCAGACTAGGCAAAGGCATTTTTTTCCTGAGGACAAGCAAAAAGGTTTGCTGTGCGTCCTTGCTCGTAAAAAAATACAACTGCAAGGCACCAGACTTGGCCGCATAGCAGCCATTTAGCCCCTTGCCGCAAGGCGTATTTTTCAGGTCCCCGACCATCTTTTGTACTTCATCCTTGAGCCCGGCGACCGGCAGCGCGCCGAGCATTTTTTTCAGGCTAGGAGTGATCTCAGGCATGCCTTGCGCTTGCGCCCAAAGCGGCAACGCAAGCGCCATCGATACAAGAAAAGCGGCCTTGACCAGATAATTTTTCATGCATGTCTTTCGGTAAAGTCGATTGCTCATCTGACAAATTTAGTAATAGAGAAAATCCAGCGCCTGACGCAAGCGCTCACCGGTTGTGCGCACATGGTCCCAACGGTCCATCGACACATCACCCTGACGAAACTCGCGAAAGAGTGCATTGGCTTTCAGAGAATTGAACACCGCTTGCACATTCGGGGTACTACCAACGGAAATGCCGAATTGCTCGCGCAGGGCGCGCATGCTACTGGTCATGGCGGCACTCTGGCCAGGGTCGGGCTGAACGTCGCCCGCTGCCCTCGGTGTGATCAGTATCAGCACCGAGCGTTGAATGTCATTGGTCCTCTTGTTCGAAAAAAGGTACTGCGCTACCGGCACATCCTGCAGCACCGGCACGCCATCCCAGGTAC
>JBLHLW010000063.1:0-22642 GCA_047621345.1 Minisyncoccia bacterium | reverse complement strand
CGGTTGCGGTTGCGGGTTGCGGGTTGCGGGTTGCGGGTTGCGGTTGCTGGTTGCGGGTTGCGGTTGCTGGTTGCGGTTGCGGGTTGCGGTTGCTGGTTGCGGTTGCGGGTTGCGGATGATTTTGAAGTTGAAATTAACGTGGAGCTTGACGTGTCCCGCATTGAAGTCGCTGCCAAAAGTCGGAGTCAATCAGGGGAATAAGAAGGCCGCATGTCTAAGCAAAGCGCGTTTGCAGCCTTCACCCTAAAAGTGGAAATCGACAGAGTCAGGTCACGTAAGGACAAGTCATGAAAAGTGCATATTCAGCAAAAAAAAACACCACATCACGCTGCACGCTATCGCGGCGTGCAGACACAACACCCCCCTCTCCCTTTAACTGAAAGATGTCACCATGCCCACCCACCACCTAGCTGCCCTCGACCGATTGCTCTCAGAGCAACGCACCGTCCTGCACGAAAAATGGGTCGCCGAAATTCTCACCAGCTGGTCATCGCTGTTACCCAATACCTTCAATGTGGGCGAGATGCGCCAGCACACCGCCCATCTGCTAGAAGAAATCGCAAAGATTTTTGCCGCCTATCCCGAATCGGGTCTGTGGGAATTTGGCGAAACCCATCCGCTGGTGCGCGCGATGAGCGAGTTCAGTGCCAGCCGCGCGATGTCCGGCTTCACGCCAACCGAAACTGCACAATACGTGATGTGCCTCAAAAGCGTGCTGACACTGGCGCTGATCCAGACACTAATGAGTTCGCCGGTCGAAATGAAAGTCAACCTTGCGGCCGTCGAAGACGTCATCGGCCGCCTCACACTAGTGACATTCTCTGCCTTCGTCGCAACCCGCGAGCGCGTGATCCTGCAACAAAGCGCCTCGCTGATCGAACTCTCGACGCCAGTGATCCGGCTCTGGGACCACGTCCTGCTACTACCACTGGTGGGCGTTATCGATACTGCCCGCGCCCGCAAGTTCACCGAAAATCTGCTCGAAGCAATCACCCGTTACGAAGCCAGCGTCAGCGTCATTGACGTCACCGGCGTTCCCATCTTCGATATCTCCGTGGCGCGTCACCTCATGAAAACCGTCGACGCCGCCCAGCTGCTCGGCACCCGCGTCGTGATGACCGGACTCAATCCCGAAGGAGCACTGACATTGACCAAGCTGGGCATCAGCCTGCCCAACGTGATCACCCGCGCGACCTTGCGCTCCGGTGTCGCCGAAGCCCTGTCACTGATCAACCGGCGCATCGTGCCAGTCGCATCGAGCCGTCCATGAAAGTCGCCATTCCGCGTCTTGGACGCATCTTGCTGGTGGCCATCCAGAAAGACCTCAGTGATGACGAAGCACTCGCCTTCCAATCGAATCTGTTGCGCACAATTGCCGAAATCGAAGCGCTCGGCGTGGTGGTCGATATCTCGGCGCTCGACGTGGTCGACTCGTTCATGGCGCGCGTCATCAACGACACCGCCAACATGGCGCGTCTGCTTGGTGCCGAAGTCATTGTCTGCGGCATCCAGCCTTTTGTCGCGTTCACGCTGGTAGAAATGGGGCGCGGCCTGCTCAGTGCCGACTGCACGTTTAATCTCGAACAGGGCCTAAAAACCTTGCAATCACGGATCGCCTCACGAGGGGATTACAGCCTGCCGGATGACTACGATGACCTCATCATTTGAACCCGACGCGATCGTCGCAATCTGCAACACGGGCGATATCGTGCTGGCCCGCCGGCTCACGCGCCAGTTGGCAGCCTGCCTCGATTTTGGTAGCGCCGACCAGACCCGGCTGGCGACGGCTGTGTCCGAACTGACACGCAACGTGATCGAATATGCCGGTCATGGGAAATGCCATATTTTTGATGCCTCCGATGCCACCTTCAATAGCATCAAGGTCGTCGTCGAAGACCACGGTCCAGGTATTGCCAATGTCGCGCAGGCCATGCAGGACGGCTACAGCAGCGGCGGAAGCCTCGGTGCCGGCTTGCCGGGTACGCGTCGCCTGGTCGACAGCTTCATGATCGAATCGCGGCCCGGCCTGACACGCGTGTCGATCACCATGTCACTGCGCAAGGACCGACCATGAACCGTACCGAGACGATCTGCATTCGTATCGCGTCCGATATCGCCACGGCCAGTCGTACTGCCCGCCAAGCAGCCGAGCAGGCTGGTTTCGATCGAACGAGCAGCTACCAGATTGCCACGGCGGCGGCGGAACTGGCCTGCAATGTACTGGTCCATGGCGGCGGTGGCATGGTCACCGTGTGTGCGCCCTCTCACCGCAGCGGCGTCGAATTACTGGCCACCGACAGCGGTCCCGGCATCGCTGATCTGGGTCTGGCCATGCAGGATGGCTACAGCAGCACCGGCAGCCTCGGATGCGGTTTGTCCGGCGTTGAACGATTGATGGATGAAGTCGTCATCGAGACTGGCGTCGGGACGGGCACCACGGTACGGGCCTCAAAATGGCGATGATTTTTGGCTACGCAGAACGGGCTTATGAAGACGCGGCCCTTTGTGGTGATGTTGGTCACTGGTGGAAAGGAACGCATCGGCATGTGCTTGCGCTGGCCGACGGACTCGGCCATGGCCCTGCAGCCCATCATGCCGCCAGTGCGGCAATGCAGTGCATTGCTGCGCACCTCGATGACAGTTGCAGTGCGATGTTCGCCGCTTGCAACACGCGTTTGCTCGAGACCCGCGGCGCGGTGCTGGCGGTCGCCATTATCGACCATGACACCAATTTGTTGACAGTTGGCGTGACCGGCAATATCCGCGTACGGCTGTTCGGGATGAACAGCGCCATCCGCCTTGGTGCCGGACGTGGCTTTGTCGGTGCCGGCTACCCGCTGCCGACGCTGGAGCGATTGCCTCTGGAGCAAGGTGACCGGCTTGTCATGATCACCGATGGTGTCGATGACTCGGCGGGTATGCGCGCCTGCATCGAGCGCAGGGACGAGACATCCCAACAGCTTGCCGACGACGTCTTGCAAAGTTGGGCGAGGAAGGATGACGATGCAGCAGTACTGGTGTACCGGCATGACGATACAGGGAGTACTTGATGAGCGACATGCATGATATTTACTATGCGCTGCTAAAGGAGTCCGTCTTCAATGAGGCCCCGGAAGAGGTGTTGTTCGCCGCAGCGGACTTTGGTCGCGACCTGATGAAGCATGGCATCGCGCCGGAAGGTGTCATTGAAATCCACCAGAAAGCCGTCTTGCGACTAGCCATCGAGCATCCCGGACTGACGCTACAGCAGGCGGCAGCACCGATGATGGCACCGCTGATGGAAGTGACGATGGCATTTAGTTTTGCCTTTCGCAAACAGCGTGAGGCCCGCGATGCGATGAAAATGCAACTGGCACGCGCCGGTCGGCTCGAAGCAATCGGAACCATGGCAGCCGGGATCGCCCATGATTTCAATACCATCATCGGTATCGTCAACGGTTATGCCGAGTTGCTGATCGAGGATTTTCCGGACACCCGTAACACGATGGAATACACGCAGCAGATTGTCACCGCCAGCCTGCGCGCACGCGATCTGGTGGTGCGCATGCTGGCATTTGCCCGCCAAACGCCGATCGCGCCCTGTACGGTCGATGCCGTCACTCTGGTGCGTAACGTCCTGAAGATGATCCGCATGACGTTGCCGCCAGCGATCAATGTCATCTTCCGGCCCGAGATGGAGGCCGCCTACACCCTCGCTGATCCGTTGCAGATCGAACAGGTGGTGATGAATCTCTGCATGAATGCTGCCGATGCGATGGCGGGCTCGGGCAATCTCGACCTCCAGATCACCACGGCGCCACCGCTGCTGCATGCGGACGGCACGCTCAGACCCCGCTTTGCACTCATTGTCGAAGACAACGGTTGCGGCATGTCGGCCGAAGTCCAACAGCGTGCACTCGATCCGTTTTATACAACCAAGGCTCCGGGCAAGGGCAGCGGGCTGGGACTTTCCGTGGTGTACGGCATTGTCACCGATCTCGGCGGCCAGTTGACTATTCACAGCGACATCGGCGTAGGTAGCAGTTTTCGAATCTACCTGCCGCTGATCAGCCAGGCCCCGCTTGACGGCGGGTCAGCCATTTCTTCTGATCTTCACTAACCAACCACCACCGCAAAGGAAATCCGTCATGGCACATATTCTGGTCGTCGAAGACGATCTCCAGTTCCGAGAAATGCTCGTTCACATGCTAAAAAAAGATGGTCACGAAGTGACCATGGCTTCCGATGGCATGGAGGCCATGCAGTTGCTAGGGACACTGCAGCCAGACCTAATTTTGACCGACATCCTGATGCCGCACATGGATGGCGTCGAAATCATTCTGGCCTTGTCCCAGCGCAGCAGCAACATACCGATCATTGCGATGTCCGGTGGGCGTCGTGCCATCAGTTCGGAATTCAATCTCGAGTCGGCCTCGCTACTGGGTGTCAAGGCCGTGCTGGCGAAGCCGTTTTCGCATGCTGACCTGCGCCGCGAGATCGGCGCGATGCTGGCATGACGTCCCCGCGCGTGATTGCGATCTGCAACCGCAAGGGCGGTGCTGGCAAAACCACGGCGGCCGTCAATCTGGCGACCGAACTGGCGGCGCTGGGCAAGCGCGTACTGCTGGTCGATCTTGATTCACAGGGGCACTGCGCGGTCGGACTGGGACTCAAGGTCGGGCCGGGCACCGCCACCGTGCATGGGCTATTTGCCATTGACGGTGACACCATCGGGCTCATGGATGCGGTACAAGCAACCCGCGTCGAGCGGCTCTGGCTGGCGCCGGCCGACCAGCTCTTCGAGCATGGCAGCGGCACGCGTAATCCGTTGCGACTGGCACGGGCGCTGGACGATGTGGCGCTCACTGCGCACTTTGATCTGGTGATTCTCGACACCCCGCCTTCGCTCGACATCCTGCTGCTCAATGCGCTGTCAGCGGCCCATTGGGTGCTAGTGCCGTACGTCCCGCATCCGCTCTCGTTTGAGGGGATCAAGCAGTTGATGCGCGTGCTCTTCAAGGTCATGTCGGAGCACAATCCCGGGCTCAAAATCCTTGGCTTTTTACCCATGACGGCCGCCGAACATATCCGCCAGCATCGCAGCATTAGCGCCGATGTCTCGCGCCAGTTCGGCGCGCATCGGGTGCTGGGCGGCATCCGCAACGATATCAAACTGGCGGAAGCCTTCGCCGTCGGCAAACCCATCCGGTCTTACGCGCCAGCCAGTCGTGGCGCGCAGGATTTTGCTGTGTTGGCAGCCAGTTTGTTACCGGTGCTTGAGTCCGGCGAGGCATCTAATGGTTCACCCCTTTAAAATTCTGATTTTCTCATTTTTACTGTATTAAATTGCCAACAGAAAATATTTATAGAAAGAGGAAAGACGAAAAAAAGGAAAAAAACAGCATACTCACTCGAGGAATTCCCAGTCCAAGCGGGTCGTCAAGACAATTCATTAAAAATGTCCTTTGGTTAAATTGGTTAAATTGGTTAAACTCGATTTTTAAAACAATCGAAGGAAGGCATCATGCCTGCTGCTGAAATTTGCACCACCCAGAATGCGGCGCGTATCCTCGGCATCTCAGTGACTTCAGTACAACAACTCGTGGAAGCCGGCGTCATCGAAGCGTGGAAGACCAAAGGCGGTCACCGCCGCATCCCGCTCACGGCAATCCATGCGTACAAGGCGTCACAGACGACGATGTCGGACCATAGTGCTTCGCGGGCGATACCGGGCAGAAAACCTGCCATTCTGGTCATTGAGGACAACCTGATGCAACGTGAGATTTACCAAAAACAGATTGATTCATGGAACCTTGACGCGACGTTGACCTTTTGTGAAAACGGCTATCAGGCACTGATCGAAATTGCCCGCAACAAACCCAATGTCTTGCTCGCCGATGTGATGATGGACGGTATCGATGGATATGAAGTCGTGACTACCATCCTTGGTTATCCGGACCTGTCAGACATGCATATTGCCATCCTGTCGAGCCTGAGTGTCGCCGAACTCGATGAGCGTGGTGGCATTCCGACCGGTGTCGTGTATTTTGGCAAGCCGGTGAATTACGATGAACTGCGTGGTTATCTGCGCGCCTGTTGCGCCCAGCAACATCGCAATGTCCCGATGGCATCCTGACAGAGTCTCACACCATCATGCTGAAAAGAATCGATGCACGCATCTTGCTGTGCGTGTTTGCCGCGGTGCTGGTGGCAGGACTCTGGACGCTGACCGTGCTGCAGTTGCGTGCGACCAGGCAGATCATTATTGAGAATACGCAACGCGATGTGCGCAGTCTGGCCCGCCTGTTCAATGAACATGCCAACCGCACCATCGAATCGGCCGACCAGGCCGTCACCTATCTGCGCTTTCGCTACAACACGCTCGGCACCCAACTCGACATTGCGCAAGATCTCAAGGTCGGCCTCAATCCGGACAACATCTACAACTTGTTTTCTATCGTCGATGAACGCGGCGACATCGTGCTGTCGAGCCAGCCTTATCAACCGATGAACCTGTCCGATCGCGAACACGTTAAGGTGCATACCGGAATCGATAATGGCGAGCTGTTCATCAGCCGTCCTGTGCTCGGGCGGGTCTCAAAAAAATGGTCACTCCAGATGACCCGCCGCATCAGTTATCCGGATGGCAGTTTCAAGGGGGTCGTGGTGGTGTCGATGGACCCGCAATATTTTACGCAGCTGTACAACGACATCGATGTTGGCAAGTACGGCGTCATCGCGCTCATCGGCAGCGACGGCGTAATCCGGGTGCGTCGGGTAGGCGACCAGATCTCGATGGGGATGGATGTGTCCAACAGCCCGGTTTTTAAGGCTATGCAGGCAAATGGACGCGGCCTGATCACGGCGGTCAGTACGATTGATGGCCGCGAACGCATTCTGGCCTACGAAAAACTGCAGCACTATCCGCTGCAGGTGTCGGTGGGCATCGATATCGAAGAACGGCTGGCACCGTATTACATCGATCGCAACCAGTCGCTGTTGCTCGCGGCGCTGATCAGTGCCGTGATCTTGCTATTTACAGCCAGCATCATCATCCTGATTGGTCGTCTGATAGAAAGCCGGGAACGGGCAATCGCAGCTAGCCTGGCCAAATCGCGCTTCCTGTCGAACATGTCGCACGAATTGCGCACACCGCTCAATGGCATCCTCGGATTTTCCGACATGATCGTCGAGGACCTCGGCAGTCAGTCACCCCACGGCGGTTTTGCACAGGCGATCCACGGATGCGGTTTGCGTCTGCTGGCCTTGGTCGATGCGACGCTGGAACTGAGCGCACTCGAGTCCGGCACAATCGATCTGAAGCTACACCCTGAAAATCTGGCCCATCTCCTGCAGGAAGTGGTCGCACGCCACCTGCCGGTGACAGCCGCCAAACAGGTTGCACTGGACATCACCATCGATCCGGCGACGCCAACAATGCTGGTCTGCGACCGGGCCCGCTTGCAGCGCGTGCTCGACAACCTGCTCGATAACGCGGTGCGCCATACCGATGCCGGGGCAATTCATGTCAGCGCCCGTCCGACCGAAACCGGTGTAGAGCTGACGGTCAGTGACAGCGGATGCGGTGTGCCGCGCCATTTGCAAGAGCGCATTTTCGAACGCTTTGCGCAGGCCGACGACTCGCCGACCCGCCAAAACGAGGGCGCCGGCTTGGGGCTCGCGATTGCCAGAAAGCTAGTCGAGCTGATGGGCGGGACGCTCACGCTGGAATCCGTAGCCGGACAAGGGGCACGCTTTAAGTTACTCTTGCGCAATAATTTAAGCCGCTAATCAATGGCCACAAAGGGTATCCCGATGAAAGAACATCACTATTGCGCCATTGACCCGCACTTCCTGTTTGAAAGTGCGGGCGAAGACTTGAGTCTTTTCCGGGAGCTGTCAGCGATGTTCGTCCGCCTTGCCGGACCGGTGCATGCGCGACTGCAAGTGGCAATGCAGGAGGGCGACAATACCGCCATCCATTTTGAAAGCCATTCCCTCAAAGGCAGTACCGCACTGGTCGGCGCCATCGCATTGAGTGCGCTGCTTGGCGAAATCGAAAACCACGCACGGCAGCAACGCAGCGATCTGCTGCTGCCGTGTCGGCCGGAACTGACACGGCTGTTCGATCTCGCGATGCAAGAAGTCCATTTCAGTATCGACCATTTCAACGGACAGTCCGGCACCGACGCCGAACCGGTAGCACCCTGATGACCTCACTTCCAATGTCTGCCAAGCGCTCCGGTGCACGGCATGCGACCGCGATCATCGGCAGCTTGATGATTGTGCTGCTGGTCGCCGCTGCCGTGGCCTCAAGCTGGGTGCTGCGCGATCGCGCGATCGAAGACTGGCGTCGTAACCTCGGCAACTTGTCGCTCGTGCTGGCTGAAAATACCGCGCAGACGATGGCGTCGGCCTATCTGGTGCTCGACAGCGTCGGTGAACTGGTCGAGAACACCGGTGTCAGCAATCAGGTCGAGTTGGTAAAAGCATTCCACAATGCCGCCACCCATCGAATGATGCGCGACAAGGTAAGCGGCTTGCCACAGATCGATGTGGTCACGATTGTGGGGGCCAATGGCGACGTCATCAACTTCACCAGAGCCTTCCCGGCCCCGGCGATCAATCTCGCCGAACGGGATTATTTTGCCCGTCACCGTGACAATGTCGATCCGGCAGTGTTCCTCAGCACCCCGGTCAAGAACAAGGGCAATGGCAAGTGGACGTTTTACATCAGCCGGCGCGTCAACAGCGCCGATGGTCAGTTTCTCGGTATGGTGCTGGTCGGGATTTCCTGCGATTTCTTTGGTAATTTTTTCAAAAATGTCAGTCTGGGTGAACAGGCCTCGGTCGCGCTGCTGCGGCGCGACTACACGTTGTTGGCGCGCTGGCCCACTAAAGAAAAATTGATGGGCACGAAAAACACACTCGGCCCGACGCATGCAGTGCTTGAATCCGGCAAGACGCACAACGTGATTCTGAACACGCTGCCACGACCGGCTGACGGGATGCAGGAAACGCCCCGCATGTCTGCCGTAAGGCTGGTACGCGGCTATCCGCTGGCGGTCACCCTCTCCATCACGGAAGACTTGTATCTGAGTAGCTGGATCAGCACGGTGCGATTACTGGGGGGAATCGGTTTGGCTAGCTTGCTGGCACTGGGCGCGGCGTTCATCCTGATGGCCATCATCCTGAAGCGACGTGAACAGGATGCCGAACAGGCGCTCGTCCTTAAAAGCGAAGCCGATGAAGCCAATGCCGCCAAGTCGCGCTTTCTGGCGATGATGAGCCATGAAATTCGCACGCCGATGAACGGCATACTCGGCATGTCGGAATTGATGCTGGACACCGACCTCACTGTCAGCCAGCGCACGTATGCCGCCAACGTCTTTAGCGGGGCCCACCACCTGATGCGGATCATTGATGAAATTCTGGACTTTTCAAAAATCGAGTCGGGTCACATGGAGATCGACCGGATCACCTTTGATCCGGTCCTCTTGATGAACGAGGTCATCAATTTGCATCGCTCCGGTGCCACTGCAAAACAATTGCAGATCAGGACAGAGATCGTTCGGACTGGTCCGCTGCTCGTCAGCGCCGACGCCAACAGAGTCCGCCAAGTGCTAGGCAACCTGATCAATAATGCGATCAAGTTCACGCCAGCCGGATCTATCGTCGTCTGCTTCGAGGCCGTGCAGGATGAAAATAATAGGGCGCTAGTCCAACTCCACTACAGTGTCTCCGATAGCGGCATTGGCATCAGTACGCTAACGCAGCAACGATTGTTTGAACCCTTTATTCAGGCCGACAACACCATCAGCCGCAAGTACGGCGGCACGGGTCTTGGACTGGCTATCTGCCGACGACTGGTCGAACTCATGCATGGCAAGATCGACTGCCACAGCGAGGTCGGCACTGGCACGCGCTTTTCATTCAGCATCCCTGCAAACATCGTAGAGCAGCCGGTGGCAACGGCTGCGCTCTCCGTAGCGACACCAGTCCCATCACAGCAAAAAATCACGCAAGCATTGCACGTGCTGGTTGTCGAAGATACCGAAATGAACCGGCAACTGGTGCGCATTCTGCTCGGAAAACGTGGCTATATTGTCGAGGAGGCCGTCAATGGCCAGCTCGCGGTAGAGGCGGTGGCACTGAAGCAGTACGACCTGATCCTGATGGATTGCATGATGCCGGTCATGGACGGTTATGAAGCTACCCGGCGTGTGCGAACACGCGAGGCGCAGGCCGGGGCACCGCGGACACCGATCATCGCCTTGACTGCCAGCGCTATCGAAGGCGACCGTGAGCGCTGTCTCGAGGCGGGCATGGATGACTATCTGGCCAAACCTTTTTCAGCCAGTCAGCTTACTGCCATCGTCGAAAAATGGAGCAAAGGCACGCCGGGTTGATTAGGGTGGACATGCCATTAACTGTAACGGCGTGAAATGAGTTCAGCGACGCACACCGGCTTGTCGCTACCGCTGCGCTCGACGGTGACCTGCCAGATGACTTGTGCGCCATCCGGGATATCGTCGACGGCAAGTACGCTGATGCGTCCGCGCAGCCAGCTGCCGACCGGAACCGGTGCCGGGAAGCGCACTTTGTTGAGGCCATAGTTCACTGCCATCTTGACGTCACTCATCGTAACGGCGCTCTCCATCATCGTCGGCAACAACGACAGCGTCAGAAAGCCGTGCGCGATGGTGCCGCCAAAGGGCGATTCGGTGCGACTGCGTTCGACATCGATGTGTATCCATTGCTGGTCGCCGGTGACATCGGCAAATTGTTGGACTTTTTCCTGCGGGATGCCAACCCAGTCTGACACGGCGATTTCCTGACCAATCAGGGATTGTAATTCTGCTAGTGAAGCGATAGTGCGCATCGGTATTCTTTCAAAAAAATCAGGAGGTCCGACGCATGAACAAGCCGCGCCCTTTGATGGTGGCAGCCAATTCGCCATGCTGGTTGTGCGCTTCCCAGAGCGAGTTGATGACACCACGATCGGGTTTGCTTTTTGACGGTACGACGTCGAGCACTGTGCTAGTGACGCGTAATACGTCGCCGGGACGCACCGGCTTGAGCCAGCGCACTTCATCGATACCTGGCGAACCCATGCTACTCGAATCGTGCAGGTAGCCATCGACCACCAACCGCATCATCATGCTGCACGTATGCCAGCCGCTGGCGATGACACCGCCGAAGATGGATTTTTCGGCGGCATCAGGATCGATATGAAAAGGTTGCGGGTCGTAGCGGGTGGCGAAGTCATGGACTTCGGCAGCATCGACGGTGATGCTACCGACTTCAAAACAATGGCCTACGGTGAAGTCGTCGAAGCACCAGGTGGGTTGGGTCATGGGGGTGGTCCTTTGCTTTAGCGGGTTAGTTGAATCCGGCGTGGGACGTTGTGAATGCTTGCGGTGCAATAACCGAAGGGCATTGCACCGCGCAACTACCTCACGCCGCCTGCCGAAACCCCGGCTGCGCGACAAATCTCGCCAGATGATGATCGGTATCACCCAAGGTCAGCTCGATAATGCTCAACCGCTTGAAGTGATGCGCCGCCGGCAGTTCGTTGGTGACACCCATGCCGCCATGCAGCTGAACCGCTTGCTGGCCAACGTATTTCATGGCCTGACCAATACGTGCCTTGGCCGCTGAAACAGTCCGGCGACGCTCTACCGGATCGGTCGACGTCACCTTGACCGCCGCCAATGTCGCCATCGATCGCGCCTGCTCAAGGTGCATGAACATATCGGCCATGCGATGCTGTAAAGCCTGAAATTTACCGATAGGTACACCGAACTGCTGGCGAGTCTTCATATATTCCAGGGTAGCCTGATTCAGCGATTCCATCACGCCAACCGCTTCGGCACACAGCAACGTGATGCCGTAATCGGTTGCCGCATCGAGGATGTCCCAGCCCTCACCGGCCGCACCGAGCAACGCAGTGGCAGGCAGCGCCACCTCGGTGAACGTGATGTCGGCAGCGCGCTGGCAATCGATGGTGCGGTAGTCGCGCAACACGACGCCGGGCGTCGTGGCCGGCAGTACGAACAATGAAATCCCTGCCGTGTCGCGGCGTGTGCCGCTGCTGCGCGCCGAGACGATCAGCATGCCCGCTTGCGCGCCGTGGATCACCACGGTTTTGGTCCCGTTCAAGACGAAACCCTCATCCTTGGCAGTCGCGGTCAAGGCGATATCAAACAGATCGTAACGGGACTGCTTCTCGCCCAGTGCGCACGCCAGTTTCAGGGCGCCGCCGGCGACCTGTTCCAGCAGGTCGTCATGTCCACCGGCCAGTGCCAGAAATTGGGCCCCCAACATCGTCGACCAGTAGGGTTCGATCACCAGTCCACGGCCGATTTCATGCATCACGACTTGCATGTCGATGGCGGAACCATTGAAGCCGCCCTGCTCTTCGGCGACTGGCAACGCCGTCATGCCCAGCTCGCTCAGCGTGGTCCAGGCGATGTCGGAGGTACCCGTATCGGAGAGCACAATTTTTTTGCGTTGATCGAATGTATAGTCCTTGTCGACCCAGCGGCGCAGGGCATCGGAGAATTGCTGTTGTTCTTGCGTAAAGGTAAAGTCCATGTCGTCCTCACAGTCCCAGAATCATCTGGGTGATGATGTTTTTCTGAATTTCATTCGAGCCGCCGTAGATCGAGGTCTTGCGGTAATTGAAGTAGTACGACGCCAGTGGCGCCGCATCGTCATCCTCGGCCTGGCTGTGGTCGCTGCTGCCTTCCAGAAAGTCCGGATCAAACGGCAAACCGTACGGCCCGACCGCTTCGAGCATCAGTTCGGTCAGCGCCTGCTGGACTTCCGTTCCCTTGATCTTCAGCATCGACGCTTCCGGGCCGGGTCCGCGCTTGGCATTGTCCAACGAAATGACACGCAACACCGTCACTTCCAGCGCCATCAATTCGATTTCCAGCGAAGCCACCTTGGCTGCAAACACGGCATCGTCGAGCAGTGGTGCGCCATTTTTTTGCTGGTCCAGCGCGATACGCTTGAGGAATTCCATTTCACGCTTGGCGCGGCCAACGGCGGCGATGTTGGTGCGCTCGTGGCCCAGCAGATATTTGGCGTAGGTCCAGCCTTTGTTCTCTTCGCCGATCAGGTTTTGCACCGGCACCGAGACATTGTCGAAGAACACTTCGTTGACTTCATGATCTTCATCGAGCGTGATAATAGGGCGTACCGTGATGCCCGGCGATTTCATGTCGATCAGCAGAAACGAAATGCCTTCCTGCTTGCGCCCGCTGTTATCAGTGCGCACGAGACAGAAAATCATGTCGGCATGCTGGCCCAGCGTGGTCCAGGTTTTTTGACCAGTAACGATGTAGTTGTCGCCCTGACGCTCGGCACGGGTTTTTAGCGACGCCAGGTCCGACCCGGAACCGGGCTCCGAATAACCCTGGCACCACCAGTCTTCACAACTGAGAATACGCGGCAAGTAATGGGCTTTTTGCGCGGCATTACCGAAAGCCATAATGACTGGCGCTACCATGTTCACGCCAAACGGCAGTATCGGCGGGGTGCCGGCATGGGCGCATTCCTCTTCCCATATATGGCGCTGGACCGGGCTCCAGCCGGTGCCGCCAAACTCGACCGGCCAGCCAGTTCCTACCCAACCCTGCTGCGCGACGATCTTGTGCCAGCGCACCAGATCGTCTTTCGACAGACGCTTGTGGTTGAGCACTTTGTGTTGCAGGTCGGCCGGCAAATGCTGCTCCAGATAACTGCGAACCGTCAGGCGAAAAGCTTCGTCGTCGGTGGTGTAAGTCAAGTCCATGCGATCTCCTCCTGTTGTGTCGGGCGTGCATCATCATGCACGGCTTTGCGGAAGAATAGCACGACCGTTCAATAAATTTTTCTAAAAAATTGTCTGCCTTGAAAACTGCGACAAACGCGCCGGGTGAAGGACCGACTCCAGAACTGACTGCATAAAACGGCGAACCTGTCGCGGAAAAATACGTACCTGCAGTTGGTAAATATTATCAAAATACTAATTGAAACTCTGCATGTTGCTGACGTATATTAATTTTGTAACAAGTTGTACGTCCATTCTGAAGTATCAATCGAAAGGCCTTTCATGTTTCCGTCCAAACGACTTTATCTGCCCCTTGCCATTGCAGCGGCTGCTTTATTGACGGGGCTGCCTGCAGCGCAGGCGGCAGATCCGACTATTCTTGCCGCAAACAGTAACGGGGCAGGTTTGGTGCTTGATGCTAATCTGCTCGGCAGCAACGTCGTATCGGCCACCTTGCCAGGTAACGTCTCTCTCCTTGGCGGCGTGGTCACTAATCTTGGTACCGCGGCTGTCGGCGGCACGGCTAACGGCACGCCTTATAACGTCTCTGGCTCTGCCCTTCAGGTGGACGAATCAGCTAGCGCCCCTTTTCCACCCATACCAAAGGCTACCGTCAATGCTGGCCTGAAAGCCGACGTACTGACCGGTCAGGCGACCTTCGTCAATACCAACCCAGAGAGCGGATCAGTGACTGGTAGCGGCAAAGTCGAGGGCCTAAAGTTAGGGATCAATATCGAAACACCCCCCGTAGAGCTTGAAATGGATAGACTCGCTCCCAGGATATTGTTCCAGCCCCCAATCAAGCAAGTCCTCTATAACTTTGAATTATTCGCTGAATCGCTGGACACAACGTCGCAGATCAATCTTGTGAATGGCATGTTGCAGGGCGTAAATACCCTGAACAGCTTTGCCGGTGCCAGCCTCAACTTTGATTTCATTGGCCGTTTCGGGCTGAATCAAACTCGCGTGGCATTCAATGCGAATCCGGCGCCAAACTCGCAAGTCGGCGGACTAGATCAATTCACCCTTGCCGCGTTGGGTATCACGGTTATCCTCAACGAGCAGTTCAACACCTGTACCGCAACGGCCATCAGTTGCTTCGTCGAAACCAACGCTTTGCATCTGACCATCGACGATTCGGTCGCAGGACTAGGGCTGGGTAACTATGACATCAAACTGGGACACTCCTACGCCGCAGCCACCGTCAGCGCCGTACCGGAACCCGCCACCTACGCCATGATGGGCCTGGGTCTGTTCGGCGTCATGCTCGGTGCACGCCGTCAGCGCCGCCGCGCCTTGACACAAGCGTAACTACCAAGGCAATCCATCGGCACGGCTCGCGCCAGCACCACTACAATGGCGCTTCCTTTCTGCGAAAGCCCTGCCGATGTCACCTCTAAAATCTGCCCTGTGCGGCATCATCCTGTTGCTAGCCTGTGTCGCGGCCCGCGCCGCCGATCCCGTGTTGCAGGTCGGTTCGAAACGTTTCACCGAGTCGTATGTGCTCGGCGAAATCATCACCAAGACCGCCGCTACCGCCGGTCCGGCCCACCATCAGCAAGGGCTGGGAAATACCGCCATCGTGTTCAATGCGCTCAAGAGCGGCAGCATCGATCTCTATCCCGAATACCTCGGCACCATCAATAGCGAAATCCTCAAGCACAACACACCCTCCTCGCTGGAACAAATCCGCGCCGAACTGGCGCCGCTGGGTCTTGGCGTCGGCGTGCCGCTCGGCTTTGGCAATACCTACGCGCTCGCGATGCGCGGCACGCCGACCGGTGGTCCGACCACACTGACCGAACTGGCTGCGCTGCCGCAATTACGACTGGGCCTGTCGCATGAATTCCTCGGCCGTGTTGATGGCTGGCCCGGACTGGCACAGCACTACCGTTTGCCACAACAACCAACCGGGCTGGACCACGGTATTGCCTATGAAGCGCTAATGGCGAAACAGGTCGATGTCATCGATATCTATTCGACCGATGCCAAGATCGGCAAACTGGGATTGCGCGTGCTGGACGATGACCGCCATTTTTTCCCGAGCTACGACGCAGTGCTGTTATACCGGCTCGACTTGCCGCAGCGCTTTCCGACCGCGTGGGCAGCCATCGCCAAACTTGAAGGACGCATCGACAACTCGCGCATGATCGCAATGAATGCGGCGGTCGAACTCGATGGCCAGTCATTCGCCGCCGTGGCCACGCAATTTGTCCTGCCATCGGCGGTCGTCCCGGTGGCGAGTAACGGCTTCCTTGATAAATTGTTCGGAGATAATTTCTGGCGTCTGACGCGCCAGCATGTGGTGCTGGTGGCGGCAGCCATCCTCGGCGCCAGTCTGATCGGTATTCCGCTCGGGATACTGGCAGCGTTCGTGCCGCGCTTGCGGCAAGCGGTGATGGCATTGGTCGGCGTGCTGCAGACCATCCCGGCGCTGGCCTTGCTGGCGATGCTCATTCCGCTACTCGGCCGCATCGGCACGGTACCGGCACTCATTGCCTTGTTCCTGTATGCGCTGCTGCCTATCGTGCGCAATACCTGTACCGGGGTACTGCAAGTACCCGCCGGCTTACGCATGGCGGCGCTGGCACTGGGCCTGTCGCGCCGCGACCGCTTGCTGCATATCGATTTGCCGTTAGCCTTGCCAGTGATTCTGGCCGGCCTGAAAACCGCCGCCGTCATGAGTGTCGGCACCGCTACCATCGCCGCCTTCATCGGCGCCGGCGGCTATGGCGAACGCATCGCTATCGGCCTGGCGCTCAACGACAACACCATGATGCTGGCCGGTGCGATTCCGGCGGCGGTGCTGGCGTTGCTGACGCAAGGGGTGTTTGACCTGATGGAGCGGGTACTGGTACGCGGTGGCGCCCGCGTCACTGAATTGCCGTCGTAAACATCCAGCCAGAGGCATTACGCTCAGAAATGAAACAACTCCCGCAACCAGGGCACCGTCAGCGCCAGCGCCAGCAATAACAAGGCGCCTGCGACGACCCGCCACAACGCCGGATTCGGCAAGCGCAGCGCCGCCAATAACGGCAGCGACACGGACCGGTTCAGGAAAATCAAGCCGATGTCGCCCACAATCATCGCGGCAAAGGTCAGCGCGCGAATCTGTCCTTCCGTGAAGCCAGCCGAACCGGCCAGCAAGTAGATAGCCATCAGCACGACCAATAAACCCAGTCCCTGAACCAACCCGCGCACTAGCAACGGCCGATCGAAAATGCGCGTGTTGGCGCAGCGTGGCGGGCGCTGCATCACGTTGGCTTCGTCGGGTTCAGCCTCGAAGACGATCGAACAAGTCGGGTCAATCAATAATTCGAAAAATACGATGTGCACCGGCAGAAGTAACAGCGGCCAGCCCAGCATCACGGGCAAGAGCGACATACCGGCGATCGGCACGTGCGCCGCGATGATGAACACCACGGCCTTGCGGATGTTGTCGACGATGCGCCGCCCCAGTCGCACTGCGCCGACGATGGCACCGAAATCGTCATCGAGCAGCACCAGCGCGGCCGATTCGCGCGCGACATCGGTGCCACGTCCGCCCATCGCAATGCCGATGTGCGCCGCTTTCAGGGCCGGCGCATCGTTGACGCCGTCGCCGGTCATTGCCACGATCTCGCCACGTTGCCGCAATGCTTGCACCAGCCGCAGTTTCTGCTCCGGTCGGACCCGGCAAAACACGTTGACCAGCGCCAGTCGCGCCGATAACTGCCGGTTATCAAGGCCATCGAGCTCAGCCCCGGTGAGCACGCCCGCCGAAGCTTCCAGCCCGCTTTGCGCAGCGATACTCAGCGCAGTGGCGGGATAATCGCCGGTGATCATCACGACCCGGATGCCGGCCGCCTGACATTGCGCGATCGCCGGGCCGACGGTCGGACGCAGTGGATCGGCCAAGGCCAGCAAACCGAGAAATTCGAAATCGAAATCATGCTGTAACGGCGGCAAGTCGTGCTGACTAAACGACGCCCGTGCTACGCCAAGCAGGCGCAAACCTCGGTCAGCGGCAAGGTTGACCTGCACGGTGATGCGTCGTGCCGCCTCGGGGGACAAATGGCACAGGTCGATGATGGCTTCCGGCGCGCCTTTGGCGGCGATCACATACTGAGCACAGTCGGGCGATTGCCAGACCCGCGACATCGCCAGCAATGCCGGTGACAACGGATACTCATCGACCAGTGTCCAGCTATCGTGCACATGTTCGGTGCCATTGAGTACCGTCAGCCCGACCTCGCGGATGGCTTTTTCCATCGGGTCAAACGGCTCGCGATGACTGGCCAGCAACGCATATTCGAGCGTGGCATGGAAGGACTCCGGAAAGCCCTCCGGCGTCGCCGCTGCCGCCTCGCCGAACGTATGAATCGCCTCAGGTACGATGACCTGCTCCACCGCCATGCGGTTTTGTGTCAGCGTACCGGTCTTGTCGACGCACAACACGGTCGCCGCACCCAGCATCTCGATCGCTGAAATCCGTCGCGTCAGTACGCGCTGGCGCGCGATGCGCCAGGCGCCTAGTCCGAGAAAAATCGTCAGGATCAGCGGCAGTTCCGCCGGCAACAAGGCCATCGCCAGTGTCAGTCCGGCCAGGATGCCATTGAGCCAGTCACCCCGCGTGATGCCATACCAACTAGTCAGCAGCAGCACCAGCCCCAGGCTGGACAAGGCCACCATCTGCACGGCTTGCGCGGTTTCTCGTTGCAGCTGGCTGCGCTCCTCGTCGAGTGATCGCAGTGCCTCACCGATGTGCCCTAGCGCGGTATTACTCCCCGTCGCGAGCACGCACGCCCGGCCCGTGCCCTGCACCACTAGCGTGCCGGAATACAGAAAAGGCTGGTCGTCGCCGCCGGGCTGCCCCATCTGCGGGGCCAGTTCGGCACGCGGCGCTTTGCGTACCGCGACCGATTCTCCGCTGAGCAGCGACTCGTCGACGCCTAACCCTTGACCGGCAAATAGCTGCGCATCGGCCGGTATCCGGTCACCTTCGCAGAGCAGCAGGATGTCACCACACACGACCTCGCGCCCGGCGATCCGCACTTGCAGCCCATCGCGCAACACCAGCGCACGCGGACTCGAAAGGTCGCGCAACGCATCGAGTGCCCGTTCGCTCTTGCGCTCCTGCATGAAGCTCATCGTCATGATGATTACGACAGCGCCAAGCAGGATGGCCGCATCTTCACGGCTGCCCAGTAGCAGATAAATTCCCCCGCAGGCGACCAGCAACAAAAACATCGGCTCACGCAAAATCGTCCAGCCGATCGCTAGCAGTGAACGCGGTCGCGCCGTGGGCAACTCGTTGTAGCCGTCCTCGCACAAACGCTGCCGGGCGACCTCATCGGTCAGTCCGGCGAAGGACGCAGTCTCATCATCCATGCCACTCCCATTCAGATAACAACGATGCAACACCGTGGTTACCGTATGTAGCATTCGACTGGCGATCCCATCATGAGGCAAATCAAAATCTGCGAAATGGACTGGGCATTACTCCACGTCTGACTGGATCGGAATCGTCATTTGCAGCGTGGTGCCACGCCCGCGCGTACTGTTGATGGTCAGCTCGCCATTGAGGTGATGAATCCGTTCGGTAATGCCGACCAACCCGAATGAATTGACCTTGCGCCGACAACCGGGACGAATCCCGATGCCATTATCAGCAATCGACAACGACAACCGGTTGCCGCTGCGCTTGAGCGCGATGCTGACCCGGGTCGCCTGGGCATGGCGATTAATATTGGTGAGTGATTCTTGCAGGATGCGAAACAGCGCCGTAGCACGATGGTCGTCCAGTTCAAACTCCATGTGATCAACATGCAGATCACAGACCACCAGGCTACGGCGCTGGAACTCCCTGACCTGCCACTCGATGGCTGCATGCAAACCGCAGTCCAGAACACCGGGCCGCAGATTGTTGATGACGGCACGCACCGAGGCCATGATCGCGTCGATCTGGCCTAGCGCACCAGCGGCTTTTTGACTCAGGCGTGGATGACGTTGGCCGCAACGGGCCATCAGCATCGAGACATCGAGCCGCAAGGCCAGCAGGTTCTGCCCCAGCTCGTCGTGGATTTCACGCGCAATGCGCTTGCGCTCGTCTTCCTTGATCTGGTCCTGGTGCGCGGCCAGTTCGCGCAACAAGCTCTGCAACTGCAGTAGTTCATATTCGATGCGACGCCGCTCGCTCACTTCCGATTGCAGCATCGTAATCGCCTGCACCAGCGCGCTGGTGTTGCTGGTGTTGCTGGTGTTGCTGGTGTTGCCGGTGTTGCCGGTGTTGCCGGCATTGGTGGCATTGGTGGCATTGGTGGCATTGCGGGCATGAGCAGTCATCGCCGGCATTGCCAATTCGCCGTCGGCACTATCGTGCAGGACCAAACCGTAACCGCACACTTCATGGCGCGCATCGGCCAGTCTGCGTAAGGTCCCGCTGACCCTTACCGGCGATCCGTTCTTGCAGATGCGCCAGCCTTCGTAGGGGATTTTTTCTCTGCAGCGGGCTTGCTTGAGGTCGGATTCAGGAACGCCGTCGGCGATCTGCAGTGGCGGATACAAGCAGCTGACATGACGTCCGAGAATATCGTCATCACGATAACCGATCAGTAGCTGTGCGCCACGGTTCCAGCTAACGATCAGACCGGCGGCATCGAGCGTAATTAGCGCCTGTTCATCGAGCCCGGCGACCAGCAGCCGGACCAGGTCAGTAGCCTCGGTGCAACATGGTGACGACAGTTTGTAGGTATCTGGCATCCGGAAAATGGCTGCGGTATTTTTCTGAGCAGAGAGTGTAGCCGAAGCCGACACCACCGAACACCTCCAATCACCTCCGCTGTCATTACCCGGTCATCCATGGGGGGTAAACTTTGGCGCGTGTTTCTTAGGGTTTTGCCCGCACATCAATGGGTGTGCGGGCTTTTTTTTATCTGCAGCTAGCGCAACAGCGAAAACCTGCGACACTGATTTCGGTTATTCTCTGCGACCACGGCGCGCCGGACCGGCAGCGCCTCCGATTTTAAGGAAACCCCATTGAGCGATCTTCTCCACCAACGTCTGGCATTACTGTCGACTGATGCGCACCGCGCATTGCTGTCACAGGGCCGGCGCGGCATCGAACGGGAAACCTTGCGGGTCAACACGAACGGCGAATTGGCTCTGACGCCGCACCCGATTGCCCTCGGTGCCGCCCTCACCCATCCGACGATCACGACCGATTATTCCGAGTCGCTGCTCGAATTTATTACTCCGGCCGAACACGATATTGCCACTGCGCTGACCAAGCTCGACGCCGCGCATCGGTATTTTTATGCGGTCAGTGCCGACGAGCTGCTCTGGAGCGAATCGATGCCGTGCCATCTTCCCGACGAGGCAACAATACCGATCGCCTGGTACGGCACCTCGCACATCGGCATGCTCAAGCATGTCTACCGGCGCGGATTGGCGCTGCGGTATGGCAAACCGATGCAGTGTATCGCCGGCATCCACTACAATTTTTCGTTGTCGGAATCCATCTGGCCGCTACTTCAAGCCGCTGAAAACACAGCAGGTACGGCCACCGAGTATCAGTCCGAAAGTTACATTGCTCTGATCCGCAATTTCCGACGCTACAGCTGGCTCCTGATGTACCTGTTTGGTGCCTCACCTGCACTGGCTAGCGATTTTCTACGGGGCAAACCGCATCAGCTCGACGTGCTGTCCGACGACACGCTGTACCTACCGTATGCGACCAGTTTGCGCATGAGCGACCTCGGCTATCAGAACGACGCTCAGGCAGGACTGATTCCGCCGTATAACGATCTGGCTAACTACATGCAAAATCTGGTGCGTGCGGTCAAACAACCGTTTCCGGCCTATGTCGCACTGGGCACCCGGCGTGACAGTGATGGCGAATGGATGCAGATCAGCACCAATGTGCTGCAGATCGAAAACGAGTATTACTCGACTATTCGGCCCAAACGCGTCATCAATAGCGGCGAACGGCCGGTAGAAGCACTGTGCGCGCGTGGCGTGCAATACATCGAGGTGCGCTGCCTCGATGTCGATCCGTTCGAAGCGATGGGACTGAACCTCGACACGGGCCGCTTCATGGATGCCTTCCTGCTGTTTTGTGCCCTTGACGACAGCCCGTTGACCAGCGAGGCAGAAGGCCACGAGAACACGGCTAATTTTGCCGATACGGTCAAGCGCGGTCGTCTGCCCGGCCTGACCTTGCAACGCGACGGCGTGCCCGTGACGCTGCAAGACTGGGGCCTCGCCTTATTGGACCAGATCGAAGACGCGGCCACGCTGCTCGACGCCCAGCGCGACGACGCCGCACACCACGCGTCGCTCGACAGGCAGCGCGCCAAGTTGCGCGATCCCAACTGCACACCATCGGCACGGGTACTCGATGCGCTGCGTGCACATGACAACTCATTCATGAAATTTTCGTTAGCGCAAAGCCATGCCCATGCCAAACAATTCCGCGCACGGCCGTTGACGCCAGCGCAGCTCGACGAGTTCAGCGAACTGGCGCGCAACTCCATCGATGAACAAGCCCGTATCGAACACAGCCAGACCGGCAGCTTCGACGATTACATCGAAGCCTACCGGGCCCGCTCGCTGATGCCGACGAGTTGTGACTAAAAGCGGAGCCCCAAGCCCCGGAGGGTGGGCACGGTTGTTTGTGCCCACGCGTGCGCGCCACCAACGCCTGTCAATTCCATGCTTCGGCAGTGCGCCCGCGTGGGCACGATGACCCCGTGCCCACCCTACGAGCCGTCGCAGACCGACCGGCAAACCGCCACGCCGTAGGGTGGGCACAGATCTTTGTGCCCACGCGCGCGCACCACCAACGCCTGTCAATTCCATGCTTCG
>JBLHLW010000062.1:0-23049 GCA_047621345.1 Minisyncoccia bacterium | reverse complement strand
CACATGAAACAGCAGATGCAGGCAATGGGCCTGGCCATCGACTGGTCACGCGAGATGACCGCCTGCAAGCCGGATTACTACAAATGGAACCAGTGGATGTTCCTCAAGATGCTGGAAAAAGGCATCGTCTACAAAAAGACCGGCACCGTCAACTGGGACCCGGTCGACCAGACCGTGCTGGCCAACGAGCAGGTCGTCGATGGTCGCGGCTGGCGCTCCGGTGCGTTGATCGAGAAGCGCGAAATCCCGATGTACTACGCCCGCATCACCGACTATGCCGAAGAATTGCTCGACCACGTCGACAACAAACTGCCCGGCTGGCCCGAGCGCGTGCGCACGATGCAAGCCAACTGGATCGGCAAGTCGACCGGCGTGCGCTTTGCGTTCACGCATACGATCGCCGATGGCGAGACGCTGATCGACGACGGCAAGTTGTGGGTTTTCACCACCCGACCCGACACGATCAAGGGCGTGACCTTTTGTGCGGTCGCGCCGGAACATCCATTGGCCACGTTCGCCGCACGCACCAATCCTGAGCTGGCCGCCTTTAATGCCGAGTGCAAGCTCGGCAGCGTCATCGAAGCCGACATGGCGACGATGGAAAAGAAAGGCATGCCGACCGGACTGGTCGTGTCGCATCCGATCACCGGTCGCCAGATCGAAGTCTGGGTCGGCAATTACGTGCTGATGACCTACGGCGATGGTGCCGTGATGGGCGTACCGGCACATGACGAACGCGACTTTGCATTCGCCCAGAAATATATTCTGCCGATCGAGCAGGTCGTCGCCGTCGAGGGCAAAGTCTTCAACGACACGCAATGGCATGACTGGTACGCAGACAAAGAAAACGGCCGCTGCATCAACTCCGGCCGCTTTGACGGCATGGGCTTTGCCGAAGCGGTCGACGCGGTCGCCAAGGTTGTCACCGAACTCGGTTTGGGCGAAAAGAAAATCACCTATCGCCTGCGCGACTGGGGCATTTCGCGCCAGCGCTACTGGGGCACGCCGATCCCGATCATCCATTGCGACAGCTGCGGTGCAGTGCCAGTACCCGAGAAAGATTTGCCGGTTGTGCTGCCCGAAGATTGCGTGCCGGACGGCACCGGCAACCCGCTCAACAAACACGAAAAATTCCTGCATGTCGATTGTCCGACCTGTGGCAAACCGGCGCGCCGCGAGACCGACACGATGGATACCTTTGTCGATTCGTCGTGGTATTACATGCGCTATTGCTCGCCCGGCAGCACCGAGTCCATGGTCGATGCACGCAATGATTACTGGATGCCGATGGACCAGTACATCGGCGGCATCGAACATGCGGTCATGCACTTGCTCTATGCGCGCTTCTGGACCAAGGTGATGCGCGACTTCGGCCTGATCAAATTCGACGAGCCGTTCACCAACCTGCTCACGCAGGGCATGGTGCTCAACGAAACGTATTTCCGCGAGGACGCCGCTGGCAAGAAGACCTGGTTCAATCCGGAAGACGTGGCCTTGACGTTGGACGACAAAGGCCGGCCACTCGCCGCCACACTGAAAACCGATGGCGCCGTCGTCAATATTGGCGGCACCGAAAAGATGTCGAAGTCGAAGAACAACGGTATCGATCCGCAAGCGCAAATCGACCTGTACGGCGCCGATACCGCGCGCCTGTTCACGATGTTTGCCTCGCCACCGGAACAGACGCTGGAATGGTCGGGCACCGGCGTCGAAGGCGCCAACCGCTTCTTGCGCCGGGTCTGGGCCTTCGCCGTCGCGCAAGCTGGTCGCATCGAAAAATCTGCTGCACTAAAACTAGTCGTGGCCGACCTCGGCGACCCGCAGCGCACGTTGCGCCGCGAAGTCCACAAGATCTTGCAGCAGGCCGATCACGACATCAAGCGCATCCAGTACAACACGGTGGTGTCGGCTTGCATGAAGATGCTCAACACGCTGGAAGCGGCGAAGCTCGATGACTCGAAAGTGTCCGACGCGGTCATCACCGAAGGCTTTTCGGTGTTCCTGCGCGTGCTTTATCCGATCGCGCCGCACATCACGTTCACGCTGTGGCAACAGCTCGGTTACGCCGCCGTCCATGGCGACCTGCTCGACGCAGCCTGGCCGCAAGTCGATCCGGCAGCGCTAGAGCAGGCCGACATCGAGATGATGATTCAGGTCAATGGCAAGCTGCGCGGCAGCATCACAGTGGCCAAAGGCGCGGACAAAGCCAGCATCGAAGCGGCGGCCCTGGCCAACGAGCACGTGCAGAAATTCCTTGAAGGGCCGCCGAAAAAAATCATCGTCGTCCCCGGCAAACTGATCAACATCGTGGTCTGACCTGACTGTGCATAGGAAAACCTGCCCATGAATCAACGAACTGCACGCCGTAACTTTCTGGCCTACAGCGTCACTGCCGCCGCCGTGCTGGCGCTGTCGGCCTGCGGCTTCAAGCTGCGCGGATCCGACGGCAGCGCGCTGCTGCCGTTCAAGACCATGGTGATCGGCTTTGCCGACACCTCGCCGCTAGGCGCCGAACTGCGGCGTAATATCCGCGCGTATGGCACTACCGTCATCACCGATTCAAAAGTGGCCGACGCCACTCTCGACGTCCTGTCCGAAACCCGCGAAAAAGTCATCCTGTCACTCAACAGTGCTGGCCGGGTGCGCGAATACACGCTGTATTACAAGTTCCGTTTCAAGGTTCGAGACAAAAATGACAAGCAATTGCTAGGACCGACCGAGATCGTGCTCAAGCGCGACATCAGCTTCAACGAATCCGCCGTGCTGGCCAAGGAAGCCGAAGAAGGCTTGCTGTACCGCGACATGCAAAGCGATCTGGTCCAGCAAATCCTGCGCCGGTTGTCGGCACTGGCTCCGGACTGACCGATGCAACTGCGCGCTGACGCTCTCGATGCCCACCTCGGCAAACCGCTGGCGCCGCTGTACGTCATCAGTAGCGATGAGCACTTGCTGGCGCTGGAAGCGGCTGACAAAATTCGCAAGGTGGCGCGCACTCAGGGATTGTCCGAGCGCGACGTATTGCAAGTCGACCGCAGCTTCAAGTGGGGCGAACTGACTGCCGCCAACAACGAGCAATCGCTGTTCGGCGACCGCAAGCTGATCGAATTGCGCCTGCCAACCGGCAAGCCAGGCAAGGAAGGCGGGCAGGCATTGCAGCAGTATGCTGCCAGCCCGAACCCCGACAATGTCACGCTGATCACGTTGCCCAAGCTCGACTGGGCGACAGCAAAAGCAGCCTGGGTCGCAACCCTGCAAAAAAGTGCGGTGTATATCGAGATCCCGCTCATCGAACGCAACCAGTTGCCGGGCTGGATCAGTACCCGACTGGCGGCGCAGCGCCAGAGCGCCGAACGCGAAGCGATCAGCTTTATTGCCGAGCGCGTCGAAGGCAACTTGCTGGCCGCGCATCAGGAAATCCAGAAGCTGGGTCTGCTGCATGGCGACGGCAAGCTCAGCTTCGAGCAAGTCCACGATGCCGTACTGAACGTCGCGCGCTATGACGTCTTCAAGCTCAATGAAGCGATGCTGGCTGGCGATGTCGCGCGGTTGGTGCGCATGCTCGATGGCTTGCAGGGCGAAGGCGAAGCGCTGCCGCTGGTATTGTGGGCCGTGGCGGACGAAATCCGCACGCTACTCAAAATCAAGGCGGCCATGGAACAAGGCCAGTCGGCGGGCGCGTTGCTCAAGCAATACCGCATCTGGGGCCCGCGCGAAAAACTGATGGAGCCGGCCTTGCGACGCCTGTCGATGGCCACGCTGGAAGCGGCCGTGCAGCAAGCTGCGCAAGTCGATCGACTGATCAAGGGTTTGCGTGCACCGACGCTGGCCGGCGATGCATGGGACGCGATGCGGCAACTGGCGCTCAACGTCGCGCGCGGTCGCTGACTGACCACTTTACTGAAGGCACTCGGAAATAACATGACCACTACCGCAACGACAACCACCATCGTCGACACCATCATCGCGCTCGGCAAGAACGCCCGCCGCGCCTCGCGCGCAATGGCCAAAGCCTCGACCGCGACGCGCAATCAGGCACTGCTGCTAATCGCTGCGGCCATCCGGCGCGAAGCCGCGGCACTCACCGCCGCCAACCAGCGCGACCTGCAAGCCGCCGCCGCCAGTGGTATGGATGCCGCGATGCTGGACCGCCTTGCGCTGTCGGAAAAATCGATCGCCGGCATGGCCGAAGGACTCGAGCAAGTCGCGGCATTGCCGGACCCGATCGGTGAAATCTCGAACATGAAATTCCGTCCTAGCGGTATTCAGGTCGGCCAGATGCGCGTGCCGCTGGGCGTCATCGGCATCATCTACGAAGCCCGCCCGAACGTCACGATCGACGCCGCCGGCCTGTGCATCAAGAGCGGGAACGCGACCATCCTGCGCGGCGGCTCGGAGGCCATCCATTGCAATCGCGCGCTTGCCATTCTGGTCGCCGAAGGACTGGCCGGTGCCGGTTTGCCGGCCGAGGCAGTGCAGGTCGTCGACACCACGGACCGTGCTGCGGTCGGCGCGATGATCACGCTGCCGGAGTACATCGACGTCATCGTGCCGCGTGGCGGCAAGGGATTGATCGAACGGCTGATGCGCGAAGCGACGGTACCGATGATCAAACACCTCGATGGCATCTGCCACGTCTACATTGATGACAAGGCCGATTTAACCAAAGCTGTCGACATCGCCTTCAACGCCAAGTGCCATCGCTACGGCACCTGCAACACGATGGAAACTTTGCTGGTGGCCAGTGGAATTGCCGCGCACGTGCTGCCGCTGCTGGCTGAACGTTATGCCGGCCAGCAGGTCGAACTGCGGGCGGATGCCCATGCCCAAGTGATCCTCGCCGAGTCCGGTTATCCGCACCTGATCGAAGCCACCGAAGCGGACTGGCATACCGAATATCTGGCACCGATTCTGGCGGTCAAGATCGTCGCTGGGCTGGACGAAGCAATCGAGCATATCAACACCTATTCATCGCAACACACCGATGCGATCGTCACCGAGGATTACAGCCGCACGATGCGCTTTTTGCGCGAAGTCGATTCGGCCTCGGTGATGGTCAATGCCTCAACCCGTTTTGCTGACGGTTTCGAATACGGCCTGGGTGCCGAAATCGGCATTTCGAACGATAAACTGCATGCGCGTGGCCCGGTCGGGCTGGAAGGACTGACCTCATTGAAATACGTCGTATTCGGCCACGGGGAAGTACGTAGCTGATGGGGTTCGGGGTTGCGCAACCCGATGAGGAGCGCGCGTGGGCACGAACGGCTGTGCCCACCCTACCCCCGCAGAAGCTGATCCATAATTCGTAGGGTGGGCGCGATGTTGCGCCCACGCGTTGCGCACCGGTGTCGATACGAGCTTGCGCATGTGGCGCGCGCGTGGGCACGACAAACCGTGCCCACCCTACTCGCAGTCATCATCACCAAAGGGAAACACCATGCTCTGGATTAAAACGCTGCACATCGTCCTCATCACTTCCTGGTTCGCCGGGCTGTTTTACTTGCCACGGATTTTCGTCAATCTTGCTGACGTCAAGGATGTTGCGACCACTGAACGGCTGCTGCTGATGGCGCGCAAGCTGTACCGCTTCACGACGATCCTGATGATTCCCGCCCTGATCCTTGGCCTCGTGCTGTGGCTCTACTACCGCATTGGCATGGGGCCCGGCAATGGCTGGATGCATGCCAAGCTGCTGTTCGTAATCCTGACCATCGGCTACCACCATGCCTGCGGTTCGATGCTGAAAAAATTCGAGCTCGGCACCAACAAGCGTGGCCATGTGTTTTATCGCTGGTTCAATGAAGTCCCGGTCGTGCTGTTGCTGGTGATCGTGGCGCTGGTGATCGTCAAACCATTCTGACCGACCTGATACCTGATACCTGATACCTGATAACGGAGCCGTCATGCCCAAGACCTGCGAATACTTTTTTGCGCCGCAATCCCCGTACGCTTATCTGGGTCATGCGCGCTTTGTCGCGCTCGCCAAAGCACACGGTGCGCGCGTCGAACTGCGGCCCTGCGATATCGGCAAGGTCTTTAGCGTCACCGGCGGCTTGCCGCTGGCGCAACGCGCACCGCAACGTCAGGCCTACCGGCTGGCCGAGTTGAAACGCTGGAGCACGTTCCTGCAACTGCCGCTGAACCTGCATCCGAAATTTTTCCCGGTACCCAGTGACGCGGCGGCAAAATTGATCATTGCCTGCCAGCTTGCCCACGGCACCGACACCGCTCTGGCGCTGACCGGTGCCCTGATGCAGGCGGTCTGGGTCGATGAAAAAAACATCGCCGATGCCGATACGCTGATCGGACTGGCTTGCCAGTTCGAGCTCGATGGCAAGCAGTTACTGAAGTCATCCGAAACACCGTCGATCCAGACAGAGTACGACCGGCATACCGATGCTGCCATCGATGCCGGCGTGTTTGGCGCACCATGGTTTGTCGTCGGTGGCGAAGGTTACTGGGGGCAGGACCGGCTCGATTTTGTCGAGCGCGCACTGGCCAGTTCGTCAACAAAATAATGCAGTAAATCAGGCAACACCGCGGCACGCCAGGCGGCGTGCCGAACACCTACACAACGGATAACAGGTCCCCCTATGGCACAAGCATCTCACTCCTATTTTTGTCCCTGCCCGCGCGGCATGGAAGCCGCACTGGCCGAAGAGCTGGGCGAAATTTCGCTGCGCAGTCCGACCCTGAAAGTCCACAATCAAGTCCCCGGCGGCGTGCATTGTTCGGGCGAACTGATCGATGCGTATCAGGTCAACCTGCATTCGCGCATTGCGTCGCGCGTGCTGATGCGCATGGCGCACGCCAGCTACCTCAATGAAAACGATGTCTACGATCTGGCGTTGGCACAGCCGTGGGAAGACTGGTTCAGCGTGGATCGCACGATCCGCATCGACATCACGGCGATCAAGTCGCCGCTGCGTAGCCTTGAATTTACGACGCTGAAAATCAAGGATGCGATTTGCGATCGCTTCCGCGAACAGTTCAACGAGCGGCCTTCGGTCGACACCAAAGAGCCCGACATGCGCATCGTCGGTTTTCTGGATGCCCGCAACGTGACGATCTATCTCGACACCTCCGGCGAAGCGCTGTTCAAACGCGGCTGGCGCATCGATACCGGCGACGCGCCCTTGCGCGAGAACCTTGCCGCTGGCCTGTTGCGGGTGGCCGGCTGGAAGCCGGGCATGGTGCTGTTCGATCCGATGTGCGGCTCCGGCACCATCCTCGCCGAAGCGGCGCAAATGCTGACCGGAATTCCGTCCGGCGCACGGCGCAATTTTGCGTTTGAAAAATTTCATGGCTTCCTGTCGGAAGAATGGAAAGCGATCAAGGCCGCCATCAAGGCCAACCCGCTGCCGGCCGAGCCAACGATTTTCGGTAGTGACATTTCGGGCGACGCGATCGCGATGACGCGTGCCAACCTGCATCAGGCCGGCATCCCGTTCGAGATCCCGCTCAAGCAAATCGAAGCGCAGGAAATCAAGCCGCCGTCGGACGTGCCCGGCATCCTGCTGACCAATCCGCCGTATGGCGAACGGATCGAGTTGCGTGGCGATGCGGCGATTCCCGAGGACGAAACCGCCAAGACCTTCTTCGATGCGTTCGGCACCACACTCAAGCAGCGCTTTCCTGGCTGGAAAGTGTTCCTGTTCACGGCGGACCTGAAGGTGCCACGCTTGCTGCGCTTGAAAGAAGCGCGCAAGACGCCATTCTTTAATGGCGCACTCGAATGCCGGCTGTTCCGCTTCGACATGGTCCAGGGTTACAACCGCCGCGAAGAAGCCAAGCCGAAGGATGACGTCGCATGAACCTGACCACGCCGGCGCTATTATTCCCGGCGATTTCGTTGCTGTTGCTGGCCTATACCAACCGCTTCGTGGTACTGGCCCAGCTGATCCGGCATCTACATGTCCAGTACATGGACAAACAGGAAGACATCGTGATCCGCCAGATCGCCAACTTGCGTATCCGTATCACGCTGATTCGACGCATGCAGAGCTTCGGCGTATCGAGCTTCATCCTGTGTTCGGTGTCGATGCTGCTGGTCTTCGTCGACATGATCATTCCGGCGCAATACGTGTTCGGCCTGAGCCTGCTACTGCTGGTACTGTCGCTGGTGTTTTCGTTGTGGGAAATTGCGATCAGTACGAAGGCCATCGAAATCGAACTCGAAGACATCGAGCAAAATCTGAAGCGCCATCTTTAACGACACGTTCACGGGATTCCCATGCGCCGCATCACCATCTCGCTCGATGACTCGATCGCCGAGCAGTTCGACCAGTTGATCGAGCGGCGCGGTTATGAAAACCGCTCCGAAGCGTTTCGCGATCTGCTGCGACATCACATTGAAACCGAACGCAAGATCACGACCCCGGCGCTGCATTGCGTGGCGACGGTCAGCTACATCTACAACCACCATGAGCGTGATCTGGCCAGCCGGCTCACAGCTGCGCAGCATGACCACCATGACCTGTGCGTGACGACGACGCATGTCCATCTGGATCACGACAACTGCCTGGAAACCATCGTCCTGCGCGGCAAGTACAAGACCGTCAGCGCGTTTGCCGACAGCCTGGTCGCGCAAAGCGGTGTGCGCCACGGCAATATCCACATTATTCCGGTGCAGGTGGATCAGCCGTTGCGCAGCCAGCATGTGCATTTGTTGCCGGGGACGTGATCAGTGCGCGCGCGTGGGCACAATGACCCTGTGCCCACCCTACGAATTCGGCGCCTTGATTTGCGGGATCAACTGCATCGGTTTCGTAGGGTGGGCACGGCTTCTCGTGCCCACGCGAGCGCACTAGCGCTACTCAAAACGGCGTATTCAAACTCACCCGAAACGAACGCGATTCAATCGGATGAAAATGGATGTCGTTGACCCCCGCAGCCGGTTCACCCGGCAAGCGCGACGCGTAGTAATAATCGATGGCCGAATCACGCCGGTCGGTCAGGTTGAAACCTTCAAACTCGATCTTCGTGTTGCGGCTGAGCTTGTAGCCGATCCGGCCATTGAGTGTAGCCGTACTGTGCGAACGGACCGAGTTGTCTTCGATCAGCGGGCGCGGCCCGAAGTAGCGCAACTGCAGGGCACCAAAATACGGCCCCAGATTATCAACCGCCAGCGCCAGCGAAGCCACTCCTTCGATCGCACCCGGAACACGCGCGCCGATCACGTCGGCATCCCGAAAACGCGCGCGGGCAAACGCGATATCGGCGTCGATCGTTAGCCACTTGGTCGGCTTGTAATAGTTCGAAAATTCAAAACCGGTGCGCCGACTGGCGCGCCCGGCTTCGGTGGTGCCGGCATCACCGGCGAAGGTCAGTTCGGAATCAAAATCAAGCCGGTAGAGCGATAGCGAACTTTGCAGGCCCGGAATAATTTCAGTGCGCACGCCCACCTCAACACCGGTCGAACGCACCAGTGGCGGCACCTTGTCGGCGGCGCCGCCAGTCTTCGGATCGACCGTAATCGTGCTGCCGCGCGCATCGTTACTATGAAAACCGCCGCCGGCGTTCACATAATATTCAGTCTTCGCCCACGGTCCGAACACCAGGCTCAGCTTCGGACTGAGCTTGCTGTCGCTGGCCGTGCCGGAGTTGGCGGCATTGAATTTGCTGTTGACATCGAAGCGGAAATAATCCGAGCGCACACCGGCAACGGTGCGAAAGGTGTCGGTCCAGCGGGTGGTGTTTTCGATGAACAAACCAGCGCTGCTTTCGACGATATGGTCGTCACGTGTGGTCGAGATGACCTGCCGCGCGACGGTGCTGGAGAGTCCGTTGAAGATATTGTCGTTCTGCAGTTGCAAGCCAATCTTGTTTTCGGATTCGTGGCCAAACAGCGTCGTGCGCCAGGCCTGAGTCGCGTTGATGCCGGTCGTGACGCGCCGGTCAGGTTGAGCGAACTGGTCACCGTTGACCGGATCGTCCAGGAAGTACGTGAAGTTGGAAAACAGGTCGAGCCGGTTGTGGATCAGATAAGCACTGATGCTAGTCGTGGCGTCGTCGGTCGCGCGGTGCCATTCGCCGGACAAACTGTAACGATGCGCACTGCCGCCATCAGTCGTATCGATGCCGGCAAAGCGGTTGATGCTGCCATCAGTAACGCCGCGCAGCGGGATCTGGTCGGTCGAATGCCAACTACCGTGATACGCCATTGCATTGACATGAAAGCCGTTATCCGCCGTGCCCGCGCTGTAGCGCAGCACGCCGTTGACCTTGCGGTAATCGTCGCCAATCAGGAACGGACCATCGTTGTGGAACAGTTCCAGTGCGTACAACAAGTGGCCGTCGCCGACCACCGGTGAATCCGCCAGCAATGTGCGGCGAAACCCGTTGCTGCCGATGCCGACGCTGGCAATGCCTTGCGGTAGCTTGTCCGCGTAGCGCACGCTGACCGCACCAGCGGCCGAAAAGTCGCCTTCTTCGGCGTAATACGGACCCTTGCGATAATCAAGTCCCATCGCCAGTTCGGGGATCATGAAATTGAGGTCGCTCCAGCCCTGACCATGAGCATGGCTGCGCTGGTTGACCAGCATGCCATCGACCGTGGTGCGCAAGTCGGTACCGTGATCAAGGTTAAAGCCGCGCAAGTAAAACTGGTTGGCCTTGCCTTCGCCGCTGTGCTGGCTGACGATCAGACCGGGCGTCGCTTCGAGCAGTTCGCCAGCGCGATACACGGTACGGGCATCGAGCTGCTTTTGTGTGATGGTGCCGGAACTGGCTGATTCGGCGATGCCGATCTGGGTCAGACGCGAAGCTTCAACGACCACAGATTGCACTGCGGGGTCTTGCTGGGCGTGCACACTACTGGCAGCAAGACTACCGAAAACCGCGGTGGCAAGCAGGGTGCGCCGCAGTGATCGTGGGCGACGGCGGGACGTAACAGACATGGCGAAAACCTTCAGGGTAGGCGGGCGACAGGGAATCGTATGAACAAATTATTTTTTCTCATACTTTGTTCGAGCGTAACACCGTTTCGGATTCAATTTTTTGCGCAGGCGCAGGGGTGCTATCGAGCCACGACAATTCCGTTAATGCCGGTTTTGCGCGACGGATCATTCGCGCGCGCACGCCCCCCCAATTTCGTAGGGTGGGCACGGCTTGTAGTGCCCACGCGCGTGGATCACCCATGCAGGTCAATTCCGGCCGCGTAGTGGTGCGTTCCCGTGGCCACGATGACCCCGTGCCCACCCGACAGACCCACCAGCCCGTGTCTCGCGGCGAGATACACCAGCTGAACATCGTTCTCGGCGGCTAGCTTTTGGCGGATCGATGTCAGATTGTTGAGTACGGTCTTCGGACTGCGCTGCATCGATGTGGCGATCGCGCTGGACGACTCGCCCTGCACGCGCATGCGCAGCACATCGCAACTGACGGTGCCTCGCGCAGCGCTCTCTCAGCAGTGCCATGACGGGAATTTTTCTGTGTTTACCGTGACGTTATCCTGTGCTCAGCGGACCACCCCGACTATACTCGGGCGCACACCGGCTTCAGACCGGCCACCAGAAAAAATTCCGGAGACTTCGTGCACCCATTTCCCCTCAAGCGAGGCCTGCTGGCCTTGTCCGCCGCATTGAGTTCGGCCGCTTTTGCGCAGCAGGAACCACACACCACCAAGCAACAACTGCCGACTGTCGAAGTCGTCGGGATCACCCCGCTGCCCGGCCTTGGCCAGCTGCGCAATGAAATCGCCGCACCGGTACAAGTGGCCCGCAAAAGCGACATCGCCGCCAGCGGCGCACTCGACCTGAGCGACTTCATGAACCGCCGCCTCGGCAGCGTGCACGTCAATGAGATGCAGGGCAATCCGTTCCAGATGGATGTCAGCTATCGCGGCTATACGGCCTCGCCGTTGCTCGGCACGCCGCAAGGCATGTCGATCTACATGGATGGCGTGCGCATGAACCAACCGTTTGGCGATGTGGTCAGCTGGGATTTAATTCCGCGCGGGGCGATTGCGTCGATGACGCTGATGCCGGGGTCGAATCCGCTATTTGGCCTCAATACGCTGGGTGGTGCGATCTCGGTGCAGACCAAGGATGGCCGCAGTGATCCGGGCACCGACCTGCAGGTCACGGCCGGCAGCAACAAGCGGCGTGCGCTGGAATTCGAACACGGCGGCTTCAATGACAAGGGCTTGAGCTGGTACGTCAACGCCAACCTGTTCCGGGAAGATGGCTGGCGCGCCACTTCGCCCTCGGACGTCAAACAATTTTTCAGCAAGGTGGGCTGGCGCAATGCCGACACCGACCTGAAGTTGAGCTTGTCGCACGCCGACACCCAATTGAACGGTAACGGTCTGCAGGAACAGCGCTTGCTGGCGGCCGACCGCACCAGCGTCTACACCAGTCCCGACATCACGCAAAATCGCTCGACACTGCTCAACCTTACCGGCAGCCATAGTGTTAATAACGCGCTGCAGTTCTCCGGTAACGTGTATTACCGCGACATCCGCACGGCGACCTATAACGGCGACATCAACGAAGGCGCGCTGGACCAGGCCATCGTCCAGCCCTCGGCAGCCGATCAGGCTGCGCTGACCGCAGCCGGCTACAGCGGCTTCCCGACCAGCGGTGCGACGACGGCCAACACGCCGTTCCCGTACTGGACCTGTATTGCCCAAAGCCTGCAACGCGACGAGCCAGCCGAAAAATGCAATGGCCTGATCAACCGCAGCCGCAGCGCGCAGCAAAACTACGGCGCCTCGGGACAATTGACGTGGCTTGGCACGCTCGCCGGTCAGCGCAACCAGCTCGTCGCCGGCGCTGGCTATGACGCCAGCCGCGTGCAGTTTTCGCAATCGTCGCAACTTGGTTATATCAATCCCGACCACAGCATCACCGGCGTCAATGCGTTCGGCGATGGCGTCACTGGCGGCAGCATCGATGGTGCACCGTACGATACGCGGGTTGACCTGTCCGGCCGCATCCGCACCTGGAGCGTGTTTGCCAGCGATACGATCTCGTTCCGGGACCAATTGCATCTGACCTTCTCCGGTCGCTACAACACAACGACGATCCGCAATCGCGATGCGCTGCATGCCGATGGCGATCCCGCCTCGCTCAGCGGCGACCACAGGTTCGCGCGTTTCAATCCGGCCATCGGCCTGACCTGGAGTCCGACCAAAGTCCTCAACGTCTACGCCGGCCTCAATGAAAGCAGCCGCGCGCCAACCGCGATCGAACTTGGTTGCGCTAATCCCGAACAGCCGTGCAAATTACCGAATGCCATGGCCGGCGATCCGCCATTGAATCAGGTCGTCACCCGCACTGCCGAAGCCGGACTGCGCGGCACCTTGGCCGGCAAGCTGCAATGGAATGCTGGCGTGTTCCATGCCGAAAACCGCAATGATATTTTGTTCGTCGCTGACAATCAGGCCGGCTTCGGCTACTTCAAGAACTTCGGCAAGACGCAGCGCAAAGGACTCGAATTAGGTCTCAGTGGCAAGCTCGGCAAGATGAATCTGGGCGCGCAATACACGCTGCTCGACGCGACCTACCAGAGCAGCGAAATCGTCAATGGCAGCAGCAACAGCAGCAACGAGTCGGCGCGTGCCGGCACGCCCGGCTTCGATGGGGTGATCATGATCCGCCCCGGCGATCGCATCCCGCTGATTCCGCGCCAACTGCTCAAACTGTCAGCCGACTATGCGCTCACGCCAGCCTTCAACATCAGCAGCAACATGGTGGCGATGGCCGGTGCGCTCGCGCGCGGCAACGAAAACAGTGGCTACCAACCCGATGGCGTGACTTATCTCGGACAGGGACGCAGTGCCGGCTATGCGATTTTCAACCTCGGGGCCAACTACGCCGTGACGCCGCAGTTGCAACTGATCGGTCAGATCAACAACGTCTTCGACACGCGCTACAACACGGCAGCACAATTGGGTGCGACCGGCTTTGATGGCAACGGCAATTTTGCTGCACGGCCACTTGGCGGATCGGCTGCCGATGGCTATCCATCGCAACATTCGACGTTTTACGCACCCGGTGCACCGCGCCTATTGTGGGTAGGTTTGCGCTATGCGTTTGACAAGGCCGGCGGCGGCTGACGCCGCGCGGTCAACCATTACAGTCCGTCGAGTACCGCATTGAGCTGCGCTTCGACCTTAGGTCGCGACCAGCCACGGCGTCTGATCAGATCATCCATCGCCGTGGCGCGCAAAATATCCTTGCGCACCTCGCCTGACAGTGCGTCGTAATTGCACTGATCGCCCTCGGTGTCGATGGCCTGATCGCTTTCCTTGCAATGCACATCGAACGCCCGGTTGACCACACTACCGATGTGCAAAATCTCATCAAAAATAGCCCGATCATGCGGTTCGCGCGCCATCAGGTTCTCATCGACACCGGCAGCCGCGTCGAGCAACCGCTGCACGCAACCCGTGTTGCAGACCTGCGGCTCGCGGCCGATATCGTACAGACGCTCCAGCACGGCATCCTGCAGTTGTTGGGCGACGGCCTGCCGGTCGGGCAAGCCGGATTGCTGCAAAATATACGACTGCATCAGACGGAGTGTCTTGGGTGCGCTGGTGCTCAGGCCGCCTTCGTTGACCTCGCCATCCTGCGACAAAACCTGCTCCAAGCCGAGATGGATCATCCCGACCCGCCAGGCATCCTGCAGCTTTGTACGCTCTGGCTCCGGCTGTGCAGCCACCCGGTCTTCCACCTGTTGCTTGATGTCCTGCGGCGTCAGATCCGCCCGAAACAATTCGAACTGGGACAAGAAAGTGTGTATCTGCACGTGTGCGTCGCGATCCCATGGCAGCGCGGCGATCTGCCTCTGCACAGCGGCGACCGCCTCCTCCGTCGTCAATTCGGTCCCGCCACCCAGTTGCGCCAGACGCTCGAGGATATCGCGACCACGGAGCAGGAATCCTTCTTGATGCACATTCGCAGCCCAATTTGCGTGCGCAATATTATCGACCTCGACCTCCAGTGCATAGCGTCCTCGCCCCTCTGCCATCTCTTCGATCTCGCCACGGGAATAGGCAATGCCACTAAGTACGAACTGGTTATGGTAGTGATCGTCAGGTAGTGGTTCGCCCCCCACAACGGCGTGCTCTCGCGGCGCAACGGCCAGCAATCGTTGGGCAATGAGACGCGAATCATCGTTGTATCGCCCATGAAATTGCAACGACTGTTCCAATGCCAACGTCAGTCGAAATGCCGCATCCTTGATGTGATGATCGCGCCGCGCAACCAGCGATGATGGCTGGCGGCCTTGTTGGACATAAAGTCTTTCGCCAAGAATGGCATTGGTTGCGCTAGTGATGAACCGGTTTGGCACGCCATTCGATGGCTTGAAATCGGCCCAGCGCTCCAATTCCTGCACGATAAATTCCCTGTCCGACAAGGTCGACGGCGCCTGTGCCTTGCTACGAAAATGATCAAGAACGCGCCTCGAATTCAGCAAAAAGACCGCACCATTCGGATCGATATCGGGATGCGCAAGCAGCCTGAGTGCGGCCTCCTCGTTCCGCCGATGTCCACCTAATCCGGTGCACATCGACAATGCAGTCAGACCTGACGGTGCCGCCAAGTTGATGTCAATGTGGGGCAACGCGAGCAGTCGTTCCAATATCCCCATGCTATCGAAATGGATCGCCAGATGCAGTCCGCCTTTGCCGTCATTGCGTACCGCATTGACGTCGACACCGCGAGCGCCAGCAAGTGCTCCAACGACGTCTTCCGCGCCACTACTGATGGCCATGTGGAGTGCGGTTTCACCATCCTCATTACGTGTATCAGGCGCAATATCCGGGGCATCAAGCAGTGCTCGGACAGCAAGCACTTGCCCCTTGATTGCGGCGATGTGCAGCGCAGTACGACCACTGAACGTTACCCGGTTGACATCGCTCCCACTTTGAGCCGCCAATACTGCAACCACTTCATGATGCCCGAGGTACGCTGCCATATGCAGCGTATCCCACCCGAGTTTGGTCTTTTGAATGCTCAACTGCGCGGCACCTCTCTCAATAAGCATCGCGACGGCACCGGCGTGATTAAAAAAGGTGGCGTAATGAAGCGCGTTGTACCCATCTGATGTGAGAACCTCCATCGTACTTCCCGCTTTGAGCAACAAATCGATGATTTCCGTGTCGCCTTTTTTTGCTGCGTAATGCAATGCCGCACAACCAGTGGCGTCGATCGCGTTGCACTCAGCTCTGCGTGTATCAAGCAACGCCTTGACGATCTCGCAATGGCCGGCTTCAATGGCGTGTGCGAGGGGCGTCACGCCATCCGGTGTTGCCAAACAAGCATTGGCACGCAGGCCCAGCAGGCGCCGGACTTCTTCCACATCACGGCCACGGATAGCATAGTGCAACTGCGTCCAACCCTTGTCATCGGGCTTGTCCAGATCGCCAGCGGCAATCAACACGCCGCGTTGCTCGGCCTGTAACGGAGACCCTGGCCGCTTGCGAGGACCGCCCGCGGGCTCTTCTTGCGACACGGTGGGCACGGGGTTGTCAGGCAATGCGGCAGCAGGTAAAGCAGGCGGCCGATTCAGTGGGCGATTCGGTGGCTGGTTGCCAACTGGTGGATTCAGGTCCATGGTGGTCTCGCTGGTTCATTAAGGAAGGGTGTCACATCAGGCACCTTTCACTGAGCGATGCGCTGGTAGACAAGTGCTTCCTTCAGTGACTGCACGGGAAAAAAGGTTCCGTTTCAACGAACCATTAATCGCCGCATCAGCCTGTTGCGACGCCAACCAGCTACTATTCAGCCGATACTGATGATGTTCAGACCGGCCGCGATGGCCGATAAGTTTTTGTCGATTACTGAACCAACTGGAACCTGAATCCCTTGTATCGCAGGATTGCCCCGTTTGGCAAAATACTGTCGAGCACCAGTCCTGGCGCAATTTCGTCGCCTTCCTTCAGTAATCGCTTGTCGATCAGCAACATGCGTTCGGCTGGATTGTCGGAATACATCGAGCCACCGATACTCAACGTCGGCAACTCGCGCTGCAAGTTGGCCGGTAGCGTCGCCAGCGTCAGCACGTTGGCTGCCGCCGCGTTGGATTGCGGTGATACGGCCGCCTTGCGATCAGCCACAACTGCCGGTGCGCGCTTAACCTTGGACGCTTCCTTGGTGGCCTCCTTCGGCAACCGCGGTGGCATTGGAACATCATTGCTGGCAGGCAGTGGCGGCGGCGCAGCAACTATAGCGACCACGGCAGGCACCGGCGACGGGATGCTGGCCGGCGGCGCTTCGCGTCGATTCAGCCAGAACAGTACTGCCAACAGCAGGATAGGCACCGCCAGAACTAGCCAGGTCGACCTGCGGTGCCACAGCCCGGTACGGGGAGCTGGCGCCAGACCAGGCCAACCGAGCGTGTGCAGGCCTGGCAATTCACCCAACTGGCGTTCGGCATCGGCTTTCTTGAGCGCATCGAGAATCATGGACATTGGTTTATTTCCTTGCAGCGACGGGGAGCGATTGCAGCCGCGGCTCGACCACTCCCGCCGCACTGGCCAGCCGCATTAGGGTTTGCGGGCCGGCGATACCATCCGGCTTGAGACCCTGCATCAATTGAAAACGCCGCACCCGAGGTTCGTCGGCCACCGTGCCGGCCGGCGGCGTGGGCACGCCATCAATGACCGCCAACTGGGCCGCGAGCCAGTCAGCCACCGGGCCGCGTGCGCCAGGCAAGACCGAGGTGCGAAACCCGGCAGGGCCGCGCCAGAGTGTACGGAAATCACCATTCCAGCGCCGCGCCAATACCGCGAGGCTCACCTTGTCGGCAATGCCATCGACCTGCAGGCTGGCAGTCATGTCGTTCAGTCCGGTGAGCACCGCGTAATAGTCCCTGCCATCGTCGTCACTCAAGGTCAAAATCGCGGGTCGATCGAGCTGGCGCAATTCGGTCAGGCCGCGGCCGTTGAAGCAATAGACATTCTCTTTTTGCAGCGCATTGCATGCCTCGTCATCACCGATGGTGAGTTGCCATAGCCGGCCCAGCTGCTGGTAGGCGGCTGGCAGGTCACGTGCCGCGCTACTGGCAACACGCGGCACGGCGGCCGGTCTGGGTGCCGGCTGCGTCTGCACGACAGCGGCGCTGACCGGGCTAGCCACCGCAGCCTTGATCGGTTCAGCGGTAAAGCGGTCATAGCCTAGCAGCACACCGCCCAGCAACACGGCACCCGCCACACTGCCTGCCAATGCAGAACGCCAGCGCAGCGTAGGGGTCGATGCAGCGACACCGTCACGACCGAACACTTCGTGCGCAGCCGCATCGATGGTGGCAACGTCCACTCGATGCATCCCGGCGGCGTACGCCCCAAGCAGCGCTCGGTCACACAGCAGGTTGATCCGGCGCGGAATGCCGCGCGCGCGCTGATGAATCCGGGCTATGGCGCGCGCACTGAACAGCGGCTCTTCGCGGCCACCGGCGACTGCCAGCCGGTGCGCAATGTAGTGCGCGGTTTCAAGCTCCGACAGCGCGGCCAGATGGAAACGGGCAACGACCCGCTGTGCCAGCTGCTCCAGCTCGGGCCGCTCCAGCATCGTACGTAGCTCGGGCTGGCCGATCAGAATGATCTGCAGCAGCTTGCGCTCATTGGTTTCAAGATTGGTCAGCAAGCGCAATTGTTCCAGCACATCGGCCGACAGGTTTTGCGCTTCATCGATGATCAGCACATTGTTCTGTTTGACTGCATGCGTGCGCAGCAAAAAGGTATTGAGCGGATCAATGAAATCCTTGACGGTCGCGGCAGCATCGTTCTTCGCGCTGACAGTGATATTGAATTCGTCGCAAATCGACTGCAGCAACTCGGTCACCGACTGTTTCGGATTAAACAAGTAGGCGACGTTGCAACGCGCCGGAATCTGTTCAAGAAACAGCCGGCACACGGTCGTTTTTCCCGCGCCGATTTCGCCGGTCAGCAAAACGAAACCGCCGCCGCCCTTGAGGCCGAACAGCAGATGGGCGAGTGCCTCGCGGTGACGCTCGCTCATGAACAGATAGCGCGGGTCAGGGGCGATCGAAAAGGGGGTCTGGCTGAGATGGAAGAATTGCTGGTACATGACGGCAGGCTAGCACAAGCGCTAGCGATCCAGCGCGTTAGCGCCACAACTGACGTGCCAACACATCACGACCACCCATCCCTTCCTGCGCAATCTCCATTGAGGATCGCCATCAGCAATGCCCGCCATGACTGCGCAGAGGATCAGACGATTTCTGCTTCGCCGGAAATCATCAACGGCTGACGAACACCCCGGTCAACCAGGTTGACCCTGCCGCTCGCCGCATCCACTTCGACACGCTGGTGCCAGTGGCGCAACGCATCAACGACAGAAACCCGCTCGAAACGCGACGCCTGCGGAAAAATCTGCTGCAACGCTGCGCGGACTCTGACCAGACGTGGATCATGCGGTTGCGCATCATCGGTGGTGTCATTGATGCAGAAAAAATCCACGCTACCGGCTTGCGCGACGAGCTGTTCAATTTGCCACAACTGATCAGCGTCGCCGGTCGAAATATACAGATGGGTGTAGTCGCGCACCGTTGCCTGGCCGTGCGCCAGCGCCCAGCGCATCACGAAGTCCGACACGATGGTCGGCTTGTCCCAGGTTCTGAAGGTGGTCGAACGCACCATTGCAAACAGATCGGGGGCAGCCTCTTCAAGCGCAACCATCATCGAGCGCAACATCGGCCGTGGCGAATGCGCGAAGGTCCGAAAAGTATGCTGATACGCCCCGATCTGGCGCGCTGCCAGCCACTGATGGGACAGGCGGCAGGCATTATCGAGCGAGGTGGCATCCTGACGCAACGGCTCGTCGGTCACGGCCGGTTCATCGGACCAGGCGACGCAAATACCGTTGCCATCGAACCAGTCAATGGCATGCACCGGCGCACCGAAGAACACGTCGTCATTGAGATAAATGAAGCGTTCGGACAGATTCGGAATGCGATGGATGTAAGACTCGATATTGCCGGAATCAAACGTCGGCAAGGATGCCACCGGAATCAGCGACGCATGATCGATGATCGTGACCCCTGCCGACGGGCGCAGCCAGACCGGGCTCTGGCCATCGGTCACGATATACACGTGACCGTGCTGCGGAAAAAATCGCTCAAGCGCACGCAAGCTGTAACGCAACTCGTCATTGTCACGGAAACGTCCCTCGACATTGCCATACACCGCGATAGCGTCGCGATGGGAGTTGCTGAGTTTTTCTGCTGCGCGATGGCGCTTGCGCCGCCAGGCAGGATCATTGCCGTCTACCCACAGGTAGACAATATCGATTGAATGTGCGTCTGTCATGGACGAATGTGAGCCCGGAAAATTAACCTGTCGAAGTCAGTGTGAATTGGCCCGGGAGGACAAAGGGATCGCCGCTGACGCCTGCTTTCCGCGCAGGCCAGTGATTGCTGGCGCTGTATGCGGGGACGTATGGTACGACGATATGTCATTTCGTGGGAGAGATGACCACATTGCAGGTAAACAGCGCTACTGGCGCGTACGGAAGTGACTGCCGCGCCAGCCGGTCAAATGACGCCGTCAGGTACAACTGCCATAGGCGTAGTACCCGCTCGACGTGTTGCGCACGTCGGTGTACGCATAGATGGAGTAGTAGCCCAGATACTGGTTCGAGTTGACCGCATAGGCATTGCCACCCGATGCATAAGCGCGGCCGGCAGAGACATGCGCATAGTTGCTGCCGTACCAGTGCGCGCAATTAAATGGCGTCGCCGTATTGCCGCTAGTGATGCGGTCGATCATTGTCTTGATCGCCACCATCTGGCCGCCGCTCTTGCCAGGAAAATTCACGTCGTCGTAGCCATACCAGTCCCAGCAACTGTTTGGATTGCCGGACGTCGGACTAGCTTGCGGATACAGCACGATCATGTTGTTGGTATCGGCCCAGCGGTTGTAGCCCGCGTTCTTGTAATACTGCGTGCCGACGGTAGCGACAGTTTGTTTGCAGCCGTGCAGCGCGACATGCAATTTGCAGGGCTGGGCTGCCGTACAATTGGCCGGCACGTAGGCCCATCCATCGTTGGCCATGCCGTGCGTGGTCGGATCAGAATTACCCCAAAAGCCCTTCTGATCGAAGTTAACAAAACTGCCACCGAGCGTTCCCGCATTTTTTGCGTTGAGCGTGCCATGTATCCATTTCAGCAGATCGCCGGCCGCATCGACATTGCAATTGTTGATGTACGGCGAGGCGTTGACGCTACACGGATTGCCGTTGTAATCGGTCGGCATCGCATGTTCGGCGGCGATGGTGTTTTTGTAGACGATGTTGGCGCTACCGACATAGTTGCCGTACATCGTCCTGAGATCATTCATTACCGCCTGCTTCACGGTCGAATCGATGGTGCCGGAGAACAGGTAAACCTTTGACGCGGCGAGGTTGGCGGTGGGGTCGATGTAACCATTGCCGGACCAGGTATTGACGGTCGATATCAGGTACGGCAAATTGCGCGATCCGCTGTCGGTCATGCAGGGGCCGGTAGCGATAAGCACATTGCCTTGCGAACAGTAGACCGGGCCACCGGCAATAATACCTGCGCCCTTGCGGATCGTTTTCGAATACGCAAAATGCAATTGCGCGGCCATGTAGCCACCGGAAGATAACCCGGAGACAGAGACGTCGGCGACGCTGACGTTGTAACGCGGCAGCACCACCGCGGCAAAGGCCAGCGAGGTACAGGTCATGGCAACGGTCGCTGCGAGCAGGCGACCGGGAAGCTGAATCAAGAACGGCATGGTGTCTCCATCAATTTTATGACTACGATTTTTGGGGCGCTGCGCCGTGCAGCGGAACCCATCGTAGTCCTGTGAGAGAGGCTGTCAATCAGAATCGCGCATGAATCCGGACACAAACCCGGCCGAAATCGAAGTACAATCCAACCTTCGCGGGTGTAGCTCAATGGTAGAGCAGAAGCTTCCCAAGCTTACGACGAGGGTTCGATTCCCTTCACCCGCTCCAGACCGAACGCATCAGGCACCCGCCCCACGGTGCCTTTTTTATTGGCATCCCTCTTCATCGACCGACAGGCAGTCCAGCATGACCGACACGCGCAAACCCATGTTCTACGATCCCACCGAGCACCGCATCCGCAGCTTCGTCACCCGAGCTGGCCGACTGTCGACGGCGCAAGCACGTGCCATCGAGACACTCGGGCCGCAGTTTTGCATCCCGTATGAAAGGGCACCGCTGGAGTTGGCGCAGACCTTCGGCCGCAGCGCGCCGGTCATTTTCGAAATCGGTTTTGGCATGGGAGAAACCAGCGCGAAGATCGCGGCACTGATGCCCGAGAAAGATTTTATTGGGGTCGAGGTCCACACGCCTGGCGTCGGCAGCTTGCTCAAGCTGATCGGCGAACAGGAACTGGCCAATCTGCGCCTGATCCAGCATGACGCCGTTGAAGTGCTCACGCATCGGATTGCGCCGCTGTCGCTGGCCGGTGCCCACGTGTTTTTCCCGGACCCGTGGCACAAGGCGCGCCACAACAAGCGCCGCCTGTTGCAGGCACCGCTGGTGGCATTGCTGGCGTCCCGGATTGCACCGGGCGGCTACTTGCATTGCGCTACCGACTGGCAAGAATATGCAGAACAGATGCTTGAGGTACTCGGTGCGGAGCCGACGCTGGTCAATACGGCCGACGGCTATGCGCCGCGTCCTGATTATCGGCCGGTGACCAAGTTCGAGAACCGCGGCCTGAAGCTCGGCCACGGCGTCTGGGATCTGGTATTTACGAAAGCCTGAGCGCACAGGGTGGGTGGGCACGGCCTCTTGTGCCCGCGCGCGCACCGATCATGCTCACCAATTCCGGACGTTCGGCGGTTCATTCGCGTGGGCACGATAAACCCTGTGCCCACCCTACGAAATTGGTATTGGCAAAAGCATGAGAGCACAGGTAGGTAGGGTGGGCACGGCCTCTTGTGCCCACGCGTGCGCACCGATCATGCTCGCTAATTCCGAACGTTCGGCAGTTCATTCGCGTGGGCACGATAAACCCTGTGCCCACCCTACGAAATTGGTATTGGCAAAAGCATGAGAGCACAGGTAGGTAGGGTGGGCACGGCCT
>JBLHLW010000061.1:0-24829 GCA_047621345.1 Minisyncoccia bacterium | reverse complement strand
CGCGATTTCGTGAAAGTTTACAAGAGGGGCGCTAACTCATTGAATGTAAACGGGAATTGGCGCGTAGTGAGAGTCTGCGGGGGACTTGTGTATAACGAAATGGGGTTAGGTGCGCGTGGGGATAAGTACAATTTCATAAAGGTCTCCATCATGTGGGTGAAATATTCGGGTGTGCCCTACCCTGCAGAAGCATAAGCCGAGATATCCCAAAAAAGTAAATTATAAATGACCACTATAAGTAGTCTTTAACGGTAATAAAAGCGCGTACTTTCTTGTTAAGGAGCACTACCCTCCCTATTTTAATCGGATCAGAATATACACCAATCAGTGATATTTTGATAAATGCAACTAGAGTATTAACTAAGAATTAGAAATAATATGACTATTAAAGAGATTTGGAAAAATCCCGTATTTTCAATTTCAGCGTCAGTAATTTTGCTGCTGGTTATTTTGGGAGCTTCAGTACCCAATAAGTTCGGCGAAATAGCATCAACATTACTTAATTTAACAACGGTTAATTTTGGCTGGTTTTATTTGCTGTCAGTTTTTATCGTTATTTTGGCCTTGATCTATTTAGCTGTCAGCAAATATGGGGCGCTGCGACTTGGACCCGATGATGCGTTACCCGAGTTTCCATTTTTCACATGGGTTGCCATGCTTTTTTCAGCAGGCTTTGGTGTGGGTTTGGTCTTTTGGGGAGTCGCTGAGCCGATGAGTCACTTCTTTAAATCGCCAGTGCCGGGTGTGGTGGCGCAAAGTGAAACAGCAGCACGCGTCGCCATGGGATATTCTTTTTTCCATCGGGGCATTAGTCAATGGTCCGTTTTTGCAATCGTTGGACTGGTGATGGGATTTTTGCAGTATCGCAAGAAAAAAGATGGCCTCGTCTCCACAGCGCTAGAGCCAGTGACAGGAACAAAACCAGCGGTCAAAGCAACAATAGATTCGTTTTCCGTCATTGCTACCGTGATGGGAATTGCAACGTCATTAGGGCTAGGAATTCTGCAAATCAACTCAGGATTAGACACCATATTTAAAACTGGGAATTCATTTTTTATTCAATTTATTATAATTGTCGTCATTTTTATCGCCTACATGCTGTCATCCACAACAGGTTTGGATAAGGGGATTCGCTATTTAAGCAATATAAATCTAGGACTAGCAATTGTCTTGATGGCCTTTGTTTTCATCGCTGGACCAACCGTTTTTATTCTGGAAACATTTGTCTTGGGAATTGGCGATTATCTTACCAACTTTATTCACTACAGTTTACGACTTGAACCATATCAAAAAGGGACTTGGGTCAGGGACTGGACTATTTTTTATTGGGCTTGAGCGATCGCCTGGTCTCCTTTTGTAGGAGCGTTTGTTGCACGCGTTTCCAAAGGGCGCACAATCCGCGAGTTTATCGTGGGTGTCATGGTTATCCCTCCTGCCATTGCCTGTTTGTGGATTGCTATTTTTGGTGGTACGGCTTTGTGGAGTGATTTGAACTATGGCTCCGGTATTGCAGCGGCTGTAAATATAGATGTTACCAGCGCGCTCTTTCAAACTTATTTGCAATTACCCCTTCCCACGATGTTGTCCGTTGTATCGCTCTTTTTAATTTTTACTTTTCTGGTGACCTCTGCAGATTCAGCGACTTATATTCTGGCAAGCATGACGACCAATGGAAGCCTTTTACCGCCGCTTTTTGCCAAACTTGTCTGGGGTGGTTTGATGGCGGCGATTGCAGGGGTATTGCTCTATGCCGGAGGGCTTCAGGCGCTGCAAACGGCTTCATTAATTTCTGCGTTGCCGTTTACAGTGATCTTATTAATGTTGGTAATTTCACTTTTCAAGTTGCTTCGAAAAGAGACGATTCCGATCCGACCTGCTGATTTGAAGCGATTTGAACGCTTGCAAAAAGCCAGTAAGGAAAAAGAAAACCACTAAGCCGACTCAGCTTGACGCCAGCGTCCTTGCAACGCGGGAGTTGACAAGCCTTCGATGCTGACTGTCTTGTGCTGCATGCACCAGGCAGTCGGTGGGCCGTCGGGCAACTGACGTCCCTACCCGTTGATTTTAAGGATGCAGGATGATTTTTGCCGCTGCCGTGCGTCCTTCGTCAAGATCCTGAAACGTGCGTTGCCCTTCGGCCAATGTACGTTGCTCTACCCATGCCAGCGCTCCGAACGCGCCTGCGTGCAACGCCGCCACGGTGGCACGTAAATCGGCAGTGGTGTATGTGTAGGTCCCCAACAAGGTGATTTCTGCCAGCGTCAGTTTGCGCATGTCGATTTCACTCGCCCAATCCTGAAGACCCACATGCATGATGACCCCACCGGGTTTGATCGCGCTGAACGACTGTTTGCGCGTCGGTGCCGCCCCGACGGCATCGAGCACGTAGTCATACTGATTCTCTTGCAGGGCATGCTCACCGGGGTCCAGCACCTCGCAGCCGATATGTTCCTGCAGCGCTGCCCGGCGCAACGGGTTCGGTTCACTGATGGCGAGCCGGGTGACGCCTAAGTGTTTGAGAAGCAATCCAGCCAGCATGCCGATGGCGCCGCCGCCGATGACCAGCACACTTCCTTCGTGGAGCGGCCGTTGCATTACGCGCATCGACAGGTTGATCGCGTGCCAGGCAGTGGCAGCCGGTTCGGTCAGGGCCGCAGCGACATCGGACATGGATGGGGGTATTGCAACGAGCGAACCCGCCGGTAGGCTCATGTACTGCGCATAGGCACCCGGCCGTGTCATGCCGACCATGGTGCGGTCGGTACACAGATTATTTCGCCCTTGCACGCAGTAGTCGCACACACCGCAGGTAATAAGCGGGTTGCCGGTAAAGCGCGTGCCCGTTTTAAAGCCGGGGGCGGCTGACTCGACCACCGTACCGACAAACTCATGCCCCAGTACCAGTCCCGGTTGACGGCGCGGATCGCGCCCGTGCCAGGCGTGCATGTCCGAGCCGCAAATGCCGACGGCATCGATTTTGAGTATTACTTCCCCGTCGGCCAGCACAGGGTGCGGATACTCCTGCAATTGCAATTCGTTGGGACGGGTGTAGACAAGTGCTTTCATCGATATCACTCCTTGTTGAGAACTCACCGGGCGGTGAAGCCACCATCGACCATCAGCGTCTGCCCGGTGATGTAGGCGCTGGCCTCGCTGGCCAAAAATACGGTTGCGCCGTACAGATCGGTCAATTGACCATTACGTCCGACGCAGGTCCGTTCGGCATTTTTTTGCGCCAATACCGCATCGTCAAACATCGCAGCAGTCAGTGCCGTCGGAAAAAATCCGGGGCCAATCGCATTGCAGGTAATGCCTAGCGGTGACCACTGCTGGGCAATGGAGCGGGTCAGTTGCACCACCCCGCCCTTGCCCGCACCGTACGGTGCGCTGTCGGGAAAGGCACGATAGCTTTGGAGCGACGCAATATTAATAATTCGGCCCCAATGGCGCTCTGTCATGCCGGGCGCGAAAGCTTGCGTCAGAAAAAACGGTGCCGACAGATGCAATGACAATTGCGCCGCCCAGCTCTGCGGTGTGACATCCATGAAGTGTTCGCGCAGGTTGATGCCTGCCGCGTTGACAAGAATGTCGACGCCTCCCAGTGCGGCTTCTGCCTTACGGGCCGCCGCGCCAAGTGCGTCGGTATCCGCCAGATCGACGACCTGAGTGGTCGCATTGATGCCGTCAGCATGTAGTCGCGCTGCGACCGCATCGAGCTGCGTTTGCCGACGTGCCATGAGCAACACCTGTGCACCCGCCAGGCCTAATGCATGGGCCATCGCCTCGCCGATACCGGAGCTGCCGCCGGTAACCACGGCGCGTCGGCCCGTCAAGTCAAAGAGCGCTGGTAGGTTCATACGGAGACCGGCTTGCCCAGATCAAACCCTTCGTCAGGAAAATATTTGACGAGGCGGTCATCTGCAGTGCGGGCGTGCGCCTCCATCCCTTCAAGGCGCGAGATTCTGGCGGTGACAGCACCGATGTCGCGCACACTCTCGCGCGTCATACGCTGCCAGGTCAGCGTCTTCATGAACTTGTGCACCGACAGACCGCCAGAGTAGCGTGCCGCTCCTTTGGTCGGCAGCACGTGGTTTGGGCCGCTGGTCTTGTCACCGAACGCAACGGTGGCCTCCTCGCCCATGAACAAGGAGCCGTAACAGGTCAAGTTGGCCAGCCACCAGTCAAGATCGCGCGCCTGTACTTCCAGATGCTCACTGGCATAGCGATCCGATAGCTCCACCACTTCTTCGCGGGTATCGCAGACGATGACTTCGCCAAAATCACGCCATGCGCTGGCGGCGGCGTCGCGTGCCGTTGGCGGCAATTTTTCGATATACGCAGGTACCAGCAGAAGCACTTTTTCTGCCAGCGCCAGCGACGTACTGAACAGCCACGCGGGCGACTCGTGACCATGCTCAGCCTGACCGACCAGATCACTGGCAACGATGTCGGCATCGGCGCTGTCGTCAGCAATGACGCCAACTTCCGAAGGGCCGGCAAACACGTCGATACCGACCTTGCCAAACAAGGCACGTTTGGCTTCGGCGACAAACTTGTTGCCGGGACCAACGATGACATCAGCAGGCTTGCCGGTAAAAAGACCATGGGCCATGGCAGCCACGGCCTGTACCCCTCCCAGAGTCAGTATCACGTCGGCACCGGCCCGATGAAACGCGTACAGCAGATAGGGATGCATGGGGCCGCCCCGAAACGGTCCCGAGCAGGCAATGATCGTTTTGACACCCGCCGCCTTGGCAGTCGCCACCCCCATGTAGGCCGAGGCGATATGGGCGTAGCGCCCGGCCGGTGCATAGCAACCGGCAACATTGACCGGCACCACGCGCTGTCCGGCGGTGACGCCCGGATGCAGGTCGACCGCAAATTCCAGCAGCGAGTCACGCTGCGCCCGGGCAAAATCACTCACCTGCTTGATCGCAAAGTCGATGTCACGTCGCACCAGTTCAGGCACTTCGGCACAGCGTTGTTCGATGTCGGCAAGCGGAATCACAATCTCGCCTTCCCACTGGTCGAGTTGGCGGGCATAGTCGCGCACTGCGCCCTCACCGTTAAGACCAATCTCGGCGAGCATCGTGGCAACCACCTGCTGGGCGTTGTCGGTTTCGGTAGTCAGTGTCTTTACTGATTTTTTCAGATAACGCACGGTCATTTCAATCTCCTTTGAATCCGCTGAAAAAGAGCAGTCACTAGGCGGAAACCGCAAATGAAAGCGCTTACAAAAATAGCTCATAAAAAGGAAGCTTGTCGACACCGTCCAGCGCGTCGACTTGCTTCCGTCAGTTCACTTCGGGTTATTTGCAAACTCCCGCAATTGCGGATCATCGTTGACCAGCTTCATGTAGTCATCCGTGATGTAGTCACGACTTGCCGGAACCTTGTTAATGGAGCCTGTGCCATTCATGAACGTGGCAATCTTGCCGAACCAGCCGTCCATATCGGACTCGCCTTTGGTCCTGTCCATACGCATCATCTGCTGTTCCAACGTGAATGTCGGACGCTTCTCGAATTCTTTCTTGAGCGATGCGTCGGCAATGTTGACGCCGCCCTGTTTATAAAACTTGCGCATCAGGATTTCAGCTTCTGGCCGGTTGGCCGTCATCCATGACCACGCCCGTAGATAGACCGCGAGGAATTTCGCCACTTCAGCCGGATTTTTTTCCGCAAAGTCGCCGCGTGCGATTAACGCCCCCGGTACGATTGCGCCGCCATCCTTGCCCGAGCACAGTTGCGTGGCGCCCGCTTTTTCTTCAACCGAGTACGTGTTGGGTGCCCACAGCCCACCCAGGTTGGCCCCGCCCGATGCCAGTGCCGAGATAATTTCGGCCTGCCCCATGTTTTTCATCATCACATCCTGCTTGCTAAGGCCATATTTTTTCAGGCAAGACTGGACCGCGTAATCGCCGGTGGAATTACTCGTCAACAGAATGGTTTGCCCTTTGATTGACGCCGGATTGCTGAGAAACTGGTCTGCCATTGACTTGCTGACCATGAGCGCATTGGCATCGGATTCGTCATTGGTGAGCCCAATGGTTTTGACCCCAAAGCGCACATGACCGAGTACGGCAGGTACTGATCCGGTTGCCCCCACATCCCAGGATTTCGCGGCGACGGCTGCCATCTGCGGCACACCCGCAGGGAAAATACTGAATACAGGTTTGAGCCCGACCTGCGCCCACCAGCCTTTTTCCGATGCGACATAAAACGGTAACGCCCAGTACAGCGCGGGCTGATAACTTACCTTGATTTCGGTCAGTGGAGCTTGCGCCATTGCACCGCCGATACTGACGCTCAGCAGGGTACCGAGCAAGGCCTTGCCTAATAGGGTCTTCATATTTTTTAGTCTCCTGAAAAATTGCCTGACAAAAAGTAATTAATGCACCTGTGCGCCATCCTGTTCACGCAGCATCTTCCAAATATGCGTTTTTAGGGAGACGAACGAGGATTGGTCCATGACATCCTCGATGCTAGATAGTCGATCCCAATTTTCTGCTTCACGTACAGATTTGACATCGATGATTTTTCGTACCGTCGCCGGCCTACCCGACATGACCACGATCCTATCCGCCAGATACACCGCTTCATCGACTGCGTGGGTGATGAACAAAACGGTGCGCGGATAACGCCGCGCAAGACGGACCAGTTCCTCCTGCATCACCACACGGGTCTGGGCATCGAGCGCACCAAACGGCTCGTCCATCAGCAACACCTTGGGATCCAGCACATAAGCCCGCGCAATCGCCACCCGTTGCTGCATGCCACCGGAAAGTTGATGCGGAAATGCTTGCTCGTAGCCATTGAGGCCCATGAGCTCAATATAGTGAGCGATGCGTCTTTTCCTTTCTACCGGGTCGACATTGAGCGAACGCAAGCCGAATTCGACGTTATCCCAAACAGATTTCCAGGGGAATAAAGCGAATTGCTGGAATACGACGGCTCGGTCTGGACCGGGTCGCGTGACGACTTCGCCGTCGACGGTGACGTTGCCCCCGCTCGGTAGCTCAAGGCCTGCGGCCATGCGCATGCAGGTTGTTTTGCCGCAGCCGGACGGGCCGACAATGGCAACAAACTCGCGATCGCCGACTTCAAGGTTCATATCCTTGAGTGCAACAAAACGCTGGTCGCCCTGTGTAAAGGTGCGCTCCACGTGATTAAACTGGATGATGGCCATGTGTCTCCTTGGCGGTAGGTGGTTTAAAGGCCGCTTTACAGTCCGCGACGGTTTTCAATCCATTTCTGCATCTGCTGCAACAACAAATCGATCATCAGGCCGACCAGGCCGATGGCGATCATTCCACTCATGACGGTTGCCGTTGACAGGCCGGCCTGTCCCTTGACCATCAGATATCCGACACCACTGGAGGCGACGATTAACTCTGCTCCCACTAGTGATTGCCAGCCGAGGCCGGCTGATATTCTTAACCCCGAAATAATCGATGGTACCGCCGCCGGGAGCATGACCTGCGTGATGCCGCGCCAGGCACCTGCACCCAGCATGCTGCTGGCTTCAATGTATTTGCGGTCAACGTACTTGGCCCCCCGATAGGTGTTGATGAGCACCGGCGGCAGTGCACCCATGAAAATAATCAATACCGGTCCGCCAATGCCGGTACCAAACCAGAGCGCGGCAAATGGGACCCAGGCAATCGGGACGACAAACCTTACTGCTTCGAACAGGGGGGCGACCACTTTCTCAAACCAGTTAAACCAGGCCATCAATAAACCGAGCGGGATTCCCACGACCACCGCCAGGATGAATCCCATGGCGAAGCGCTGCAGGCTCGACAACAGATGCACCTGCAGCGTATGGCCGGCAAAGGGCGCGTGGAACAACTCGACTAATCGCAGCAGGACTTCCCAAGGCGGCGGCAGAAAAGTCGACTGAACCAAGCCGGAGAAGGCAATGGCCGACCATAAAAAAATGAATCCGCCCGCACCGGTCATGCTGAGTATCCAAAGACGACTAGTGCTCAATCGTGATTGCAACATCAGTGTGCCCTCCAAGGCATGGCACGCCGCTCGACCCAGCCCAGCATCAGCGTCATGAGCCATCCGCAGAGCGCAACGCTCATCATTCCGACAAGTATCATCGGCGGATAAATGTCTTGTGCCCCCTGATTCAGAATTTGCCCCAGACCGGCAATCGCACCGACGAGTTCGGCCGCCACCAGCGTGGTCCACGCGGCTTGCAGCGACAGCCGCAAACCCGTAAAAATACTCGGCAAGGCGCCCGGGATGAGCACCTCGGACCAGAAGCGCCAACCCTTGATGTCCAGCATGGCGCTGGCTTCGAGCAAGGGTCTGTCGATCTGCCGCACGCCGCTGAACGTATTGATGACGGAAGGCACGAAGGCAGCCATGAAGATGACCATTATTTTTGCAGCGTCACCCAGTCCGAGCCAGACGATGGCCAAAGGTATCCAGGCCAGCGGCGGTATTGGCCGCAAAAAAAGGAAAACAGGGTTCGCCAAGGCCTCGACAGTTCGACTGGCTCCCATCGCCAGTCCAAGCGCCACCCCGAGCGAGGAGGCAACAAAAAATCCCATGCAGACCAGACCGACACTGCGTGCCACATGCTCGTGCCAGCGTGCACCGCTGTAACCGTTAAACAAAATCTGCCCCCAAGAGGCGGTGGTATCTGCCGGTGACGGGAAGCGCATGGAGGTCACCAGTCCGCTGCCGTCGGTAAGCCCCCACCAGACAAGTATCAGCAATCCTACCGTGAGCAGCACGCGCAACAGAGCCCGGCCGCACTGCCGCATACGTGGCGCAATGCCATTTTGGGCGCTAGTTTCTGTGAAGCGTATGGAGCTGTTGGTTGCCATTGACCGACCCCGAGTTAATTTGTAAGCGCTTTCATTGTTTACCTAAAATAGAATACTTGTCAATAAAATGCTGTGAAATTATTTCCTAGAAACTAGAGTTTTTTGCTAAAGTACGCTGTGTAAGCGCGTACAAAATCAGCCCAATGAAGACTGAATTTAATTATTTAGATAACAATTATTTGCCCATCGCTACAGCTTGATTGCAGAATATTCATTCGACCACAATGGAAAATACCCTCCCAACGATTGATGATGTGGCACGCGCTGCAGGGGTGTCGACGGCTACCGTATCACGCGCTCTCAACCGCCCGGAATCGGTGAGCCAATCACTGCGCAATAAAGTCGATGTCGCTGTCAAGAGCCTGCGCTACGTCCCGCATGCTGGGGCGCGGGCTTTGATGCTGCGTCGTTCCGGCACCGTGGGCGCCGTGTTTCCAACGCTGGGCAATGCAATTTTTGCGACTGCGATCGATGCGCTCCAGCGCCGGCTGGCGCAATCTGATATCCAGCTGTTAATTGCCACTAGTGGCTACGATGTGGCCAACGAGATGCGGCAGGCAATCAATCTTGTTACCCGTGGGGCGGATGCGCTCATTGTGTGCGGGCTCAGGCAGCATGCTGACTTGCAGCATTTTGTGCGGCAGCGCGACCTCCCCTGCGTCCATGTGATGGTCTATGAACCGGGCGGCGAACACCTCAGTGTTGGCTTCGATAACATCACCGCCACGGCGCAGGTAACGCAATATCTGCTCGACCTCGGGCATCGCCGAATCGCCATGCTCGCCGGTATCACCCTGCAAAATGACCGAGCGTCGCAACGAGTTGACGGAGTGCGCCTGACGCTAGCCAAGGCCGAGCTCGACTTCCCGAAACAATATCTGGTCGAACAGCCCTATACGCTGGCGGCAGCCCGTGAAGGATTACATCAGTTGATGGCGCAGCCGTTGGCACCCACTGCGATTATCTGCGGCAACGACATACTCGCTTTTGGTGCCCTGCTTGAGGCCGCCAGCATGGGCTTGCAAGTGCCACGCCAGTTGTCTATCGTTGGTTTCGATGACCTGGAAATTGCGCGCCATCTACAACCGGCACTAACAACCGTCCAGGTTCCTACCGAAGCCATGTGGAGTACCGCCGCCGAACGCGTGATTGCCGCCATTCAGGGTGAAGCAGTGACGCGCAGCACCAAAATTGATGTCGCGCTCGTCGTGCGTCAGTCCACTGGGCCGGCGCCGCACGATCACTAAGACAACGCACGCGATTAACCAATCTCAGGACCCCGATCTTCACGCACTACCCGTTAGTGGGTGATGGTGTTCGAGAGCCAGCTTTCCTAAGCACTGCCATCGCAGTGTAAAAAAATACCTGTACTGCTACTGGAACCACTCAGCGTTCTCAGTCACTCAAATTTGCCGCACATCAACAGCTTAAAAGCGACTGTTGCTGCTTACCTCACACAAGCACAGACGGAAACCACGGCAATGCCGCCGCTGACAATGTGAAAAAAATACCGACGCACGCTCATCCCAAAAGACGCACTACAACCGCGTGCTGCTTGAAATTTTATTACTCAACTCAACCAACTCTTCTAAGAAAATCATGCCTACGAGAATTCCCCCCGCCACTAATCGCGCTGCCAACAGGTCCGGCAGAGGGAGCAATGCCCACAACACAGCACCAGTCCGTGCAATGGGCCCCGATGGAGAGGGCAACCGTGCGGCGTCACCAGTGACAACGGGAACACCACCTATCCAACTTCCTAGCCCGGCCTCGAGACGCCCTGAAACGCACCGACTTCAGCGCGAGGCAGTGGGGCAGTCCTCTGTCAATGAAAGAGAACTATGCATGCGATTCCAGATTGCCAGCAACCTCGTATCTCTGGGTTTCGATCAGGTCAAGACGGAGTCAGACGCCGTCGTGAACAAACACATGCTTAAGCTATTGAATAGTTTTATCGATGCGGCAGACGCCCTCAGTCCGCGCTTGAAGTCTCAAGTCGGTGTGAATGACAATACCTTGGCTAACGTGCTCGCCGCGCGCGCGCAATGTCGTTTCGCGATTTCGCAGAACGGTGGCCTGTTGGAGCGCTGGTGCGAAAAAATGTTGGCCTTCGCGCAAACGCAAGCATCTGAACATGCGCAAGATTTTTCACCTCAGTTAGCGTCCATGCTCGATGCCGCGGAAGAAATCATGGAGGAAGTATCAGACAATTTATCGGATATTCGCCGGGCGATTCCGCTCAAGCCCGACGACATGGAGCGGGCGCTCCTTGGCAGAAAGACGAACGTGGCTTTTGCGATGATGGCGCAGACGATGTTATTACTGCGGCCCCTGACTTTGTGCACTGAAGCGTGCCTGCGGGACGTCATGGGTGAACAGGCAGCCCCCCTGGAGATGCAAGAAAAAATGTTGTACATCACTTTGTCTCCTTTGTTGGCGAACATTGAGTCGTTCAATAGAGAGAGGTGGGGCAATCAGATAAGTCCGGTGTTAAAGGACGCTGCGACTGTCTGCTTGGACCTTGTCGCCTTCGCCATTGACCTTTCGCTGCCGGAGCCGGATGCCAACTACAGTCGTGAGAACATAGAGTCGGTACGGGCCAGAATTGATAGTAGCGTGCGTGAATGCTCGGCACTAGTTCACCTGATTGGTGAATGGCAGGAATGCTATCCCGCCGTAGGCATAGAAAATTCACTCGCCGCGCTGCGTGTGTCGAGCGACCTGCGGCCGGGTGATTTCGTCTCCGTGCTAGCCCCCTCCGGCTTGCATGTTCCCGCGCAGATTCAAGAAGATGGCAGTGCGACTGTCTCCACTGCAGGCGGTTTGCATTACAAGCAGGTTGGCGACGACTTTCAGTTGGTCGAGGAAATCGACTCAGATACAGAGACAGAGTCCACTGATACCGCATCGAAGCCACAGTCTTCCAAATTGACCAAAGCGATCGATAAAGCCCAGCTGCTTCTCGCCCCGGAACTCCTAGGACAGATGGCGCGTCATCTGACTACTTGCAAGGGTCTCAACAACCCGGATCTGGTCATGCCCGCCTACCGATTGCAAGCCGAGAAGTGGCAAAAGCAGGCCGAGCGCATGAACACCATGGCAAGCCGACTGGATCGATTCAATGCGGTATCAAATACCTCTGACGAACAGCAAGTGCAGCTAACGGATCTTGCTGCTCGACTACGCGAACAGGCGACAAATTTAACTTCCAAAGCAGGCGAATTGACGCGTCCGGAAACACGTTGGTCGTTGATCAAAGCGTATGCGCGCCCTCAGGCAAAGCAATTAGCCGAGTTATTGGAGGCGGGACAAATCAGCCAGGTACACAAACCGACAAAGCTGCTAACTGACCCGCCCGATATGCTCTTCGAAGTGAAAATTCAACCAACACCCGATGCGGATGGAACTGCCTATCCACCGGTTTGGCTCCATTTACACACCAAAAAACCCATGTCATTGAAGGCCGTGCGCAAGGGACACGCGCAACATTTCGAAGCAGTGCACCTGAAGTCGGACATTGAAAAGAACCGCGGTGCAAATTGGATTGACGCCGAACGCGCCAGCGGTCGCTACGATGCGGCAGTGCATCGGTCGGCAGTGGATGCCGAACTGCTCCAAGGCTTGGTACGTTTTGGCAAATGGTGAGTGACGATTATCGTGGCCAGAGGATTTCATGCATCCCCACAGCAAGCATTTGCGCTAGTAGACCTAGTCGTCAGCGTGAGCACGAATCTGCCGTCGTCGACCGTTATTTTGAACCGCAATTCACGTCGGATATGAGCACGGCAAATATGAAGCGCAACCCTTAATAGCTTAGGGAACCATTTAGTTTTCTGGTCCACTCAAATTTATCACATAGCAACAGCTCAAAAGCGACTGACGGGGATGTTTCACGAGAACAACCATAAACAACGGCAAGACAGCCGCTGACGGTGTGAAAAATATATCCATTGCACGCTCGTCGCGAAAGATCTACGAAAATTCCGTGATGCCCGAAGTCACATTACTCAACTCAACCAACTCTCCAAAAAAACCATGCCTACGCGAATCCCCCCCCCCACCAATCGTGCTGCTAACAGGTCTGGCAGGAGGGGAAATGCCCCCAGTCAAGCACCAGCCCATGCCGCTAGCTCGCATGTGGAGGGTAACCGTGCAGCAGCGGGTGCTGCGCTACCCGTGGTGCAGGAACGGCCTTCCGCACAACGCCCCAACCAAGCCCCGCGACGACCTGAACCGCACCGGCTTCAACGCGAGGCCATGGGGCATCTCTCGCCGGATGAAGAAAATTCGTGTAAAAGACTGCAGATTGCCAGCCGACTTCTATCGGCGGGCTTCAACCAGACCAATACTGAGTCAGAAAACGTCACGAACAATCGCAGGCTACGGCTAATTGATAGTTTTATCTCCGCGGCAGATGCGTTAAGCCCCCGCATAAAGTCTCAAATAAGTATCCGTGACACAACCTTGGCTAACTCGCTCATCATGCGCGCTACGTGCCGCCTCAAGATTTGGCAGAGCGATGGCATGGTTAAGCGCTGGAACGAAAGGATACTGGCTTTAGCGAAAATTCAAGAATCCGAACAACAGCAAGGTACTCCACCAGAGTTAATTGCCATGCTCGATACTGCAGATCCCATTCTCAAGGAAGCATTGGAAAGTTTATCGGATATTCGCCGAGCAATCCCGCTGAAACCCGACGACATTGAACAGACACTCCTTATTCGAAGGACAAACCTCGCCTTTGCGATGATGGCTCAGACGTTCTTGTTGTTGCGGCCTATGACTTTGTGCAGTGAAACGCGCTTGCGGCATGTCATCGGTGAACAGGCAACATTACTGGAAATGCAAGAAAAACTGTTGCAATCAAGCTTGTCTCCTTTGTCAAAAATGCTTGAATCGGTCAATACCGATGGGTGGAACAGGCAGTTAGGCCCGGTGTTGAAAGATACTAAGATGGTTTGCTTTGACCTTGCCGCCTTCGCCATTAACATTACGCTACCCAAACCTGATGCCAACATCACCAGTGAAGAGATAGAGCAGGCACGCACTAGAATCGATAGTAGCCTGCATGGTTGCTCGGTAATGTCACAACTGATTGGCGAGTTGATCGAATGCTATTCCGCGGTGGGCACAGAGAAGGCCTTTGAAGCACTTCGTGTGTCGAGCGACCTGCGAACTGGTGATTTCGTCTCCGTGCTTGCTCCCTCCGGCTTGCATGTTCCCGCGCAGATTCAAGAAGATGGCAGTGCAACTGTATCCACTGCCGGCGGCTTGAACTACAAACAGGTTGATGGCGACTTTCAATTGGCTGAGGAAATCGACTCAGATACAGAGACAGCGACAGAGACAGCGTCCGCCGACACCCCATCGAAGCCGCAGTCTTCCAAATTGACCAAAGCTGTCAATAAGGCCCAGCTGCTTCTCACTCCGGATCTCCAAGGACAGATGGCGCGTCATCTGACTACTTGCAAGGGGCTCAACAACCCGGATCTGGTCATGCCCGCCTACCGATTGCAAGCCGAGAAGTGGCAAAAACAGGCTGAGCGCATGACCACCATGGCAAGTCGGCTGGATCGATTCAATACGGTATCGAATGCCTCTGACGAAGAGCAATTGCAGCTCACGGATCTAGCTGCTCGACTGCGCGAACAGGCGACGGATTTGACTTTCAGAGCACAAGAATTGACGCGCCCTGAAACACGTTGGTCGTTGATCAAAGCATATGCGCGCCCTCAGGCAAGTCAATTAGCCGAGCTATTGGAGGCCGGACAAATCAGCCAGGTACACAAACCGACAAAGCTGATCACTGACCCGCCCGGTATGCTCTTCGAAGTGAAAATTCAACCATCACCCGATGCGGATGGAACTGTCCACCCACCGGTTTGGCTCCATTTACACTCTAAAAAATCCATGCCATTGAAGGCAGTGCGCAAAGGGCACGCGCAACATTTCGAAGCAGTGCACCTGAAGTCAGATACTGAAAAGAATCGCGGTGCAAATTGGATTGACGCCGAACGCGCCAGCGGTCGTTACGATGCGGCAGTGCATCGGTCGCCCGTGGATGACGAATTGCTGCAACGCTTGCGACGTTTTGGTAATTGGTAAGCGACAATTATCAGTTGCCGATGAGCGTGACACGGTAGACTCGCCAAAGGATGAAACGGAGGGAGCATGTCGACGGCAATTTTTCTTTGGGGCGGTTTCTTTGGCGCGATAGGATTCGGTTATTTTATGTACGGAAAAAAACAGGGGGCGCTAGTACCCCTGAGTTGTGGGCTGGCATTGATGATTTTTCCGTATTTTGTGACCAATACCGTCCTGCTGGTAATCGTCGGCAGCGTGATGAGTGTCCTGCCCTATTTTTGGCGACAGTAACGGCAGGTTTATCCGGTAAAACTCAACAGGCGCTGGCCCGCACCGGAACTGGCAAATTAAACAGCGGCCGCACAAACAGTCCTGCCCAATTGCCGATCAAGGCAAAGACGATCCACATCCAGCCATGCAGACTGCCCGACGCAATACCGCTGAAGAACGCGCCAATATTGCAGCCATAAGCCAGTCGTGCACCATACCCCAGCAACAAACCGCCGATGGCCGATGCCAGAAAATGGCGTCCCGAAATCGTCCATTCCGGCTTGAATTTGCAAGCCATCCCGGCCGCCAGCAACGCGCCCAGCATGATGCCGAAATCCATCACTGACGTGACATCCGTCAGTAACGGTGCCGCCAATGCCTGTTGCATCGCCGGTGCCGAATAGCCCGACCAGGTCTCAACGGGCACCTGCATCGCCTGCAACGCCATACCGCCCCATAGCCCAAAGGCCGAGGTGATGCCCCACGGCCGACCAGCGAGGTACAAGGTCACAAAATTGAGCACTGCCAGACCGACCGCACCTGCCAGCAGCGGCCACGGCCCACGCAACCAGGTCGCATTGCGAATCGTCAGGATTGGCTCGACAACACCGTGCCGGGTTCGCTCGATGCGTGCTACCACTCTGTACGCCGTAGCAAACACGGTGACGTTCAGCGCCAGCGCCAGCGGCCAGCCGAATGACTCGACCAGTGACACGGGGGCATGGGCGGGAAGTGACTGCCACCAGCCCAGATGGGTGACGCCGATGACCGAACCAACTACGAAAAACAGCAATGTCACGAACATCCGCGTGTTGCCGCCACCGGCGGCGAACAGTGTCCCTGAAGCACAGCCGCCCCCCATCTGCATGCCGAGCCCGAACAGGAAGGCCCCGACCGCCACCGATACGCTCAGTGGCGACACAAAACCGGTGACCGGTTGGCCAAACAGCGCGCCATTTGCCAATGCCGGAAAGATCAGCAGGCAGGCTACGCCCAGCATCACCATCTGAGCGCGAAAACTGGCACTACGCCCATCGGCCAGCAAGACCCGGAACGCCGACGTAAACCCGAACATCGCGTAGTACAGCACGATGCCCAGGGCGCTACCTGTTGCAAACAGCAAGGCCATCCTGGTCGAGACGGTCTGGCCGATGACGACAGCCAGCGCCAGCATCAGCACCAGCGCCCCGATAATGACCCGCATTTGCACCACGGGTTTGTCCGACGTATGCCGGGAGTGCGAGGCGTTACTGTTCATATTGTCGTTTCATTGGGTTCATGTACGGACCGCGATATTACGTCGCGATCAATTGATCGCGGATTGGCAATTGCCGGATGCGCTTTCCGGTGGCTGCAAAGATCGCATTGCACAGGGCCGGTGCGACCGGTGGCAACGGCGGCTCGCCAACGCCGCCGGGTGCCAGTGCATAGTTCGGCGCCACAGAATGAACGCGAATCTCGCGTGGCACTTCGTTTTGCCGCAGCAGTTCATAGTCATGGAAGTTCGATTGCTCGACACGCCCCTCCTTGAAGGTAATCTCCCCCTTCATGGCGAGCGTCATTCCCATGATCACGGCGCCTTCGACTTGCGAACGTATCCGTTCCGGATTGACTTGCGGCCCGCAATCGATTGCCATGTCGACACCGACGACTTGCATCACGCCTTTATCGTCGATAGCTACTTCGATCACCGCAGCGGTGTAACTCATGAACGAGTACGCCATGGCGATGCCGAGTCCGTGACCTTTAGGCAGCTTGCGGCCCCAGCGTGCCTTCGTCGCCGCCAGTTCGACCACGCCGCGCATGCGACCGGTGTCGATTGGATAGATCTCTGGCGATTCACCATAGTTGCTGGTATCGCCCATGGCCGTTGGATTGAGTTTGCGGGCCGGACCGATCAGTTCGAGCAAATAATCTTTCGGTTCGCGCTTGGCCGCCGCAGCCAGTTCGGCGATAAACGACTGCACACCAAAGGCATGCGGAATGTTGTAGACCGAGCGGAACCAGCCGATACGCGCATGGGCCGGTACTTCCGGCGTCTCGATGCGGATGTTCGCAATGGCGTACGGAATATTGATCGCGGTATGCGCCATCTCGTTGACGCCTAGCCACATTGCACCAGGCACAAAGGTCGAACGAATCGTCGGCGCGGCGGAGCGATGCAGCCAGGCCGTTGGCTTGCCGGCCGTATCGACGGCGGCCTCGAAATGTTCGACCGACACGGCATGCAAATAGTCGTGACGAATGTCATCGTCGCGGGTCCATTGCAGCTTGACCGGCTTGCCATCCATGGCTTGCGACAACAACGCAGCTTCAGCCGCAAAGTCAGGTTTGGATTTACGACCGAAGCCGCCACCGAGCAGGGTGATGTTGACCGTCACCATCTCGGGCTTGATCCCGAGGTGCTTGGCAACGATATCGACGGTCGCTTGCGGTGCTTGTACCGGCGCCCAGATTTCGCATTTGCCATCAACGAAGCGCGCGGTTGCCACTGGTGGCTCCATCGTGGCGTGGGCCAGATGCGGCAGATAGTATTCGGCACTCACGGTGTTCTTGGAGGCCGCGAGCACATCCATCGTCTTGCCTTCATCGCGCACGGCCTTGGACGGTGCGCGCGCGACGACTTCCATCGTCTTGCGGAATTCGGCCGAATTGTAGCTCGCGTTCGGACCATCTTCCCAGACGATGGTCAACGCTTCGCGACCTTTCATTGCAGCCCAGGTATTGGTCGCAATGACGGCGACACCGCCCAGCGGATTGAAGACAACCGGTCCCGGCGTCCCCTTGAGTTCAACCACCCGCAGCACGCCCGGCAAGGTCAATGCCTTGGCAGAATCGACACTGACGACTTTGCCGCCCAGCACCGGTGGACGCGCCACCACAGCGTAGACCATGCCTTCCAACCGGACATCAATACCGAACTTGGCGCGGCCGTGCACGATATCAGCGCCATCGATGAGCTTGACATTGCTTTTTCCGATGTAGCGAAATTGTGCCGGCTTTTTGAGGGTCAGCGTCTCGGTTGCAGGAACCGGCAATGCGGCGGCCGCCAAGGCGACTTTGCCGAAGCCGATCTTGCGACCGGTCGGGATGTGCACCAGTTCATGATTACGGGCCTGGACTTCGCTGACCGGCACTTTCCACTCGGCGGCAGCAGCAGTTTCCAGCATCATCCGCGCGGCAGCACCGACGCGGCGCAATGGCGCCAACGAGTGACGCAAACTACGCGAGCCATCGGTATTTTGATTCCCGTAAAGCGTCTGGTTAGCCTCTGCCTGCACAACCTTGACACGCTTGAGATCGGCTTCGAGTTCGTCGGCCACCACCATGGGAAAACTGGTGCGCACGCCCTGCCCCATTTCCGAACGATGACAGATCACTGACACAACGCCATCAGCGGCAATGGACACAAATACCAGCGGGTTATCGACCAGCCCACCCGGCATGCCACTACCACCGTATTTTTTTGCCGGTGGTGGTGTCGCGGTTTGTGCGAACAAGTTACCGGACTGTGTGACGGCAATCAGGAAGCCAGTCACACCAGCGCTTTTGAGTAACCGACGGCGGGATGGATCGCCCAGCGGGCCGAGTGCGTTATCGTGATTCGTCATGCTTTTACTCCTTGTGCGGCAACCGTCTTGATGGCAGCGCGAATGCGGGTGTAGGTGCCGCAGCGGCACAGATTGCCGCTCATGGCGTCATCGATGTCGCTGTCGTTAGGTTTCGGCGTGCGCTTGAGCAAAGCGATGGCCGACATGATTTGTCCGCCTTGGCAATAACCGCATTGCGGCACACCGGCCTCGACCCAGGCCACTTGCAATGCGGCGCCCAGCTTGTCGTTTTCGACCTGCTCGATGGTGGTGATTTTCTTGCCGACAGCAGCAGAAATCGGCGTGATGCAAGACCGTATCGCGACGCCATCGAGATGGATAGTGCAGGAGCCGCACAGGCCCATGCCGCAACCAAATTTGGTGCCGGTCAGCCCAAGTTCATCGCGCAAAGTCCAGAGTATCGGTGTGTCTTGCGGTACGGTGACGGTGTGCTCACGTCCATTGATGGTCAGTGAAGTCATGGTAATTGGTCCGGGAAAAGGAGGAGGAAAGCGCATCGACAAAGTGCTCGCAGCAATCGGTGTCGGTCGTTAAGCGGAACAGCGGAACAGCGGGATTAGTGAAGCAACATGCAAAAAGTTACATTCGAGTAGCTACTCTATACCAGTGAGTAATATGCCGCTTGCCTCTGATCCGTGTTATGTGCCTGTGTCAATGCACCCAATACAACAGCTGCTTCAACTCAGCGACAGATGGACGCGGTTGCGTCCCCCATCCTTGGCCATATACAGTGCGTCATCGGCTGCGCGTAACAGGTTGGTTACTGCGCCCGCATTGCCGGCATGGTGGATTGCCACACCAATGCTCACGGTGACCGTGCCTGCGGACGATTGCGCATGCGGCAAGGCAAGCTCTTCGATGGCCAATCGCACCGCCTCAGCCAATTGGCAGGCCGTTTCGCTATCGGTATTGGCCAGCACGATCGAAAATTCCTCGCCGCCATAACGTGCCGCCAGATCACTGCTGCGACGCGTACCGCCCTGCAGCACTGCCGCGATGCGCCGCAGGCACTCGTCACCGGCCTGATGACCGTAACAGTCATTGAATTTTTTGAAGTGGTCAACGTCGATCATCAGCACGGCCAGCGGCAAGCCGGTGCGACAGGCACGGTCCCATTCGCTGGCCAGCGTCTCATCAAAATGGCGCCGGTTCGCCAGTCCCGTGAGGCCATCGGTGGCCGACAACGTAGCAAGCTTGCCATTGGCGGCTTCAAGTTGGGCCGTGCGCTCGGCCACACGCAATTCGAGGCTATCGACCATGCGGGCATGCGCAATCGAAATCATTGCCTGGCCACCCAGCGTGCGCAGAAATTCGGCACGCTCTGTGGTGAATGAGAAGTCAGCCAGATTATTTTCCAGATACAGCAGGCATGCCACCTCCCCGCCCTGCCGGATCGGCAGACACAGCACGGATCGCGGTTGCTGTCGCTGCACATACGGATCGCCAGAAAATTGCGGCGAGAGGCTCAGGTTACCGTCAATGATGGCCTCGCCAGTGCGCACCGCATAGCGCAATAGTGACAGGGGAAATTGCGGGTCGGTAGCGTTGTCGAGCGAAACCACCCGCGCAGTGAGCACGGTGAGTCGATGCTCGTCCATCTCGGCTTCGACCCGCCAGACACCCGCATCGAGCAGGAGCAAGCGTGCCACTTGTGCACCGGAATTTTCACGCACGATGGCAATCAGATGCTGCAAGACGTTGCGCAGCCCGACCTCGTCGGACAAGGCTTGTGACGCCTTGATGATCGAGGCCAGATCGAGCGCGGCATTGCCGGATGTATTGGCCGTATCCGTGACCGAGACGAATGTCGAAGCGATCAAACCGGTATGCACCAGGCTGGCGTGCTGGGTCGCAAGATGCGCCACCTTGCCATCGGCGCCCCAGCGCCGGTACAACGCCGAGGCGTCTTGCAAAAACGTGGCGGCAACGCGCGGCTGGTCGTGCGACAACCAGAATTGACCGCAGCGTTCGTTGGCCAGTGCTTCGATATTGAGATAGCCGCTGGCATGGGCGGCCTCGATCGCTTGCCGGTAATAGCCGATTGTCAGCGGCATGTCTTGCCGGTAGCGTGCCAGCTCGGCTAGCACCAGACAGTGGTTGGCAGCATGGTTGACCGGACTAAGTTGCGCCCATTTCGATAGCAGTGCTTGTAGCGCTGTCACGCGCGCCATTAGCGCGTCGGTATCCGCGCGCTGCGGTTGCCGTTGCAGCACCCGTAGCCAGATCATTGCGGCGTAAAACGTTGTCTCCGGCACTTTGGCTTGACCGCGCAAAATCTGCACCACCAGATCAAGTTGCTCGGCCTGCCGTTCCGCGTCGGCGGTATCGAACAAGTAGGCGTTGCGGATTTTGCCCTGATAAAAATACGCCAGATACAAGCGCGAACTCCCATAGCGCGCCAGAAAATCGCCTTCGCTGAAGTCGGCATCATCGAAACTGTCGTTGCTGTGAGTCAGACCCATCAGGCACCGGGCAGGCTGCATCGCTCCCGCGATCGCGCAATCGACCATGTCGTGCTGACCCTGACTGCGCATGATCGCCAAGTCGCGGGTACTGGCCTGCAGCAAGTCCGGCAGATAGTGCCCAAGAATTAACCGGTCAGTGGCCCGTACTGCCGCGACCACGCCAACGTTGAGGAAGTCACCGCTGTCGCGCGCATCCCGGAATGCCTCATCGTAGAGCACAACCGAACTCGCTAGCGGTTGCGTCCAATGGCTGATCATCGCGCCAAACATCAGTCCGGTCAGTACGCGGGCCTGCATGTTGGTGCCGCGGTTGGCCAGTTCCAGCGCCATCGCGCCGAAGCGATAACTGCGTTCGTCGTGATAAGCACCGCCCAGAAAAAAAGCATAGGCGACATACGCCACCGGGGTGAACTCACTATTACCTTCGCGCATGGACAGGCGCGTCATCGACACCACCATCGTCATGCTCAAGTCTTGCTGACCGGCGTAATAACTGGCTTGCCACAAGCGCTGCATCATTTGCATCGTGGCGCGCGCGATCGGATCTTGCATTGGTGTGGCCTCGAGCAGCACGGCAGTATCGACATCACCGTACTGCGTTTTGATCTCTGCAACCATAACTGCAATGCCCGCCTTGAGCACCGCACTGTCGTCGCTCACGGTGATTCCCAACAAACCCAGTGCGTCACGCAAGATGTGGATTGCTTCCGGCAAGCGTCCCTGCAACTGATATTGGCCGGCTTGCTGCGCGATACAGCGAACGGCTTGCAACGCGTCGGTGCAGTGCGCCCGCACCAGCGGATAAATAGACTCGGCCTGCGCAAACTGATTGCACAGGCACGCGGATTCGGCAGCACCCAACTGCAAATCAAGCATCAGCTCGGACTGCGTTTGCCAGGCATCTGCTGGCAATAACGCAATGCCAATTTGCAAGTGCCGTGCCGCGGCCTCAAAGGCCGCCGCGCCCCGCGCCTTGACGCCTGCGCGGTAATTGAGTTGCGCTAGGTGGAGCCGTTCGGCCTCATCGGTGATGCCGTCCCGTCCTGCATTGAGCTGGTCAACGATGACAAATAACTGAGCGTCGATATCGGCATCGAGTGTGTGACGCAGCAGTTCACGCCCGATCTGCAAGTGACTGTCTCGCCGCGCCGACGCGTCAGCGCTGGCATACGCGGCCTGCTGCACACGGTCATGCAAAAAGCGGTAGCGCACTTGTGTCGCGCCCTGCTCCTCCGCATCAATGTATTTGTACTGCTCGCCAAGCGGATGCACGAGGCCGCTTTGCAATGCCGGCCACAAATCCTGCTGCGTCTGCCAGTCGCTTTGCCCGCCCACCACTGCCAGCGTAGCGAGGTCGAAACGATTGCCGATGCAGGCGGCCAGTTCCAGCAAGCGGCGCGTCGGCGATGGCAGTCGGCGGATTTTATCAAGCATCAAATCGATGACGTTATCGGTGTAATCGGCGTTGGCGATTGCCGCCAGATCCCAACCCCAATTGTTCGTGTCATGCCGGTAGTGCAGCTGTCCTGCATCATGGATCGTGTGCAGGAACTGGTTCAGGAAAAACGGATTGCCGCGCGTTTTTTGGAAACACAACATGGTCAACGCCGCGCAATCGTCCGGCACCACATGCAATGTCTCGGCCACCAGTTGTCCGACCTGACGCACGTCGAGCGGCGCCAGCAGCAGATGATCAACCGGAAATCCGGCTTGCAGCAGGCGCTCACGCAACGCTGTCAACGGATGGAGCGCGTCAACTTCGTGATCCCGATAGGCACCAACGCATAACAGATAGCGATCCTGTGGCGTGCGCATTAACAGTTCGATCATCGCCAGCGTTGGCGTATCGGTCAATTGCAGGTCATCAAGAAAAATGACCATCGGGTGACTCGCTGACGAGAAGACATCCACAAAACAGCGCAACAACCGATTGAGTCGATGTTGGGATTCGACCGGTGGCAACGTGATGACGGGGTCGGTGGCACCAACGATCAGCGCCAGATCGGGGATGAGTGCGACGATCACGCCAATCTGTGCGCCAAGCGCCTCGCGCAGCGTGCGTGCCCATTGCTGCACCTGCCGTTCCGGTTCGCACAACAGTTGCCGTATCAATTCCTGAAAGGCCTGCACCAGCGAGGCATACGGCACGTCGCGCCGAAACTGGTCGCATTTTCCAGAGATGAAAAATCCGCGTTGCGCCACGATCGGCTTGTGCACTTCATGGATCAACACCGACTTGCCAATACCCGAATAGCCCGCCACCAGCAACATGCCAGCCGGACCCGCACTGGCCTTTGCAAACGCAGTCAGCAACGTTGCGACGCCGTGCTCACGCCCGATCAGCGTTTGCGGAATGACAAAATTACTGGTGTCATCCGACAACGCAAATGGCGCTGCCTGGTTTGGCGCCAACGACTGGGAGATGCTTTGACACAGCGCCAAATCTCTGATCAGACCGGGCAAGCCCTGATAGCGCTGCTCGGCGTTTTTTTCCATCAGGCGCTGAAGAATTGCACGCAGCGGTCCCGGCAAAGCCACCAGCGCAGGCAAAGACCAGTCCGGTGCGACGGCGATGTGACTGTGCACCAGTTCCATCGCATCGGTGCTTGGAAAAGGGGGCCGCCCGCTCAGCATTTCGTAAAAGGTCGTGCCCAGACTGTAGAAGTCAGCACGATAATCTACGACACGATTCATGCGGCCGGTTTGTTCCGGCGCCATGTAACGCAAGGTCCCTTCAAGCGACGAAGGGTGGTCGACTTGCGGCAGTTCTTGGTCAAGTTCACTGGCAATGCCGAAGTCAATCAACTGCAACAACCGGCGCTGCGGATTCCAGACCAGATTGGAGGGGTTAATGTCCTTGTGGATGATGCCTTTACCGTGAACAACCTCGAGAGCCGCACACAACTGCAGCGCGATCTCGAAAAAATCATCCAAGGCGAGGTGGCGTCCACCGTGCAACAGTTTGTCAAGGGAATCGCCCCCACTATCCTGCTGCAACATGGTCCAGTATCCCGCATCGAACCGCATTGCTAGTGGATGGACGATGCCGGGATGGGGACAGCGCAGGGCGATGTTGTATTCACGTTTGTACTGAGCGGCTTCCTGAAACGATACCGCCGTCTTGTTCAATATCTTGACGATGACCGCCCGCGATTCCTTGCCTTGATCCTGACCTTGCCGCGCACGGTAGACCCGCGAGTTTGCACTGGCATGCAAGCTGTCGGTGATGTCGTAGACGAAAGGTTGAGTCAATGGTTTCCTTGTGATCTGGGCGGTGGAATCTTCGTAATGCATTGTGTGCAATTAAGTTGGACTCAATCCTGATGGATATCATTTTACATTGACTCAGTTGCATGAAATATCCAATCAGCAACTGTCGTAGAAATTTTCTGTTCTTGCCGATGACTGAAATATCGCTAAGCAACTCCCTGTTGGTAGCCTCGTAGGGTGGGCACGGCTTGTTGTGCCCACGCGCGCGCATCAAATACGTCGGTCAATTCCGACCATGCGGCGATGCATTCGCGTGGGCACGATAACCCCGTGCCCACCCTACGGGACG
>JBLHLW010000060.1:0-26440 GCA_047621345.1 Minisyncoccia bacterium | reverse complement strand
GCTGAACGTCGCCCGCTGCCCTCGGTGTGATCAGTATCAGCACCGAGCGTTGAATGTCATTGGTCCTCTTGTTCGAAAAAAGGTACTGCGCTACCGGCACATCCTGCAGCACCGGCACGCCATCCCGGGTACTCGACGTCGACTTCTCGGTCAGCCCGCTCAGCACCAGCGTATCGCCCAGGTTCATGACGACATTGGCATTGGCCGTTGTTTCTGCGATCTCGATCTGGTAAGCCACCCTTGGATTTTCGTTGGTTGCATTCAGGGAGGTGCGCTGAGCCTCGACCTTGAGTTGCACCTTGCCGTTGGACAGGAACGTGGGCGTGACGGCCAGCTTGATACCGAAACGCTTTTCCAGAGGGACAATCGTGGTGCCGCCCTGGACGCTGGTCGACACTACGCCGGCACTGAGGTTTGTGCCGGAGAAAAATTCCGATGGCATGCCTTCAATGGCCGCCAGGGTGGGTCGCGCCAGAACTTCGTTGACCGAGTTATTGGCATTGGCAATGTTCAACGAATAGGACAGCGCCGGCACGGTCACGGCGCGCGTGATGGCGGTCGTGACGGTCGCCTCCGCAGTACCCACTGCACTGGAACCGATGACACGCGAATAGGCGGCTAAATTGCCAACAGCCGAGCCGAGCTGAAGCGTCAGCGCATTGAGCAGATTAACGCCTTTCGACGTGGTCATCAGCTCCTGGGTCGACACCAGCACAACATCGACCAAGGTCATGCGCGGGCCCGACTCCGCCCCGCCAGCACCTTCGCTCGCTGGCTTTACGTCACCTGGTGCTGGCGGCGTTGGCACAACTGCATTCGCGGGCGCCGCTGGTGGCGCCGGGCGACTGAGCGCCGACGGCTTCATCGCCGGCACGGCGAATGCCTGCGCCAGTTGGAGTGCAGGCGCGACGGTCGTTGTGTAATTCAAGCTGGTCGGGACAAATCCCCCGACAGGACCGGCTGCATCAACGCGTGCGCCCTGTGCTTGCCTGCGATAGAACGACTTCCACTGCGCCAGACGCTGGTCTACGCGTGCGCCATCGGCTGTGCTGCCGTTCTGCGCGGCCATGTGCGCGCGCATCTGATCCGCCTTGTCAAACTCGCCGCAGGAGGCATACACGGAAACACTTGAGCGGACAAATCCAACGCTCGGTGCAGATAGCGTTTTCCGGTAGATATCTGCCATGGCACATGCGGTGACGGCATCCCCTGTCAGGTACGACGCCATCATCAATCCATACATGGACACAGTACTGTCGGATGTCAGCAGCAGCACTTCAGAAAATTGTGCTTTAGCAGCGTCAAACTTGTGCTGCTCCAGAAACGCCAGGCCCAGAAATTCCTGGGCGATCCAGTTACCCGGGTCGATCCGTAGTGCCTGCTGGTAGCCTTCGACGGCCATGTCACTTTTTTGTGTGTCGCCCTGCCTTGCTTGCAAGTGGTACACAAACCCGTTCAGGAAATGCAGATACGAATTGTTGGGCGCCAACTGCAAGGCTTCATTGGCGGCACGACTAGCTTGTGGCAACTCCATGCGTTGCAGGAAATTGACGGCGGCCGACACCTTGGCCAGCATGTCCGACTCAGTCTGGCCAGCAGCCAGTGGCGCAGCGTTTTTCATCATGTCCGCAAAAGAGACGTATTCTGGCTGCGCCCACGCTGATGGCAATACACAAACCATCGCGACCAGAGCCGCAGAAGATTTTCCGAAACGAATGATTGAGGCTAGGCTGTTCATAATCGAAGCGGGGAATAGGACCGCAGAAATTTGTATTTCAGGAGTATGAGTTGCTGACAGTTAATAGCTGGTAACTAACTTTCACACACCATTAAAAAAATTTAAATGTTGTACATTAGATACATTTTGGATCGATTGGCCTCATGTTTAGATCCGTTCTCCTAGGAAAGACCATGAAGCGTGACGCAAACGATGCGCGCTGGTGGGGCCGTTCTTTGACGAACTCAGGTATCTGTGCCAACTTGAGCGCGGCGTCACTCGCAGGCCACGTTCAAGGTCAATCTGATGAGTGGAATCATTGCTTCCTGCCTGGCATCGAACAAGCCACCCCTGCCGGGGAGCACACTTATTCCGAGATAACGGTATTTCGCTGTTTTGCGATACCGATGAGTATTTGCCACTATGGCGCACTGGCACCATCGTTACACTATTTTCGAAGGGAATCACCTCATGCAATATCGTCGCCTCGGCAACAGCAACCTGAAAGTCTCCGCCCTCTGCCTGGGCACTATGATGTTTGGCGACCAGACCGACCTCACCGAGGCCTCCCGCATCGTCGTGTCGGCACGCGAGCACGGCATCAATTTCATCGACACCGCCGATGTCTACAGCAAGGGCCGCTCCGAAGAAATGGTTGGCAAGGTCTTGGCTGGCGAACGACATCACTGGGTTCTGGCAACCAAGGTTGGTAATGCGATGACATCAGTCAAGCCAACTACGCAGGCGAACCCACTGCATTACTCGCGCAAATGGATACTGCAAGAAGTCGACAACTGCCTCAAGCGACTGGCCACCGACTATGTCGACATCCTGTACCTGCACCGCGACTTCCATGACCTGAACCTCGAAGAAGTCGTGCGCACCATCGGCGATCTGATCCGTAGCGGCAAGATTCAATCGTTCGGCTTATCCAATTTCAGTGGTTGGCGCATCGGCGAAGTCATGCGTTGGTGCGGCTTGCTCGGTGTCGCGCAACCGGTGGTGTGCCAGCCGTATTACAACTTGCTCAAGCGTGGTCCGGAAGTCGAAATCCTGCCCGTCTGTGCGTACCACGGCATCGGTGTCGTGCCGTACAGTCCGATTGCACGTGGCGTTCTAAGCGGCAAATATCCGCCTGGGCAGCAACCAGCCGCCGACAGCCGCGCCGGCCGTGGCGACAAGCGCATGCTAGACACCGAATTTCACGAAGACTCGCTACTGATCGCACAGCAGATCAAGACCCGAGCGGAGGCGCGCGGCATTACCTCCGGCCAATTCGCTACCGCCTGGGTACTGGCCAATCCGATCATTTCATCCGTCATCGCCGGACCGCGTACGCTGGCGCAAATGGACGATTACTACCCGGCGGTAGACCTCACGATTTCTGCAGAAGAAGAAGCATTTGTCGACGGACTGGTCACGCCGGGACATGCCTCGACGGCGGGATATAACGATCCGAACTATCCGTTTTTTGGACGACCGGTCGGGAAATGAAGCAGCTTATCCAGAGGATGCAAAAAGCCAGGCTAGCGAGCACTTATCGACTACATCGGAAGAGCCCCATGACAATAATATGAAGCACCTGGTCGGCTTAACCGATAGGCCGTAGCGGCACGTCTGCACACAAAATCACGAGTCACTTTCTTTTTGCGTCGTTGTCCCAGCGTCAATTTAGTCTCTCTGGAACAACAACGGAGATCCCCGTGATCCGACTGTCGGTGGCGAGCAGTACAGCCTTGTTGCCGAGCGTCCTGGCTTGTCGCAGACACTGCCTAAGGCGAAGCGAGTACGCCCACCGCGAAGGCGAGCACCGTGGCGAACTACTGCGCTTGAAGACGACCTCGACGATCCCTCGCGCAGAATGCAATAACCGAAGGGCGTTGCACCACCTACTCTGCATCATCCGGGAGACATCTCGTAGGGTGGGCACAGCCTCATCGTGCCCACGCGGTGCAGTCCCATCATTAACTGCCACTCCCCCAAGCCAAGCCAAATACAACTACAACTTCAAGCTCTGCGCCCAGACCAGTGCCGCGAGATGCGCTTCGTTGACCTGACTGGCGCTGATGAACAGTGACTCAGCCAGCGGACCGGCCATGCCGTTATCTTTTTCGCAGGCCTCGGCCAATGCCAGAAAAGGGCCGAAAATACCTTCGCGCGTCAGCAGTGCTTGTGTGACCGCTTCGGAAAGCTGGATGCTGTCGAGAACTTCATCCATCGGCATGCCAAGCAAACGATCGAGCAAAGAGAACATGCCGGCGACAAAGAGGTTTTCTGCTTCCGCACGTGGCAAGAAACTCTGCCCGAGCAGTTCGGCAAACCGGCCACGCACGATGGCTGTCTGCATCAGCGCCGGGGATCGCGCGTTGCTGCCAGCCGCAGCCAGCAATACCGACAGCCAGCGGTACAGCGGCGAGTAACCAAGCATCGTCACTGCATGACGCAGCGACTGGATTTCAGTGCCCAACCCGAAACCGGCCGAGTTAATGTAGCGCAGTAGTTTGTACGACAAGCCAGCATCCCGCTTGAGTACCCCTTCGAGCTGGCGTACGTCAGCGTTTTTGCGCACCATGTCCATCAACTGCAGAATCATCGCCTGCGCAGGATTGAGCTTGCCGACCACCGCCCCGGGACGCGCCGTCAGATACAGATTACCGGCAAAGGCATCCATGCCCAGCGACGAGCTGGCCTGAAAATCGGACCAGGTGTTTACGCCGCGCGCCACCATGCGCATGGACGATTGCTTGAGTGATGCATAAAGCCGCGCATGCGCCGGGAAATCAGTACTACCGAAACGGATTTCAATGTGACTCACCAGCGGCAGGAAAGCTTTGTCCTGCCCGCCTAAATCGGCACGACACAACAAGATGCCGAAGCCGGCAGCACGCGCTGCCTTGATATCCTCGAAGGCAGACGCCTCCGCAAGAAAGGTCTGATCGATCGCCAGGACGGTATTTTTGGGTGACAGCGAAGCCAGCGCACCGGAACGCAAGGTCTCGGGCGTCACATCGAAAAATAGCGTTGAACCAGCCATCAGATAGCCACGCTCCGCATGCGTGAAACGCTCACCGGCGAATGCCGCCAGCGCCTGCAAGTCGGTCTCGCTGGGCTGCGACAAATAGCCATCGGGCCCCTGCCAACTCAGCGCGTAGCCGAGCACCTTGAGCGTCGCATCAAGCAAGGGTTCGCGGACAATAAAATTGACGTCTTGCATGGCGTGGCTTTATACGTGAGGGATAAAAATCGGCTTCGAACGGTGTGCAGGCACCATCCGTCAGAAGCCGAGACTGTCGAGCAAGTCGTCAACCTGACTTTGGTCGGCAACCACATCGTTGTGGCTATTGGGATTGATCTGCGGGCCATTGAGCAGGCTATTGTCCGGCTCACGCTTGAAGTCGGTCGGTGAATAGTCGACCAGCAGTTGCACTAGTTGCTGTTCCAGGCCGTGGGCCAGTTCGGTGACTTTTTTGATCACTTGTCCGGTGAGGTCCTGAAAATCCTGCGCCATCATGATCTCGAGCAGATGCGCATGCGTGGCGGCGGTCGCCAGCTGCGTCGCAGACAAATAGGCCATCGTGCGTGCCGCCTCTTCGCGGTAGCGGACTTCCGAGAAAGGCGCATCGAGCGTGGCTTGCCACTGCGCCGTCAATCCTTTGGCACCATCGCTAATCTGGTCCTGCAACGGATTGGCTGCATCGGTGGCATTGAGCACTTTCTGCGCAGCTTGTTCGGTCATTCTTGCGACGTAATCAAGCCGGTCACGGGCATCCGGAATGTCATGCGTGGCGCGCGCCATCAGCTTGTCGAAGCCAAGTCCACGCAGGCTGTCATGCAAACTGCGTGTCATCTGGCCGACACGCACCAGTACTTCATCGTGCTGGATGATTGTCGACGGTTGCTCTGCCAGAGTGACGGGCGTGCTCACTTCAAGCTCCTACTTTTTCAAGCTTTTCAAAAATCTTCTTTAACTTTTCATCCAGCGTCGCTGCCGTAAATGGCTTGACGACGTAACCATTGGCACCGGCTTGCGCGGCGGCGATGATGTTTTCTTTTTTGGCTTCTGCCGTCACCATCAGGACAGGCAGCTTGGCCAGAGCCGGGTCGGCGCGTATGTGCTGCAGCATCGTCAGGCCATCCATGACTGGCATGTTCCAGTCGGAGACTACGAAGTCGAACTGGCCAGCACGCAGCTTGGCGAGTCCCATCGCGCCATCTTCGGCTTCATCAACATTGGTATAGCCCAGTTCCTTGAGTAAGTTGCGGACGATGCGACGCATCGTGGAAAAATCGTCGACGACGAGAAATCGGGTATTGGGACCGGCCATAAGTTACTCCATCAATTCTTGTGTATGTTGGGATCCGAGCGTGACCCGACACTGCATTATGCACGGATCCATCTTGGGTTTCACCTGCGAACTGCACTATCAGACCCGTAATGCACGACTACTGTGAGCTGCGAGATAGCCAAGCACTTTACCTGGCAGATCCAGCAATGGCGCGACCTCGTCAGCAGCGCCGACGGCAATGGCTTCGCGTGGCATGCCAAAGACGACGCAACTGGCTTCGTCCTGCGCAAAATTGTAGGCCCCGGCCTGTTTCATTTCGAGCATCCCGAGCGCGCCATCCTTGCCCATGCCAGTCAAAATCACACCGACCGCATTCTTGCCAGCACCCACCGCTACCGAGCGAAACAGCACATCGACTGAGGGTCGATGGCGGTTAACCGGTGGTCCCTGATCGAGCTTGGTCATGTAATTGGCACCACTGCGTGTAAGCGACAGATGCGAGTGACCTGGCGCAATATACGCATGACCCGGCAGGATACGCTCGCCACCGGCCGATTCGATCACCGAAATCTTGCACAGGCCGTCAAGGCGCTGCGCAAACGAGCGCGTAAATCCTTCCGGCATATGCTGCGTGATCAGGATTCCGGGACAATCGGACGGCATGCGCAACAGGAATTCCTTGATCGCTTCGGTGCCGCCGGTGGAGGCGCCGATGATGATCAATTTTTCGCTACTGATAAAGGTATTGCCGACTTGCGGCAAGGGTCGTCCGGCCTGTGCCAAGGTACCGGGCGCCGGCAACACGCGCGCCTTGATATGCGCCTTCGAGGCGGTGCGGATCTTCTCGCTGATCATCTCGGTGTAATCGCGCATGCCGTCGAGAATAGCCAGCTTGGGCTTGGTGACAAAATCAACCGCACCCAATTCAAGTGCACGCAACGTAATTTCGGAACCGCGCTCAGTCAGTGACGACACCATCAGGACCGGCATCGGTCGCAGACGCATCAGTTTTTCGAGAAAGTCGAGGCCATCCATGCGCGGCATCTCGACATCGAGCGTCAGTACATCCGGATTGGTCTGCTTGATCAGGTCGCGTGCGACGATCGGATCGGGCGCAACGCCAACGACCTCCATATCGGGTTGGCTATTGATGATCTCTTTCATCACACTGCGAATCAGCGCCGAATCGTCGACGATCAGTACCTTGATTTTCATGTTGTCCCTTTCAGCTAAAACAGATCGACATCACCAGAGATGGGAGCCGATTGCAACCGGCTTGCATAGTCCTGCTCGCGATTAACCAAGGTATTGTTGTTGAGTTGCTTGAGTTTCTTGACCAGTACCTTGCCGCTACGCGGAAAGTAATACACCTTACGCGGATGAATATCGTTGAGATCTTCTGCGATGACACGAATACCTTCCATCTTCAGATACTCGCGCACGAATTGCGCATTGCGTTCACCGACATTGATGGCAATGAAACCACGCAGCACGCTGCCGCCACCGAAGACCTTGGCTTCGAGATTTTCGCGCCGCGCGCCAGCCTTGAGCAATTCATTAATCAGTACTTCCATCGCATAGGTACCGTAGCGCATCGATGCCGATACCGGGCTATCGGCATCTTTACCACCGTAAGGCAGCATGAAATGATTCATGCCGCCGATGCCGCTGACGCGATCACGAATACAGGCCGAGACGCACGAGCCAAGGACGGTCACGATCAACATATCCTTGGGCGTAAAAAAATATTCGCCCGGCAGAATCTTCGCCGCATCACAATCGAAAGTTCGATCGAAATAGACATTGGTGGCGAACTGCTCTTGGTTGACTTTTTCCATGGCGGTTACGCGTGGCGCAGTGCGCCACGCCCTTTCAGTCCGGGTTGGTCGTCGAGTTCGTAGACAGTTTTACCGCGTAGCTTGAAGGCGTCCGATACATAGAGAAAATTTTCGGAATGACCGGCAAACAGCAACGCATCCGACTTCATCAGCGGCGCGAAGCGCGCCAAAATCTTGCTTTGGGTTGGCTTGTCAAAATAGATCATCACATTGCGACAAAAAATTGCATCGAACGGGCCGGACAACGGCCAGTCAGCACCCAGCAAATTCAGCTTCTTGAATGTCACCAGTTGGCGCAATTCCTGCCGTACCCGCACCATCCCAGCCTGATCGCCCTTGCCGCGCTGAAAAAATCGCCGGGCGCGCTCAGGCGACATCTTGTCGAGCCGATCGGCGGTATAGACGCCATTGGCTGCCGTGTTGAGAACATTCGTATCGATATCGGTGGCGACAATGCGCACCGGCGGGGTCAGCGTATTGAACACCTCGCAAGCCGTCATCGCCATTGAATACGGCTCCTCGCCGGTCGAACTGGCCGAGCACCACAGGTCGATCTGGCCGCTGCGTCCTTTCAGATGATCGGCCAAAATCGGGAAGTGATGCGCTTCGCGGAAGAACGAGGTCAAATTGGTGGTCAGCGCATTGGTGAAGGCTTCCCATTCATCCGCATCGTGACCGGCTTCGAGGCCATCGAGATAGGTGACAAACGACGTAATACCCGTCGCTCGCAGACGGCGCGCCAACCGACTGTAGACCATTTCCTGTTTGCTTTCGGCGAGCGCAATACCTGCCTTCTGATAGATCAGCGCCCGCACACGCTCAAAATCACGGGCGGTGAAATCGAATTCCTTGCTGGAGTCTTGCCTGGTAACGGGGGCGGTTTTCAATGGATTTTTTTTCGATGATTTTAATTATTCTGGGCTGACCGGTAACCAATCCGGAAGCCCCCCCAATGCTTGCCACCGACGAGTATCGGTGCCGACAAGTCATGCATGACTTCGCCGGTGTCGCGTTTGTAGGTCTGCAACAGGAACGCGCTGGTGCTGGCACCACAGCGCTTGCCAGTGCGATCCGTAAAAATACGCTTGGTCCGGTTATTGATCAGATCAACATCGTAATTACCGGTCAGGACCTGTGAAAATTTCTTGTTGTGGGTCGGGAAGTAACCATTGTTATCGACTGCGCCGGCATAAGCAAGTTGCGGCATCGCTTGCAACAACGCCTCCTGAATCGCCGGAAAAGCACGGTCGGTATAGGTATCAAACTGGCTGCTGTGTTTCGGCGGATCGGTACGTGGAATGGCCACGTAGTGACGATCAAACAATGCTTCGCGTGTGATTTGCCCGTTTGCAATCGCGTTGTCCATCAACGCGCCGAGCTGGCCCGCAGCCAACTGCGCCGCAGCGCGAATCGCATCATGCTGGGTCACCGCCAAGGATTGTGCGAGCGCATCAAAAATGGTTTCGCCCCGCTCTGACAAGCGCATTGCTGCCTTTGCTGCTGCCGGCAAATCGGAGTCGGTCGAGATCAAGCTGTCACGAATTTCGGCAATGGCACTACTGACCTCGCGGCTGGTACCAACCTGCTCGCGTGATGAGGCGGCAATCTGTCGCACTTCCTCTTCCGCGGTCGTGGCGGCACGCTCGATATTGACCAGCGACAGATTGACCACGCCCACTTCGCTGGCAGCACCGCTGACACGCCGGTTCAGCGCCGTCATGCCATTGGCCGCCAGCAGCGCCTGCTGATTAATCTCGCGCACCATCGTGCCGATTTCACTAGTAGCAAGATGCGTCCGTTGTGCCAATTGCCGGACCTCGCCGGCCACGACAGCAAAGCCGCGCCCGTGTTCGCCGGCCCGCGCCGCTTCAATGGCCGCATTGAGCGCCAGCAAGTTGGTCTGGGCGGCGATCTGATTAATCACTTCGGTAATGGTGGAAATCTGGCTGGATTTTTTCTGCAGGATGGCCATCAATTCAGATGCTGCCAGGGCATCGGTTTCGGCACGGTGGATTTCCTGCAGTACTTTTTCGGTGGCGGCGCGGGCTAGTACGCTCTCGCTATGGACGTCACCGGCCACCTGAAAGGCCCGCTCGGCATTGGCGGCAATCTGTTCCGTTGCACTGGCGCTCTGCCCTGCGCTCACGGCGATGGCATCGGTGCTGGCGACATCAGCATCAATTTTTTTCTTGATGGACTCAATGAAAAATGCCGCCTCGGCAGCACCAATCATGATGTGGTCGATCTCATTGCCGATGCGCTGCGCGAAGATCCCACTGCGGTCGCGTCGTGCGCTGATGGCTGCCGCTACGCCGACCCCGACAGCAGAAGCCAGCCCCGCGATGACGATAGGGCCCAGTACAGAACCGACCAGTTCCTGCAACAACCAGGCCGACGCGCAAGCGACACCGACCGCAGCCGACAACCCTGTTAAAAAAACACGAACCTGTGCACGGGTAGTCATAGGGATTCCTTCATGGAGGATGACGGTATCAAAATTGCTCCCATTCGTCGTCCGTTCCCGTGCGGCGTCGTGCCGGTAGGGCTGCGACGCTGGTTGCGCGAGGCGTTGCCAGCGGTGCCACCGGCAACGCCGCCTGACTGGCGCCCTGCCGCAACTGGAACAGCGCGACGGTATGCATCAATTCAACGGCCTGCTGTTGCATGCTTTCGGCCGCGGCCGACGCTTGCTCGACCAGTGCCGAATTCTGCTGGGTCATGGCATCCATCTGCGTGATGGCCTGATTGACTTCCGCGATACCGGCACTTTGCTCCTGGCTGGCAGCCGTAATCTCGCTCATGATGTCGGCGACCTGGCGCACCGAGTCGACAATCTGCTGCATCGACTGGCCCGCTTCATCGACGAGGCGACTACCAACTTCGACCTTGCTAACCGAGTCACCGATCAGACCCTTGATTTCTTTTGCCGCGGCGGCGGAGCGTTGCGCAAGGCTGCGCACTTCTGACGCAACGACCGCAAAACCGCGGCCCTGCTCGCCGGCTCGGGCTGCTTCGACGGCCGCGTTCAAGGCCAGAATATTGGTCTGAAACGCGATGCCATCGATGACACCGATGATGTCGACGATCTTGCGCGAACTGTCGGTGATGGACCCCATTGTCGCCACCACCTGACCGACCACGTCGCCACCCTTGATCGCAAAATCCGATGCCGTGATGACCAACTGGTTGGCTTGCCGCGCGTTATCCGCGTTTTGCCGCACCGTCGAGGTCAGCGTTTCCATGGATGCCGCAGTTTGTTCGAGCGAACTGGCCTGCGACTCGGTGCGGGCCGAGAGGTCGGCATTACCAGAGGCGATTTCACGCGAGGCGGTCGTGATGGTGTCGGTACCCAGCTTGATACGGTTGACGGTATCGATCAGGCGCGCCTGCATCGTGCGCAGCGAGTTGACCAGTTGACCGGCCTCATCCGGGCCACCTGCCTCAATAACGGCACTCAGGTCGCCAGCGGCGATCGTGTCGGCGATCTGGCCGGCGCGCTGCATAGGCTGTGTAATGCTGCGTGTAATGAGTAGCGCAATGGCGGCACCCAGCAGTAGTGTGACGATGCCGATGCCGAGCATGCCCATTCGGGCGCGGCTGTAATTGTCCCGCGAGACGACAATCGAATTGCGCAGGTCGGCCTGCTCGGCCTCGACCAGCGTCGCCAAACCGGCAGCCCATTTGTCATACAACGGGATCAAGTCGGTTTTCAATAGAGCCGATCCGTCGTAATAGTTTCCGGCAGCGATCAATGTGCGCGCCTTGTCAATGAGCGGCAGGATCGGCGTTTTGAGCAAGGCGACCTGCGCCTGCGCGGCCTTGCTGGCCGAACTGGACGAGACCTCGACAAGCAGCTTCTCGGTTGTGGCGTAGCGTGTCAGGATGGCGGTGGCGCGCTGGCTTTCACGCTCGCCCTCGGCCCGATCGGTCGGGGTCGCGACCTTACGCAAAGCTAGTTCCAGACTGGCACTGGCTTCGCGCATGTCGATCGCACTGGTCAGGCTGACCACCTTGGTATCGACGAGCGCGACGGCTTCGGCACGCAATTCACTCATGCGCCACAACCCCAATGCCAGCAACGCCAGTGCCCCCAACAACACCAGTCCGAATCCCAGCGCTAACCGGGTACCTATCCGCAAATTCGACATTACTGCCATCCGTGATTTCCAATCTTAATGATGTTCAAAGTGACGTTCAAAATTCTTGCCATTCATTGCTAGCAGGCGTTGCCTTGCGCACGCTGGTCAACTGTGGACGAACCGGTTTAGGCAATCCCTTCTGCGTGGCGACCTTCGCTGCATGCTCCTGACCATCTTGCTCAAGCTTGAATAGCGCGACAGCCTGCGTCAGAAGCACCGCCTGTTGTTGCAGGCTTTCGGCCGCGGCCGAAGCTTGCTCGACCAGTGCCGAATTCTGCTGTGTCATTTCATCCATCTGCGAAATCGCCTGGTTGACTTCGGCAATACCCGCACTCTGCTCCTGACTGGCCGCCGTGATCTCGGCCATGATGTTGGCCACATGCTGCACCGAACTGACGATTTCCTGCATGGTGCGGCCAGCTTCATCGGCCAGCCGGGTACCGGCTTCGACTTTGTCGACGGAGTCCCCGATCAGGCCCTTGATTTCTTTGGCCGCTGCCGCCGAACGCTGCGCCAGGCTGCGCACTTCTGACGCCACGACCGCAAAACCGCGACCCTGCTCGCCGGCACGGGCTGCTTCAACGGCCGCGTTCAACGCCAGGATGTTGGTCTGAAACGCAATCCCGTCGATCACGCCGATGATGTCGACGATCTTGTGTGCGCTATCGGTAATTGCGCTCATCGTACTGACCACCTGTCCAACGACGGCACCGCCACGCAGTGCCACGCCCGAGGCCGACGTCACCATCTGGTTGGCCTGCTGAGCGTTGTCGGCATTCTGGCGAACGGTTTCGGTGAGTTGTTCCATCGACGATGCGGTCTGTTCCAGGGAACTGGCCTGTGACTCGGTGCGCGACGATAGGTCGGCATTGCCCGAGGCGATTTCACGCGAAGCGACCGCAATGGTTTCGGTACCGCTGCGGACCTGCCCAACGATGCGCGACAAGTTGCCGCTCATTGCCTGCAATGCCTGCAACAGATCGGTGATTTCATCGCGTCCGATCACGCCGGTAGTTCGCACATCGAGCTCGCCGTCGGCAACCCGACGGGCAATCGTGACCGCCTGCTGCAATGGCACGGTGATACTGCGAGAGATGACCCACGCCAGCACTGCGCCGATCGCCAGCGCGATGACACCGCTGAGCACTTGCCATTGCATCAACCGCACATCGCCTGCGGACGCGTCGGCCATCACTTGGCGAGTGGCACTTTGCTGCAAGTCGACCAGCTTGCTGATCTCTACCAGCGTCTGGCGACTCATCGGATCAATGCTGCCGTGGATAATCTTGATCGCCTCTTCGCTATTAAATGCCATGGCTTGCCGCAAGACATTTTTTAATGGCGCATCCAGTTCGGCATCAATGCGCGCAATATCGGCGACGAGTTTTTTCTCGGCGTCGGTCAAGCCGAGCGCAGCCAGTTGATCGCGCGCCTGCGCATAGCGTTGACGCTCGGCCTTGACGGCCTGATCGTCTTTTTGCATGGCGGCCAGATCGGACTGCAAGCCGATGTCACGCATCGCAATACCGCCTTCCAGTAGGGCATTTTTCATCACGCCGACCAGCTCTAGTTTGTGATTGGCCGTTGCCAGGCCATCGATCAGTTGCCGCTTATTACTTGCGTTAAAAATACTGCCCACGACCAAAGCAAGAACCAGTATGGCCAGAATACTGCCGAAACCGAGGCCTAAACGGCTCCCGATCCGCACGTTGCGCAAGTTCATTTCACGACTCCGATTCTAAGATACGGTGCGGTGACGGGATCACCGCACCGCAACGGGAGCTGCCATGTCAGGCGGCGATTTTTTCAATCAAGCCCATTTCGGCCGATGACATCAGCTTGTCGATATCGATCAAAATCAACATCCGTTCATCAAGCGTTCCCAGGCCGATCAGGTAATCGGTATTGAACGCCGTTCCCATCTCGGGAGCCGGTTTGATCTGCTCGGCCGACAAGGTGATCACATCTGACACGCTATCAACCACCATGCCCATGACGCGGCCGCCGATATTGAGAATGATGACGACGGTAAATTGGTCGTAGGTCGGCTCGCCAAGATTGAACTTGATGCGCATATCGACGATTGGCACGATGATGCCGCGCAGATTGACCACGCCCTTTACGAAGTCCGGGGCGTTGGCGATGCGGGTGACGGCTTCGTAGCCGCGGATTTCTTGCACTTTCAGGATGTCGATGCCGTACTCTTCCTTGCCCAGTGTGAAGGCGAGAAATTCATTACCGGCGATGTCAGCGATGGCTTTAGCACCGGTGATCTGAGCGTTGATTTGTGCGGATTCTGACATGATGTTGTCCTTTAAGAAAAGATGGATTCGTCAGTATTTTGACGGCTGGAACGTAACAGGGCGGCGACATCGACGATCAGCGAGACACCGCCGTCGCCCAGGATGGTAGCCCCAGAAATGCCGGCCACCTTGCGGTAATTTGATTCGAGATTCTTGACGACGACTTGTTGCTGACCGACCAGGTCATCGACAAACAGACCGGCTTTGCGACCTTCCGATTCGAGAATGACAACGATGCCTTCAGAGGGATGGGTCGTGCGCGGCTCGATGCCGAACATTTGGTGCAATGGGATCAATGGCAGGTACTCGCCACGTACTTTGATGACTTGCCCCTGACCGCTAATTTCCTTGACATCGGCTGGACGCGGCTGCAACGACTCGACCACGTAACCAAGCGGCAAGATATAGACCTCCTCCCCGACTCGGATCGACATGCCATCGAGGATAGCTAGTGTCAGCGGCAACGCAATCGAAATCGTGGTGCCAAAACCTTTGGCCGAACGGATGTCGACCACGCCGCCCATCGCAGTAATGTTGCGCTTGACGACATCCATGCCGACACCCCGACCCGATACATCGGTGACAATGTCCGCAGTCGAAAAACCAGGTGCGAAAATCAGTTGCCAGACTTCCTGGTCGGTCATGTCCTCGGACACGGCAAGGCCATTTTCGGTCGCCTTCTGCAAGATGCGCTCGCGGTTAAGTCCACCGCCATCATCGCTGACTTCGATAACAATATTGCCGCCCTGGTGGCCTGCCGACAGCGACAAACGACCGGTTTCACTTTTACCGCCGGCAAGCCGGATAGCTGGCGTCTCGATGCCATGGTCGATGCTGTTGCGAACCAGATGGGTCAGGGGATCGACAATGCGCTCGATCAGACCCTTGTCCAGTTCAGTGGCCGCACCGATGGTAATGAAGTCCACTTTTTTACCCAGCTTGGTCGCCAGATCGCGCACCATGCGCGGAAAGCGGGAAAACACATAGTCCATCTGCATCATGCGAATCGACATCACGGCTTCCTGCAAGTCGCGGGTATTGCGCGTCAGTTGCGAGACACTGTCGAGCAGACGCTCATGCTTCATCGGATCGAGTGTATCGGTGCGCTGTTCGATCATCGCCTGGGTAATGACCAGTTCACCGACCAGATTGATGAGTTGATCCACTTTTTCGATACTCACCCGTATCGAACTGGCTTCGGCCGAGGCGGTCTTTTCATTTTCGCGCCGCTGATGGGCGCGTTTGTCAGACTCGCCAGCGGGATGGCCGGCCAGTGCATCAAAAGACGATTCATTCCCAGTCAACACCACCGCATCATGCTCGGTGACGACCTCCGTCGGCGCATCGGTTTTTCCTTGTGGCACGAACGGCGGGAAGAAGCCGTAGCCTTGCTGCGTTTCTTGCTCCTGTAATGTGCTGGCGACGGCGGGAATGAGGTTACCGAAGCGACTGTCGATCGGTTCAAAGAAGCCGTAACCAAGCTCGGCATCGCTGGCACTGGCCGGTGCCGGTAACAAAGAAATTTTCAGCGCATCGGGATCAAGCACAAATGAGCACAGCGCAATGATGTCATCGACCGATTCGTTGGTGGCAAGTTCAAAGACAGCGCGCTGGTCGGGCAGGCGCGATCGCACGATGATGCCGAGTAAACCGAGTTCGCTGGCTAACGCATCGGTATCACGTTCACTGATGACTGGCAGCTCGATATGAAACCGATGGGCATAATTCACCACGTCGGATGCCGCGACAACTGCCAAGGGGGCTGCCTCGACGTGCATCGGCACATGCACTTCCGACAGCGACTGTAACAACATGCGGATATCACCGACTGCTTCCAGGTCAACCACGGTGCCGAGTCGGTGTCCATCGAGCTGCATCTTGAGAATGTCCTTGGCACCGAGGAAGGCTTCGACATGGTCGGCAGTCAGTGAGGCTTCTCCTTTGCGGATGCGGTCCAGCAAAGTCTCGAGAACATGCGTCACTTCGCCCAGATCGGTGATACCGAATGTCGAGGCACCACCCTTGATCGAATGTGCGGCCCGGAAAATCGCATTCAAATCTTCAGGGTCAGGATTGCTCACGTCGACCGCGAGCAGCAGTTTTTCCATTTCTGCCAGCAGTTCTTCCGTCTCTTCGAAGAACACCTGAAAAAATTGACTCATGTCGATCGTCATTGCAGCACTCCGTAAAACCGTGATGTTTGCCTGAACTGGGTGACCGCACTCTCGCGCCACGATGAGGAAAACGGCATGATTAGCCGATCACCTTCTTGACCACCTCCGTGAGACGTTGCGGATCGAACGGTTTAACCAGCCAGCCATTGGCACCCGCTGCACGGCCCTTGGCTTTCATTTCATCGCTGGCCTCGGTGGTCAACATCAGAATGGGCACGCGCTGATAACTTGGCAGCGCACGCAGCGAGCGGATCAACGTCAAGCCGTCCATGCGTGGCATGTTCTGATCGGTCAGCACCAGATCGAAGGTCTGCGCTCTGGCCTTGTCGAGACCATCTTGGCCATCGACCGCTTCAGTCACCAGATATCCGGCAGCCTTGAGACTGAACACCACCATTTGTCTGAGTGAACCAGAATCGTCCACTGCGAGTATCGATTTTGTCATGTGTGCTCCGCTATGCTGTTGGGCTGCTCGTTGTTCGGAATGTCGCGGCGCCACGGTTACCCGATTGGTCGCCGCGTTTTTAAAATAATTCGATATCGCCTGATTCCATGTGCGTCTGGCTGACGACCTTGCGCAATTGTGTGGCGTCAAGCAGCACACGGGAGCTTGCAATTGTGCCGCTGGCGTGGGCCAGCTGTGCGACCACCTCGTCAACCGGCGCGCCTGGGCTGATTGCTTCCGCTGTGGTACCGAGCACGCCGATCATGCCGCGCAGGCTCCCCACATGTCCGAGTGTGCGTTGCAGCAGTTGACTGGTCATATCCTGGAACTGCAAACCGGTGACAGCAGCATTGACATGCCGGTCGACCTCGCGCTGAAGAGCCTGCAAATGTTCACGTTCGTCCGTGACAAACGACTCGCTTCCCAGCATACGCACGATGACATCCTGCTGGACGCTGACGACGGCATGGATGGACATAAAACTCGCCCCCAGTTTCTCGATTGCCTCGGTCAGTAACAATGCGGTTTGGGTCAGATCGGTCTCAACTTCTGCAAGATGATCGGCACCTTGTCTCGATACCGCACAAAGCAATTGCCGGATCTGCTGGACCAACGGATTATCCTGCGTCGTCACAATAGTCTCCCGGGAATCAAGCGGCTCATCGCGGTACTGCGGCGGAAGGTGCTGGCACACGTACTGGGACTGGGGCTGGGGCTGGAGCTGGCACTGCCAAGGGAGTACCAGTCACATTAGCCGGTCCGACCGTCACTTCAGCCCCATCTTCGTCACCACTGACCACATTGACTGCACGGGCGCCCTCACGCGAAGCGGCATCTTCCGCCCGCTTGTTCATCACAATAATGCTGATGCGACGATTGACAGGGTTGTACGGATTTTCCTTGTCGTACAAAACGGCAGAGGAAAGCCCTACAACGCGCAACACCTTGCTTTCGATCATGCCGCCCAGAATCAGCTCCTTGCGTGACGCATTGGCACGGTCAGCCGACAATTCCCAATTACTGTAGCCCTTTTCACCGCTTGAATAGGCCGATGCGTCCGTATGACCAGATAAGCTGATCCTGTTCGGTACATCGTTCAGTGCAAAACCAATTTCGCGCAGAATTTCTTTCGTGTAGGGCTGCAGCTCAGCCTTGGCGGATGCGAACATTGGCCGATTTTGTTCATCGATAATCTGAATACGCAGGCCTTCGCTAGTGATATCGAGCAACAATTGGTTCTTGAACTTATTGAGCACCGGGTTCGATTCGATCATGGCTTCGATTTTCACCTTCAGGGCCCTGAGTTGGCCCGCCTCGGCTTTTTCCAGCGCTTTTTCAAGATCTGCCTGCGATGCCTTGATGTTGTAAGTTTTTTTTGCCGCGACGGTTTCGCCGCGCTTGACCTGGCCATCCTTGCGGGTCAGGTCCTGCCCGCCCCCCTGAATAACGCTGGAACTGTCGCCGGAGCCCGAGCCACCACCCATCGCTACTAGCAAAGGCGTCTGAAAATACTCGGCGATACCACTCAAACTCCCCTTGGCCGTCGATCCGAGCAGCCACATCAACAGAAAAAACGCCATCATCGCCGTGACAAAGTCGGCATACGCAATTTTCCACGCACCACCGTGATGCCCACCAGCAACTTTTTTGATGCGTTTTACAATAATAGGCCGCGTGCCTTCGTCAGCCATGGTGTGCCTTATTACGTGTTTTCATTGCTCGCCCGATTACTTGGATTTCGACAGCTTGATGTGTTCTTCGAGCTCACCGAAGGTCGGTCGCTCAGTCGAAAACAATACTTTTCGGCCGAATTCGATTGCCAGCGCTGGTGCATATCCATTCAGACTGGCGAGTAATGTGACTTTAATGCACTGATAAATTTTGGTGGACTCGTCCAGTTTCTGCTCAAGCAGACTGGCCAGCGGACCGACAAAGCCATAAGCCAGCAAAATACCAAGAAAGGTACCCACCAGCGCATTAGCGATCAAAATACCGAGCTCAGCAGGTGGCAAACTGACCGATGCCATGGTGTGCACCACGCCCATCACGGCCGCGACGATTCCGAAAGCCGGCAAGCCGTCGCCAAGCTTAGCAATACAGTGCACCGGCACAGCACCTTCGTGATGATGCGTTTCAATTTCGTTATCCATCAGGTTCTCGATCTGGAATGCATCCATGTTGCCGGACACCATCAGGCGTAAGTAATCCGTAATAAATTCAACTACGTGATGGTCGTGCAGGATGCTCGGGTACTTACTGAAGATCGGACTATCTTCCGGCTTCTCGACATCACCCTCAATCGACATCAAACCTTCTTTCCGCACTTTTGTCAGTATCTCAAACATCAGCGACATCAAATCCATATATAGCGACTTGGTAAATTTCGAACCCTTCAGCAGAGTTGGCAATGCCTGAAATGTCGCCTTCATTGCCTTAACGTTGTTGCCGACAAAAAAAGCGCCTAGCGCGCCGCCGCCAATCATCAATAGTTCAACAGGCTGCCATAGCGAGGCGAGATGGCCGCCAGCCAAGGCGAAACCGCCAAACACCGACAGCGTGACAACGATATATCCAATGATGACTAACAAGCAGTTACTCCGGTCGACACCGACGGCAGCAGCCGTCAAGCTATTTAAAAATCATTATTCGGAGTCAGTGCTGCTAGTGCCGTCAGCATCGAACAACGAAAAAATGAGCGCGTATCCACCCTCTTTACCGAAACTGCAACCAAGAATAAATCGCACTCGAAATTTATCACAGGTAACACTTTAGCTGAAAGATGCGGCTCGATTTTAAGGGGAAAAAAGCATAAACAAAATGAATCGTTAATGGAATGTTATTGAATTGGGGTTATCAGGAGACAATTTCCGCCGCTTATCCGCTAATCCGAATTACCTCTTGCGCCAGATATATAAACAAGGTCCATCTTTGATCGGATAGCGGACCTCATCTGCGGCTTGTCCCTCGATCGCGAATTCGTAACTAACTAGCAATGCACCAACGGGCATTTCCGCCTGAAACTTAATCCATAGCGACGACATCGCCGCAGGCGACAAGTAGGCAAACACAACATCGAAATGGGAAAAATTAAGTGATTCATAATCCCCCCGCAAAAAACAAGCAGGAGAACCACGCATACGGGCACGTACAAAGCTGACGAACCAAGGGAGAGGTGCCAACTCAATACCAGAGAACCGACTGTCAGGACGCCGCTGCGCCAATTCGAGCACCAGTCCGCCAAGCCCGCTACCAATATCGATGCAGCGTAGCGGGTGTGACGGCAGTAATTGATTAACAGCCTGCCAGACCCGCGGACCAGACAGATACAAGGGGACTTGAGTCCGATAGGCGCTCCAGTACAGACCAAGCATCAGCAAAAAAGCCAACAGAAAGATCCATGGAGGCAATTGCCATCCGAGCATCAACACCAGTGCCGGCGCAAACAGCAACTGAATGGGTAACCACCATATTGCCAGCGCACACCAACGTGAGAGCAATGCCGCAATCACACCTTGCAAGATCGCCAGCAACAGCACGGGCAATGCGCGATCGGCAGTTTTCCAGAGAACAATCACTCCGGATACAACGATGACAAAAGAAAAGATTTGCAGCAAAAGCGCCCGAACTGCGGGAGCTCTCAGTGAGGCGGAAAGTGAAGGAGAAAGAAATAACAAAGCGAAGGCTCTTCGACGGGAAATGCAGGCGGAGCCATCATGCCCACTAGATCACACCGTGGCAACTGCTGCTTGAGCCGCTTCCTTGGCTTTACGGGTTTTCCCTGCCCGTGATGGCATGTGACACAAGCCGCAGGTGTAATCGGCGTTGAGGTCTAATTGATGTACGACGAAATGACCACCGCACTCCGTACAGCAAGCCGTGCTGAGCATCTTGCTATCGAAAAAACGAACTAGCGTCCAGGCACGCGTCAGCGATAGAACTGGCTCATTCTCGCCTTCCGGGCCCATTTGTTCCAGGTACAACTTGTATGCCTTGAGTACAGCGACGATGCCAGTAATGTGGGCGTGCTCTTGCAGAAATTTATAAATATTGATGAACAGCGACGAGTGGACGTTCGGTTGCCAAGTAATAAACCAGTCAGTCGAAAATGGCAGCATGCCCTTCGGCGGCGAGACGCCTTTGAGTTCTTTGTACAACTTGAGAAGGCGCTCGCGTGACAGCGATGTTTCAGATTCAAGTAACTGCAAACGCGCTCCCAGTTTGATCAGTTCGATTGCTAACTGAATTTCATGGGATTCTGTAACTACGCTTTTTTTTGCCATGATGTCACCTCGACATGTTACTTGTTTGATCAACTGTCAGGACTGCGTGCAGAGAAGCAATCATGCAATCTCTTCGACGCCCTGGCCTGCCATCAATATCGCGGCATGTGATTGCGACAATGCACGATCCTTGTTGTAGTTGGTAAGCATGCCGAGGATCGCACCGTCGTCAAAACGGAAACGGGCCAGCATCATGCTGCTGCCGGATAACTTGAGAATCTGCGCATTATTGAGTCCGGCAATCAAGTCAGCGATTTCGCTGCTGATACCAAGGCGATAAATCGCTGTTGCCTTGTCGGCTCGGATCATTTGCTGCGCCAGCATTAGATAACCCAGATTTGCATCGCGAATTTCAGCCATCATCACGTTCGTATCCATCGATTTGCCCCTCAGCATTTGATCCAGAGAGCGTTTTGCTCAACCAGTGTATGCATTCTGATCGGACGAACAAAGGGGGGAAATAGGCACTAGTCGGTATTTCTTGACAGAAACAAGGACAGGAGAGGTGACGGAGTTTGTCTTACAAATAACGAAGTCGACTGCCTCTTGGTAAAGTGGAGCAGTCGCAAAGTGGCGCCTAGCTTGGCACTCACCGAAATCTCAGAGCTTTTTGAAAAAATTTTTACGTCGAGCGACTCGCTTTTCAATACGATTTTCCATGTGGAAACAAATCAAGAACTGAAAAATTTCCATGCCGAAAAAATTTATTGTTGCTCAATAACATCACTCAAATAAAGATAATTGCTAGAAATTCTTAAACTTTGGGGCTGAGGAGCACATCAGTTCAAAAATTAATTCTCATCTTCTAAGTTTTATTAACGGCAAGAGGCTGACGAACTTTAGCGAAATGCAGCATTTATTTTGCAACGACTCGAAATAAATTCGCTGCGCGGTCACTTGCCGCAGCAAAGGTGCCGGGAAGACCATGGAAACATCTTGAAGGAACGAGGGCTAAAGCGCCGTTAACCCAGAGGACAACAGATTAATTAATGAAGTCTCGCAGTGCACGATGTTCGTTAATGTCCACGCAAAATTGCAAGCCCGCACGCTCCGGCTTTTCACACTCGTGCGCTTCACAAATACCGCGACTAATGAAATTCGGCCTGTCGGCACAGACTTGAAGCGGTGTTTTTTGCTCTGCCAAGGTGGCTCTCTGCTGCCGACTCAACTCTTCGTGATTTAGACGAATTTCAGTTTCTTCGCTACGCTTCTGCGTTTGCGCCTGAAGTAGTTCCTCATCCGCACTGCGTCTGGCATCCTCTACGGTGAGTTTGCGGTTATCAGCATTACGTTGGGCCTGACGTTGTTCGTCAGCCTTGCGCGCCAGATCCGCTTTGCGGACTGCGCTGAACTCTTGCGGCGTCGCAAAAGGAGACCCCTTAACTTCTGGCTGCGACTTCTTCGCCACGGTAGGCGGAGACACAATCGGCGTCACTGGCGACTCAACGGCAGGCATCTTACTGTCGACAGAGTCGATTCGTGACGACACTACTGCGCGACCGACCTGCCAGAAGACGGCAACAGCCAGCAATGTGGCCGCCACGACTACCCCATAACGACGATGCTTCAAGCATTTCTCCTTGATATCTCAGATGGTTTGCATGGATAGCCATTTGGCACCTCGCACCAAGATTATGCCCGTTACAAGAACCAAAACCAACCCAACCGCCGATGGCAGAGCGCTCATCGGCGGCGCTACTGTTGCAATAGCGATAACCTCTTGTTATCTTGATTCTCTAACTAATTTGCGGATCGACTATGGCCACTCTCATCGTGCATCACACTATCCATATTCTGACGTTAGCATCAGGAGAAAATTTAGCGGGAAAAGGTAATGAAGACGATATCGTGCTGCAGGAATTACCTGATGGCTGGTGGGTACATTTTATTGGCGAAAACGGCACCATCACTAGCTACGACACACCGTTTTCCAGTTATGGCAGTGCACTTGGCACAGCCAAAGCGGCGGCGGAATTTGCGGCAGAATAGGCGCTCGTCTCAGGCCGTCAAGATTGCGCTTCAGCCAAGCGCCGCTGCCGCTCTTCTTCTTCTTCGCGTGCCAAAGCGATTTCACGAATGACAGCACCGACATCAGCCTCGTGCACAGGGGCCGCGACCACGCCGGTCAATGGCGTATCAGGTGTCAGCAATCCCGCCTTGTAGAGCCCCCATATTTCCTTGCCATACTGACTGGAGAGCAACTCCGGCACGACGGCACCAAAAAAATTAGCGAGGTTGCTCACATCGCGATCAAGCATGTCGGCGGCCACACTACTGCCGGCGGCATCAATGGCCTGCGGCAGATCAATGATGACCGGTCCTTGCGCATCGACAAGGATGTTGTATTCGGATAAGTCGCCATGAATAACACCCGCGCACAACATGAGCACGACCTGGCGCAGCAGGGCTGCGTGGTATTCCAATGCCAGCTCACGGGTGAGTTCGACATCATTGAGACGCGGCGCCGCATTTCCGTCGGCTGCCGTGACCAACTCCATCAACAGCACACCTTCAAAGCAGATGTAGGGAACAGGCACGCGCACGCCGGCTGCCGCTAGCTTGTAGAGTGCGTCAACTTCCGCATTCTGCCAGACCTCTTCGGCCATTTTTCGTCCATACCGGGTACCTTTTTCCATCGCGCGGGCTTGGCGGCTATTCTTAACGCGCCGACCTTCCTGATAGGCCACTGCTTGATGAAAACTACGTTCATTGGCCTCTTTGTACACTTTTGCGCAACGCACGTCATCGCCACAACGCACCACGTACACGGTGGCTTCCTTGCCGCTCATAAGCTGGCGCATCACTTCATCGATCAGGCCTTCTTCAACCAGAGGCTGGATTCTTTTTGGGGTTTTCATTGGTGGTGCCGAATTGGGTGTTGACCCGTGCACGACATCGCACAGGTAAAAAAATCGGCTAACAGCATCGGCGGACCCCGTCGGCAATCAGCGGTTGCTGCAACACTACGACGAAAGGCGGTGCGCTAATGGGCTAAACGATTTATCCAGCAATAATATGCTGTGATTCGAACGCAGTGTACCCTGCTCACTCGGACCAGCGGGATTTCAAGTCGGGAAATAATAATAACAATGGAGCACAAGGTCGCTGCCATCCACTCAGAACCGCTCGGGATCAGCCCCCATCCGCTCACCACCGGTCAATTCCCCAATGCGACACCCGACGCCATGGCGCCGGCAAATCAAACGACATCGAATGAGCCGACGACAAGTATTCGGCCCAAGGCCATGGATGCTCTGGCCTCGCTCACAACTCCCCCCAGCCAGAGTTCGCGTCGCTGGATTGGACTGTGGCAAGCTTTCTCGGTGCGATTTTCTTTACAGCGATGGGCTTGCTAATGATCCTTGCCGGTGCGGCTGACCGGGACATTGCCTGACGGATGACTCCACGGCTTGACTGAGCCGCAATCGCGGCCCCGCCGGCGAACTTGAAGTGGCCAACGACAACAGCCAGCATGGCGGCCTGGTCCTGCAGCGATTCAGCAGCTGCCGAGGCCTCTTCGACGAGCGCCGAGTTCTGTTGCGTAACGCTGTCCATCTGAATAATGGCCTGATTGATCTGCTCGATGCCAACGGTCTGCTCCTGGCTGGCCGCCATAATCTCGGCCATGATGTCCGTCACATGCTGGGCACTACTGACAACCTCATCCATCGTGCTACCAGCCTCCCCAGCCAGTCGCGAACCAATATCAACTTTTTCAGCCGAGTCATTAATCAATGCCTTGATTTCTTTTGCCGCTCCAGCTGAGCGCTGTGCCAAATTACGCACTTCGCTGGCCACCACCGCAAAACCTCGCCCTTGCTCTCCAGCACGAGCAGCTTCCACCGCCGCGTTGAGGGCGAGGATATTGGTCTGAAAGGCGATTCCGTCAATGACGCTGATGATGTCGGCGATTTTCTTCGATGAATCATTAATCGAATTCATTGTCTCGACGACTTGCGCCACAACGCGACTCCCCTTGCTGGCGATATCCGACGCCGATGAGGCAAGACTGTTGGCCTGGCGCGCATTATCGGCATTTTGCCGTACGGTCGAGGTCAATTCTTCCATTGACGAGGCCGTTTCTTCCAGAGAAGCGGCTTGTTCTTCTGTGCGACTAGACAAGTCATGATTGCCACTGGCGATCTGCCCCGATGCCGTCGCCACGGTCTCGGTACCTGCACGTACTCGTCCAACAATATCGATCAAGCTATCGTTCATCGATTTTAGCGCGATGAGCAATTGGCCGATTTCATCTTTTGAGCGCACATCGATATGCGAAGTCAGGTCGCCAGCAGCCACTGTCTGCGCAATCTGTATCGCCTGTACAAACGAGCGCGACAGTTTCATTACCAGGAGCAAACCAGCTACCGCAGTGGCCAGGCTCACCAGAAGTGCGATCGAGATCAACTGCCATAATGCATGCGACATCAGCAGTGCGGCCTCATCGGCTCCCTTTTTACCGAGTTCAGCGTTATAGGCAAGGTGGTCATTGAACCCCTTTCGGATCAAGGCGTACAGAGGCTGACTCACCAATGCCAGATCCCGCGCTTCTTCGTTTTTATTTTCATCAGCCAGCGCAAGGGCTTTTAGTCGCATGGCATCGTAAGCAACCACGCTCGCACGACTTGCTCGCAGCAACTGGCGATCCTTGTCATCAGAAATATAGTTGCGTTCATAAGTGGCGAAAACATCGAATGCTTTGGTATGAAGTTCGGTCATACGTGCAGCCATCTCAGTGCGTTGTGCGGGATCCCGTAGTGCAAGATACTGCCAAAATTTAGTCCGCAACTCCGACACTTCGGTGTAAGCAGACTCGATCAGCCTGAAGCTTGGCACGGTATTGGTGTTGGCGTAATTGGCTGCCGTATAGACGCTCTGTATCTGATATAGACCAACACAGGCGATGCCTGCCAAGCCAGCGACGGCCGCAAAAATTAATGCATACAGACGTTGTGCGATGGTCATTTGATTTCCTGTCATTGAAAGGGTCACGTCACCAGCAAAGGGTCACGTGTGCAAGATAGTATCGATTTTTTTAATAAGTTAAACCATTTTTGATAAAATTAATATTTAAAACGATTAAAGGTTAAAAAGTATTATCGACACACAATCTAGTGTTATTCAATTCCAGAAAATTTCGCGCAAAAAAAAAGCCCTTGTTTCCAAGGGCTTTTCCTTTTCAATCTGGCGGAGACGGTGAGATTCGAACTCACGATACAGGTATAAGCCGTATGCATCCTTAGCAGGGATGTGCCTTC
>JBLHLW010000059.1:0-28014 GCA_047621345.1 Minisyncoccia bacterium | reverse complement strand
GAACAGGACCGTGAAACGACGTTGCGCCGATGATAGTGCGTCAACACGTGTGAAAGTAGGTCATCGTCAGGCTAAGTTACATGCAGCAAACAAGAGGGCCCTTCGAAAGAAGGGCCTTTTTGCGTTGTGCGCCCAGCATGGGCGCACTCTTGGAGGTGCAAGTCCTCTCGTAAGCTGACCACAGCGAACGAACTGAAGCACAACTGCGTGAGGGTGACCGACTTTGGGAGGGAAGTGTGGAGCGATACTGCGAGACGATGGACAGGAACCGGATAGAAGGCGGTGCCAACCAGGGCGTGCGGGCAATGAACAGCAAAGCTCTAGTAGTCAAAGGATCATGCGGCGTAAATCCGGCGGTTGTGCAAGGAAGGAGTAGGTTCTTACCTGGGGAGATCGTAAGCGCCTCATCAAGGACGTCTGTACAGCACACCAGTGACCCGCCAAAGTGGTGTCCACCAAATAGTAGTGGAGATCACTTTGAACACAACCATCCAATCCGGCAGTCGCAAAGGCCGTCGTAATTACCCGATTGATTTCAAGAAGCAACTGGCGATAGCCGCGTGCGCGCCTGGCGTGTCCGTCGCCAGTCTTGCCTTGGACAATGGGATCAACGCCAATATGCTGCACAGATGGCGGCGTGAGCATCTCGCCAGCGAAGTCGGTACACGAGAAACTGCGCCGTCAACATTCGTGGAAGTTCACATCACGCCTGCCACCAACGCGGTGGCACCTGTTGCGGCACCGTTGCCGCTGCCGATTGATCCCATCGCGTCGAAAGCAACACGTGAACCCCGGCGAACCATCCAGCCTGGTCTCATCGAAATCAGCCTGACCACCACCACCTTGCGCCTGGAGGGAATGGTCGATGCAGCCATCCTGGCGCAGGTATTACGTCACTTCCATCCATGATCGGCCTGCCTGTCGGCACACGGATCTGGATCGCCGCCGGCATCACCGACATGCGCTGCGGCTTCCAGGGATTGGCTGCCAAGGTGGAAACCGCGTTGGCAGCCGATCCGTTCAATTGCCATGTCTTCGTGTTTCGTGGCCGCCGTGGCGATACGATCAAAGTATTGTGGGCCACGGAGGATGGTCTGTGCCTGCTGGCCAAGCGGCTCGAACAGGGACGCTTCGTGTGGCCGCAAGCAACCAGTGGATCGGTATGCTTGACGCCGGCGCAGTTATCGATGCTGCTCGAAGGGATCGACTGGCGACAGCCGCAACGCACCTGGCATCCCAAATCGGTGTTGTAAACGCCGACGGACCTGCGTAAACTCCGCGCATGCTCATTCCACAGCCCATTCCCTCACCCTTGCCCGACGACATCGATGCCCTCAAGGCGATGGTGCGTGCGCAGCAGGCGGCGATGGATCAAATGACGCTGGTCATGGCATCACACGCCGTTGAAGTCGAACAGCTCAAGCTGCTCATTGCCAAATTACAGCGCATGCAATTCGGCCGCAAGTCCGAGAAGATCGATCGCCAGATCGCGAAACTGGAGTGCCGGCTGGAGGACTTGTTAGCCGAAGAAGGCGTCGTCGATTCACTGCCAATCGCGCCTGTCGTGGTGCCGGCAACCGCTCCAGCTACCGCGCCCAAGGTGCCGGTTCGGCATGCCTTGCCACCCGAACTGCCCCGCGAGGAGCGCATTCTGGAGCCATCCGAGACGGCCTGTCCGGATTGTGGTGGTCATCTTAAGCCACTTGGCGAGGATGTCTCCGAGCAGCTCGAAATCCTCAACACAGCCTTCAAAGTGATCCGCCACATCCGGCGCAAGAAAGCCTGCGCTTGCTGTGACCGCATCGTGCAAGTACCGGCAGCGAGCCGGCCAATTCTGCGCGGTGTAGCCGGTCCCGGTTTGCTGGCACATATCTTGGTGGCGAAATTCGCCGATCATCAACCGTTGTATCGGCAGTCGGTGATCTATGCCCGCCAAGGTGTCGAGATCGACCGTTCCAGCATGGGACGCTGGGTCGGCGCTTGCAGTGCATTGATGGCTCCTCTGGTAGAGGCGCTGCGCAACCATGTGATGGCCGGTACTAAACTGCACGCTGATGACACGACGGTGCCGGTACTCGCTGCGGGTCACGGTCAGACCAAGACTGGCCGGCTCTGGACCTACGTGCGCGATGATCGCAGTGCGGCCTCAACCGTTGCGCCGGCGGTCTGGTTTGCCTACACGCCGGACCGCAAGGGCATCCACCCGCAAACCCATCTCGCCGGATTTCACGGCATCCTGCAAGCCGATGCGTACGCCGGTTATGTTGCGAACAAATTTATGTTGCGGCATCAAGCGCCAGCCAACGCTGTTGCAGCATTGCCGAACTCATACCGCACATAAATTTGTGCTCTTTCTTTACAGCCCTTTTAGAAATGCCATCAATGATGGCAACGCTTTAGGCGGGCCGGAGAACGCCGGCAACCCTGATATATCGACGCTGGCGAGCGCTTTCGCTTTCATTTCTAGATCGACTTCGGCGTAAATATTCGTCGTATCCAGAGAGGCATGGCCCAACCAGGCCCGGATCGTATTGATATCAACTCCCGCGCGCAGCAAGTGCACTGCTGTCGTGTGGCGAATCGTGTGAGGAGTGATACGTTTTGTCATCATGGATGGCACGCCTTGGCCAGCACGCTCGGCATACTGAGTGACGACGCGATGCACGCCAAACCTCGTCATCGGCTCCTGCGTTCGACCGAGAAACACGTGATCATGGCCCTCACGCTCAGTTACGAACCGCGTTAGCACCGCCACGGTTGCTGGCCACAACGGGCACAATCGCAGTTTGTTCCCTTTGCCAAGGATCCGAACCGCCGGCGAACTACCCAACTGCAGGTTGGAGACCGTTAAACTCGCTGCCTCGTCAGCACGAGCCCCGCTGTTATACAAGAACAGCAGTAATGCATGATCACGCTCACCGCGAAGCGTCCGGCGATCGGGTTGTTTGAGCAGTGCATCCATCTCCTCTTTCTCAAGGTAACCGATCAATGTCTTGGTCGTCTTCTTGAATGCAATGGCGCGTACTTCAGTACACCATGAGAGATGAACTGGTGAGTGCATACCGATATAGCGTGCCAGGGAATGGATCGCGCTCAGACGTAGATTGCGAGTGGTGCCGCAACAATGGCGATCGTGTTCAAGGTGTTCAAGAAATTTGCGCACCATGGTCGGCGACAGGTCCTCTACCGCCATGCGATCGATGACATGGCCGCCGTGCTGGCTGACGAAAGGCAGTAGCAACGTCAAGGTGTCCCGGTAACTCGCCTGAGTATTTAACGATAGATTGCGCTCGCCAACGAGATGCTCAAGCAGGAAGCGGCGTATCCATGGTGACAGAAGGCTCCGGTCACTCATGACGTTCTCCCTGTTGTGCGTACTGCGCGAAGCGGCGACTTGCTTGATCAAGCAGGTCCGGCGTCATGTGCAGGTACCGTTGCGTCGATCGGAGATCAAGATGTCCAAGGTACGTCGCAAGATTGGGCAACAATCGCTGAACGTCTTGCCCAGACCGATACCATGCAACGACACGATGGACTGCGGCGGTATGGCGCAGGTCGTACAATCTCGGTGGACGGATTTCGCCCGGAGGACAGGTGATTCTGGCCGCAGTGCGCAGATGCTGAAATAACGTGATTACGTGCTGGTAGGCCCATCCTCTTCCGGTTCGCGAGGTAAAGAACTTTGAGTCCTCGCCTTCCGGCAGGGGCAAGAGACCGCGCCGCTTAAGATGACTTGCCAGTTCTGCGGTCAGCTTCGGACCAATCGGCACTAGCCTGGTTTTATAGAACTTGGTATTTCGCACTGTAACGACCGCATCAATCAAATTCACATCCCGTATCGTCAATCCAAGTGCTTCGCCAATACGCAGGCCGGTACTGTATAGCAGCAGAATCAGTGTGCGATACATCGCTGCTTGCTGACGGCTATGGCCGACATGCAATACCGGTGTGGCCTCGATCAGACGGCGGAGTTCTTCGGTCGAATAGACGTAGGGCGATTGCGGACGTGGTAGCGTCGGCAAGTCAGGCGGCAGTGGCGATTGCTCAACATACCCGCGCGTGGTGGCAAATTTATACAAACCGCACAAGACGCTGTACCGCACCTTGTACGTCGCGCTCAGCGCGCCAGTTCCGAGCAGGAAGGCGGTGACTCCATCCGGCTGAACTTCGTCAATGCTGATATCGCCCATGGTGTGACCATACTGCCGTAACAGGCGCCCAGAGGAGATAAAGCGCAGACCGAGTGAACGCTGCAGTGTGACGTAAGCGGTGATGACATCCTCGAGTTTCATAGTAATTCTCCCAGATCAAAGTCGCCAACCTCGCGCAGCGACGCCATGTTCACTTTGGCGTACGTCATGGTGGAGGTCGTGCTGCGATGCCCAAGATGGTCGCCGATTTCCTTGAAGCTCAAACCCTGCGCAACCAGACGGGCTGCACAGGCATGCCGCAAAGCATGAGGGCCACGATGCTCGGTCTGGATTGCAAGTGCGTTGAATTTACGGTTGACCATGCTGTAGAGCGCCATAGGTGTCAAAGGCCGCTGCGGCGCGCGAAGGCCAAGAAATATCTCCGAATAGGACGTACGTGGCCGGACTGTGTCGACGTATCTCGCTAAGGCTTCTGCAACGGACGGCAGCAGCGGATAGATCTGACACTGCCGGCGTTTCAGGCGATAAATACGCAGCATCCGGGCCTGCCAGTCCACTTGTTCCAGTCGCAGAGAAGCAACCTCGCCCCGACGCAGACCATAGATCGACAGGAGCATGAGAATCGCCCGATCACGAATGTCAGCGGGCCTGTCGGCCAGCGTACTGGCCAGTATGCGTTGGACATCCGGCCATCCTGGCGCATACGGAAGTGATTCGAGAGCGTAGACGCGAGGCGCACGTAGCGTCTGCGCCAATTGGTCATTACACCAGCCTTGCGACGCCGCGAATCCTAAAAATATCCGGAGGCCCCCGACAACGCTCCGCATTGTGACCCGACACCAGCGCAGGGCTCCGTCAATAAGATACTGATCAAGGTCACCTGGTCTCAAGGTATCAAGTCGGTACTTACCGTCTTCACACCATTGGAGAAACAATTTGACACGGCACGCCCACTGAATGACCGTCGACGAGGTAAATCCACGCTCGTCACGCATCCAGTGAACGAAGGCATCGACTCGCTCTTGAAATGGCAATACGACGACCGGGTCGCGCCACCACCCGAGAAAGCGCAGCCACGGACGGGCAATATCGATCGATCTGCGGCCAGTCGTAGCCCCCGTATGTATTAATTTGCGTCGCCGCACCACCTCGTCTAATCCCGCCATATCGATACCAGTTGCCGCGTCACTGGGCAGCAGGCGAGCGACCCAGATGAGTTCGCGATTTTTTAGACGAAGCGATGCGAGGGTGGCGCCCGTTTCGAAGCAGTGTCGCAGGTAGCGCTCGCGTTCAGTGGCGAAGGGTGCTTCGTGATGACGGCGAATGATGGCTTCGTTGCACAGCAGTTCTGGAAACATGACAGACCTCCAAACGATGGTTGGCCTGACAGAAGACGCCCGAAATTATGTTGCGTCAATAACGGAGAAAGTCATTCGACAGCCTGGCGCTGGCTCGATGCCGCAACATAAATTTGTCCGCAACATAACCGGCGTTATGTGGTGCACCACATAACGCCGGGTTCAATGCCATTTATGACACCGGGCGAGTACGGGAAGCCGCTTGCTGGGCGCACACCCGGCGCAAATTCCATGATCTCCATGTCGTTCATCGAACGGCGTTCACCACCGAGGTGCTGCGCCGGATCGCAGAGCTGTACGAAATTGAAGAACCGCTGCGCGGCAAACCGCCGGATGTTCGTCGGCAGGTCCGGCAGTCTGAGACGTTGCCCCTGCTGGTGGACTTCGAAGCATGGCTACGTGCGCGCTTGCCGACCCTGTCGGCCAAGTCCGACACGACCAAAGCCATCAACTACGCGCTCAACCAGTGGCAGGCATTGCTGCTGTACTGCGACCACGGCATTGCCGAGATCGATAACAATGCGGCTGAACGCGCGCTGCGCGGCGTTGCCTTGGGACGCAAAAACTTCTTGTTCGTAGGTGCCGATAGCGGCAGCGAGCGCGCTGCCGCCATGTATGCACTGATCGGCACCGCCAAACTGAACGGCATCGATCCGGAAGCCTACCTGCGCCATGTGCTCACGCACATCGCCGACCATCCCATCAATCAAATCAATGATTTACTGCCGTGGAATGTGGCCGACCAACTTGGTGCCGCTTCGCGCTGAATCCCGTATTTGCTACGAAGCGCAATTGGTCAAGACGTTGCTCGTGAGGCGCTTACGGGAGATCTCGCCTCATGTCGTAAAGGATGACGGTGGAAGCCGGAGCAAGAAGTCAGCAGAGGCCACAGTAGGTGGGGGTTGGGCCGGGAAGGTCAAAGCCGCCGACGAGGGGCCGAAAGAGCGGGAAGGTGAGTTTGCCTGAGCATCTGAGATAGATATGCTTCAGATGCCCGGATACGGGGCTCGTCACGTAACGCGTCAAAGGTGAAATCTGACATGCAGTGACAGCGAAGAACCAAATCGGCAAGGTCGGGACCAGATGAATCTAGGTGTCATGATCGGGTATGGGCATGCCGTCCTCAACCGTTTCAACCGCCCGGTGCGGACCCGCATGCCGGGTGGTGTGGGAGGGGAGTGGTCTTTGTGGCCGCCCCCTATCCTGATGAGGGTGAAATTATATTCGTCGTTATAGTCGGCAATCTGTAAGTCCTAGTGCTAGTACACTGAAAGCACGTAACAAGAACATCGTCAATATAGTTTAGACTACGCACGAAGAAATCATGGAGAAGTACAAATGAGCATTACGGTAGAACTAGTTAAAGCGGTACTTTCAGAAGTCGTAGACCCAAATACAAATAAGGATTTGGTTGCTGGAAAATGTATCAAAAACATTAAGTTAGACGGCAGTGATGTCGCTTTTGATGTTGAACTCGGATATCCAGCAAAAAGTCAAATTGACTTAATTCGAAAATCTACTATTTCAGCGGTGCGAAAATTACCAGGCATAGGTAATGTAAGCGTGAATGTGTACTTTAAAATCGTAGCGCATACAGCTCAACGTGGCGTGAAATTAATGGCAAATGTAAAAAACATCATCGCTGTTGCATCTGGTAAAGGTGGCGTCGGAAAATCAACTACCGCTGTCAATCTTGCTCTCGCGTTAGCTGCAGAAGGAGCACAGGTCGGCATTCTCGATGCCGATATTTACGGGCCCTCCCAGCCAATGATGATGGGCATCTCAGGGCGTCCTGAGACCATTGATGGTAAAACAATGGAGCCAATGGAAAATCATGGGCTACAGGTATCCAGTATAGGATTCATGATAGATCCGGACGAGCCTATGGTCTGGCGCGGTCCTATTGTTACGCAAGCGCTCCAGCAATTACTTGATCAGACAAATTGGCGTGACCTTGACTATCTGATCGTTGATATGCCGCCAGGTACCGGGGATATTCAGTTGACGCTGTCACAAAAAGTGCCGGTCACCGGCGCTGTTATTGTGACTACGCCTCAAGATATTGCCCTGCTCGATGCGCGCAAAGGTTTGAAAATGTTCGAGAAGGTCGATATCCCGATCCTTGGCATTGTGGAAAATATGAGTACTCATATTTGTTCGAATTGTGGCCATGCAGAAGCTATTTTTGGTCATGGCGGCGGCGAGAAAATGTGCCGCGAGTATGGCGTCGACTTTTTAGGTGCATTGCCACTGACGATGTCGATTCGTGAACACGCTGACTCCGGTATGCCTACTGTCATTGCCGATCCCGAGGGTCCTGTGGCAGAAATTTACAAGAATATTGCTCGCAAAGTTGCAATTAAGGTTGCAGAAAAGGCGAAAGACATGTCAAGCAAGTTTCCAAGCATCGTTATCAAAAATGATTAATGGAAACTGACGCACTCAATATAGGTGTTGTCATGCAGCGCACCCGCATAGATAACCGGTGGCAAACCTATCAATGGCAGCCAATGGAAATTCTTAGCGGTGTGCCTGGTCAGAGACTTTGCATGCTCGACCGTGACGATGACTTACGCTGGTTATTTGGTGATTTCGAAGTACGACTGTTCAGCGATGAAGCAGAAGGTTATTTTCTTAACATTAGCGCGCCGTCACCATGCTGGTTCGTTATGTGGCGCCTCGAGGAAATCGATGGAATTGAGATTGCTGTACCTAAGGTCGTCACCCTGTCATATCACGAGGGAGCAAGATTGATGGATGGCGGCGAAAAAGTAGATACGATCACTGCCTCGACTGAAATCGTTGAAAGACTGACTGCATTTGTGAAAACATATTACGTACCTGAACAGAAGCGCAAGCGTCGAAAGCCCTCTTTCGAAGGTGGGGCTGCAGTTGCGCAAATGGCTATCGACGAAGGACGTAATCGTGGCAGCTGACGACTTCTTTTCCCGCTGGGCAAGAAAAACAGAAACGGTCATTTCGGAACACGCTCAGGATTATCGGTCCGAAGAAGTCACGCCACTGCCTCTACCAACGTTGGACGATGTGGCTGCATTAAACGCATCTTCTGATTTTTCACCATTCGTTGCGCAGGGCGTCGATGACGTAGTCAAGCGATTGGCTTTAAAGAAATTGTTTTCTGACCCCCGCTTCAACATCATGGATGGCCTTGATACTTATATCGAGGATTACAATACTTTCGTGCCAATGACTGTTGAGATGGTGGCTGAGTTGAACCATGCCAAGTTGTTGATGAATCCGCTCGCCCATCTTGAGCAACCGTTAATGCAAATGCTGGATACGCCTTTGCCAAAGGAAATCGATAAGGGTGATGAGGGTCTCGATGAACACGATGATGTGGATGCTGAATCAGCGGTAATCGAGTCTGATGCTGAGTCACCTGCGGAATGCGAACAACAAAACATGCTGGATGACAGTGATTTAGTCATTTTGGACGACGTCGGCCTGAACGACGCTACGACTGTACTTTCTTCCTCTGGCGAGCAGTTGCTGCCAAATCCGGCCAGCCCGGTATTACCGTCCTAACTTGATAAATAAAGCTTATTTATTGTAGATAATTAAATTTCGATAAATATCGGAAAATTTTTGCCTATATCCACGTGTGTTAATCCTAGTGTGAGCGCATTTTCTTATGTCGCGGTGCGTCATGATTTTTTTTGCATTGACGATTACAATAGCGAAAGTTTTTAGTTCTGATGATTTATTTAATTACACATTAAAATCGGCGTTTTCATTTTGACCACACAATTTAAAGTTTGTAATTGCAACCGTACGATGCCGCTTGATGCTGCCGCTGGGGCTAGTCTTGGTGCTGCTATCGGCAATGGAAAACCTTTGCCGATAGTGACTGAGTTATGTCGCCATGAAGTTGGTGCTTTTTTGGCGGTTGCGGATGGGGTCGACGATGTTGTTGTAGCTTGTACGCAAGAGCGTGCTTTGTTTTCGGAGTTGGCCGCGCAAAAATCTGCAGTTTCGCCGATTCGTTTCGTAAATATTCGTGAAACGGGTGGCTGGAGTAAAGATAGCGCACAGGCTTTGCCAAAAATGGCTGCTCTGTTAGCCGCAGCAGCATTGCCCGATCCAGAGCCAGTGCCCGTGGTCAATTATCAGTCAGGTGGCCATGTACTCATCGTAGGTCCTGGTCATCGGGTTCTGCTTTGGGCTGAAAAACTCGCCGGACAACTTGATGTCAGCGTGCTGTTAACTGACGGCGGTGCCGGCATGTTGCAAGACCGCACTTTTCCGACTTATTCTGGCAGCCAAATCCAGTTGACTGGCTGGTTGGGAGCTTTCACTGCACGCTGGCAGCAGTCCAATCCAATCGATCTCGAAATATGCACTCGCTGCAATGCGTGTGTCGATGCCTGTCCTGAGCAAGCAATCGACTTGATGTATCAGATCGATTTAAATAAGTGTACGTCCCATAGCGATTGCGTAAAAGCGTGTGGACCGATCGGCGCGATCGACTTCAATCGAACTGCAACAGAACGCAGTGGTGATTTCGATTTGGTGTTTGATTTGTGTGATGTGCCCCTCTTCACTATGCATCAGCCCCCTCAAGGTTATTTTGCGGCTGCAGACGACGCAATGCGTCAAACGGATGCCGTCTTGGAGCTGGTAGCGCTAGTGGGCGAGTTCGAAAAGCCAAAGTTTTTTATTTACAAAGATAAACTTTGTGCACATGGCCGCAATGGGCAAATTGGCTGCACCTCATGTATCGATGTCTGTTCAGCTGATGCCATCAGCCACGACGGTAATCTGGTTAAAGTCACTCCCAACCTCTGCGTCGGTTGCGGTGCTTGCACGACTGTCTGCCCATCGGGGGCCCTAACCTACGCGTACCCACGGGCGCCGGATACGGGGCAACGCATAAAGACAATGCTGACAACGTTCGCGAAAGCCGGTGGCGAACAACCAGCGTTACTGCTGCATAGCGCCGATAAAGGTGCGGCATTAATCATGCAGTTAGGTCGACTGGCAAAGTCGGGCGGAAAACTGCATGGTGTACCAGCACGTGTGTTGCCGCTCTCATTGCACCACACCGCCTCTACGGGTATCGATCTATGGTTAGCGGCGATTGCTTATGGCGCAAGCCACGTTGCAATCCTGTTGAGTGGAGAAGAAGCTCCTGATTACGTTATCGCACTCGAAGAGCAGATGATCGTCGCTCAGACGATTCTGGCGGGGCTTGGCTACACCGGGACGCATTTGTCGTTAATACGTGCTGTTGCGCCGGCAACGTTGGATAGCGCCCTGCAAGGTATTGAAGCGGCCCAGGTGCCGGTCCAAAGGGCCTTATTTGCAGTGGCTGCTGAAAAACGCGGCACGTTGGATCTGGTAATCGGTCATTTGCTGAAATACGCGCCTCTGAAGCCGGAGCAGATCGCTTTGCCGGCAGGTGCTCTGTATGGCAGCGTCAACATCAATACTTCGGCCTGCACGTTGTGTATGTCATGCGTCGGCGCTTGCCCCGAATCGGCTTTGATGGATAACGCAGATCTGCCGCAGTTGCGTTTTGTCGAAAAAAATTGCGTGCAATGCGGTCTCTGCGAAACAACCTGTCCTGAAAATGCCATCACATTGACACCACGCTTGTTGCTGACGGACGAAGCGAAACAATCGCGTGTGGTCAATGAAGCCGCACCATTTCATTGTATTCGCTGCAGCAAGCCATTTGGCACCGCGCAAATGATTGAAACCATGCTGGGAAAATTGTCGTTGCACGGTGCATTCGCAGGCAATCTCGATCGCATCAAAATGTGTGCCGATTGCAGGGTGATAGACATGATGAGTAATTCCAAGGAAACCTCGATCACCAACCTGAAGCGACCATCCTGATGACGACGACTACGCATTCGCTAGTATTTGAGCGTCAGGATCAGGGTGAAGAAACGGCACGAGCCGATTTGTATGGTTTGCTCGCGACCTTATTTTATGCGCCTCCATCGCAAGCCTTGCTTGACACGATTGCGTCGGCGCAGTCGGAGGGTGATGGCGTACTTGAGCGGGCATGGGCAGATCTGGTTGGCGCTTGTAAATCGGCCAAACAGGAGCCCGTACGGGATGAATACGAGGCGTTATTTCTCGGCGTCGGTAAGCCTGAAGTCATGCTGTACGGTTCGTATTATCTGTCTGGATTTCTGATGGAAAAGCCACTTGCCGCGTTGCGTACCGATCTGTCAATGCTCGGCATCGAGCGGGTCCAAAGTGTGGTGGAGAGTGAAGACCATATTGCGTCGCTGTGTGAAGTGATGCGCTACCTCATTGCCTCTGATGATCCCATACACGGAAATCTGGCGAATCAGAAAACGTTTTTCAGTGATCACATGCAGGCATGGGTCGACGAGTTATGTAATGCACTAGAGGCCCATCCGACGGCAGATTTTTACCTGCCGGTATCGCGTCTAGCAAGGGCGTATTTTGCAGTGGAAATGCAAGCATTCGATATGGGCTGAAACACGATGATCTTTATTTGATCTAAATAGTTAAACATTGTCAAAAAGAATTAATTGATCGGCGGTACTTTTATAAAATGTCTGGGCAACGGTATCGATATGGCTCGTTACTGGTTGTCTGATATCTCAGGAGATAAACATGGCAGAACAAAAGAAAATCGCACGGCGCAGCTTTTTCGCCGGACTGGGACTAGTTGCAGCGGCAGGTGTTGCCGTCAAACTGGCACCACAAGCTCTGACGTCGTCCGTCGTGACGCCCGCTGAGCCGGAGGGCACCGGATACCGGTTGACCGAGCACGTCAAGAAATACTATCGCACGACCACTCTTTGATTTTCGGAGATCCAATATGCTGTTAACTCGCAAGGGCCTGGATGGCCAACGTTTGTCCACTCGCTTTTCTGCCGGCCTAGCTGACAGTCTCGCGCGTGCCTTGCCTACGATGGATCGGCGCTCTTTCTTGAAGCGTTCGGGCATCGGCGTCGGTGCTGGTATTGCTGCGGCGCAACTTGGTTTGATTCAACGCGCCCGCGCTGCGGACGGATCGACCGCAAAAGGCGGAGCCAAAATTGAAGTCAAACGCACGGTCTGTACTCACTGTTCAGTCGGGTGTGCGGTGGATGCAGTAGTTGAAAATGGTGTCTGGGTACGTCAGGAAGCCGTCTTTGATTCACCCATCAACCTCGGCGCTCACTGCGCCAAAGGTGCGGCATTACGTGAGCATGGTCACGGCGAATTCCGTCTGAAATATCCGATGAAACTCGTCAATGGCAAGTATCAGCGGATTAGCTGGGACATCGCTCTGACCGAAATTTCAGCACAACTGCTCGAGGTCAAAAAAGCCAGCGGTCCGGACTCCGTGTTTTTTGTTGGTTCATCCAAGCACAACAACGAACAAGCGCAACTTCTTCGCAAGTTCGTCTCGTTTTTTGGCACCAACAATACCGATCACCAGGCGCGAATCTGTCACTCGACAACGGTCGCTGGCGTTGCAAACACCTGGGGCTATGGTGCAATGACCAACAGCTTCAACGATATGCAAAATTCGCGCGCGATCATGTATATCGGCTCAAATGCAGCTGAGGCGCATCCGGTGTCGATGTTGCACATGCTGCACGCCAAAGAAACGGGCGCCAAGGTCATCGTGATCGACCCGCGTTACACCCGTACTGCCGCCAAATCAGACCAGTACATCCGCATCCGTTCAGGCTCGGATATTCCATTTGTCTGGGGCATGCTGTATCACATCTTCAAGAACAAATGGGAAGATACCAATTACATTAATGATCGTGTCTACGGCATGGATAAAGTCCGCGCCGAAGTCATGACCTGGACGCCGGAAAAAGTGGAAGAAGCGTGCGGTGTGCCAGAGGCCGAAGTCTATAAATGCGCTGAAACAATGGCCAAGAACAAGCCTTCGACATTGGTCTGGTGTATGGGACAGACCCAGCACACGATCGGTAACGCCATCGTGCGCGCGTCTTGCATTCTTCAACTGGCGCTGGGAAATATCGGCAAATCAGGCGGTGGGACGAACATTTTCCGTGGACATGACAATGTTCAGGGTGCAACCGACGTCGGCCCGAATCCGGATTCGCTGCCCGGCTACTACGGCTTGGCCACTGGTGCGTGGAAGCATTGGGCTGCAGTCTGGGGTGTCGATTACGAGTGGATCAAAAAACAGTATGCGTCACAGGCGATGATGGAGAAATCCGGCGTCACCGTATCGCGCTGGATTGACGCGGTGCTTGAGAAAAATGAGCTGATCGACCAAGACAATAACGTCCGTGCGATGGTGTTCTGGGGGCATGCGCCAAACTCCCAAACGCGTGGTCTGGAAATGAAAAAAGCGTTCGATAAGCTCGACTTGCTGGTGGTGATCGACCCGTATCCGTCTGCTTCGGCCGCGATGGCGAACATGAAAGTTGATGGTCAGGAATTGAATCCGAAGCGCGCCGTCTACCTGCTGCCGGCCGCAACCCAGTTCGAAACTTCGGGATCAGTCACCGCGTCAAACCGTTCGCTGCAATGGCGTGAAAAAGTGATCGAGCCACTGTTCGAATCACGTACTGACCACATGATCATGTATCAGCTTGCAGAGAAGCTGGGGTTCGCCAAGGAACTGGTCGCGAAAATCAAATTGGTTCCTGGCAAAGGCGGGATGATGGAGCCAGAACCAGAGTCAATGCTTGAAGAAATTAACCGCGGTAACTGGACCATCGGCTATACCGGCCAGTCGCCAATGCGTCTGAAAGCGCACATGAAGAACATGCATTTGTTCGACGTGAAGACACTGCGCTGTCTCGGCGGAAAAGACGCCGCATCTGGCTACGACTTGACAGGCGATTATTTCGGTTTGCCATGGCCATGTTATGGCACACCGGAACTGAAGCATCCTGGTACGCCGAATCTGTATGACAACAGCAAACATGTCATGGATGGTGGCGGTAATTTCCGCGCTAACTTTGGTGTTGAGCGCGACGGTGTCAACTTGCTGGCTGAAGACGGTTCGCATTCGCTGGGTGCCGACATCACGACTGGCTACCCTGAATTCGACCACCTGCTACTCAAAAAACTCGGCTGGTGGAGTGATTTGACTCCAGCGGAGCAGAAAGCTGCGGAAGGCAAAAACTGGAAGACGGATTTGTCTGGTGGTATTCAGCGCGTGGTCATGAAAGTGCATGGTTGTTCGCCGTTTGGGAATGCCAAGGCACGCGCCGTAGTGTGGAATTTCCCGGATCCAGTGCCGCTGCATCGCGAGCCGTTGTTTGGTACTCGTCCTGATCTGGTTGCCAAGTATCCGACGCATGAGGACAAAAAATCGTTCTGGCGCATGCCAACCTTGTACAAGTCCGTTCAACAAAAGAACGTCGAGAACAAGTTGCATGAAAAATTCCCGCTCATCATGACATCCGGGCGTTTGGTCGAATACGAAGGTGGCGGCGAAGAAACGCGCGCCAACCCTTGGCTGGCAGAGCTGCAGCAAGAGAACTTCGTCGAGATCAATCCGAAGGCTGCCAGCGAGCGCGGTCTACGCGACGGCGAGTATGTAATCGTCTCGACGCCGACCGGTGCCCGTCTCAAGGTCAAGGCAATGGTGACGCCACGCGTCGGTCCCGATACGGTATTTATTCCGTTCCACTTTTCTGGCTGGTGGCAGGGCAAAGACATGCTCGAGTACTACCCGGAAGGTGCCGCGCCAATTGTGCGTGGAGAAGCGGTCAATACCGGAACGACATACGGCTACGACTCGGTAACAATGATGCAAGAAACCAAGACAACAATCTGTCAGATTGAGCGCATCGCTTAAGCGACCTCAATCTCAACAGAAATCAGGAGAGACACCATGGCAAGAATGAAATTCATCTGCGATTCCGAGCGCTGCATCGAGTGCAACGGTTGCGTTACCGCCTGTAAAAATGAGCACGAAGTCCCGTGGGGCGTGAACCGCCGGCGCGTTATTACTGTCAACGACGGTATCGTTGGCCAAGAAAAATCGATGTCGGTTGCCTGCATGCACTGTTCCGATGCCCCTTGTATGGCAGTGTGTCCCGTCGACTGCTTCTATCGGACCGACGAAGGCGTTGTCTTGCACGACAAGGACATCTGTATCGGCTGTGGATATTGTGCTTACGCCTGTCCGTTTGGCGCGCCACAATTCCCTTCTAACGGTACGTTTGGATTACGCGGCAAAATGGACAAATGCACTTTTTGTGCAGGTGGCCCGGAAGAAGATGGCTCCAAGGCAGAGTTCGAGAAGTATGGCCGTAACCGCTTGGCCGAAGGCAAATTGCCTGCCTGCGCAGAAATGTGTTCGACCAAAGCCTTGCTTGGTGGTGACGGTGACGTGATTGCCGATATTTTCCGCAGCCGCGTTGTTCGTCGGGGTGTGGGAAGCGAAGTGTGGGGCTGGGGTACCGCCTATGGCAAATCCCACGATCCACAAGCCAAAGCCCCAGCGGGGAAATCATGATGCGCGCGCGGGGTGCGTTGATTGCGGCGTCCGTTGTGTTGTTGACGTTGGCAGGCTGCGGAGAAATTAGTCAGGAGATGAGTGGTTCGGCCAGCAAGCCTGACGGGAAGCCGTGGCAGGGCGAGTTGGACAGGTATGCGGCAAAGGGCTGGGAAAAGGGCGACAAGACCAAGTGGGAATTACAGTTGCGCGCCCGCGCCCAGAACCAGAACGATTACACCAGATCCAATTAATTACGCAGTGACGGGAGCCATCATGAAACATGGGATTGCACGCTTGGTCGTCAGCTTAATGCTGACGACCGCTGTCATCGGGTCGGCGCTGGCGCAGCAAGTTGCGCCAGCACCGACAAATATTGGGGGTATTGAGTCAATCGATATCCTGAAACAGAATCAGGCCGAACGCACCCGCGACCAGCCTGGCAACTCGTCTCCGGTTTTCCGTACGATCAAGGAAGGGACGAAGAACTATTCGAGCCTTCCCGCGCTGGAATCCGGAGTGCTGATCCAGGGGAAGCAACAATTTCCTGGTCAGGCGCGTGCGACCACGGCCGGTGAAGCATGGCGGCAGTATCGCAACGGGCCACTGACGCAAATCGGCGGTTGGTTGCTACTGCTGGCGGCGATCGGCGTAGCGGGGGTCTACTTTATTGCTGGCCCAGTCAAGCTCAAGGCCACACCAACTGGGCGGCTCATCGAGCGGTTCACTTCGGTTGAGCGGATTGCGCACTGGAGCACCGCAATTAGCTTCGTGCTGCTTGCGCTGACCGGGTTGATCCTCTTGTTTGGCAAGCACATCCTGATGCCGGTGTTCGGGCATGCGCTATTTGGCTGGTTATCTTTCGCCTGCAAAAATGCGCATAACTTTGCCGGACCCGTGTTTACGGTATCGATCGTGGTGACCTTCATCATCTTCGTCAAAGATAACTTTCCGGCCAAGGAAGACCTGCAATGGTTGTTCAGGTTGGGCGGCATGTTTGGTGGGAAACACGCCTCGTCAGGCCGCTTCAATGCTGGTGAGAAATTATGGTTTTGGTCCGGCGTGGTCGGACTGGGCCTGATCATCAGTGCGTCAGGTTTCGTGCTCAACCAAATTGTGCCTGGCATGGACTATCCACGTAGCGTGATGCAGATCGCCAACGTGATCCACTTAATCGCTGCCGTACTGGTAACGACAATGGCAATGGGGCACATTTATATCGGCAGTATCGGTATGGAAGGCGCGTACAAGGCAATGTCAACCGGTTATGTCGATGACGCATGGGCCAAAGAGCATCACGATATCTGGTACGCCGATATCGAGGCAGGCAAAGTGCCGCGCAATCGTACCGAAGAAGCAGCAGAACGTAGCCACGCGCCACAGCCACGCAGTGCAACTTGACCAGGACATCATCATGAAAAAAATTATTGCACTCGTCGTTGGCACTCTGTTTGCCAGTGTTGTTATGGCTAAATTACCTCCACCTAGCGACGAGGCCGCCGCCAAAGCCGAAGAAACCAAAGATAAAGCAACATGGTCCGGCAAAGTCGCAGCTTACAAGCTGTGTCTGGTTCAGGATAAGACGGTAGCGTATTATCTGAAAACCAAGGCCCCCGCTGGCAAGCCAATGGATGGACTGCCGCCTTGCGCCGATCCTGGTCCCTATGTGGCCACGGCGGTGGTTCTGAATAAAGACCCCGTCAAAAAATAAGGAAACCTGATGATGAAACGTCTCTCTTTTTTGTTTGCTTCATTGCTGCTGTCGTCGATGGCACATGCCGCCACGGTCTCGTTTGTCGAGCCTGCAGACGGCGCGACCGTTCCCACCACTTTCCCGGTCAAGTTTGCCGTAGAGGGCATGGAAGTCAAACCGGCTGGAGAGCTGTCACCAACCAGTGGACATCACCATTTGTTGATCAATGCCATGGCCATCCCGGCCGGCGAGCCTGTGCCTTTCGATGAAACGCACATTCACTTCGGCAAAGGGCAGACTGAAGCAACGGTGACACTCAAGCCGGGCATGTACAAAATGACACTGCAGTTTGCCAACGGTGCGCACCAGTCTTACGGTGAGCCGCTGAGCAAAACTATCACTGTTCACGTCAAGTAATCCGTTTTGACCGGCTACCGTCCCCAACTGACCAGTGCGCATGTCGACCTGACCCGTGAAGTCGAGGTCACCGATGAGCGAGGCCGTGTCTCGCTCATCTCGATCCCGGCCGAACGGCCATTGACCGTGTATGTCGACAAGCGTGAACTGGTCACGCTAATGACGCTAGGTGGAGCACCGGAAGCATTAACGCTGGGCTACTTGCGTAACCAGCGGTTCATTCGTCAGCTCGAGGATGTTGTTTCCGTGCAAGTGGATTGGGATGTCGAGGCCGTTGCCGTTATTACGCGCAGCGGCATCGATGACATCGAGGCACGCACTGCAAAGCGGGTCGTCACGACCGGTTGCGGTCAAGGCTCGGTGTTTGGCGGATTGATGGATGATGTTGCCGCGATTCGCCTGTCACCCGATGCGAAGTTGAAGCAATCGGTGCTGATCCGCATCGTCGATACGATTCGGACTCAGCAATCGATTTACAAACAAGCCGGATCGGTGCACGGCTGCGCGCTGTTCACGTCAGACGGCGAGTTACTGTATTTCGTTGAAGATGTCGGCCGGCACAATGCGGTTGATGCGATCGCCGGACGGATGTGGCTTGATGGCATGGCCGGTGACGACAAGATTTTTTACACCACCGGACGCCTCACGTCCGAGATGGTCATTAAAGGCGGCCAGATGGGGATTCCATTCCTGCTGTCACGCTCTGGCACCACCCAGATGGGGCACATGGTCGCTGAACAGCTCGGCATGGCACTGCTGGCGCGCTGCAGCGGCAAGCACTTCCTGTTGTTGACGGGTAAGGAGCGTTTGGTGTTCGAGCCCGAACTGTTCGATGGCACGCTGAAGGTTGCCTGACCTGATGGCAACACAACGAGCGCCGTGTCGCTGATCGACGCGACGCTGGCGGCATTCGCTCTGCTCTTTTCTGGCGATGCAGAACTGTGGCGCATCGTCTGGGTATCCGTGTCGACCTCCGTTGTTGGTTTGCTCATCGCCACGCCGTGCGCGGTGCTGGTGGGCTATCTCGTCGCAACGCAACTATTTCCCGGACGTCGGGTTGTGATTTGGCTGGCGCAAGTGTCGCTGTCGCTGCCAACAGTGCTCATTGGCTTGCTGTTATATCTTCTGCTGTCACGTAGCGGACCTGCTGGCGACTTGCGCTGGCTGTTTACCCAATCGGGATTGATCGTCGGGCAAGTACTGATCGCTCTGCCCGTGCTGGTCGCTTTCACACTGGCAGCGGTGCAGGCAGCCGATCCGCGTCTGGCCGAAACCGCAGTGACGTTGGGGGCCTCGCGCTGGCGGGTAATGTGGACGGTACTGCGCGAAGTGCGTTTTGGCGTGATGGCCGCGATCATTAACGGCTTTGGCCGGGTAATTTCAGAAGTTGGTTGCGCGATGATGGTTGGTGGAAATATTGCTGGCGAGACTCGCACTATCACCACCGCGATCGCGCTGGAAACCAGCAAGGGCGAATTTGCGCAAGGCATTGCGTTGGGTATGGTGTTGATAGCCATCGCGCTGGCCATTAATGCGGCGCTGCTGCTGTTGCAGGGAGATACCCGCTGAATAACTTACTGAGCATCGATGGTCTGCAACTGCGCTTTGGCGAACGGTTGCTGCTCGATATAGAACGCCTTGAAATCGCTCCGGCCAGCGCCTACGTATTGACCGGTGCAAATGGCTCCGGCAAGAGTACGTTGTTGCGTGTCTTGTGCGGATTGGTGACGGCCAGCATGGACACCGCCTATTTCTTGGGTAAGCCCATCAGCCTTGCGCCGTATCCTGCGCTGCTGCGCGATGCGGTGCTGTATGTGCACCAGCATCCGGTGATGTTTTCAACGACGGTCGAAGCCAATGTCGGTTACGGACTGGCCGCGCGCGGCGTCAGCAAAGCAGCGCTAACCCAGCGCGTGGCCGACGCCATGGAGTGGGCCGGCATTACGCATTTGCATGGGACTCAGCCGCAGCACTGGTCTGGAGGCGAAAAACAGCGGGTCGCTCTGGCGCGCGCCCGCGTCTTGCGGCCGCAATTGCTGTTACTCGACGAACCCACCGCTAATCTAGACGGCCCTGCGCGCGAGCAAGTTATCGGACTGATCCCGACTTTGCTGGCGGAAGGACGCAGTGTTGTCATGGCGTGCCATGACCGTGACCTGATCGGCTTGCCGGGTGTACTGCGCCTGAAACTGAAAGAGGGGCGGCTTGAAACCCGCGAGCCAGTCATCAATACCGATTAAACACACTGAAAGGAAGCACCATGACCCGTCGTCTCGTCCTCCAGCTATCTCTCGCTTTGCTCGTTGGAGCTGTCGCCCCGCTGGCATCGGCACAGCAAATCCTGAGGCTCTCGACCACAACCAGTACCGAGAATTCCGGCCTGCTCAAAGTCTTGCTGCCTATTTACGAAAAAAAATACGACGTGAAAGTGCAAGTCATTTCGGTCGGTACGGGCAAGGCGCTGGAACTGGCCAAAAATGGTGATGTCGACGTAACACTGGTGCATGCTCGTTCGTCAGAAGACAAGTTTGTTGCCGCCGGCTACGGCGTGAATCGACAAGATGTGATGTACAACGACTTCATTCTGGTTGGTCCGGCTAGTGATCCGGCAGGTGTTATTGGCAGCAAGGATATTGTCGCTAGTCTGAAAAAAGTGTTCGCCAGCAAGGCCAAATTCGTGTCGCGTGGGGATAACTCGGGTACCGAGCAAATGGAGCAAGCGTACTGGAAGACCGCCGGTGTCAAACCGCAAGGCAGTGTCTATGTATCGGCCGGTCGCGGCATGGGGGAGGTGCTAACGATGGCCGGTGAATTGCAGGCCTACACACTGACCGATCGCGCTACTTTTAGCGCCTATCGCGCCAAGACCGGATTGACCATTGCCGTCGAAGGCGACAAGGCAATGTTCAATCCCTACGGCATCATTGCGGTCAACCCAGCGCGGTTTCCGGACATCAACCAGAAAGGCGCCAATCAACTGATCGACTGGATTACCTCACCGGCTGGTCAAGCCGAAATTGCAGCATTTCGAGTCGATGGGGAACAAGTGTTTTTTCCTTCGGCAAAACGCTAATCCCGCACTGAGTTACCAAGGCACTTCGGTGCCATCCCATGCGACAAAACGCCCGCTGTTGCCGGGCGTCGCAGTCGCGATCACGGCCAGCAACTGTGCTGCGGCACGCGCCGGATCGAATAATTTCCCCTCTGGCACACCGCGCTGAAACGGTCGTGACAATGCACTGTCAACCGTGCCCGGATGCAGCAACTGGATGCTCAGTTGCGGATGGGTGCGCCGGCATTCAATCGCCGCGGTTTTTAGTAGCTGGTTCTGCGCTGCCTTGGCCGCCCGGTAGGCGTACCAGCCACCGAGATTGTTATCCCCGATCGAACCAACCCGCGCCGATAACGACGCGAAGACTGCTGAAGTGTTGTGCCGCATCAATGGCAACATTGCCTGAGCCAGCAGAATAGGACCGAAGGCGTTGACGGCAAATACTTGCTGGAGATTGTCGCCGGTGATCGCAGACAGGGATTTCTCCGGAGATAGTTCGGGGCCATGCAACAAGCCCGTGGCATTGATAACGAGATGCAGCACTGGTTCGGGCAGACTCGCCGCCAGAGACTGCAGACTGACGCTATCGGTAATGTCGGCGCTGGTAATCGTCAGCCGGGTTGGGTGTTTGGCTTTTAGTTCGGCAAGCCCCGCCGAGTCCGTCGCGTGGCGCGCCGCAGCTGTGACATGTCCGATATGGGGGTGAGCAAGCAATTGTGCCGTGAGCGCTAGTCCTATTCCACCGGAGGCACCGACGACGAGCGCCTGTGCTGGACCATCGAGCGTGGGAAAAAAGTGGTTAGTGGCAGGTGAAGTCATGGCAAGTCCGGAGTGAGGTAAGCAAGTGAACGTACTGTTGATGCTAGCACGTCAGCTCAAACCTATTTTTTCAACCACCGACTGTTGCCTTCATGAATTCTACCGATGCGGAGTTGACCAAACCGTCGCAATCGGCATTTGCCGAGCACAGCCGGATCAGGACCTTGCTGCATATCGAGGCCGCATTGGCCAGTGCGCTGGCCCAGCATGGCGTCATCAGCACGGCATCCGCGACGCAGATCGCGGATTGCTGCCAAGGCAATCTCAACTCGACAACTCTGCCACAGGATGTAGTGCGGCAACTGACCATTGCGGTTGCCGAGCGTGATGCCGAGGCAGCCAATTATGTGCACTGGGGTATGTCCTTGCAGGATCTTGCGGATACGGCACTGGTGCTGCAATTGCGTGTCGCCCTTGATGGCATCGAGGCTGACCTCGCGCAGTTTATTGCCGTACTGGCCGAGTTTGCCGAGCGTCACCGTCATACGGCCCAAGTCGGGCGGATCGGTTTGCAGCATGGCTTACCCATTACGTTCGGCCTGAAAACTGCCGGTTGGCTTGATGCTTTGCTGCGCCATCAACAGCGCCTACGGGCGTTGCGCTCGCGTTTGCTGATGCTGCAATTTGGTGGCACCACGGGGACACTGGCCAGTCTTGGTGATGCCGCACTGCCGGTAGCTAGCGCCTTGGCGGCAACACTGGAGTTGACCCTGCCGGACATGCCGTGGCACGGTCAGCGTGATCGCTTTGCCGAAGTGGCGACCACACTGGGTTTGCTGGCGGGGTCGCTCGGCAAGATCGCTCACGACATGATCCTGCTCACCCAGACCGAAGTGGCTGAACTGACTTTTTCGGTGATTCCTTCCATCGGCTGGTCGGCCACACTGGCAGCGACGCAGCAAGTTCCGGCGCTGGTCGCTGCCATGCTGGCCGTGATGCTGCCGGATCACGAGGGGCCGATCGACCAGGATGGCGATGCAGCGGCGCGCATCCTGCCGCAGATCGTGGTGCTTTGCGCCGCGGCCCTAGATCAATTGCAGCTGCAAGCAAGCAGCATGAAGGTCGATGCCGCGCGGATGCAGGCCAATCTTGCGCTGACACGTGGGCGCATTCTGGCGGAGCCATTGACACTGGCGCTGACACGTAAGATTGGCCGGCAGCCAGCCGAGGCACTAGTGCTGCAGGCTAGCGAGCACGCAGCGCGGAGCGACCAGTCCTTGCGTGATGTGCTCGATCAATACGGTGTGGTCAACCTGCATTTCACACCACTCGAACTCGATCGGTTGCTCGAGCCAGCTGGCTACAGCGGCCAGTCGGCCAGCTTCGTCGATCGGGTCTTGCAGACCTGGCAGCAGTTTTCTGGCGTGCCTCTTGTAGTCGAGCCTGGTCCGCTACTATTTTCTGCCGGTCAGACACCGCTGAATTACAAGGTTGACGGGGTGCCTTCTGCACCTTGGCTCCTCTTGTCGAATGCGTTCGGTGTCGGGCTAGACATGTGGGAGCCACAAATGCCGGCCTTGCTGGAAAATTTTCGCGTGCTGCGTTACGACACGCGTGGCCATGGCCAGTCAGTGATGCGCAATGGCGCTGTGTCGTTAGCGCAATTAGGAGAGGATGTGATTGGTCTGATGGACCATCTCGGCATCGCACGAGCCCATTGTTGTGGCAGTTCGCTCGGCGGCATGACCGGACTCTGGCTGGCAATCCATTATCCGGCCCGCCTCGAGCGACTGGTTGTGTGCAATGCAGCCGCTTTGTTGGGGCCGTCATCGATCTGGGACAGCTGGATAGAACAGGTTCGAGAGCATGGTGCCGAGGCACTCGTGCCGGTCTTGATCGATCGCTGGTTTACGCGTGACTTTGAACGCCATGCTATGCATCAGGTTGCTGTGGTGAGGGCGATGCTGCTGCAAACCTCCCCGAGCGGGCTTATCGCTGCGTGTATGGCGATACGTGACATGGACTTACGCGACAGTCTTTCCTGCATCAATGTGCCAACCCTTGTCATCGGTGGCAAGCACGATCGCATGACGCCACCGGTACAGACGCGCCAGTTAGCCGGGCAGATCAATGGTGCCTGCTATGTCGAGCTTAACGCGGGGCATTTGCCGAATCGGGAAGTGGCACAGCGCTTTAATACCGAGGTGATGGAATTTTTGCTGGCGGGGTCAGTGCTCCCGTAACAATGCATCCTGTTTGCGCGGCTGGTTCTGCGCGGCCAAGCCGTCCACGCTGGGAAAGCGTCGTCGCAGGCGGATACTGCCGCCCCGATGCTGCTTGCTGAAATAGTTGACCTTGCGGGTCAGCGCGCGTAGGCGCGCTAGCAAGGTTTCTGGCGTGTGCGCCGACAACACCATTTTTTCGATCATCACGACGCTATCCTGCGTTGCTGACACGCTGAACGTACCTTCACGGCTATTGAGCATCAGTATGTTTTCCTGAAGCAGCAAGGGGTACAGGGCAGCCTGGTCTTCGAGGTCGAACTGGCCAAAATCGGCATACAGAAACAGTACCTTGGGATCGACTGTTGGCTTGTATATCAGCCTAAAAGTGACATCCTCGATAAAAATGCTGCCGCCATCAATGATCTGTTGTGGGAAGGCGTCTCCGGTCAGGGTGCAAAATCCCTTGATCAGTCGTTCGAATTCGACGTGCATGATGTCCTTGCGTGGCGGGTTGCCTAGTGGGGTTGTTCACTAATCATCCAGTAAGTGTGCGCGACGAGCGCTTGGTTCCATTGCATCGGAGGCAGCATAGAGGAGGAACCGAGCCACCTTTCTGGTCACTTATCACGGCACCATCCAGCAACGGAGATTAAATGAAGCACCATTTCGAAACGGTCGTTCGTGCCTTTTGCGAACTCGACAATGCCAGTCAGCCAGAACGTCTGCTGGAAGGAGAGTCGATGGAATTGCACGGAGTGGAGTTTTCGCTCCTGTACGAAGAAGATATCTCGGTCGATGCGATGCATCTGCGTGTGGTGTTCGGCCATGCGCCGCTCAACAATGAGACCGCGATTTATCGCGCCTTACTCAACGCAAACCATGTTGATTATTGCGGCAATGGCCCCGGATTTTGCGTGTCACCGGCATCAGGGCGCGTGGTGTACTTGCTGAAGATATTGCTGTGTGATGCTTCGCCAGCAAAGCTGATGAGCACAATGCTGACGTTCATCGGCAAAGTGAAAGAATGGCAGAGCACCTACTTTCTCACGTTACCTGCCAAAAGTAGTACCGCCCAGCCACGTCGTGGCTGGGCGGATTAACGGCAATCACATCACCAGATAATGACCCGCTGCGCAGCAGGCAAATACATCTTGTCGCCTTCCTTGACACCGAACGCCGTGTAATAACCAGGCTGGTTCGACAAGGTGCCATTGGCGCGATATTGTGCCGGCGAGTGCGGGTCGGTCTTGATTTGCACGATGGTTTGCGCATCACGCGATTTGGCGCGCCAGACTTGCGACCAGCCCATGTAGAGCCGTTGGTCGCCGGTCAGGCCATCGATGACCGGTGCTTCCTTGCCGCCTAGCGACAGCTTGTAGGCTTTGAACGCAATCGCCAGACCTGAGTTATCGGCGATGTTCTCACCAAGTGTCAATGCACCGTTGACGTGATAACCGGGCAAAGGCGAGAACGCGTCGTACTGGGCGATCAGCATTTTGGTCTTGGCGGAAAATTTCTCGTGATCTTGCTTGGTCCACCAATCGCGCAAGTTGCCATCGCCATCGTATTGCGCACCCTGGTCATCGAAGCCATGGCTGATTTCATGACCGATGACGCCACCGATGCCGCCGTAATTGACGGCGTCGTCCGCATTGGCGTCAAAGAACGGTGGTTGCAAGATTGCGGCGGGAAACACAATTTCATTGAGCTCCGGGTTGTAGTACGCATTGACGGTCTGCGGCGTCATGCCCCACTCGTCACGATCGATCGGTTTGCCCAGCTTGTTGAGTTCGTACTGGTACGCAAAAGTAGTCGCCCGCATGACGTTACCAACCAGATCATCCTTGCTGATTTGCACGCCGGAGTAATCCTTCCACTTGTTCGGATAGCCAATTTTCGGCGTGAACTTGGCGAGCTTGATTTGCGCTTCCTTTTTGGTTTCGGGACTCATCCAGTCGATGGTCTCGATACTCTGGCGATACGCTGCCAGCAGGTTTTGCACCAGCTTTTCCATGCGCACCTTGCGCTCTGGCGGGAAGTGTTCTGCGACATAGACCTTGCCGACGGCTTCGCCGAGCGACGCTTCGACCAGCATCACACCGCGCTTCCAGCGTGGCTCGTTCTCGGGGATGCCGCGCAGCGCCGTACCCTTGTAAGCAAAATTGGTATCGACATAAGGCTTCGACAGCATGCCGGCGTAACGGCTGATCAACTGGGTTTCGAAGTATTTTTTCCAGACCGGCAGCGTTGTCTTCTGATAAACCGTATTGAAGTCCTTCAGATAGCTTGGCTGGCTGACAATGACGTAGTTGACCTTGCCATCGATGCCTGCGGCGCTCAGATACGACTTCCAGTCATATTTCGGCGCCAGCGCATTGAGCTCGGCGAAGTCGAGTTTGTTGTAGGTCTTGATCGGATCGCGGTTTTCGACATTGGTCCACTGGATTTTGGCCAGCGCGGTTTCCAGTGCCAGCACGTCGCGTGCACTGGCAGCTGCAGCCTTGTCACCGGACATCGTCAACATCGCCTGCACGTATTCCTGATACTTCGCACGCGCCGCAACGAGCTTGGCGTCGTTGGGCTTCAGGTAGTAATCCCGATCCGGCAAACCGAGGCCACTTTGCCCCAGATCAACCACGTACTTGGTCGAGTCGCGGGCATCCTGATGAATGCCGAATCCATACGGTGTATTCACCCCGAGCTGGCCCAGATGGGCGATCAGCGCAGGGATTTCTTTCTTGTCTTTCAGAGCAGCGATCTTCGCCAGCTCTGCGTGCAGTGGTTTCAGCCCCAGTTCCTCCAGCTTTTTTTCATCCATATAGCTGGCGTACAGGTCACCGATTTTGCGGGTTTCCGCTGTACCGTCGCTATCCTTGGCAGCGTTTTCGATGATCGCGCGCAGTTGCGGCAGCGTGTCGTCGCGCAATTTGGCGAACGAGCCCCAGCTCGATTTGTCGGCCGGGATGTCGGTCGTGGCCAGCCATTTGCCGCTGGTGTATTTGAAGAAGTCATCCTGGGCGCGCACGCCCTTGTCCATATATTGCAGATCGATGCCAGAGGCCAGTTGTGCCGGCGTTCCAGTCGCAGGTGTGTCGGCAGCAATGGCTGTCGAGGCGGAGGCGACCATGCTGAGATAAAGCGCGTTCACCAGGTAACGATTCATGGATGTTTTCCTTTTGGTTTCCTTTGCCAGTGGTCGGCAAAGCAAGGACAAGAATCTACCATAGCCGGACCATGCAAGAGTCGGGCGGTGGGTGCTCGCTACCGGCGCGACGGTTTATGGTTCAGAATAGGGCGCTTGCCGGGCTGGCTGATCGTTGGCCCGGTCCGAGAGCCGCCATAACACTGGAGAAACTGCATGAAGCAACAAGGCACATTACTCTTCAAGGCCAGCCTGATTGCGCTGCTGTGCGCATCGGCAGGATTTGCCACCACCGCGAGCGCCGCCAAGTCACTGGTTTTTTGCTCGGAAGGCAGCCCGGAAGGCTTTAATCCGCAATTCTTCAGTACGGGCACCACGATGGATGCCTCCTCGGTACCGATGTTTAACCGGTTGGTAGAATTTGAGATCGGCACCACCAACATCGTTCCTGGTCTGGCCGAGTCGTGGACCATCGCACCGGACGGTCTGAGCTATACCTTCAAGTTGCGCAAGGGCGTCAAGTTTCACAGCAGCGCCAAGTTCAAACCGACCCGCGACATGAATGCCGACGATATCGTGTTCACTTACAACCGCATGGCCGACCCGCAGCACCCGTTTCACAAAAATACGCCGGGCACGACCTACGCTTATTTCGAAGACATGGGCATGAACAAGATCGTCGACAAGATCGAGAAGGTCGATGCGATGACGGTACGTTTTAAATTGCTGCATCCGGAGGCGCCGTTTCTGGCTGATCTGGCGATGGATTTCAATTCGGTGCAATCGGCCGA
>JBLHLW010000058.1:0-28118 GCA_047621345.1 Minisyncoccia bacterium | reverse complement strand
AAGATTGTCGGTGCGCACGCGTGGGCACAAGATGCCGTGCCCACCCTACGGTACTGGTTTTATTGGCTGAGGTTAAATTGAAGTCATTCAGTCAAAATTTTGCGCTAAAAAAAAGCCCCGCCAATTGGCGAGGCTTTTTTAGCCATGATGCATGACTTGCTGTCGCCGTGAACTTACTTTTTTGCGGCAGCGCGGGGAGTGCTTTTCTCGACGGCTTCGGTCATCTGCGCGACGGCGTTGTTGACGTTGCCTTCGATAGTAGCGACTGCTTGCTTGGTCGTGCGTGAAAATTGCTCGTACCCTGCGTTGGCATTACCCAGTGCTGATTTGAACATCGCGACGGCAGACTCAGAGCCAGCAGGTGCGTTCTTGGTGGCGTCGTCGACGAGTGCGGCGACTTTATGGTTCATGTCGCTGATTTGGGTTTCAGCGGCTTTAGTAAATTCAGCCTGAATTTCGGAAGCAATGCTGGCTACTTTACGAGCATATGCTGCTGCTTTTTCAGTCGTTGGTTGCGATTGGGCTGTACCAAGCGCAAAAAATTCCTGAGGTGTTTTGGCAGAGAACATATGTTTGATTGCGGCATTGGACTCTTCCATTGATGCACGAGCAGCATGCATGTTCAGTGCCGTAAGTTTCTCTACGCCTTCAAACGCTTTGTGGGTCAGCGATGTTACCAAGGCGAGTTGAGCTTCAAATGCTGATTTGGTTGCTGCTGAGAACTGTTCTGGTGTTGAAAACATGTATTTCTCCTGTGGATAGAATCGGTCTGCCGCGATGAGATGGCGCTTTCTTGGTGCGCTGCAGCACGCTCTATTCTAAGGTTTGAACTTGTCAAGTCAAGCACATTATTTACCGCACGGTCGGGCTATTCGGATGGAAATTGATTGACAACTTTGTTGATAGTTGCTGTTAATTTAAAGTCGCTAGTTGGTATCGTTTGATGTTGCCATGCCGATGCTAAACTTTGCTTCCCATTTTTAGGACATTGCGCCCATTTGAAAGCCTTCTATAGTGACCATTTTGTCCTGCCGTTACCTGCAGGGCACCGTTTTCCGATGCAGAAGTACCGCCTGCTACGGGAGCGTGCCGCCAGCGTTGCGCCGGATATTGATTTTGCCGAGGCACCCGACATTGGTAACGGTGTGCTGGCACTGGCCCATCATCCTGACTACATTCGGCAAGTTAGCGCTGGAGAATTGTCTGATAAAGAGCAGAAACGCATCGGTTTTCCGTGGTCGCCCGGTATGGTCGAGCGCTCGCGGCGCGCCACGGGTGCAACGATCGCTGCTTGTCGCGCGGCGTTCGATGACGGCGTTGGAGTGAACCTTGCGGGCGGTACCCATCATGCGCATGCGGCCCACGGCGAAGGATTTTGCGTATTCAATGATGCGGCAATTGCTGCCCGCTTGATGCAAGCAGAACGACGGGTCAGTCGGGTTGCGGTTGTTGATCTTGATGTGCATCAAGGGAACGGTACCGCCGAGATCCTTGCGCGAGACGATTCGGTATTCACGTTGTCGTTGCATGGCGAGCGTAATTATCCCTTTGTGAAGGCCATCAGTGATCTTGATGTCGGCTTACCGGACGACATTGCTGATGTTGCTTATCTGGAAGCACTGTCGGTGGCATTGTCGACGCTATTTGGCTGTTTTGACCCGCAGTTGATTATTTTTCTGGCCGGTGCCGACCCGCACGAGGGGGATCGACTTGGGCGCATGAAGCTGACGTTTGACGGCTTGGCGCAGCGCGACCGGATGGTGCTGGAGGCGGCGCACCAGCGCCGGATTCCCGTCGCTATTTCGATGGCAGGCGGTTATGGTCGAGATATTGAGGATACCATTCGGGTCCACTTACAAACCATTGCCATTGCCGCGGAGTACGCGGCACGCTGGACGATGCCACCCGCCATGCTGGCGACCAAGACACGATGAACCGAACATCCACTTCTGCGCTGGCGGCAATCCGTCCGTCTCCCTATCTGGCCGCGATGCCGTGGTTGTTCGTGCTGCTCTGGAGTACCGGTTTTATCGTTGCCAAGTTTGGCCTGCCGTATGCGCCACCGCTGACCTTCTTGTTGTTGCGGTTTGCCGGTGTGTTACTGGTGTTGTTGCCGCTGGTGCTGGTACTGCGGGCACCGTGGCCGACTGGCAGGATCGGGCATGTCGCCCTGGCGGGGGTTTTGGTGCAGGCGGGTTATCTCGCGGGGGTCTGGAGCGCGATAAAGCTGGGCATGCCAGCGGGCTTGTCGGCGCTGATCGTGGGTATGCAGCCTGTCTTGACAGCGTTTGCCGCTCCGTTGATTGGTGAATCGGTACGTGGCAAGCAGTGGATTGGCCTGGCGCTGGGGTTGTGTGGCGTGGCGCTAGTCGTCGCTAACAAGATCAGCCTGATCGGGCTGTCGACCGAGAGCATTCTGTTGTGTCTGATGGCGCTGTTGTCGATCACGGCGGGGACCCTCTACCAAAAGCGCCATTGCGCTCACTTCGACCTGCGTACCGGAACGATCATCCAGTTTTCGGCATCGGCCGCCGTGGTGCTGCCGTTTGCGATCCTGTTCGAAGACTTTTCTCCCGCACTCGAGGCAGTGCACTGGACGCCAAGTTTTATTGGCGCGCTGCTGTGGTCGATCCTGGCCCTGTCGATTGGCGCGATTTTCCTGCTGTTTTCGCTGATTCGAAAAAGCGCAGCGACTAGTGTGACCAGCCTGCTGTATCTGACGCCGCCGACCACCGCGCTGATGGCGTGGCTGGCGTTTGGCGAACAGTTCAGCTGGATCGGACTGGTTGGCATGTTGTTGGCCGTGACAGGTGTCGTTTTCGTGGTGAGGAAATAATGCGCATAACAGCACACCGGCGTGCCGACTACGCACACTTTCATCCGATTACGACGCGCTGGCTGGACAACGATGCTTACGGTCACGTTAACAACGTGGTGTATTACAGCTGGTTCGATACCATCGTCAACGAGCTCTTGATTTCAGGCGGCGCGCTCGACATCGTTCGCAGCCCAGTCATCGGACTAGTCATTGAATCGGCCTGCACGTATTTTGCGCCAGTGGCGTTTCCGGACAGGGTCACTGCTGCGCTGCGTGTTGCGGCACTGGGCAATTCCAGTATCCGCTACGAGATCGCTATTTTTTGCAACGACGACGACCACGCTGCCGCACAGGGACATTTAGTGCATGTCTGTGTGGAACGCCTCAGTCGCCAGTCGACACCAATACCCGTACCCATGCGGATATTGCTTCAATCGATACAGATCCAACTCCTTTCCGCGAGCCCGCCATGATCCAAACCCCCCAGCAGCACCATGTTGATGACGCCATCATTTCCCGTCACTCGATCAGGGCGTTCCTGCCTGATCCGGTGAGTGCAGAAGACATTGAACAGTTGCTGGAGGTTGCTGCCCGTGCACCGTCTGGTACTAACACCCAGCCCTGGAAGGTGTATGTGCTGACAGGTGCCATCAAGGAGCGCTTGTCGGCGGCGGTGCTCGCGGCGCATGATGATCCTGAGGGCGCGACCAAGTACGTTCAGGAATACAACTACTACCCGCTGAAATGGAATTCGCCTTTCATCGACCGACGCCGCAAGGTTGGCTGGGACTTGTATGCACTGCTGGAATTGACGCGCGAGAACAAGGCAGGCATGCATGCGCAGCACGGCCGCAACTATCTGTTTTTCGATGCACCGGTGGGACTCATGTTTACGATCGATCGCAGTCTGGAGCTGGGCTCATGGCTGGATTACGGCATGTTCCTGCAGAACGTGATGATCGCCGCGCGAGGGCGGGGGCTTGATACCTGTCCGCAAGCAGCATTTACGCAGTATCACAAGGTCATTAGTGATGTGTTGCAGTTGCCGGAAAATGAAATGCTGGTGTGCGGCATGTCGCTCGGTTATGCCAACAACAGCAAAGTTGAAAATTCGCTGATAACCGAACGCGAACCCGTGGCCGGGTTTGTCAGGTTTCTCAAAGAATAGTTGTTCCTTCCATATCGAACTTGCGCTGGCGAGAATACTGATGAGTATAAATTATTGTCAAATTAGTATTCTTGTCTCGAAGTGAGGTTAAAAGTTTGCGCTAAGCTGTTAATTCACTTGTAGATAATCTTCTTTTTGCTACACTGCAAGGTGACCTATTCTGTCCATTATCCGGAGCTGCTGATGCCCAAGTCCGTCTTTATATTTTTGCTGATGTGTTCGTTCTTCCTGTCTACGGGCACCGCGGCAAATGCTGCAGATAAGCCGGACAGTTCCACGACAGCGAAAAAGCAGACCCATAAATCCACCGCCAAAAAATCGACTCGGCGACGTGCTGCTGCCGCTCCTTCGAAGGCGAAACGAAGCACCAGCAAGCGCACAGCGGCGGTTGTTTTGCCTGCTGTTGTCAGCGCAGGAGATCTCGCCGGACTGAACCGAACCCCGGATGCGTTAGACCTTAAATCGAATGTTGCGCTAGTGATGGATCAATCCAATTCAAAAGTCCTGTTCGAAAAAAACTCGAATGTCGCCTTGCCGATTGCATCGATTACCAAACTGATGACCAGCATGGTGGTGGTCGAGTCGAATCAGAACATGGATGAAATGATCGAAGTCACCAGTGACGACATTGATCGTGAGAAAAATTCTTCATCGCGTCTGCGGGTCGGCTCCATTTTGTCACGCGCCAACATGTTGCATATCGCCCTGATGAGTTCCGAGAATCGCGCGGCGTCGGCGCTGGGCCGCAATTATCCGGGTGGCTTGCAGGCATTCGTTCTAGCAATGAATGCAAAGGCCAAATCGCTAGGCATGAACGACACCCACTATGTTGATTCAACCGGACTATCAAGCCACAACGTTGCTACTGCTCAGGATCTGGCCAAGCTGGTCATTGCTGCGCGTCAGCACCAAATCATCGGACAATATTCGACTGACACCAAGTATGTGGTCAAGCCAGGTGGCGGAGCGCTGCAATATTCAAATTCCAATCACTTGGTGGGCAATCCGGGCTGGGACATAGATCTGCAAAAAACAGGCTACATTAACGAAGCGGGTCGTTGCCTGGTCATGGTGACGAATATTGAAGGCCGGCCAATTGTGATGGTATTTCTCGATTCGAAGGGCAAGCGGTCCCGTACTGCTGATGCCGGTCGGATTCGTAAATGGATTGAAACGCTGAAGCCGGAAAACCTGACAAATCCGCTGGCCGCACCAACTGCCCGTAGCTTGCCGGTGGTGCACAGCTAAAATAGCCGTCTGCGAGAAAAAAACAGATTTATCCAAATGCCGTTCAGTTAAGCACTGAACGGCATTTTTTTGAGTCTGGCAGCCGGTTCACCCGGCACCCTGCGGCGAATAACCCAGCGCCGCCGAAATCTGATTCACGGTCAGCATTAAATCTTCCAGCCATTCTTCTTGCAGGCGATCAGCCGGTGCCGAAATCGATAATCCGGCGATCAGGCGTCCCGAGTCATCGCGGATGCCAGCAGCCATGCAGCGCACGCCGAGTTCGAGTTCTTCGTTGTCGCGGGCAAAACCGCGGGCGCGCACCAAGCTCAGTTCACGTTCTAGGGTCGTCAGTTCGGTAATTGAATTTTTGTTGTGCCCTGACAGGCCAGTTCGGGTTGCGTATGAACGTACGGACTTGGGGTCATCGACCGACAGGAATAACTTGCCGGTTGAGGTCAGGTGCAGTGGTGCTCGCCCGCCAATGGCACGCACTACCTGCATGCCAGAGCGCTCTGAAAATGCCCGGTCAATATAGACAATTTCATCGCCCTGACGCACTGACAGATTGACTGTCTGAAAGGTCTTTCGGTGCAGGGCACGCATGAAATCAAGCGCCGCTTCACGCACGTTCAGGCGACTTTTAACCACATTGCCCAGTTCCAGCAGCCGCATACCGAGGCGATAGGCGCCTGGTTCTGCGCGCTCGACGAAGCGCTTGAGCACCAGATCGTTGAGGATGCGGTGGGCGGTGGACGGATGCAAGCCGGTGTCGGCCGAAAGTTGCTTGAGGCTGACTGGATCAGGATAGCGAGCCAGTGCATCAAGCAGCGAGGTCAGGCGTTCGATCACTTGAATGGAAGTTTTATCTGTTTCTGGATGCGCGGTCACGGTCATGGTGTTTTCGTGGCAAGTGGGATACTCGCCGTTATACCACAATGCGAAAAGCTCTCACGCATTCCGGAGTCTCGGTGCGTGGCTTATGTCAGTTTGATGACCTGTGATTCACGATGACATTAATGCGTTCGTCGTGTCGGCGCGCTGTTAAAATCCGGCGGCGGCAAGTATGTGCAGGACGTTACGCACGGTCGCTTTTGTGGTCAGTTAGCAATGTTCTACTCCGCCGATTTGTTTGATAACGCAATCCAGTCAGGGCCAGCATGAGCGACGAAAATCAACCGATCAGCCAGTTCAAGAGCAAGAGTGGTCTCAAGCGCATCTCCGCCGCGTTCTTCTATTCGATGGAAGGGTTCAAGGCGGCATGGAAGGGCGAGCATGCGTTTCGCCAGGAGTTGGCGGTCATGGTGGTGGCAACCATCGTCGCACTGTGGTTGCCTGTTCCCGCCTTGCACAAGCTGTTGCTCATCGGCGTATTCGTGTTGGTGCTGGTCGTCGAGTTACTCAATTCGGCGATCGAGGCGGTGGTTGATCGGGTGTCGCTGGAGCGCAATCCACTATCAAAAAATGCCAAGGATTTTGGTAGTGCGGCGGTCTTCCTGACCTTTTCGCTGGCAGCGGCGACGTGGGGCGTGATTGTGATTCCGCTGCTGGTGTCTGGCTGGCGCTGAGTTGCTATGTGGCGTTCTGCGTTCCGGCCACGTTGGACAGAAACTCACATTATCCAGTGCCGTAATCCATCCCAACTCAGCTTCAATCCGGTCAGCAACAGAAAGCCATACGAGATCCGATAAAACACCTTCGCATCGATGCGGTCATGCATCCACGCGCCAAGCTTCACGCCAATCGGTGCCAGTGGCGACAGCACCGCTGCTGTAGCGAGGTTGTCCACGGTGAGTTGGCCCAGTAGTGCATATGGCACAATCTTCGCGTAATTGATCGTCGTAAACAGAATCGTCACGGTGCCGACATAGACCGCCTTATCGAGATTTTTCGGTAGCAAGTAAATCGCCATCGGCGGACCGCCTGCGTGCGAGACAAAACTGGTGAATCCCGAGAGGAATGACCACAGTCCGGCGCTGGCTTTGTCCGGTAAATGCACGGGTGAACGCACCTTGCCCTTGAACCAGTAATTGAGCGCGAACACCAGTGCCATCACACCCACCATCGCCGTCACCATCGCATCGTTCAACTGGTGGAACATCAGTGCGCCGATCAGGATGCCGATCAATGCCCCTGGTAGCAGTAGCTTGAGCAATGCGGAATCACACCGTTTGCGCCATGTCACAAAGCCGGTCAGGTCCATCACGCACAGGATAGGCAGCATGATGCTGGCGGCCTGCGTCGGCGAGATCGCCAATGCCATCAACGGCACCGCCACAATGCCCAATCCGCCGGCAAATCCGCCTTTCGAAATGCTGGTGATCAATACGGCGGGCACGGCGACGGCGTAGAACAGCGGGTCCTGAATGATCTGCATGATTACTAATTGGTAACTTATCGGAACGCGGAGCATAGCTGAAATTCGCATATCGAACCGCGAAAGCATTCGTTCTGTTTTGTCGGCCCGGCGCTTACTGTGCAGGCATCAGAAACTATCCTCCACAGGAAACGCCGATGTCACTTAACCCTATATTCAAGTCACTGCTAGTCGGCGTTTTGTTGTTGCCCGCCGTACAGTTGGCCAATGCCGCCGAGCTGTCCCTACTCAACGTGTCGTACGATCCTACTCGCGAGCTATACCAGGATTTCAACCGGGCTTTTGCAAAGCAGTGGACTGCCAAAGGCGGCGAGGCGATCCGCTTCAAGCAGTCCCATGGAGGCTCCGGCAAGCAGGCACGCGCCGTCATTGATGGACTAGGAGCCGATGTCGTCACACTGGCGCTGGCCTATGACATTGACGCCATTGCCGAACGTGGTCTGATCGCACCGGACTGGCAAAAGCGCTTGCCGCACAACAGTGCACCGTTCACCTCGACGATCGTGTTTCTGGTCCGCAAAGGCAATCCGAAAGGCATTAAGGACTGGAGTGATTTGATCAAACCAGGCATCGCCGTCGTTACGCCGAATCCGAAGACCTCCGGCGGTGCGCGCTGGAATCATTTGGCTGCATGGGGTTATGCGCTCAAGCAACCGGGCGGTAATGAAGCGACGGCCCGCGTATTTCTCGGCAAGCTCTACAAAAACGTACCGGTCCTCGATTCCGGCGCACGCGGCGCAACCACCACCTTCGTCGAGCGCGGCATCGGCGATGTACTCATCACGTGGGAAAACGAAGCGCTGCTGGCGATTAAGGAAATCGGTCCGGACAAGGTTGACATCGTTGCGCCACCGCTGAGCATTCTGGCCGAACCACCGGTGGCGGTGGTCGATAAAGTGGTCGACAAGCGCGGCACCCGCAAGCTCGCCGAAGCGTATGTTCAGTACCTGTATTCGGACGAAGGCCAAGAGATCGCAGCCAAGCATTACTACCGCCCGACCTCGGCCGCCGCGGTCAAGAAATACGCCGCGCAATTCCCGAAAGTGCAATTGCTGACCATCGACGAAGTCGCTGGCGGCTGGACCAAGGCGCAGAAAACCCACTTCGCCGACGGCGGCGTGTTTGATCAGATTTATCTACCCGAGCGCAAATAAGTGCGACCCGAGCATCCCCACCAAGCATCGTAGGGTGGGCACAGCTTCATCGTGCCCACGCGAGCGTCCTGACCAAGCATCGTAGGGTGGGCACAGCTTCATCGTGCCCACGCGAGCGTCCTGACCAAGCCAAAAAGAGCATCCCGACGAAGCCAAAAAGCCACCATCAAATTCAAGAAAGCCACCAAACACCACCATCGGGCTGGAGGGTGCACTAACCGAAGGGCATTGCACCAAACGCCCTGATTGCCGTCAACAATGCTCTGCAAAATCAGGCGGGCCAGCGGCAGCGATCAGGTTGTCGATGCCATCTCTTTAAAAACGCGCACCACAGACAGGACGACCGAGTCCGTCATCCTGTGTTTCCAGTGATAGCAGCGCATGCACGATGCTGCTGTCATGCACGTACACCTTGGGCGACTTGACCAGACGCTCGCCGACAACACCGGGTCCTCGTAGTGTTGACGATCTGGCGGGGCTCCAGCTTTTCAGAAACAGTTGCCTGATCAGCTTATGTGAATTCCAACTATCCACATGCATAAAGAATCGTTTTCGGTATTTGGTAATGCTGCAATCATCGCGTCTCGATAGTTGGATCGGTAATAACGAGGCGTCAATGACCACTGCAGCAATTTCCCCGCCCGGCCGGGCATCGGCGCTTCGCGTGATGCCCGGCTTTAATTTGTCGCTTGGGTTCACGGTGTTTTACCTGAGCTTGATCGTGCTGCTGCCGCTGTCGGCGGTGTTTCTGAAAACCTTCGGCATGACCTGGGAAGCATTTTGGAGCGCGGTCAGTTCCGAGCGCGTGGTGGCGTCCTACCGACTCACGTTTGGCGCGGCACTGATTGGTGCCTCGCTCAATGTACTGTTCGGCGGCATCGTTGCCTGGGTGCTGGTGCGCTACGAATTCCCCGGCAAAAAAATCATCGACGCGCTGGTAGACCTGCCGTTCGCGCTGCCCACAGCCGTCGCCGGCATTGCGTTGACGGCGCTGTATTCGTCGAATGGCTGGCTCGGGCGTTATCTCGAGCCGCTCGGCATCAAGGTCGCGTTCACGCCATTGGGCATCATCGTGGCGCTGACGTTCATCGGCTTGCCGTTCGTGGTGCGCACCGTGCAACCGGTGTTGCAAGAGGCCGAGCGCGAACTCGAAGAAGCCGCTGCCAGTCTTGGTGCTTCGCGCTGGCAGACCTTTATTCGCATTATCATGCCGACGATTTTTCCGGCGCTGGTGACTGGCTTTGCACTGGCTTTCGCGCGCGCCACTGGCGAATACGGGTCGGTGATTTTCATCGCCGGGAACATGCCGATGGTGTCCGAAATCACACCGCTTCTGATTATTACCAAGCTCGAACAATACGATTACGCCGGCGCCACCGCGATTGCCGCCGTCATGCTGACGGCTTCGTTTGTCTTGCTGCTGACGATTAACCTGTTGCAAGCCTGGACCCGCAAGCGCGGCCAGACAAAGAGGATCTGAGATGGCCGCGACCCGGATTTCCTCTACCGTCGAACCTGCGTGGGTACGCTGGACGCTGATCGGCATCGCACTGACCTTCCTGACGCTATTTCTGTTCGTACCGCTGGTGGCCGTATTTGTCGAAGCCTTCAAGAAAGGCTGGGAGACGTATCTTGCTGCGGTCATCGAACCGGATGCGTTGTCGGCGATCCGGCTGACCTTGCTGGTGGCAGCGATTGCCGTGCCGCTCAATCTCGTGTTCGGCGTGGCGGCTGCGTGGACGATTGCCAAGTTCGAGTTCCGCGGCAAAAGCTTTCTGCTGACGCTGATCGATTTGCCGTTCTCGGTATCGCCGGTGATTTCGGGCCTGATCTACGTGCTGCTATTCGGCGCGCAAGGCTGGCTCGGCCCGTGGTTGCAAGCGCATGACATCAAGATTCTGTTTGCGGTGCCGGGCATGGTGCTGGCGACCATCTTCGTGACTTTTCCGTTCGTGGCGCGCGAACTGATCCCGTTGATGCAGGCGCAGGGCAGCGAAGAAGAGGAAGCGGCGCTGGTGCTGGGTGCGTCGGGCTGGCGGACTTTCTGGCATGTCACGCTGCCCAATATCAAATGGGGTTTGTTGTACGGCGTGATCCTATGTAACGCCCGGGCGATGGGTGAATTCGGTGCGGTGTCGGTGGTGTCGGGGCATATCCGCGGCGAGACCAATACGATTCCGCTGCATGTCGAAATCCTCTACAACGAATACAACTTTGCGGCGGCCTTTGCGGTGGCGTCATTGCTGGCCATGTTGGCACTGGTAACACTGGCCCTGAAATCATTCATCGAATGGCGCTTGCAAGACAGCGGCGCTCATCAACCGGAAGGACATCCATCATGACCATCGAAGTCAGGAACATCCACAAGCGCTTCGGCAACTTCATCGCCCTCGATGAGGTATCGCTCAATTTTCCGGCTGGAGAATTAACTGCACTCTTGGGACCGTCCGGTTGCGGCAAGACCACGCTGTTGCGCATCATCGCCGGTCTGGAACAGGCCGATCGCGGTCAGGTGTTGCTCGATGGCGAAGACGCCTCGGCGCGCCATGTACGCGAGCGCCAGGTCGGCTTTGTGTTCCAGCATTACGCGCTGTTCAAGCACATGACCGTGTTTGAAAACATCGCCTTCGGTCTGCGCGTGAAGCCGCGCGCGCTGCGCCCGTCCGAGGCGCAGATCCGCGATAAGGTCAAGAGCCTGCTGGAGTTGGTGCAGCTCGACTGGCTGGCTGACCGTTTTCCGCCGCAGCTTTCGGGTGGCCAGCGCCAGCGTATTGCACTGGCGCGGGCGCTGGCGGTGGAGCCGCGCGTGCTGCTGCTCGACGAGCCGTTCGGCGCGCTGGATGCGAAGGTGCGCAAGGAATTGCGCCGATGGTTACGCCGTCTGCATGATGAGTTGCAGGTGACCAGCATTTTTGTCACGCATGACCAGGAAGAGGCGCTCGAGGTGGCCGACCAGATTGTCGTCATGAACAAGGGCGTGGTGCAGCAGATCGGTGCGCCGAAAGAGGTCTACAACCATCCTGCCTCGCCGTTCGTCTATGGATTTCTTGGTAACGTCAACCTGTTCCAGGGCCGTGTGCATGAAGGCGTGCTGGAGTCGGGCGGCGTGACCTTTGATGCGCCCGATCATGCGCTGGCACAGGACGCCGCCGGGATAGGATTCGTGCGTCCGCACGACATCGAGATCGACCGGTATTCGGCAGGTGCCGCAGGCATTGTCGCGATATTGCGGCGCGCTCATGCAATCGGCCCGCTGGCCCAGCTTGATCTCGAACGGGATGACAACGGCGAGATGATCGAGGTCGTGATGTCGAACGAACGTTTCCTTCAGCTCAATCTGAAAGAGGGCGAAACGCTGGTGGTGCGGCCGAAGCGCTTGCGCGTGTTTGTGAACGAACCAGTCGGCCAGTCGCTATGAATTTTCAGCAACTGCGCTCTGTCCGCGAAGCCACGCGCTGCGGCTTCAATCTGACCGAAGTGGCCAATGTGCTGTTCACGTCGCAGCCCGGTGTGAGCCGGCAGATCCGTGAACTCGAAGACGAACTGGGTGTCGAGATTTTTCAGCGCAACGGCAAGCGTCTGACCGGTCTGACCGATCCGGGCAAGGGCCTCCTGGTGATCGTCGAACGGCTGCTGATGGAAGCCGATAATTTGCGGCAGGCAGGGGAAGAGTATGCCGAAAAAAAGACCGGCACATTGACGGTGGCGACAACGCATACGCAGGCGCGCTACGTGCTGCCGCGTGTAGTGCAGGCATTTCGTACGGACTTCCCGGAAGTACGCATCGCCTTGCAGCAAAGTTCACCCGAACATATTGCCGAGTTGGTGTTGTCGGGCAAGGCCGATGTGGGGATTGCCACCGAAGGCTTGAGCCAGTTCGATGACTTGGTGTCGTTCCCGTGCTACACGTGGAATCACGCGATCGTAGTGCCGGACGGTCATCCGTTACTGGACTTGTCGAGCGTGTCTTTGCACGATCTGGGCGCGTATCCGCTGATTACGTACGATGTTGGATTCACCGGTCGCGGCCACATCGACGACGCGTTCCGGAAAGCCGGTATCGCCACCGACATCGTCCTCACGGCGATGGATTCGGACGTGATCCAGCAATATGTTGCGCTCGGCATGGGGGTGGGCATCGTCGCCTCGATGGCCATTGAAGCAAGCCAGCGCAACGGCCTCAAGACGATGTCGGCGAGCCACCTGTTCGCGTCCAACGTGACCCGGTTGGCCGTGCGGCGCGGCGCTTACCTGCGCACTTATACGCGCGACTTCATACTGAAATTTGCGTCCGACCTGACGCTGGCTGATGTGGATGAAGCGATGAAGGGCGGGAGTGATGCCAGGCTGAATTTGTAATTAGCCATGCGTGATTATTCTGAAAAAAGACGCTTCATCAGGTGCGATCTGAAGTCTTTTTTTGTATGAATGAACATGTGAATCAAAACTAGTTTTTCGTCATACTCATAAACAATGCGTGTTTGTCTAACAAGTCGTAGTCTACAATTTATTACACCAATATCTTTTAAATTTTCAATCACTTTTCCAGCTTCCGGATGCAATCCAATGTTTGAAATTGTGCTCTTGAATTCTTGATTGACTTCACTCCAAACTACCTCGCCAAAATGAGAGAGAACGTATTTCCTGATTTCTCTGAAATCAGGTTTTGCGCTATCTAAAATAATGACTTTTCGATTCATTCTTCCGCGTCCATTTCTGCAAAGAAGGAGTCAACTTCCTGATAGTTGCCTTGTTCAAATTCCCTCCTTCCGAGTGCGATGAGCTTCAATAGCGCGAAAGTCTCTTGCTGGCGCTCGTATTCGTGAATGTCCATGACAACCATCTTCGCTTCGCCATTCTGGGTAATGATGAGCGTTTCTGGATTAATTGCGAAGTCCTTCACAATGTCTGCGGCGTTGGATTTGAGATAGGAAATAGGCTTGATGCTGGTAGCGAGGCTCATCGTATCGGGTCCTATGATTTTGTTGGTCGGCTTATTATCGGCTGAATTTGGCCGGCAGGCTATCTCGGCTCCCACCGAAGCCGAGTTGATTGCCGAGATCGAGCGGGAAAAACGCTGGATTGCAGAGCCAAGGTAAGTCAGGCGCAGTGCGCAGTCCGCTCGTTATTGCCCCGGATTCGTGATCTCCTTGTGGATCACATTGATCGCTGCGATGACTTCGTCACTCAGAACGACCGTATGCGCGTCGATGTTTTCCTTCAGTTGCGCCAGGCTCGTCGCGCCAATGATGGTCGAAGCAACGAACCAGCGCGAATAGCACCATGCCAGCGCAAGCGCTGCTGGTGTCATGCCGTGTTCGGCAGCCAGTGCGGCATAGCGGCGCGTGGCCGCTACCACGGTCGGACGCAGATAGCGCGGGCTCCAGGTCGGCGGGAAAATCGTCAGGCGGCCGCTGGCCGTGGCGTCGTCGAGGTATTTGCCGGTCAGTTGGCCGAACGCCAGCGGGCTGTAGGCCAGCAAACCGACTTGCTCGTGGAAGCAGACTTCGTCGAGCGCGCCTTCGAAACTCCGGTTGGCCAGATGGTAGCCATTTTGTATCGAGACGATGCGTGGCGTGCCGTGCAGCTCGGATTGCTTGATGAATTCACTGACGCCCCAGGCACTTTCGTTGGATACACCGATCTGGCCGATCTTGCCTTCCTTGACCAGTTCACCGAGCACCGCGAGGGTCTCGTCGATGGGGGTGCAGGGACGTTCGGCTTCCGGATTGAACGCCAACTGCCCGAAAATCGGCACGTTGCGACTCGGCCAGTGCAACTGGTACAAATCGATCCGGTCGGTTTGCAGGCGCTGCAGGCTAGCATCGACAGCGGCGCGGATATTGACCGCATTGAGGTCACTCTTGCCGCCGCGGATCCAGTGCATGGACGGATTCGGCCCGGCAATTTTTGTGGCCAGCACGATGTCATTGCGGCGGCCGGATTTTTTCAGCCAGGTGCCGATGAAGCGTTCGGTGGAACCCTGGGTTTCGGCGCGCGGCATGACCGGATACATCTCGGCGGCATCGATAAAGTTGATGCCGCGTTCGAGCGCGTAATCGAGTTGGGCGTGCGCTTCGGCTTCGCTGTTCTGTTCACCGAAAGTCATCGTACCGAGGCAGATGGGTGTCACTTGCAGATCGCTGCTGCCAAGCCGGATTTTTTTCATGAGTTCCCTTTGAGGGCGCTGGCGCATTCGCGCACCAGCGCCGGACCGCGATAAATCAAACCAGTGTAGAGCTGGACTAGCGCTGCACCGGCATCCTGTTTTTCCTTTGCATCCGCACCCGAGAGGATGCCGCCGACACCGATGATCGGTACCGTGTCGCCGAGTTCCGCGTAGAGCGCGCGGATCACGGCGGTCGACTGATCCCTGACCGGCGCGCCCGACAAACCACCCGCTTCGTCGGCATGCGCCATGCCTTTGACGGCTTCGCGGTTGGTCGTGGTGTTGGTCGCGATGACGCCGTCGATGCCATGGCGCAGCAGGGCGGCGGCGATGGTCTTGATCTGGTCGGAATCGATATCCGGGGCGATCTTCAGCGTCAGCGGTACGTAGCGCCCATGCTGGTCGGCAAGTCGACGCTGGGCGCCCTTGAGTTGCGACAGCAAGGCATCGAGTTCTTCGGCACCTTGCAGTTGGCGCAGGTTCTTGGTGTTCGGCGACGAGATATTGACTGTCACGTAACTGGCGTAGGGATAGACTTTATCGAGACAGATCAGGTAATCCTCGGCAGCACGTTCGATCGGTGTGTCGGCATTTTTGCCAATATTCAGACCAAGAATACCTGTTTTTTCCTGATAAAAACGCGAGGCCTGCACGTTGCGCACGAAGGCATCCGCGCCACCATTGTTGAAGCCCATGCGGTTGATCAGCGCGTTGGCTTGTTGCAGGCGGAACATGCGCGGCTTCGGATTGCCCGGCTGCGCGCGTGGCGTCACGGTACCCACTTCGATGAAGCCGAAACCAAGTGCTGCAAGACCATCAATATAAGCGCCATCTTTGTCGAGGCCTGCGGCTAGCCCGACCGGATTGGGGAAGTGCAGGCCCATCACGGTACGCGGATCGGCCGCGGGTTTCGGAATCAGGCCGGTCAGGCCGAACCGGGCGGCGCGCCGCAATGACGGCAGCGTCAGGTTGTGGGCATCTTCGGCATCAAGCAAAAATAGCAGCGGGCGGGTGGCAGCGTAGAGAAGTTTGTCGGACACGGGGCGAGTTCAGGGAAAGTGAATGGAGGTGAAGAAGGCCGCACAGGGAGGGCGCGACTCAGAGCCGCGCCCAGACTCCCAGTCGCAGTGCCTCCAGCGGTTTAAAGTTGATTTTGTAGGCCATCTTGGGGCTGGCTTCGATCCAGTAGCCGAGGTACACGTACGGCAAGGCAAGTGTTTTTGCCTGTTCGATTTGCCACAATACGTTGTAAGTGCCGAACGACATGCCTTCAATATCGGGTTCATAAAACGTGTAGACCGAGGACAGGCCATCGTCAAGGACGTCGATGATACTGACCATGCGCAGTGTACCGTCGTCTTCGCGGAATTCGACCAGGCGTGTATTGACTTTGCTTTGTAGTAAAAATTGGGCGTATTGATCACGGCTATCCTGATCCATGCCGCCGCCAGCGTGGCGGGCCGCCTGATAACGCAGGTACAGGTCGTAGTGTTCATGACTGTAAGCCAGCGTGGTAACGGCGATGTTCAAGTGCTGGTGCTGTGCCCAGGCGCGGCGCTGGCTGCGGTTGCGGTGGAAGGCTGCGACGTCGACGCGCACCGGTGTGCAGGCCTGACAGCCATCGCAATACGGGCGGTATGTGAATACACCGCTGCGCCGGAAACCGGTCTTGACTAGTTGCGAATAGACATCGGCGTTGATCAAATGCGAAGGCGTCGCCACCTGCGAGCGGGCTTGCCGATCGCTCAGGTAACTGCACGGATACGGTGCCGTGGCATAAAACTGCAAGGTGGAGAACGGCAAGTCTTTAAGATGCGTCATGGTGGTTCGGGCTTGTTCGTGTTACCAGTGCTGCTATATCGACGGGTGCCCAGTGTTCGATCTGCGGTTGTGTCACTGCGTTACGCAGATGCCGGATGAACGCGGCACGGCTGATTGGCGCAGCCCCCAACGAGGCCAGATGCGCCGTTTCTTGCTGGCAGTCTATCATCGAAACCGCCTGATTTTTCAGGAAGCCAACCAAGTGGGCGAGGGCGATCTTGGAGGCGTCAGTGACACGCGCAAACATTGATTCGCCGTAAAACATGCGGCCGATACTGACGCCATACGCGCCACCGACCAGAACGTCGTCGAACCACACTTCTGATGAATGAGCATAGCCGAGTTGATGCAAGCTGCAATAGCCAGTAACGATCTCTTCGCTGATCCAGGTTCCTGGTCCGTCGCGCCGTGGTGCTGCGCATGCGCGCATCACTTGCTCGAATGCGGTATCGAAGCGGACTGCCCAGCGCTTGTCCCGACTGACCTTGCGCAAGGTTTTTTTCAGGCTATTCGACATCACAAAATGATCGGTCTGCAACACCATGCGCGGATCGGTACTCCACCACAAGATAGGCTGGCCCTCGGAAAACCAAGGAAAGATACCTCGCCGGTAGGCTTCGAGCAACCGCTGTGGCGACAGATCGGCGCCGGCTGCCAGCAAGCCGGCAGCGCCGTCGGTCTCATTGAGTGCCTGTTCCACGTCCGGAAACGTGTCATTGCACTCTAGCCAAGGAATTTTCAAGATCGTCACACCCTATTAGCTGGCTTGCATCGGTTTCAGAATGTCCTGGGCATGGAAACCGAAATGGCCCCCCTCCCTGACTTTATGCATGTCTTTGAAAAATAGCTCCAGCGTCAGGCTGACGGTCGGAAAAGCAATCTCGTCCCAAGGAATCGTCGCCTCGGAAAATAACTGCACTTCAAGGCTTTCGATCCCAGCGAGGTAGTTCAGGTCTAGCAGGGTGGCGCGATAAAACAGGTGAACTTGATGCACGTGCGGCACATTCATCATCGTGAATACGTCGTGGAGTGCAATATGTGCGCCGGCTTCCTCTTCCGTCTCGCGTTGCGCCCCTGCCGCGGTCGTTTCCGCATTTTCCATGAAGCCCGCCGGCAAGGTCCAGTAACCCATGCGCGGCTCGATTGCCCGACGACACAGTAGAACCTGTGTGTCACCGTCCTGATCCCATATCGGGATTGAGCCGATGACCAGCTTCGGATTTTGGTAATGGATCACGCCACAACCGGAGCAAACGTAACGCAGGCGGTTATCGTCGGGAGGAATCATCATCGTGACCGGTTGCGCACATTCGGAGCAGAATTTCATGGCTTGTCGCTTAATGAGTGGGGTGAATGCATGGGTAGGTTCCGGCCTTTAATACGGGCCGCCATAGAGTGTATCACCGCAAAATCCGCGCTGAAGTCGTTGCAATATCGACTGATAGGCTGTATATTCCACCAAATCAGACGCGGGGTGGAGCAGTCTGGCAGCTCGTCGGGCTCATAACCCGAAGGTCACAGGTTCAAATCCTGTCCCCGCAACCAAGTCTCTTTTCAGTATTACCAAGCCAAAACGCAATAAATAGTCCCGCCCATTAACCATCTCCCTGGTATGGGCGTCGGATGGCAAGATCAACGGGTTCTCTGACCGTGCAGTCACGTCGAATGATTGCCGTTGAATATAATTCAAGCTGATACGATAAAAAAGCCGGACAACAACTATCAATGAATACCACTGAGGCGAAAAAAGTCCTCGAAACAGCCCTCTTGTGCGCGCATGAGCCGTTGTCTATTGCCGCGCTAAAAAAGCTGTACGTCGACCCGGATGGTCGTGGTGACGAAGTTGGTGCGGACACTATCCGCTCGATGCTTGAGCAATTGCGTCTCGATTGGTCCGGCAAAGGCGTAGATATCGTGAGTCTGTCGACGGGCTGGCGTTTCCAGAGTCGCCCGGAAATGAAAATTTATCTTGAGCGACTCAACCCGGAGCGGCCGCCTAAGTATTCACGTGCGACACTTGAGACGTTGGCGATTATTGCTTATCGGCAGCCTGTGACGCGAGGTGACATCGAAGAAATTCGCGGCGTAGCGGTGAATTCCCTGACGATCAAGATGCTCGAAGAGCGTAACTGGGTCGAGGCGATAGGGCATCGCGATGTGCCGGGGCGCCCTGCATTGCTGGCGACTACCCGCCAATTTCTTGACGACCTTGGTTTGGCGTCGCTGGATCAAATGCCGCCGCTGCAGCAGGCGCTCAAAGGGGCGGAGCAGGAGGGCTTGCTGGAGAAGATCCAGAGTCTCGATGCTGGCCTAAAATCCTGGGTAGAGGGAGAGAGCCAAGTCCGGCTTTCCGTAGTACCGCATTCCGTATCAACTGTAGTACCGGCAGCGTCATTGGGTCAGGTCGAAGTTCCTGACGATACGCATTTTCCTGACCCGATGACCGACACCTCGTCGGTCGAGCACAATAAAGAATCCAATAATGAATCCGCCTAAATCTCACGACGACAGTCCTAGCGACGTCACTCCTGCTACATCAGCTGAACCCAAAGTGGCACGCAAGCGCGCTCCACGAGCGAAGGTGCCCGCTAAGGTGGTGGTCGAGTCGGCGAGTGGACCTGAAGCTGCGGTTGTGGCGGCAGTTGAAACAAGTACTACGTCGTTGTCGTTGTCGACGGCGCCGGATGCACCGGTCGTTGCTCCGCGCCGCAACGTGCGTGGTCCGCGCAATCTGCGCCGCACGCGTGATTCGGTCGAGCCGGGTGTTGCGACACAAGAGGGTGCTGCAATAGCGCCGCCTGAAAGTCTTGCCGATGGTGCGATCCCACCTGCACAGCCCGCACAAGTCCGGGCGCCACGCCAGCATACGCCGCGCGAGGCGCGTCCCCGTAACAATGAAGATCGTCCAAAAGGACAGGGTGGCGCCCAAAAATCTCGCCAGAAGCCAGCAGCCAATAATGCATCTCGCAATGCGCCACGCGCAACGGACGCTGATTCGGTGTTTTCTTTCGTGACCTCGGCGGCGTTTGATGAGTCCGAGGGTGGCGCTGAGGCCGATGGCGTCCGTAACGGACGTGCGCCCGCTCCAAAAGTTGTGCGGCGCGATTTGACCGCAGACGACGATGCGCCGAAGTTGCACAAAGTATTAGCCGAGGCGGGGCTGGGTTCGCGACGTGACATGGAAGAGCTGATCATTTCCGGGCGAGTTTCGGTGAATGGCGAGCCGGCCCATATCGGTCAACGTATTCTGGCGCAGGATCAGGTTCGCATTAACGGTAAGCTGATTCAGCGCCGTGTTAGCAAGAAGCCGCCGCGCGTGCTCGTGTATCACAAACCCGCCGGCGAAATCGTCAGTCACGATGATCCGGATGGTCGCCCGTCGGTCTTCGAGCGCTTGCCCAACATGAAGGCTGGGAAATGGCTAGCGGTCGGACGCCTCGACTTTAATACCGAAGGTTTGTTGTTGTTCACAACCTCCGGCGATCTGGCGAATCGGCTAATGCATCCCCGCTACAACATTGATCGTGAATACGCGGTTCGTACATTGGGCGAGCTGGAGGAAGGCATGCGCCAGAAATTGCTGGCAGGTGTCGAGCTCGATGACGGTGTCGCTCAGTTCTCGCGGGTCGCTGATGGTGGTGGCGAAGGCGTCAATAAGTGGTATCGCGTCACCATCGGTGAGGGCCGCAATCGTGAAGTGCGCCGCATGTTCGAAGCAATCGGCCTGACCGTATCGCGGCTTATTCGCACGCGTTATGGCGCGATGGTGTTGCCACCCAATCTCAAGCGCGGTCGCTGGGAAGAGATGGATGAGCATTCAGTGCGTGATTTGCTGAAAATTAGTGGTCTCGAAAAAACCGTTGGCAAGAGCGAGCCCTCGAGAGGGCGAAGCGATGAACATGATAGCGAAGGCGGCGTCAATGGCAATCGCATCGAACGTGCACCGACGACGGCGCGTCACGGTGGGCCGAACGGTAATCGTGCCAACGCGCCAGAGCCAGGTCAGTGGCCGGGTAAAGGACGGGGTGCCCCGGCACGCGGGCCGGGTGGCTTCGCTGGCCAAGGTCAGCCGCGTGGGCCGGGCGCCTATCCAGCTCAAGGGCAAGGAGGCCAGGGTCAAGGGCGGGGCGCGCCGGCCAAGGCACGTACTCGTCAGCCTGATCCGATGCAAACCGCGCTCGGGTTCCCTGCTACGGGTCAGGCGCGTCGAGCTGGTGGGCCAGGACGTGGTCCAGGGCAAGGTGGCCAAGGTGGGCAGGGTCGCGGTGGTCAGGGTGGTTTTGGTGGAAATCAAGGCGGCTTCGGTGTTAATCAAGGCGGTCCAGGCGGTCAGCGGCGCCGTTCGCGGGGGTAATGTCGTGCCGACGAACATCTGTTTTTTGCGTCGAAGCAAAGGTTTATTCGACCCTTTTGGCGCCGAGATTGGGGCATGTTCAGCATTGCGGCGCACAACGTAATGGACTATACTGCGGCAGTTATTAAAATCGTTGGTTAGCCTGCGCAAGTACACAAGCGCACATAAAAGCTACCAGCGAGGCAGGATTGTAAGATGGGCATCTGCCCATTTTTTTTTTGTTAAACAGATTGTGTTGATCATACTGACATGGCAGTGAGCAGTTTTATTGCCCAATTTGGAGAATGGCCTTGCAGTTGCTGGAATTGATAGAAAAAACCGTGGTTGGGATGGAGTATGAGCTGGTCGATTTCGAGCAGGCCGCGCGCGGTCTGCTGCGCGTATACATCGACTTTCTTCCCGAGCAGGCCGAGCGCGGCATGATCACGGTAGAAGACTGTGAAAAAGTCACACATCAGTTGCTGCATGTGCTCACCGTGGAAAATGCGGTGTACGAACGGCTTGAAGTCTCATCGCCGGGTCTCGATCGACCACTTAAAAAGTTGGCTGATTACGTGCGTTTTGCCGGAATGGAGGCGATCGTCAAGTTGCGCATGCCGATGCCTGGTGCGGCGAACCGGAAATCATTTCAGGGGATATTGCATGTCCCCGAGGGCGATCAATTGGCGCTCGAATTTGAAGGAAAAGAAGGCTCGGCGATGCTGGCGTTTACGCTCGCCGATGTGGATAAGGCACATTTGGTGCCGAAAGTGGATTTTAGGAGTCGCAAAGCATGAGTCGCGAAGTTTTATTGTTGGTTGATGCGCTGGCGCGCGAAAAAAATGTCGACAAAGATATCGTCTTTGGCGCCCTGGAGCATGCCTTGTCCCAGGCGACCAAAAAACGCTATGACGGCGATGTCGATATTCGGGTAACAATCGATCGTGAAACCGGACTGTTCGAATCATTCCGCCGCTGGCATGTCGTGCCCGATGAAGCTGGATTGCAACTGCCTGATCAGGAAATCCTGCACTTCGAAGCCATTGAGCAAATTAGCGATATCGAAGTCGACGATCACATTGAAGAGCCGATCGAATCGGTTGACTTCGGCCGCCGTTTTGCACAGGACACCAAGCAGGTTGTATTGCAGCGCATTCGTGATGCAGAGCGCGAGCAGATTCTGCAGGACTTTCTGGAGCGCGGCGACTCGATGGTCACCGGCACGATCAAGCGCATGGAGCGTGGTGATGCCATTGTTGAATCTGGCAAAATCGAAGCGCGACTTCCGCGTGACCAGATGATCCCGAAAGAAAACTTGCGTATCGGTGATCGTGTCCGCGCCTTCATTTTGCGGGTTGACCGTAATGCCCGCGGCCCACAAGTGATCCTGTCGCGTACGTCGCCAGAGTTCATCATGAAGCTGTTCGAGCTGGAAGTGCCTGAGATCGAGCAAGGCCTGCTGATCATCAAGTCGGCAGCACGCGACGCTGGCGTACGTGCCAAAATCGCCGTGTTCACGAGCGACAAGCGCATCGATCCAATCGGTACTTGCGTTGGTATGCGGGGTTCTCGCGTACAAGCTGTCACAGGCGAGCTCGGCGGTGAGCGGGTTGACATCGTGTTGTGGTCGGAGGATCCGGCGCAATTTGTCATTGGTGCGTTGGCCCCGGCAAATGTGTCCTCGATCGTAGTCGATGAAGAAAAACATGCGATGGACGTCGTGGTCGACGAAGAAAATCTGGCCATTGCGATCGGTCGTGGCGGGCAAAATGTCCGTCTGGCAGCAGAACTGACCAACTGGCAAATCAACATCATGACTGCTGAAGAGTCGGCCAGCAAATCCGCTAATGAAACTGCCGCGATTCGCGCGTTGTTCATGGAAAAGCTGGATGTGGACCAGGAAGTCGCCGACATCCTTGTCGATGAAGGTTTTGCCAGCCTAGAAGAAATCGCTTACGTGCCGATCAGTGAAATGCTGGAGATCGAATCGTTCGATGAAGATACCGTCAATGAGCTGCGCACCCGCGCCCGCGATGCCCTGGTGACGGAGGCAATTGCTTCCGAAGAAGGCCTCGAAGGAATGGACGACGCGTTGGCCACGATGGAAGGTATGGACCGGGTTACCGCCGGCAAGCTCGGACTGGCTGGCGTGAAAACGTTGGCGGCATTTTCCGGCTTGGCCTATGACGAGTTTGGCGCGATCCTGGCTTTGCCAGCAGACCGCGCACGGCAATTGATAGATGGTGAATTTAAAGATGTGACCGATGAAGAGATGAAGCTCATCGATGCCAAGTACGATGATCGTGTCAAGGCGCTTCAAGCCAAGGCATGGAACCTCGCGGAAGCCAAATGATCCGAGAAGTTCGATTATCATCTACCGCGCCACATAGAAAAGAGGACTGAATGGCGAGTAACAACGTAGCCCAATTTGCGACCGAGCTGAAGATGCCGGCTGACTTGCTGCTGACTCAGCTGCGCGCTGCTGGCGTAGAAAAAATGACGACCGATGATGTGCTGTCGAAAGATGACAAGGATAAGCTCCTTGATCACTTGCGGCGAGCGCATGGTGCCGCCGCGGCCAGCGAAGCAAAAAAAATCACGCTGACACGCAAGGAAACGACCGAAATCAAACAGGCTGATGCCACAGGTAAGTCACGCACCATTCAGGTCGAAGTGCGTAAAAAACGTACTTTCGTGCAGCGTGACGAAACACCTGTCGCGGCACCCGTTGTCGTTGCGCCTGTTGTGCCAGTGATTGATGAGGCTGAAGTCGCTCGTCGTGCAGACGAGGCTCGGCGTCAAGCTGAACTGATCGCACGTCAGGAAGCCGAACTGCGCGAAAAGCAGGAACGCCTTGCCAAGCTAGATGCCGATAACTTGGCGCATGCCAAGGCCGTGCAAAAAGCGGAACTCGAGGCGCAAAAAGCGGCCTCTGTTGAAGCCCCAGTTGAAGTTGCCAAGCCGGATGGATCAGTGATCGAAGAAAAAAAACGCGTTGATGCCGAAGAGGCAAAAAAGAAATCTGCTCAATTGGCCAAGGATGCCGCCAAAGAGGCCGCCGATAGATCGGCTGCCTCTGACAAGGCGCGCCAGGCTGTAGCCGATGAAGTCGCGCAGATCAAGCTGATGATGAGCGCGCCCCGTCGTGTCATCAAAGCGCCAGAACCCGTGGCGCCGCCCGTAGTTGCCAAGACTGCCGAAGGCACGCTGCACAAGCCTGCCGACAAAAAGCCAGGCGAGAAGAAAGACGAAAAAAAGCCGGCTGTTGTTGCCGATAAAAAAGCGATCAAGTCAGCTAACGTCTCATCGACTTGGCAGGACGACGCCAAAAAACGCGGCGCTGGAATCAAGACCCGTGGCAATGCAGGCGGTGGTCGCGATGCCTGGCGCGGTGCCAAAGGTCGCCGTCCGTCACATGGTGGTGCGGACGACCGCGAAACGAATTTCCAGGCCCCGACCGAAGCGGTCATCAAGGATGTGCTGGTGCCGGAGACGATTACCGTCGCTGAGCTGGCTCACAAGATGGCTGTTAAAGCATCCGAGGTCATCAAGCATCTGATGAAGCTGGGTCAGATGGTCACGATCAATCAGGTACTCGATCAAGAAACGGCGATGATCCTGGTGGAAGAAATGGGCCACACAGCGCATCCTGCGAAGGCCGATGATCCTGAAGCATTGCTCGAAGATGGCGTTGAACATGCCGATGCTGAGCTCTTGCCACGTGCACCAGTAGTGACCGTCATGGGTCACGTTGACCATGGTAAAACGTCGCTGCTTGATTACATCCGTCGTGCCAAGGTCGCCTCCGGTGAAGCCGGCGGCATTACCCAGCATATCGGTGCGTATCACGTCGAGACTCCGCGTGGCATGATTACTTTCCTCGATACCCCGGGTCACGAAGCCTTTACCGCAATGCGTGCGCGCGGTGCTAAAGCAACCGACATCGTCATTCTGGTGGTTGCTGCCGACGATGGCGTGATGCCGCAAACCAAGGAAGCGATTGCCCACGCCAAAGCGGCGGGCGTACCGCTGGTTGTGGCAATTAACAAAATTGACAAACCAGGTGGTAATCTGGATCGCGTCAAGCAGGAATTGGTGACTGAGAACGTCTTGCCGGAAGAGTACGGTGGCGATTCGCCATTTATCTCGGTGTCGGCCAAAACGGGCCAGGGTATCGACGATTTGCTGGAGAGCGTTTTGCTGCAAGCCGAAGTACTTGAGTTGATGGCACCGATTGCCTCACCGGCACGTGGTCTGGTGATCGAGGCTCGCCTCGACAAGGGACGCGGTCCGGTCGCAACAATTCTGGTGCAGTCGGGTACCTTGCGTCGCGGTGACGTGGTGCTGGCTGGTTCTGCCTACGGTCGTGTTCGGGCTATGCTCGATGAAAACGGAAAATCGATCAATGAAGCTGGTCCATCGATTCCCGTCGAGATCCAGGGCCTGACCGAAGTGCCGATCGCTGGTGAAGATGTCATGGTCATGCTCGATGAACGCAAAGCGCGTGAAATCGGTCTGTTCCGTCAAGGTAAATTCCGCGACGTGAAGCTGGCCAAGCAGCAAGCCGCCAAGCTCGAGAACATGTTCGATCATCTGGCTGAAGGCGAAGTCAAGAACCTGCCGATGATCATCAAGACCGATGTGCAGGGTTCGCAAGAGGCGCTGGTGCAGTCGCTGCAAAAGCTGTCGACTTCAGAAGTGCGGGTTCAGGTCGTGCATGCCGGCGTCGGTGGTATCACCGAGTCCGATGTCAACCTCGCCGTGGCATCGAAAGCGGTCATCATTGGCTTCAATGTCCGTGCAGATGCACAGTCACGCAAAGTGGCCGAGTCCAATGGTGTCGATATTCGTTACTACAACATCATTTATGATGCCGTTGATGAAATCAAAGCCGCGATGTCGGGCATGCTGTCTCCAGAAAAACGCGAGCAATCGTTGGGGCTGGTCGAGATTCGACAGGTCCTGCTGGTCAGCAAGGTGGGTGCGATTGCCGGTTGTTACGTACTCGAAGGTCTTGTGCGTCGCGGTGCCTCAGCTCGACTGCTACGCGATAACGTCATTCTCTGGTCCGGCGAAATTGATTCGCTCAAGCGCTTCAAGGACGACGTCAAGGAAGTCAAGTTCGGCTTCGAATGCGGTTTGACCCTGAAGAACTTTAACGATATCAAGGAAGGCGATCAATTGGAGATTTACGAAGTCCAGGAAGTCGCGCGTACCCTGTAAGACAATTGCATGGACATGCGCAGGCCTGGGTGGCTGCGCGAGATGCCGATCTTCATGATCTGATCTCGCGCAGGCACGCAGGCCTGTACTATTTGGGGCATCCCATTTTCAGTACTTCGACCGGTCGGACTTCTCCGCTGTCGAATCTTTCGAGTCATCATCATGGCAAAGCACAGTAAAACTATTCCCGTCCGCGGTATCCGCGTGGCCGACCAGATTCAGCGCGACCTGGCAGAAATCGTCGCCTATGAATTGAAAGACCCCCGCGTGGGCATGATCACCGTCACCGAAGTCCAGTTGACGCCGGATTACGCGCACGCCAAAGTATTTTTCACGATGCTCAGCGATGACAAGGAAGCGATCAAGAACACGGTAACCGGATTAAAAATTGCCTCTGGTTTCATCCGTGGCCAGCTTGGACGTCGCTTGCATGTGCATACCCTGCCAGAGCTCCATTTCGTGCATGACACATCGACAGCGCGTGGCATGGAATTATCAAAATTGATCGATGAAGCCAATGCCACTCGCGCAAAGGATGACGACCAGGCGTAAGCCAGGTCGGATCAGGCATCGCGATGGCAACTTCCCCTCTCCGTAAAAGGCGTGTTCCTGTCCATGGCGTGCTGCTGCTGGACAAGGCCGCAGGGCATTCCAGCAATGATGTGCTGATCAAGGCCAAGCGACTGTTTAACGCCGAAAAAGCCGGGCACACCGGCACTCTTGACCCGTTTGCAACCGGTTTGCTGCCACTGTGTTTTGGCGAAGCGACCAAGTTCGCGCAGGATTTGCTTGAGGCCGACAAGACCTATGAAACTGTGGTTCATCTTGGCTTGCGCAGCGATACCGGTGACACCGAGGGCGAGATTCTCGAAACCTTGCCAGTGGATGTCACGCTGACGCAGATTGAATTGGTGCTGGAAAAATTCCGAGGCGCGATTAATCAGGTGCCACCCATGTATTCGGCGCTTAAGCGCGATGGCAAACCATTGTACGAATACGCCCGCGCAGGCATTACGCTGGAGCGCGAAGCGCGGCCGGTCGTGATCCATTTACTTGAGTTGATGCGCTATGACGCACCGTTTTTGACCTTGCGTGTCAGTTGCAGTAAAGGCACCTACATCCGTGTGCTTGGCGAAGATATTGGTGCTGCGCTGGGTTGTGGCGGTCACCTGAATGCGCTCAGGCGCACGCAAGTTGGCGACCTGGTACTGGCTAATTCAGTCACGCTGGAGCAGTTAGCCGCGGTTGAGGAGGTGCAGCGTGGCACTCTGCTTGCGCCGGTAGATGCATTGCTGGTGAGCTTTCCGGCACTGTCACTCGATGATGAACTGGCGCGTCGATTCTTACACGGACAGCGCTTGTCGCTTGGCAAGGAAGACGTTGCATTGCCAGCGATCGAGGGTCGGGTTCGGGTATACCGTGCTTCCGATACCTGTTTGCTGGGCACCGGTCTGATGCAGGAATTTGGGGTGTTGGCACCGGAACGACTCGTATCGACCGCGCAGTAATGCGTGCACAGGTCGTTGTCTGAGTCCATCGGCTTCACCCTAAAAACTCCCACCCGTTTTAACGGTTCGTGCAGCGCAACATGATAGAATGCACGGTTTTCGAAATTTCACACTCCTCTCTTGATGCTTCAAGCTCGAAGCAAGCACTCACCGAGCACTAAGCAAGATATCAGCAAGAACGAACCACGCAAGCATTCAGCCCGAAAAGATCATGTCAAATACAAAACGCGCCATCCGTAACATCGCCATCATCGCTCACGTTGACCATGGCAAAACCACCCTCGTTGACAAGTTGCTGCGTCAGTCGGGTACCTTCCGCG
>JBLHLW010000057.1:0-29605 GCA_047621345.1 Minisyncoccia bacterium | reverse complement strand
CGTAGGGTGCATTGCACCATCCCCGCATCGCGCCGGTCCGATGCTGACCGTAGGGTGGGCACAGGGTTATCGTGCCCACGCGAATGCACCACCAAAACCCGAATTGGCCAGCATTTCCGGTTCGCGCGCGTGGGCACAAGATGCCGTGCCCACCCTACTAAACCACGCAATGCGTAGGGTGCATTGCACCATCCCCGCATCGCGCCGGTCCGATGCTGACCGTAGGGTGGGCACAGGGTTATCGTGCCCACGCGAATACTACTAAACCACGCAATGCGTAGGGTGCATTGCACCATCCCCGCATCGCGCCGGTCCGATGCTGACCGTAGGGTGGGCACAGGGTTATCGTGCCCACGCGAATGCACCACCAAAACCCGAATTGACCAGCATTTCCGGTTCGCGCGCGTGGGCTACTAAACCACGCAATTGCACCGCCCTCAAGCCACTTTCTCGAGCTTCGCAATACTCAAATCAAGCAGCTTCATCCCGTGCCGGCCAAAGTTGATATGCGCGCGGGCATTCATGCCGCCGCCTTCGATATTGATGATCACACCTTCACCAAACTTGGCATGGGCAACCGATTCGCCGATCCGCCAGCCCAGCTCTTTCTGACTCGCACCTAACGCCGGCACGTGTGCTGTCGGTACATCGACCCACGCAGCCTTCGGGCTATCGTAACGATAAAACGGCTGCACTTTTGGCGACAACCACTTCAACGATTCTTCCGGCAGTTCGGCAAAAAACCGTGACTTGAGGTTGTAGCGGGTCTGTCCGTGCAACATCCGCGTCTGCGAAAAACTCATGTACAACCGCTGGCGTGCCCGCGTGATTGCCACGTACATCAGGCGCCGTTCTTCTTCAACGCCAGCCTCTTCCTTCTGCGCATTCTCGTGCGGGAACAAACCTTCTTCGAGACCAGTAATGAACACGGTATCAAACTCCAGCCCCTTGGCTGAATGCACCGTCATCAACTGCATCGCATCCTGCCCGGCGCTGGCCTGATTGTCACCCGCTTCAAGCGAGGCATGCGACAGGAAGGCCGACAGCGGCGACATCACCGCCGGCAACGGCGCATCGGCATCGAGTACCTCAAAGCCATCTTCCAGCACGATGGCCGTACCGCTCATCGGCGAACTTTGTGGCCCGAGAAAGGCCGGTGCGTCGTGGCCAAAACCTTCTTCGTTGACGAAAACGGTGGCCGCATTGACCAGTTGCTCCAGATTCTCGACGCGGTCCGCGCCTTCCTTCTCGTTCTGGTAATGCGCAATCAGGCCGCTCGCCGCCAGTACCACATTGACCATCTCGGGCAAGGCCAGTTGAGCCGTTTCGAAACGGGTGCTTTCAATGAGCTTGATGAATGCACCCAGCGATGAACCCGCCTTGCCGGCCACATGCGGCACCGCCGCGTAAAGCGACAAATTGTGTGCACGGGCAGCATCCTGCAATTGCTCCAGCGAGCGCGCACCAATGCCACGCGTCGGGAAATTGACGACACGCAAAAAGGCCGAGTCATTGTGCAGGTTGTCCATTAGCTGCAAATAGGCGATCGCGCTCTTGACTTCGGCGCGCTCGAAATAGCGCTGACCGCCATACACCTTGTATGGAATCCCGGCGGAGAACAGCGCATGTTCGATCACGCGCGATTGCGCATTCGAACGGTACAACACCGCGATCTCGCTGCGCAGCGCCCCTTCATTGATAAGACTCTTGGCTTCTTCGATAATCCATTGTGCCTCGAGCAAATCGCTGTTCGATTCATAAATCCGCACCGGCTCGCCATGACCGGCATCGGTGCGCAGGTTTTTACCGAGACGCTTCGTGTTGTTGGCGATGAGCAGGTTGGCGGTATCAAGGATGTGACCGTGCGAGCGATAATTCTGTTCCAGCTTGATCAGGTTCTGCACATCGAATTCACGCTCGAACGCCGACATGTTGCCCACATTGGCGCCGCGAAAAGCGTAGATGCTCTGATCGTCGTCACCCACAGCAAACACCGCACCGCGCTTGCCAGCCATTAGCTTGAGCCAGTTATATTGCAGGTTGTTCGTATCCTGAAATTCATCAACCAGAATGTGCTTGAAGCGCGCCTGATAATGCTCGCGAAGCGGCTGGTTGCGGCTCATCAACTCGTAGGTACGCAGCAGCAGTTCGGCAAAATCCACCACGCCTTCGCGCTGGCACTGATTGTCGTAATAATCGTATAGCTCGACCAAGCGGCGGTTGTAATCATCGCTGGCATCGACATCCTTGGCGCGCAAGCCCTGGTCCTTGGCACCGTTGATGAAATACATCAAATTGCGTGGCGGAAATTTTTCGTCATCAACATTAAGCGCTTTGAGCATGCGCTTGATCATCGACAGTTGATCCGAAGAATCGAGAATCTGGAAGGTCTGCGGCAAACCGGCATCCCGGTGGTGCGCGCGCAAAAGCCGATTGCACAAGCCATGAAACGTTCCTATCCACATGCCGCGCGTACTGATGGGCATCATGGTTGACAGCCGCAGCGTCATTTCCTTGGCAGCCTTGTTGGTAAAGGTCACGGCCAGGACGCCATTCGGCGCTACCTGTCCGGTCTGGATCAGCCAAGCGATACGGGTGGTCAGCACACGGGTTTTTCCGGAGCCAGCGCCCGCCAGAATCAGCGCATGCTGGGCGGGTAACGTGACAGCGGCGAGTTGTTCGGCATTGAGATTGTGAAGGAGATTTTGCATCGGTCGATTATAGCTGCCATGCCTTGCTGCGGGATGCCATTGCACGCTCCGGGTCTACCCTTGTAAGGCAGGCTCCAGAAAATTCGGCGCGGGCCCGTTTTCAGTGGAACTTAGCAAAGCATCGGAGAGCGCTGATTCAATCTCCTGATTTTCGGCGCTTAAATTCACCGGCCCGCAATGTAAAAGAGGCAGCAATGGCCCTCAAGCAAACCAGTTTTTCGCGTACATCAGGTTTCACGAAGAAAGGCAGCCATTGCTACCTCGACATGAAAGCGCATATCGGCGTCGATGCAGAGAATGCCTTGATACACAGCCTGACACCACTGCGACGAACGTTGCCGACATCGTTGAAACAGCAGCGCTTCTGTACGGCGACGAACCCAGGCAATCTAGTGATCGCAAAAAAACGTTACTGAACGTAGAGATCAAGCTCCGTCCATCGCATGAAAACAATGTAAAGGGTGTCGTATTTATTCCGTTTTTAGTGATTTTTTCCATTTAGTTCTTTGAAAATAATATTTGTCCGATTCTCAATCTGCAGCTTTCATCCTTAAGTCCGGGTTTTATTCCGCGGTTGTCTAGCTAAAAAATAGTGTGCGAATCTATTACAAACGAATCAAACATAAAAATGTCATTCAGAAATTAACTGAATGACATTAAAATAAATAAAATTATTTTTTTGATTATTAATTCTATACATTAATTCAAATTCCAAAGACAACATTGACTTGTTGCCAAGTGCATGCCTTCCATTCTTTAATACTGCTTATCTTCCTGTACTCTGAGAAATTATATCCAGGTCATGTAGACTGATTTTTAGATCCCTACTGCCCGGCCCGGTTAAAGCTATATCTATTTCCTTGAACATATCTTCATGCTCCTTTAAAAGCCTAATCGCAGCAACAGTTTTTTTATCAGTAATCGCACCATTTACTACAAAGTCATTCAAATCTCGCAAGGAATACGTCCCATCATCGTACCTATTCGTTTTAAAATTACCCGCGTTCAATGTTTGACGCATAGTATCGACGATGTCTTTGATTGTTCTCAGCCCTTCGTTGCTGATGCCGTCTTTGTTATATTCTCCTATGGCATTTTGATCTTGTATATACCTTCCAACATTTAACTTGCTGATAATCTTATCGTTCCTTCCAGTAGAATTTGTCTCCATCCTTGAGAACTCATCTTTATGGTCGACGAAATATCTAGCCGCTTTTTTTAAGTCTGAAGAAGGACCTTCGCTATTTGCTATTTCTTCTAACTGCTTAAAACTATAATATTTACCCTTCCAATCAAGTTTATTAAATAAAATATCAGCTGCTTCTTTACCTGTCGTTACTTTGTTCTCATCACCTTGCACTAACGATCTTACTGATAATTCATTTGCTTTTCTTATTCCTATTTTTATTGAAGATTCTAGATTGTCGCTTGCTGTTGACAATGCTGCGGCTAATATATCAGCCGTTTTTGCTAAATCCAAATTCGTTCTTGCTCCAATCCTTCCTACGTTTGATGAAATAATTAGAGGTGCTGCACTTTCGGCTGACTTTTCGGCTGACCGGACTGCACCTGGTGTTGTCAATCCTGTTTTTATTGTTGCATTTATGGTTACTGCTGCTAATTCTCCTGGTTTATTCGTCGATCCTTTTGGTATTGACGCTGTGTTTTTGTACTTACACGTTTCCATTGGGTTTTCTATATAGGTTCTAAGATTACTTTTGTTAAGCGTTGGCTCATCCTGCATATTTCTTAAATTTGCACGCATGCGATATAGCTCATCCTTGTTATCAATAAACCACTTGCATGCATCGACCACCCGAACGTCCTCAGGATGGTTGACAACATAATTTTGCAAATCCTCAACACTAAGCTTTTTCCCCCCCACCCATAATTTATCGCTATATAGCAATGCAGTTGCATGCATTCTCCCCTCCTCGTCTATTTGCGTTCTATCACTCGAAGGCATGGTTATGGTATTGCCTCCGTTACTCTGCAATACCCCGTCAAATACTAATTCTTTTTCTTGCTTACTATTTGCAAAGCTGAATAACTTATCCCAGAACCCGCTCTTTTTCTGACCCGCATCGTCGTCCTTATTACCAGTTAAATTACGCCCGTCTGCTAAAATGTCCTGATCCCCACCGTCTTTCATAGAGACCACGGTACCATCATCCGAAACGATAATATCTCCTACATGAAGAACTTTGCTTTTAATATCTTCTTCAGTTATTGTACTTACCGAACCATCAGAGGCAGAAAAAACTTTGTCGCCAACAGTCAAAGGATTGAAATTCCTAGTGGTTATTGAATTACTCATAATTAATCTCCATTATCAAGAAAATGTGGTTTTTATTCCTACCGCGCAATAAAAATAAAATTCCACAGGCTTAAATAGCTTCAGACTTAAAAAGCAACGAATAAATATGAGTAACCTTAAAAAAACTCCCTTTCCATGACGCATGGAGACCACTAATTCTCGGACAAATTTCAATAACCCTGGTTATTTTAAAATTTACTCTGATCAGTACTATCCCTGCCGGTAAGGCAAAAAATATTTCGCTGTGAACAAATAAATATTTCCTACAACCGTGGCTCACGGAGATTTTACAATTACTCTATTCAATAGTAAGTGCCAGAAAACACCCGTGAGGTTCCACCGCTGCAAATACGTTTTCACAGAATTACGCAAGAAACTGAAACAGTGAATTATCTGAGGGAAGACAGGACACGTGCGAGCGGCATCGCGTACGGCAATGCAAGGGCGCAGCACAAGTGGGGGAGGGAGATAGTCATGCTATCCATGAGCGCAGCACCGACAAGCTGCGACTCTGAAATGCGCTGTGTTGAGCGTATTTTCTCGAGCAAGCAGCACTACATCACATGCGCGACGAGCGACGGCACCATGTTTGCGGATTGATGGCAGCCAGTGCCAAAACTGCGTTCTGTCGAAGTCAAGCTACCTTGCCGGGAATGGCACTAACATAGATCGACAGCACGAAAGCATGGCTCACTGTGCCAGACACGGCAGATGTTGCTGGCTTGGCCGTGCGTCTGCCCGTTCTTACAGAAACAAATCGGCCAGGTCGCGTGCCGCCTGTTGCGGCTCTGCGGCCAGATAGACGCTGCTAATAGCTGCCACCATCTGCGCTCCCTGCGCCACCAGTGGTCGGGCATTCTCGCGCGTCATGCCACCGATAACTACCAAAGGCAAATCGATCATGGCGCGCGCCTGTGCAATGATTTCTGGCGCAGTCGTGACCGGATATTGTTTGACACGCGACGGATAAAAACCACCAAAGGCAAGATAACTGGCCCCGCCATGTTGCGCAGTCAAAGCCAAACGCAGATCGCCGTAACACGATGCACCGACGATCTTGTCAGGTCCGAGTAACGCGCGCATTTGTTCAACGCTGGCGTCGGTACCACCGACATGGATACCATCGGCATCCAACGCGATGCACAGGTCGGCGTGGTCGTTGATGATCAATGGCCGGACGTGGCGACGACACAGCGCAAGCAAGGCACCGGCTTGTTCGCGGCGCAGCGTGGCGCTCGCGGTTTTGTGACGGTATTGCACCAGCGCAGCACCGCCCAACAACGCCTGCTCGGTGACCTGGATCAACCGATCGGTATCGTCCCAATCGGGGGTGACGAGGTAGAGTCCGTTCATGAAAATTCCTTATTACGCGCCAACTGCCATTCGACGTTGCGGTTCGGGATACGCTGACCGTCGGCAATGGCGAACGAGTGTTCCAGTGTGCGATGACAGAACGTCTGGGCTGTGTCGAGGGCGTCTTCCATGGCCAAACCGCAGGCCAGTGCACCAGCAATCGCACCGGCCAGCGTGCAACCACTGCCATGGAAAGCGCCAGGCAGGCGCGGCCAGCTCCAGCTGCGGCTGGCACCGTCGGTATACCAGCGATTGACGACTTGAGAATCGAATCCATGGCCGCCCTTGAGCAACACATGACCACAACCGCGTTGCAGCAAGGTATCGACCTGCTGCTCCGCACGCCGGTCGCCGGCGCAGAGGATGGCGGCTTCAGGCAGATTGGGCGTGAGCAGCGTGGCTAGCGGGATCAGGTCGGCCAGCATCAGGGCGGCATTGTCGGTGGCCAGCGCATCGCCGTGGCCGCTGGACATGACCGGATCGAGCACCACCGGCAAATCGGGATTGCGCAAACGCAGTGCGCGGATCACGTCGAGGATGATGGCGGCGTTGGCAAGGTTACCAATGACGCCGATCTTGACCGCGGCGATATCGATCTTGTCGACGAGCGCTTGCGCCTGTTGCTGCAGCCAGCGCGCCGGCACCGGGTAGACCGCTTGCACATGGTCGTTATCCTGCACGGTCAGCGCAGTGATCAGCGCCAGCACGTGCGCGCCCAGCGCCCCAACACTGCCGATGTCGGCCTGTATGCCGGCACCACCACTCGGGTCCGAGCCTGCAAAAACTAGCACGCAGGGCCGTGTCATGCAGGACGGCCTTGCATGGGCGACGACGGCGAGGCAGCATGGCGTTTTGGCATGCGTCCTGCCAGATACGCATGCCGGCCGGCCTGAATCGCCAGTCGCATCGCATGTGCCATGCGCACCGGATCGCGCGCACCGGCAATCGCCGAATTCATCAGCACGCCATCGCAACCGAGCTCCATCGCAATGGCTGCGTCCGAGGCAGTCCCGACCCCAGCATCGACCAGCACCGGCACGCAGGCCTGCTCGATGATCAGCGATAAGTTCCACGGATTGAGAATGCCCATGCCGGAGCCGATCAGCGACGCCAGCGGCATCACCGCTACGCAACCAATCTGCTCGAGCAATTTGGCCTGAATCGGATCGTCGCTACAGTAGACCATCACGTCAAAACCGTCGCGCACCAGGGTCTCGGCTGCTTTCAGAGTTTCGGGCATGTTGGGGAATAGCGTTTTTTCGTCGCCCAGGACTTCGAGCTTGACCAGCTTGCGCCCACCCAACAATTCACGCGCAAGCTGCAAGGTATAAACGGCATCGGCGGCGTTGTAGCAACCGGCGGTGTTAGGCAGGATGGTGTAGTGCGACGGCGGCAACACATCGAGTAGGCTGGGAGTATTTGGATCCTGTCCGATATTGACGCGACGGATCGCAACGGTAATGATTTCAGCGCCACTGGCTTCGGTGGCGTCGCGAGTCTGGTCGAGGTCGCAATATTTTCCACTACCGACCAGTAGCCGTGAGCGGTACGTGGTGCCGGCAATGATGAGGGGGGTGTCGTGATAAGCGTCAGCGGTCATGGAATGGATTCAAAAAAGTTCGGTTAAGGCAAAACGGGCACAGGAACATCGTACCCTCCTGCGTGGTTCAATACGGCTTTTCTCGCAGCCATTTATTGGCGATGATCTTGGTGCCTTTTACCACTGGCAAGCCAGCATGCAAGGTTTTTTGATCGGGTAAGCCGTTCGGCGTTGTGTTGCAAAAAAACAGGGCGCCTCCTTTTTGCGGATAGACCTCCAGCCCGATGGACGGGAACGTGGTACCACCGCCCTCCTCGACATCGGTTAAATACAGAATAATCGTACTCAGTCGCTGTCCACTTTTTTCCAGATGTTTAGCCGCTCCTGGAAGAGCCGGATCGAACCAGTCAAAATGGGGACGGTATTCATTGCCCGTCTGGTACTTTTGCAGTTGCAGCGGCTCGCCATGATCAACCGGCCAGCCCGACAACGCGGCCAGCCTTGCATCGATACGCCACATCAGCGCGTTCTCACCACGCTGAATCGATGCTGATTCACTGGTACGACGTTCGTCAAATTGGGGAGTGCCCGAATCATCGTCTATCGTGGTTGAGCGCGCAAAACGTGATTGGCTCATGGCAGCAATTGCATCGCACTCGTCTTCACTAAGCACATTGCCCAGCACAACCACGCGCGGGAGGGATAACGAGACCAGCACATCAACTATCCTATCCGGCAAGATGATCTTGTTGGAAGTGGTATCAATCCCAGGCATCTTGGTCACCGCAACCAAACCGGGGTGACTCTGCCGATGCGCATCGGCCAGTGCGTATTGAGCCAGCGTCCGATCAAACGGCCCCTCACGCTCCATCATCTCCGCCATCGCCACCGGATCGCAACCCTTGGCCAGATTCTCGACTACCCAGTTTTGCCAACTCGCAGGCAAACTTTGCAACGCATTTTTTTGCATGAAGGGCCTTTCTTGCACAGGATTGGACAGCAGCACAGGCGCCACCTCGACACCTGCAGACGGACTAGCAACGGGCTAGTCCTCACTGTCTATGAGCAAAACACAAGCAAAGTTCATCCGTCAAATGAATCGCAGCAAATCAATTAGGGTCAGAGTCAATTTAAAAAGTACTCCATTGACACGCACTTATCCGCCACCGATTGCCCGCACCACATCGACTCGATCCTTCGACATCAGCGTCCGCAGCGGCCACCGATCGCGCGGGACGATCTCGCGATTGACCGCCACTGCCAGCGACTGATTTGCCAGCGCCAGCGCATCAATTAAGTCCTGCAGATGGTGGTCCGACGCGATCCGGTATGGCGCACCGTTCAGTTCGATCTCGATCATGGTTCCCGCCATCACTGCTTGCGATAGAGTTCTGCACCGCTCTTGACGAATTCGATGGCCTTGACTTCCATGCCCTGCTTGAGCGCGGCAATATCGCTGATGCCTTGTTTGGCGGCGTAATCGCGCACCTCCTGCGTGATCTTCATCGAGCAGAAATGCGGCCCGCACATCGAGCAGAAATGGGCGACCTTAGCCGAATCCTTAGGCAAGGTTTCGTCATGGAATTCGCGCGCCTTATCGGGATCAAGGCCAATGTTGAACTGATCATCCCAGCGGAATTCAAAGCGGGCTTTGGAGAGTGCGTTGTCGCGAATCTGCGCACTCGGATGCCCTTTGGCGAGGTCGGCGGCATGGGCGGCGATCTTGTAGGTAATGATGCCATCCTTGACATCCTGCTTGTTCGGCAAGCCGAGATGCTCTTTCGGCGTGACGTAACACAGCATCGCCGTACCGTACCAGCCAATCTGCGCGGCGCCGATACCGGACGTGATGTGGTCGTAACCTGGTGCGATGTCGGTGGTCAGTGGCCCGAGCGTGTAGAACGGCGCTTCATGGCACTGCTCCAATTGCAGGTCCATGTTCTCCTTGATCAAGTGCATCGGCACGTGACCCGGACCTTCGATCATCACTTGCACGTCATGCTGCCAGGCGATTTGCGTGAGTTCGCCTAGGGTTTTGAGTTCGGCCAGTTGCGCTTCGTCGTTGGCATCGAAAATCGAGCCGGGACGCAAACCATCGCCAAGACTGAACGACACGTCATAGGCTTTCATGATCTCGCAGATGTCGTTGAAGTGCGTGTACAAAAATGATTCTTCATGATGCGCAAGACACCATTTGGCCATGATCGAACCACCGCGCGAAACGATACCAGTCAGGCGCTTGGCCGTCATCGGCACATAGCGCAGCAACACGCCGGCATGGATCGTGAAGTAATCGACACCCTGCTCGGCTTGCTCGATCAGCGTGTCACGGAAAATTTCCCAAGTCAGGTCTTCGGCCTTGCCGTTAACCTTTTCGAGCGCTTGGTAAAGCGGCACGGTACCGATCGGCACCGGTGAATTACGCACAATCCATTCGCGGGTTTCATGAATATGCTTGCCGGTCGAGAGATCCATCACGTTATCGCCCCCCCAACGGATAGCCCAGGTCATTTTTTCGACTTCTTCGCCGATCGATGACGTCACTGCGGAGTTACCAATGTTGGCGTTGATCTTCACCAGAAAATTGCGACCGATGATCATCGGTTCAATTTCGGGATGGTTGATATTGGCGGGGATGATGGCGCGGCCACGGGCAATTTCGGAGCGGACAAATTCGGGCGTGATCTCGGCCGGAATGGACGCACCGAACGACTGTCCCGGATGCTGGCGGCCCATCAGTTCTGCCAACCGGTTACCCATCGGGCCGGAGTCTTTGAGCTCGTCGAGGTATTCGCGCCGGCGCATATTTTCGCGGATGGACACGTATTCCATCTCGGGCGTGATGATGCCCTGGCGGGCGTAGTGCATCTGGGTGACGTTTTTGCCGGCCAATGCACGGCGCGGGGTGCGCTTGAGGTTAAAGCGCAGCACAGCGAGAGTCGGATCATTGAGACGTTCAATACCATAAGCCGATGACGGACCAGCTAATTCTTCGGTGTCGTTACGCTCCAGAATCCACGGTAGACGCGGAGTCGACAGGCCGCTGCGAATGTCAATGACCGCATCCGGATCCGTGTACGGACCGGACGTATCGTAGACATAAATGGCCGGATTTTTTTCTGCGCCGAACGACGCCGCCGTATCGGACTGGACGATCTTGCGCATCGGTACACGCAAATCGGGACGCGAACCCTGTACATAAAACTTGCTGGAATTCGGTAATGGCTGGACGGCAGCTTCATCGACGATGGCCGTGCTAGCGTCGAACTTGGCGTTAATAAAAGAGGATTCGTCGTTCATGGTGTTCCTTTGCTTGAGCAAAAAAGCGAAGGAATAACGGAACATGGAGTGGGTTCCGGAGCTTCCCTTCGCTGGCATTATCCAGATCAGGTTCAAGGGTATTTCTCACCCGAACGCGAATGGATTGCGGTCAGGACCCCTAGCTTGGTGTTAATTTTGTTGCTGCCGTGTAGTTTGGCGTGGTTGGATTCTACCTGCAAAATCTGAATGCAACCATCCTTCGTGAAATCATACTTGCGTGATTACGATTCTCAAACAAGCCGACTGTCATAGTTGGCATTCATTTCACTTACCATTAATGCCAAGAAATTTTCGCATACTCGCTCATTCCATGCACTTATTCCGACTATCACAAATGCTCGGAAATACAAGGCTCACTACTTTAAAGAAAGTTAGTAAAAAATTGAAGTAAAAGCGTTTTTTGCTATCCAGACTAGACGCACAAAAGATATTTTTCACTGCCCCATGATTATCGGCTCTACTTGATAACGATAATCTGCATCTCCAAATAACTCGTTATGGGATAGCCACGTTTTTTCATAAATACTATAGACCAGACCGAGTTCGAACTGACTATCGACAAGTCGATGTGAAAATTGCTTAAGTAGCGGCCAAATAGCCAAGGTATAGGGAATGCCACTGGCAAGTCGCATTACGCCATGAAATCCGACTCCATCCGCACTACTCTTATATTGGTCAATATTCGATATAACGCGCTCAATAACCGCCCTCAGGAACGGATGCCCGGGCTCGGCAATAATGTGCCACTGCTGAAATTCTCCTGCACCAGTAAAGCGTACTTCATCGTGCATCCCCCAGCGATGAAATGTCTCTCCCTGTTTGTTTCTCCAGTGAGAAAGTAAATAATGGTCGTCGCTCTTAATAGTTACATTCAGCGGCACGATGAGCGTACTTTTTATATCCAGATAGACACCACCGCACTGGTACATTAGTAAATAACGGAACAAATCTGCTTTAACAGCACCATATTTCGGGTTAATGCGTGAAAAATAACTCAACATCTTTTTACCGTAATGGGTAAGAATAAAATCAATCATGTGATCCATTTCGTAGAGCCGATGCTCCCAATCCCGATTCATTATTTTTAAACGTAGCATGTTATTTTTAAGCTTTTCTGGCAGAGCATTTTCAGAAAAATAAATTTGATGAAGTATCTTTGGTACACCCTTTCCAGCAGGGAAATGGGGAACCAAACCTTCTAATACGGTGGATTTCAGGGTCATCGTATTTCTCTATAGTTGGGTTGTCGACCAGCAATAAAATAACCATCTTTATCCATTAATAGGGCCTCCACAATTTTAATTTTTTCTGATTAACCAAGCTCTGAAAAAACATCAAAATTTACCAATCTTCCATTTTTTAGAAATTTTTTTATGTCCGATTCTGGAATTGAAAATTGATTATAAAAATCACTTGCAATACTCCAATCACCCGATTGCTTTGCACTTAAGTAAATATCACGACTCATCACCAAAAATGAGTCGTACATAGGACGCTGAAAATCATCAAACCAAAATGACTTAAAAGTGTCCAACTCGGCACATTTTTTTAGCCAATCGTTATAGGTAGCACTCATATAGTGAAGAATACATATTTTCTCCTCCCACACTATCTGACCACTAATCATTTCGAACTCATGAACACCACTTGGGCCTATACATTTTTCTACGCGGACGGCAGACTTTCCAATTGTATAGCCCAAAAAATACGGATACTCTTGAAATAGAGATTCATTCTCCAGCGTAGTAGAACGCTGATTTTTTTTAAATATAGTTAACTCTTTGAACGGATCTTCAGCGACAAATTTACTAACCACCTCATGATTGACAAATCGAATGCAACTCACCTCTGAATCGAGTCTGGAAAAATAGCTTTCCAAACGCTGCTCCGGAGAAAAAATCAACTCGTCAGAATCAATATGAATCAACCAGTCAATCCCATCGACGTCACACTTACTCAGCGCATGCAATACATTCTTGCATTGGCGTTGCATCACACCAGACGGCCCCGAAAAATCACTCACCCGCGCGCCAGAAAATGTGCAAATCATGGGGGTCGCCGGTATTGCAGAAAAATCGGTCTCGGTCGGATTATCCAGGTAGATATACAACCTATCGACCAGTTGGCTGTGGTGATGAATCCAGGTAGTAAAGGATGGACTCGGGTTGCGTACGGTGCAAACAATGGCAATCTTTAACGACTTCATTGTGATGCCCCTTTAAAGAGGAGTGAATGGGATTTCTGACATCTATTTGGCGCCCGTGACACGGTGTTCGGGGGCATGGCTGCCTTATAATGCCGGCTCAGTTCACCTTCAGAGAATTTCCATGGAATTAGCCAAATCGTTCGAGCCCGCCGACATTGAGAAGCACTGGCGGTCTACCTGGGAAGCGCGCGGTTATTACAGCGCCACCCTCGATGCCGACAAACCCGCCTTCAGCATCCAATTGCCGCCACCGAACGTTACCGGCACGCTGCACATGGGTCATGCATTCAATCAAACCATCATGGACGGTTTGACCCGTTTTCATAGGATGAGTGGCTTCAACACACTCTGGGTTCCCGGCACCGACCATGCCGGTATCGCGACCCAAATCGTCGTTGAACGTCAACTCGATGCGCAAAAACTGTCGCGCCATGACCTTGGCCGCGAAAAGTTCGTCGAGAAGGTTTGGGAGTGGAAAGAACAATCAGGCTCGACCATTACCGGGCAGATGCGACGCATGGGCGCGTCGACCGACTGGAGCCGTGAATACTTCACGATGGATCCGAAACTTTCGGGCACCGTTACCGAAGTGTTCGTGCGACTGTTCGAGCAAGGCCTGATCTATCGCGGCAAGCGGCTGGTGCACTGGGATCCGGTGTTGGGAACCGCGGTGTCGGATCTGGAAGTCGTCTCGGAGGAAGAAGACGGTTTCATGTGGCATATCCGTTATCCGTTAGCCGATGGCAGCGGACACCTGACGGTGGCCACGACGCGTCCTGAAACGCTGCTCGGCGACACCGCCGTAGCAGTCGATCCGACCGACGTGCGCTATGCGCACCTGATCGGCAAGATGCTCACGCTGCCGCTGTGCGGCCGTGATATTCCGATCATCGCCGACAGCTATGTCGACAAGGAATTCGGCACTGGTTGCGTGAAGATCACACCGGCACATGACAACAACGACTATGCCGTGGGCCAGCGTCATCAACTACCGATGATCAACATCTTCACGCTCGATGCGAAAGTCAATGAGAACGGCCCAGTCAAATATCAGGGCATGGACCGCTTTATCGCACGCAAGGAAATCGTTGCTGACCTCGATGCAATCGGCTTGCTCGATAGCGTCAAACCGCACAAGCTGATGGTGCCACGTGGCGACCGTACCGGTGTCGTCATCGAGCCGATGCTGACCGACCAATGGTTTGTGGCGATGTCGAAGCCGGCACCGGAAGGCACGCATTTCCCAGGCAAATCGATTGCCGAAGTCGCGCTGGAAAAGGTTGCCAGCGGCGAAGTGAAGATGATTCCAGAGAACTGGACCAGCACCTATAACCAGTGGCTCAACAATATTCAGGATTGGTGTATTTCCCGTCAACTCTGGTGGGGCCATCAAATCCCGGCCTGGTACGACGAGGACGGCAAGATCTATGTCGCTCGCACCGAAGCCGAGGCTCAGGCACAAGCGCCGGGCAAGACGCTGCGTCGTGATGCCGATGTACTCGACACCTGGTTTTCGTCCGCACTGGTGCCCTTCTCGACGCTGGGCTGGCCGGAGGAAACGCCTGACTACAAGATATTCCTGCCGTCGACGGTGCTGGTGACCGGCTTTGATATTATCTTTTTCTGGGTCGCGCGGATGGTGATGATGACCACGCACTTTACCGGCAAGGTACCGTTCGACACCGTATATGTACATGGTCTGGTGCGCGATGGCAGCGGTCAGAAAATGTCCAAGTCGAAGGGCAATACGCTGGACCCGATCGACCTGATTGATGGCATAGCCCTCGATGCGCTGGTCGCCAAGCGCACCACTGGCCTGATGAATCCGCGCGATGCCACCAAGATCGAAAAAGCCACCCGCAAGGAATTCCCGGACGGTATTCCGGCTTTCGGTACGGATGCATTGCGCTTCACGATGGCCAGTTACGCCTCGCTTGGTCGCAACATCAACTTTGATCTGGCGCGCTGCGAGGGCTATCGCAACTTCGGCAACAAACTGTGGAATGCCACGCGTTTTGTATTGATGAATACGGTCGACAAGGATTGCGGCGTGGACGAACGCGACGAAGCGGGCTACCTGGAGTTTTCACAGGCAGACCGCTGGATCGTGTCGCAACTGCAGCGCACCGAAGCCGATGTCGCCAAGGGCTTTGCTGATTACCGTTTCGACAATATCGCTTCATCGATCTACAAGTTTATCTGGGACGAGTACTGCGATTGGTACCTCGAACTGGCCAAGGTACAAATCCAGCATGGCAATGAAGCGCAACAACGAGGCACCCGTCGCACGTTACTGAAGGTGCTGGAGACGACTCTACGGCTGGCGCATCCGATCATCCCGTTCATTACTGAAGAACTGTGGCAAACCGTTGCGCCGCTGTCGGGCAAAGTGCTCGATCCGGCCGGTGATTCGATCATGATGCAAGCGTATCCCGTCGCGCAACAGGAGAAAATTGACGACGCTGCCGAAGGCTGGATGGCACAACTCAAGACCATGACCGATGCCTGCCGCAACCTGCGCGGTGAGATGCAATTATCGCCTGCTGTGCGGGTGCCATTGATTCTGGAAACCGCCGCCGGTGCAGAGGCAGCCCAACTGCAATCGTTCGCGCCGTACCTGCAAGCGCTGGCTAAATTGCTGGAGGTACAGGTGGTCGATATGCTGCCAGAGTCGCCGGCACCGATATCGATTGTCGGCAATGCGCGGATGATGCTGAAGGTGCAAATCGACATCGCAGCCGAACGCGAACGCCTGCTCAAGGAGATCACCCGCCTGGAAGGCGAGATTGCCAAGGGTCATGCCAAACTGGGCAACGAAGCCTTTGTGGCACGGGCACCGGCAGCGGTGGTGCAAGGCGAACAGGACCGGCTGGCAGGCTTCGTCAGTACGCTGGAAAAATTGCGCGAACAGTTTGCCAAATTACCTGTAGCCTGAGTCTTTCGAGGACAAGGAGACATGCATGATCAAGACAAGAAACCTGGCAGCAATGACCGCCGGGTTGTTGCTGGCAGCCAGTGCACTAGCCCAGAGTTCGCCGGTTGGACTCTGGAAAAGTATCGATGACGGCAACGGCAAACCGAAGGCACTGATCCGCATCAGCGACAGCAACGGCGAACTGAAAGGCAAGATCGAAAAAATCTTCCCGCCGACCGAGGACAAAAATCCGAATTGCGACAAGTGCGAAGGTGCCAACAAGGACCAGCCGATTCTGGGTATGACGATCATCAACGGCATGCGCGCCGATGGCAACGAATTCAGCGGCGGCACCATTCTTGATCCGAATAACGGCAAGGTCTACAAGAGCAAGATGACGCTCAGCGACGAAGGCAAAAAACTCAACGTGCGCGGCTACATCGGCATGCCGATGCTGGGGCGCACGCAGGTGTGGTTGCGGGAGGAGTAATGCGCGGGTGATGTGCGCGAATAAGCGATTGCGAAAGGCGGCGTCATAGCGATTGGAGTGCTGTTAGATAAAGTTGCGGTTGCGGTTGCAGTTGCAGGCCGTTGACGTTGACGTTGACGTTGACGTTGACGTTGCCGTTGCCGTTGACGTTGCCGTTGCCGTTGCCGTTGCAGTTGACGTTGCAGTTGACGTTGAACTGTTCCGCATTGAAGCAGCTGCCAAAAGCCGGAGTCAGGCAGGGGATAAGAGGGACGCATGTCTGAGCGAAGCGAGTTTGCGTCCCTCCCCCTGACTGGCTCCGGCTTTTGGGAACCCGCAGGGCAGCCGCTTCGCGGTCGCCTTTTTCTTGGTTACTTCTTTTTGGCGAAGCAAAAAGAAGTAACCGGCTGCCGGGCCGCACCCGGCTTGGTCGTGGCGGAGTGCCTACAGAATTAGTTACCGCCGTCAGGCTTTCGCGTGGGCACGATAACCCTGTGCCCACCCTACGACTTGGTTACTTCTTTTTGGCGAAGCAAAAAGAAGGGACCAGCTGCCGGGCCGCACCCGGCTTGGTCGTGGCGGAGTGCCTACAGAATTAGTTACCGCCGTCAGGCTTTCGCGTGGGCACGATAACCCTGTGCCCACCCTACGACTTAATTTTTGGCGAAGCAAGAAGAAGGGACCGCCTGCCGGTCCGGCTGCCGGGCCGCACCCGGCTTGGTCGTGGCGGAGTGCCTACAGAATCAGTTACCGCCGTCAGCGCATTTAGTGCAATGCCTTCCGGTTATTGCACCCTACGCAACGGTCAATTTCGGCCGTGGTGCGGGCTTTCGCGTGGGCACGATAACCCTGCCCACCCTACGTGTTGCGGCAGGCCCTACGCCGCCACCGCGGCCCCATCCATCTCCCGCAACGCCTGCATCACCACCTCTGCCGGAATATCCTTCATGCACCGATGATGACCCAACGGACACTCACGCTGCCGGCACGGCGCGCAATCGAGTGCCAGATAAATCGTGCGGAAGACATCAGCGAACGGTGGCGCATGGGTCGGATCGGTCGGCCCGTACAACGCCACGATCTTGCGATTGAGTGCCGAGGCGATATGCAACAAGCCCGAGTCGTTGCTGACGACCGCGTCGGCCTTTGCGATCAGGGCAATGGCGTCTTCCAGCACAGTACTGCCGGCGAGATTGTGAATGAACGGTGCGATGGTCGTGATCGCATCGCCCACTGCGCGGTCTTTTTCCGAGCCGAGGATGACGACTTGCACGTCAGGTATTGCCTGCCGCAACATCCCGGCCAGCTCGGCAAAATGCGTGATCGGCCAACGTTTTGCGGAACCGAACTCGGCACCCGGCGCAAACACCACCAGTGGGCGCCCGACCTCCAGCCGCGCAGTATGTAACGCTGCGGTTATCCGCGCGGTATCCACGGTCAATGTCGGCCGTGGCAATTCGGACGGCTGCGGTACCGACAGCGCTGGCGGCCGGGCCAGCGCGGCGTAAAACGCCACCATCGGCCGCGGCGATTGTTTGTCGTCACGATGCAGTGTGTTGAGCAATCCATAGCGTGATTCGCCCACGTAACCGACGCGTTGCCGGATACCGGCCAACCACGGAATCAACGCGAACTTCAGGGTATTGGGCAGCACGTAAGCAGCGGCGTAATCGCGCATGCGCAGTTGGCGCGCAAACCGCCAGCGCTCACGCAATTGCAGTACCCCATGCCGGAACGGTGTTTCGACGACGCTATCGACTTCAGCCATCGCATACCAGACCGGTGCCACCCAGGCGGGCGCCAGCACATCGATCTGCCGATCCGGATGGGCCAGCTTGAGTAACTTGAGCAGTGGTTGCGCCATCACGGCGTCGCCTATCCAATTAGGAGAAATAATCAGCGTGCGGGTCACCGAGGTGCCACGCTGGCTAATACGATACCGGTGACAAAAGAGTTAACTAAATACGGTGCAGGCAGGTTCTTCAAACGACGTCCTTTTCAAACTGCAAATGATGCAGGCTAGCGTAGACGCCATCACGTGCCAGAAGTTCGGTATGGGTCCCCAATTCGACGATATGACCGCTGACCAGCACGACAATGCGGTCGGCCCGTTCAATCGTCGAGAGGCGGTGAGCAATGACCAGCGTAGTGCGGTTTTGCATCAGGTCAACAAGCGCTGCCTGAACGGCGCGCTCGGATTCGTTGTCGAGCGCCGAGGTTGCTTCGTCGAGGATCAGGATCGGTGCATCCTTGTAGATCGCGCGGGCAATCGCCATGCGCTGGCGCTGCCCTCCAGACAACCGACTACCATTGTCGCCAATCGGCGTATCGAAACCCTTCGGCAAGGCGGTAATCATCTGGGTCAGGTGGGCGGCACTCGCGGCCGCTTCGACGCGCTCGCGGTCAGGTGTCGGATCACCATAGGCGATGTTGGCGGCAACCGTATCGTCGAATAGCACGACATTCTGGCTGACCATCGCCATCTGCGAACGCAAGCTGCTCAGCGACAGGCTTTCTAGCGGCGCGCCATCGAGCATGATCTGGCCCGATTGCGGCGTATGGAAACCCGGTACCAGATTGACCAGCGTCGATTTGCCACCGCCCGAGATTCCGACGAAAGCAATCGTTTCACCAGGATGAATAGTCAGGTTAATGTTGGCCAGTGCCGGCGAGGTCTGTTCAGGATAAGCAAAGCCAACATCCTGGAATTCAATGTGACCAACCGAGCGACCCACTAGCGCGACCCCGTTGGTCCGCTCGGGCGGTGTGTCGATCAACGCGAATACCGCCTCGGCAGCAGCGATCCCACGTTGCAGCGGGCCGTTGACTTCGGCGAGGTGCTTGAGCGGCGTTAGCAGCATCAGCATCGCGGTGATGAACGACACGAAGCCGCCGGCGGTAATCTGGTTCTGGCCGGACTGTAGCAGCGCAATCACGATCACCACCGACACGGCGCACGACGCCATGATCTGCGTGATCGGCACGGTCGCCGCAAAGGTGCTGGCCATGCGCATCGAATAATTACGCAACTTGATGGCGCGTTGTTCGAAGCGATTTTTTTCATAATCATGGCCACCGAAAATCTTGATGACCTGCTGCGCCCGGGTCGTTTCTTCGACGACCTGGGTCAGCTCGGCATTGACATCGAGGAAGTCGCGCGTCAGCTTGCGCAGCCTCTTGCCGGTCATGCGTACGACGATGGCCATCAATGGCAACAAGATCAGCGCGACGATGGTCAAGCGCCAGTTCAGCCACAACAAAAATGCCAGCAGCACCATCACGGTCAGGCTGTCGCGGATCAGTGAGGTGAACACCTTGGTGACCATTTCAATGATTTGCTGAACCTCGAACATCATCGAGTTGATGACCCGTCCGACCGAGGTACGCTCATAGAATTGCGCCGGGACGTCGAGCAGGCGGCTGAACATCTGACGCCGCAGGATGTTGAGCAGGTGGGTCGAGACCCAGGTCATCATGTAAGTGGTCAAGAAAGTCGAGATGCCGCGTAGTACAAACATACCGATCACGGCGACTGGAACCGTCCACAAGGGGATCGTCGACTCACCGACAAAGCCTTTGTCGAGCAGGGTTTTCATGACGGCGGGGAACATCGGCTCGGTCGATGCAGTGACCGCCATACCCAGGAAGGCCAGACCGAGACGCGCCCGAAATGGCTTGAGCATGCGCGCCAGGCGCATCAGATGGGGGGAAAATTTCATTCGAGACCTTGCGGTGTGAGCAGACCGGAATGGCCGGTGAAAGGGATTACAATCCGTCGAACCGGCTGCCGCAATGGCAGCATGCCGGGATGTGCCTCGAGCGCTGCTAACGGACTCGGGCAACCACCCCGTGAATTAATATGCGATCCCACCCTAGGTGTTATGAAACTCTCTGTCATTGTCATCACAAAAAATGAGGCACGCAATATCGGCGCCTGCATGGACAGCGTCGGATTTGCAAGCCAGTGGATTATAGTGGATTCAGGTAGCACGGACGGCACTGTCGGGCTCGCCCGCACCGCTGGCGCCCATGTCATCGAGACCACCGACTGGCCCGGCTTCGGTCCGCAGAAAAATCGCGCCTTGGCCGCAGCCGACGGTGACTGGATCCTGTCGCTGGATGCCGACGAGCGTATCACGCCGACACTGCGCGACGAAATTTTGGCGGTCATCGCAGCTCCGCAGCACGATGCGTATGCGTTGCCGAGGCTGTCGAGTTTCTGTGGCCAGTTCATTCGCCACTCCGGCTGGTATCCGGATCACGTGGTGCGATTGTGGCGCCGTGGCAGCGGACGATTTTCGGACAGTCTGGTGCATGAACGTGTGCTGGTCAACGGCGGCAAGATCGGCTGTCTGCGCAGTCCGATCATCCATTACAGCTATCGTGACGACGGTGATTTTTTGCGCAAACTCGAGCAGTATTCCGAGCTCGGTGCCCGTCAGGCCTTCGCTGCCGGCAAACGCGGCTCGCTGCGCAAAGCGTTCGCACACGCTCTGTCAGCCTTCCTGCGCTCCTTCGTGTTCAAGCGCGGTTTTCTCGATGGCCGTGCTGGCCTGATCGTCGCGCTGTGTGCCGCCGAAACGACGTACCACAAATATTTCAAGCTGATGCTGCTCACTCAATCCGAAAACGGATCAGTGCGTGATGCCGACGTCTTCGAACACGCGAACACGCAGCGACCCTCGCCACCGGATTAACCGATTCGCAGCGACGGCGCGCAACGCAGCATCTCGAAGCACGCATCAAGCAAGCGCTCGACCTGCCCGCCAAGGTCGAAACTCTGCGGCGAAAACAACCAGTTATTAATCAGGCCATCGAGCATCGCATGCAGGCTGACGGTGGCAAGGTGGGTATCCAGATTGGCTGGCAACTGACCTTGCGTGCACGCCATTTTCAATAACCGCTCGATATTGTGCATGCACTCATTAAAGCCTTCGTGCTGACGCATCCGGATCGGATCGTCGACATCGACCAGCTCACATTTATGAAAAATCACTTCGAACACCCGGCGCGTCTGCGGATTGTGAACGATGTCATTAATCGCAAACAGAATGCCGGCACGTAACTGGTGGAGCGGTTCGCGGTCGGGACGATCGGCGGTTTCCAGCACCATCGCTTCGAGCGGTAAGTGCGCTCGCTCACACATGGCATTAAACAAATCCCCCTTGTTTTTGAAATGCCAGTAAATTGCTCCACGCGTTACTTTGGCGGCCAGTGCCACATCAGCCAGTGAGGTGCGCGTGACTCCTTGGGTGTGAAAGACATTTTCAGCGGCATCGAGGATGCGGCTGCGGGTTTCCAGAGCTTCTTCTTTGGTCGATCGGGACATCATTGCCTGACTAAAAATGGCGCCTTGCGCCGCACAATACATACATCCATGAATGTATGTATACTACCACCCAACGTGAATTGGCAGGCATGCGTAGATTAAAGCCCCATGTCAAGCACTGCACCATTTGGTGCGACCCATGTCGCACCCGCCCTGATACCTATAACAGTACGACCTTCCATTGCGAGAATTCCATGCGTCTATCCCGACCTGATTCCACTTTGCGCTTCAGCGCTTCCCTGTTGCTGCTTGCGGTACTCACCGCCTGCGGCGAAAAACCCGCTGCAGGCCCCTCTGCCGGCAGCGCAAAGCCAACCGAGGTGGCCATCGTGACGGTAACGCCTGGCACAATCGCATTGACCACCGAACTGCCGGGCCGCATCGAAGCCAGCCGTATCGCTCAGGTACGCGCGCGCGCCGCCGGTATCGTGCAGAAGCGCGTGTTTCGTGAAGGCAGTGAAGTCAAGGCTGGCGACGTCTTGTTCCGGATCGATCCGGCCCCTTTCAAGGCCGCTTATGACAGCGCCCAAGCCCTCGTTGCGAAGGCCGACGCCAACCTTGCACAAGCCGCATTGAAGGTGCAACGCTACGCACCGCTGGTCAAGACTAATGCCATCAGCAAGCAGGAATACGATGACGCCGTCACATTGCAAAAACAGGCTGCAGCCGACCTCGCCGCCGGCAAAGCCGCACGTCAGGTTGCGAGCCTGAATTTGGGTTACGCCACTGTCACCGCGCCGATCTCTGGGCGCATCGGCCGTGCACTGGTGACTGAAGGGGCGCTAGTCGGCCTTGGCGAAGCCACCCCGCTGGCGATGGTCCAGCAAGTCGATCCGGTCTACGTCAACATGACGCAATCGAGCATCGAAGTACTGCGCCTGCAACGCGCAATGGCCAGCGGCCAGTTGCAAAATGCCGGCAAAGGTCTGGCCAAGGTGACGCTGGTGACTGAAGACGGCAAGGAGTATGCACAACCGGGCAAGTTGCTGTTTTCCGATCTGAGCGTCGACGAAAGCTCGGGTGCCGTCACGCTGCGTGCCGAGTTCCCGAATCCGGATCGTCTGCTGCTGCCGGGCATGTATGTCCGCGCCAAACTTGAACAAGCTGTCAGCGAAGACGCCATCACCGTGCCGCAACAAGCCGTCCAGCGTACCGGTCAAGGGGCAACGGTCATGCTGGTCGGAGCCGATGACAAAGTCGTCGTCCGTCCAGTCAAGACCAGTCGCTCGCAGGGCAACACCTGGGTGGTCAGCGAAGGTCTGAAAGCGGGTGACAAGGTCATCGTCGAGGGCTTCCAGAAAATCAAACCGGGTGCGACCGTGAAGACAGTCCAGTGGAACGACCCAGCCACTGCTGGCGCCAATCCAGCGATTCCAGCCGCTGCCGGTGCCGAGTCGGCCCCTGCTGCTACAGCGAAATAAGGGGTCCGGCATGGCACATTTTTTCATTGATCGACCGGTCTTCGCCTGGATGCTGGCACTATTCATCGTGCTGGCGGGTGCACTCTCCATCACGAGCTTGCCCGTATCGCAATACCCTTCCATCGCTCCACCTTCCGTCGTCATTGCAGCAACCTATCCGGGTGCCTCTGCCCAGTTGCTCGACGACAGCGTCACCAGCCTGATCGAACAGGAGATGAACGGTGCCGAGGGCTTGAAGTACATGGAATCGCAAAGCCAGGCCAATGGCCAGGTCCGCATTACCGTGTCATTCGAGCCGGGCATCGATCCCAATCTGGCTGCAGTCGATGTCCAGAACCGTCTGAAACGGGTCGAAGCGCGCTTGCCGCAAGTCGTTACGCAGCAAGGCGTACAAGTCACCAAATCGCGCAGCAACATCCTGCTGTTTGCCGCCCTGTCGTCCACCGATGGCAAGCTCGATCCGATCGCTTTGGGCGACTACATCTCGCGCAATGTTCTCAATGAACTCAAGCGCGTGCCGGGCGTGGGTGAAGCCCAGCTGTTCGGCACCGAACGAGCAATGCGGATCTGGCTCGACCCGGCCAAGCTGGTTGGCTACAAGCTGACGACCGCCGACGTCACCAGCGCCGTGCGTGCTCAGAACGCCCAGGTAACGGCCGGTACGCTGGGTGAATTGCCCAGCCCCAGCTCGCAACAATATTCGGCACCCATCATTGTCACTGGCCAGTTGGCAACGCCCGAAGAATTCGGCAAAGTCGTCCTGCGCGCCAACCCGGACGGTTCGTCCGTATTGCTGCGCGATGTTGCCCGTATCGACATCGGTGGCCAAGCCTACGGTACTTCGGCGCGCCTGAACGGCAAGCCAACTGCCGCGATCGCCGTGCAACTATCCCCGTCCGGCAATGCGCTCGGCACCGCCACCGCCGTGCGTGCCAAAATGGATGAACTGTCCAAGTACTTCCCTGAAGGCGTGCGCTACGACATCCCGTATGACACCTCGACCTTCGTCAAGATTTCGATCGAGGAAGTCGTCAAGACCCTGCTCGAAGCCATCTTGCTGGTGTTTCTGGTGATGTATCTGTTCCTGCAGAACTTCCGTGCCACGTTGATCCCGACTATCGTCGTGCCAATCGCCCTGATGGGTACCTTCGGCGTGATGTCCCTGTTCGGCTTTTCCATCAATGTCCTGACGATGTTCGGGATGGTGCTGGCTATCGGTATCCTGGTCGATGATGCGATCGTGGTGGTTGAAAACGTCGAGCGCATCATGACCGAAGAAGGCCTGTCTCCGCGCGATGCGACGCGCAAGGCCATGGGTCAGATCACCGGCGCCATCATCGGCATCACGCTGGTACTGATTGCGGTGTTCCTGCCTATGGCGCTGTTTGGCGGCGCGGTCGGCGCAATTTACCGCCAATTCTCGCTGGCGATGGTGTCTTCGATGGCGTTCTCCGCGCTGCTGGCACTGACACTGACACCCGCCTTGTGCGCGACCATCCTGAAACCTATCGATCCCGGCCACCACGCTGAAAAGAAAGGTTTCTTCGGCTGGTTCAATCGCGGATTTAGCCGCACGGCCACGGGCTACCAGGGCATCGTCGGCAAGATGCTCAACGGTACGCTGCGCTACATGCTGGTCTACGGCGGCATTCTGCTGGTAGTTGGCTTCCTGTACTCGCGCCTGCCATCGGCATTCTTGCCGACCGAAGACCAAGGCTATATCGTCACCAACGTGCAGTTGCCGGCCGGTGCCAGCACCGGACGGACCTTGAAAGTCCTCGAGCAAGTCGAAAATTTTTACCTCAAACAGCCTGAAGTTGCCCGCACCGTGGCAGTTGCCGGTTACAGCTTTTCGGGTAACGGGCAGAATGCCGGCCTGGTCTTCGTGCCACTGAAAGACTGGAGTGAGCGTAATGCCGACCAATCGGCCAGCGCGCTGGCTGCCCGTGCCATGGGCGAATTTTCAAAAGTCCGTGATGCCATCGTCTTTCCGGTAACGCCACCACCGATTCCCGAACTGGGTAACGGCACCGGCTTCACGTTCCGGCTGCAGGATCGCGCTGGTCTCGGCCATGAAGCCTTGCTGGCAGCCCGTAACCAGTTACTCGGGCTGGCTGGCAAGAGCAAGTTACTCGTCGGCGTACGTCCGGAAGGACTCAACGATGCGCCACAACTGCAACTCGACATCGACCGCGACAAAGCCAACGCCCTCGGCGTCGCCTTTGCCGACATCAATGCCACGCTCTCGACCGCAATGGGTTCGTCGTATATCAACGATTTCCCGAACAAGGGCCGCCAGCAACGTGTGATCGTACAAGCCGATGCACCAGAACGGCTGCAACCGCAAGACCTGCTCAAGCTGTATGTCCGTAGCAGCAGGGGTGCGATGGTGCCCATGTCGTCATTCGTGACCTCCCGCTGGATCGTCGGTCCGGTACAACTGGTGCGCTACAACGGTTATCCGGCAATGAAGATTGCTGGTGATGCTGCACCGGGTCGCAGTTCCGGTGAAGCGCTGACCGAGATGGAAAATCTGGCCCGTCAATTGCCGCCAGGATTTGGTTTCGAATGGACTGGCCAGTCGCTGGAAGAAAAAACCTCTGGCTCGCAAGCGCCGGCGCTATTCGCCCTGTCGCTGCTGATCGTCTTCATGGTGCTGGCAGCCTTGTACGAAAGCACCACCATCCCGGTCGCCGTCTTGCTGGTGGTACCACTTGGCGTACTGGGCGCGCTGCTAGGCGCCAGCTTCCGCGGCTTGCCCAATGACGTGTATTTCAAGGTGGGCCTGATTGCCACGATCGGCCTCTCGGCCAAGAACGCGATTCTGATTATCGAGTTCGCAAAAGATCTGCAAGCACAGGGCAAGGGTGTCGTCGAGGCGACGCTGGAAGCCGTGCATCTGCGCTTCCGTCCTATCATCATGACCTCGCTGGCCTTCATCCTCGGCGTACTGCCGCTGGTGCTGGCATCTGGCGCCGGATCGGCCGGTCAACGCGCCATCGGTACCGGCGTGATGGGTGGAATGATTACCGCGACGGTCTTGGCCGTGTTCTTCGTACCAGTATTCTTCGTGATCATCCGGTCCTTCTTCAAGGGCAGCGAACGCGAGCGCAAGCTGGCCTTGGCCGCCCATCATGACAACAAGCAGGGAGAACAAGAATGACCCGGTTGACTTTGATCCTGCTCGCCGCCGGCCTGCTGAGTGCCTGCTCGATGGCGCCTTTGTATGTGCAGCCGGCCGCACCGGTAGCGAACACGTTTGTCGGCAATGCTGACGGGTCGGCGATTGCGGCCGATACCGGCTGGCGCGACTTTTTCCCTGACCAGCGGCTACAAGCGCTGATCACCGCCGCGCTCAACGACAACCGCGACTTGCGAACCGCAGCGCTGCGCATCGAAGAAGCGCGTGCGCTTTACAACATCCAGTCAGCTGATCGGTTGCCGACGATCAATGGCACGGCCAGCGGTGCCCGTGCCCGTACGCCGGGCTCGCTGTCGCTGAGTGGCCGGCCAACTACCGGCGGCAGTTATCAAGTCGGCTTTGGTCTGGCCTCGTTCGAGCTGGATTTCTTTGGCCGGGTGCGTAGCCTCAATGACGCCGCGCTGGCGCAATATCTGGCCACGTCCGAAGCGCGGCTGTCGGTACAGATCAGTCTGGTGGCCGAAGTCGCCAAGGCGTATCTGGCCGAACGTGGTTTTGACGAGCAATTGATGCTGGCCCAGCAGACGCTGGAAGGTCGCCAGAAGGCGTATCAACTGGCGCAGCAGCGCTATGAAGTGGGTGCGTCGTCGGAATTCGACCTGCGTCTGTCGGAAACGCTGGTCCAGACCGCCCGCGTCGCACAACTGACGCTGCAACGCCAGCGTGCTCAGGCAAACAATGCCCTGACGCTGCTGGTCGGCCGCGCCACCACCGACTTGCCTGCTGCGACCTTGCTTTCCGATGAAAACATCATCACCACCATCGCTGCCGGCCTGCCCTCGGACCTGCTGATCCGCCGGCCCGATATTCGTGCTGCGGAACAGCGCTTGAAGTCGGCCAATGCCAACATCGGTGCGGCGCGTGCGGCCTTCTTCCCGCGCATTTCGCTCACCGCCGCTGCCGGATCGAGCAGCAATGCGCTGGCTGGGTTGTTCGATGCCGGTTCCGGCAGTTGGTCGTTTGCGCCGCAACTGGTACTGCCGATCTTCGATGCCGGACGTAATCGTAGCAACCTGACGCTAGCGCAGGTCCGCACTGACCTTGCCGTGGTCGACTACGAAAAAGTCATCCAGATCGCGTTCCGTGAAGTGTCGGATGCGCTGGTGGCGCGCGGCTTGCTGGAGGAGCAGGCCGTCGCCCAGCAAGCTGTCGTATCTGCCCAGACCGTGCGACTGACGCTGGCGCAACAACGCTTTGACAACGGCATTGCCAGCGCCCTCGACGTCGTCGATGCGCAGCGCGAGTTGTTCATTGCACAGCAATTGCTGGTACAGACGCGTTTGCTCAGGCTGACCAATGCCGTCGATTTGTACCGGTCGCTGGGTGGTGGTCTGAAAGAAACGAGTCAGGCAGGCTGACTATCACGAGGCAAGCTTGAAAAACTTGCCGCAGCACCTGCAACAACATCGATGCACTCCAGCGCCCGGATACCCCTTCGGGCGTTACTACGATCGTCAGGCGGAATGCATGTCGCCGACCAGCCCGCAATCCATCCTCCGCACACCTCGACAATTCCTGTGCGACCTCCATTGAGCGACGCCATCCCTCCCCTCTGAGATGCGCAGCACGGCACCGCTTGTCATGCCAGCGCCACTGATCCGAGCCATGCTGACAACTACGCTCTAAAGAGTGCTCGCCTGCAAACCAATACCGCGCTGGTAAAGTTATGCCGTTAAACGACATACCGCCCTCCACCCTGGCATCAACGTTGTTCGTCGTTGCATCAATGCCAAACCGATCCGGCTCGATCCGCGCCTGCACTCAAGCACCGTGCGCGCCAGTTCCAGAATCCCCTTCTTCCGTTGACCGACCATCACTGGCTGCACGGACAGAGTGTTCGTGACAGTTAAAAAGCCAAATGAAATCACCGATTTTTACTCACGAAATTATCTTATTAATTTTTAGTGGTTTTTGGTAATTATGTAGAAGGATGCACCTCAAGCAAGACCCCGTCCATGCCATCAGCGCCGTGTACTTTTCGTGTCCTTACTTTGCGTCTGCCTTTAAATCAGATCCCGCTCCCGCTAAAAACGTCCGCGCAAATGCGTTGCCACAGATCGAGAAATCGTCAGGAGCCACCACAAACTGGACGTTGAAGGGTGGAGTTTGGCTTGATGCGAAACGTCATCATCCGGAAGCAATAGGAGGGTTCTTGGAAGCAACGAAAAGGCTGGCCTGACAATTGCTGAAAAAGTTATCGCGCTCGTTGCTATTGGCATCAACAGGCGTAAGCGTGATGCGTCTTTCATATGTCGCGATCACTCATGTCTGCGATGACGACGCTTCACCATAGTTAACAATCGAGGAGTGAACATGAAAGTAAATTCGCTAACGGCAGCCATCTTGATCGCGGTGGCTTTCAGTATGTCAGCCTGCGGCGGTGAGTCTGTTGCTCCTTCTTCAATTTCAGTTCCCCTTGCAATTTCAGAGCCTCTTCCCAAGACATTAACTCCCACCGTAAGTGCGGGTAGCGACCTTACGGTGACGCAACCTGACAGTACCGTTAGCTTAATGGGGGCCGCCAGCGATGTGACTGGTGCCGTGCTCAACCTCGCTTGGACACAGGAGGCCGGGCCGAGCAAAGCATCACTGAACGGCACAAATGGTCCCAAACTCACTGTCAGCGACCTCGTTGTGGGGACGTACACGTTTCGCCTGACGGCAAAAGACAGCCAAGGTGTGGTGACCTTCGATGAGGCACAGGTGAGCGTTTTACCGATGTCAACACCAACACCAGCACCAGCACCAGCACCAGCACCAACACCAACACCAACACCAGCACCAACACCAACACCAACACCAACACCAACACCAACACCAGC
>JBLHLW010000056.1:0-30350 GCA_047621345.1 Minisyncoccia bacterium | reverse complement strand
GGTTGCGGTTGAAGTTGAAGTGGAAGTTGAAGTTGAAGTTGAAGTTGAAGTTGAAGTTGAAGTTGAAGTTGAAGTTGAAGTTGAAGTTGAAGTTGAAGTTGAAGTTGAAGTTGAAGTTGATTTTGACGTGGCCTTTGACGTACCCCGCATTGAAGCAGCTGCCGAAAGTCGGAGTCAGGCAGGGGATAAGAGTGACGCATGTCTGAGCGTAGCGAGTTTGCGGCACTCCCCCTGACTGGCTCCGGCTTTTGGGAACCCGAAGGGCAGCCGCTTCGCGGTCGCCTTTTTCTTGGTTACTTGCTTTTTGGCGAAGCAAAAAGAAGTGACCGGCTGCCGGGCCGCTCCCGGCTTGGTCGTGGCGGAGCACATGCAGAATCAGCGACCGCAGGCAGACCATTCGGTGCAATGCCCTTCGGTTATTGCACCCTGCGTCACTGACGGGCGCTTTCGGTTCGCTCGCGTGGGCACATGAAGCCGTGCCCACCCTACGATTTGCGGTTGCGGTTGCGGTTGCAGTTGCAGTTGCGGTTGCAGTTGCAGTTGCAGTTGCAGTTGCAGTTGCAGTTGCAGTTGCAGTTGCAGTTGCAGTTGCAGTTGCGGTTGCGGTTGCAGTTGCAGTTGCAGTTGCGTGGCGTGGGCACAGGGTTATCGTGCCCACGCGAATGCACCGCCAAGACGTATTCGGTATGCAGGTTGGCACAACAAGCCACCCTATACGTCACAGCCGCGTCCGCGCAATGTCAGCAGGGCAATGCATCGAATACCCAGAGCCACTTACAACAACGCCACCCCCTCCAAACTCAAATAACAACTTTCCCGCGTCGTCCTGACAAAATCCGCCAGATAAGGCCGCGCCGATAACTCCGGCAAACACGCGGCATACAAGCGCCCGGTCAACCCTTGCGGCGTGATCGGACGGGCCAGTACATAGTCGCGCTTGAGATAATTTTGCGCCGCCCAGATCGGCAACGTCGCAATACCGCGCCGACTGGCGACCAGTTGCAGCATCGCCACTGTCAGTTCGGTGGTGCGCCGCTCGGTATCAATGCCTGCAGGTTTCATCACTTGCCGGACCACGTCGAGCATGTCGTCCGGAACCGGGTACGTAATCAACGTATCGGTGGCGAAATCGGCCGCCACCAGATACGCACGCCCGGCCAGCGGATGGTCATGCGCTAACAAGGCGACGATCTCGAAGCTAAATAGCGGATGGTAGTCAACGGTCTCGTCGGGATCGATCTCGGCAACGATCGCGATATCAGCCCGATGGCCGTACAACAATCCAACCGGATCCGCATGAAAACCGGATACGATATCAAGTTCGACTTCTGGCCAGCGTGAGCGGAACACATCCATCGCCGGCATGAGCCAGTCAAAACACGTGTGACATTCGACCGCGATGCGCAACTGGCCAGCCGTGCCCTGCGCCATCCGGACCAAGTCGCGTGCTGCACCATCCATATGCGGCAACACCACATCGGCCAGTTTGAGCAAGCGCTCGCCAGCTGGTGTGAAGCGTACCGGTTGGGATTTACGCTCGAACAGCGCGCTGCCGTGATGGTCTTCGAGCTGGCGTAATTGATGCGATAGCGCCGACTGCGTCAGATTGAGTAGCGCCGCCGCGCGCAACAGGCTGCCGGCTTCGCGCAAGGCGACCAGCGTTTTGAGGTGACGGATTTCGAGGATGGCTTGCATATGAATTTGGCTCATGTTGATCGATACATTTTAGCGTTTGAATCATACGACAAGCTGCGTCACCATGCTTCTCCCCGATCAATCGCACACGGAGTACTGCATGGCCCTCGCCCACACCCTTGGATTTCCACGCATAGGCGCACAGCGCGAACTGAAATTCGCGCTTGAATCGTTCTGGAAGAACGACAGCAACGAAGAGCAGCTACACCAAACCGGGCGCGACCTGCGCCAACGCCACTGGCAGCAACAGGCCGATGCCGGCATGGATCTGGTCACGGTCGGGGATTTCGCCTGGTATGACCAGATACTCGGCACACTGGCATTGCTGGGCGCAATCCCATCACGCTTCGGTATCGCGCCGACAACGCTGACGCTGTCGCATTACTTCACGATGGCACGTGGCGATCAGACCCACTTTGCGATGGAAATGACGAAGTGGTTCGATACCAACTACCACTATCTGGTACCCGAATGGACTGCCGACACGCGCTTTGACGGCGGTGTCGATTGGCTGTTCGAGGAAGTCGCCGAAGCCCGTGCAGCCGGACATCGGGTCAAGGTTGCATTGATTGGTCCGCTGACACTGCTCCATCGAGGCAAGATTAAATCCGGGCTCGACCATCCCCTCGACCTGTTACCGATGGCGATCGCCGGCTATCAGGCATTGCTCACGCGACTGCGCTATGCAGGCGTCGAATGGGTCCAGATCGACGAACCGATTCTGGCGCTGGATCTCGATGCGCGCTGGTGTGCGGCGTTTGAACCCACCTATGCCGCACTGGTTAACGACGCACCGCCGCTATTGCTGGCCACCTATTTCGACGATGTCATCCGGCATGCTGAATTGCTGCGACGCTTGCCGGTGGCGGGCGTGCATCTGGATCTGGTACGCGCACCGGAGCAGCTCGAGGCATTGCTGGCTGACTGGCCAGCCGAGCGGGTGCTGTCGGCCGGCATCGTCGATGGTCGCAATATCTGGCGCTGCGATCTCGATGCGGCACTCGCGCGCTTGCAACCACTGCAAACCCGGCTCGGCGACAAGTTATGGATTGCACCAAGCTGCTCGCTCCTGCATGTGCCGGTTGATCTGGCGCAGGAAGACAAGCTCGACCCGGAACTACGCAGCTGGCTGGCCTTCGCCGTCCAGAAACTCGATGAAATCGCCTTGCTCAAACACGCACTGGCAGGCAACACCAGCGTCGCATTCGATAGCGCCCGCGCTGCGCAATTAAGTCGTGCCAATTCACCGCGCATTCACAACACGGCAGTCCAGAAGCGTTTGAGCAAGGTCACTGCTGCGCTGGCCGAACGCACCGCACCGTTCGCAAGCCGCATTGCGATCCAGCAAGCGCGCTGGCAACTGCCGCCGTTCCCGACCACCACCATCGGCTCGTTCCCGCAAACCAGTTCGATCCGGCAAACCCGCGCCGCCTACAAACGCGCCGAACTCAGCCATCTGGACTATCTTGAACAGATGCGCGCCGAAATCCGCCATGTCGTTATCCAGCAGGAACAACTCGGGTTGGATGTGCTGGTCCATGGCGAAGCCGAGCGCAACGACATGGTCGAATATTTTGGCGAACAATTGTGGGGCTTTGCCTTCACTGCCAACGGATGGGTGCAGAGCTATGGCTCGCGCTGCGTCAAGCCGCCATTGATTTATGGCGACGTCACCCGTCCGGAAGCCATGACCGTCGGCTGGAGCCGTTATGCCCAGAGCCTGACCAATAAGCCAATGAAAGGCATGCTGACCGGACCGGTAACCATGCTGCAATGGTCCTTCGTGCGCGACGACCAGCCACGCGCCACCACCACCCTGCAAATTGCGCTGGCATTACGCGATGAAGTCTGCGATCTCGAACAGGCCGGCATCGGCATGATCCAGATCGACGAGCCGGCCTTGCGCGAGGGTTTACCGTTGAAGGCGCGCGACTGGCCGGCCTATCTTGACCAAGCGGTGCGCGCTTTTCGCATCAGTGCCGCCGGCGTGGCCGACCAGACCCAGATCCATACCCACATGTGCTACGCCGAATTCAATGACATCCTGCCATGGATCGCAGCGATGGATGCTGACGTGATCACGATAGAAACTTCGCGTTCGGATATGGAATTGCTGGATGGCTTCGGCAAATTTTCTTATCCGAACGATATCGGACCGGGAGTCTATGACATCCATGCTCCACGCATTCCGCAAGTAGCCGAAATGACCCGGCTCTTGCGCAAGGCACGCGGGGTAATCCCGGATGCAAGGTTGTGGGTGAATCCGGATTGCGGGTTGAAAACGCGGGGCTGGCCGGAGACCTTGGAGGCGCTAGGCAACATGGTGCAGGCGGCGCGAGTACTCCGAGCGGAAGTGCAGGCGGAGGCGGGCTAACCAGACTGGCACAGGTGGTGGCGGGCAGATTCCATGCTTCATTGCTTCGGTCTCGCCAACGGTGCACTGCCCTAATTGCCATCGCCATAGTCACCCTTCCATGCCAATCCGTCTTACGGCACTGCCTTTTCCTTCAGCGCGATCAGCGCCAGCTTGTGGCCCTGCTCTGCCGCGCGATGCATCCAGGTATCGGCTTCGATTGGATTGCGTGGCTGTCCTTTGCCAGTCTGCAGCATCACCGCCAGCGCGTACTGTGCATCGGCATCGCCGTGTTCTGCCGCTTGCCGGAACAACGCGGCAGCCTTGTCCAGATTACGCGGCACACCCTGCCCAGCCTCGAACATCCAGCCCAGCCGCGATTGCGAGCGCACATCACCGGCATGCGCAAGACGCGTCAGGATAGCAGCGGCATCAGCGTACTTGCCCGAGGCACCCAGCGTTTCAGCCTGCTGGAAGTCCGTATCGCGCTGGTTATTGACCACAACATTGCGTACCGCCAGACGCGCCGCCGCATCGCTATCACCTTGGTCGGCAGCAGCAGCGAACCATTTATCGGAACGCACATCATCTTTCGGAACTTTTACCCCGGCAGCGTAGAGCAAACCCAGCCGGTATTGCGCCCGACTGCTACCCGCTTCGGCGGCAGATTCATAATGGCGCATGGCCGACACCATGTCGGCTGCCCCTCCCAATCCATCCTCATCGAGAATCCCGAGATTGAAGTTGGCATCGGCATTGCCACGCTCTGCCAGCGCCTCCCAGATGGCACGGGCATTGTCGTAATGCGCCATCTTGAATTCGGCGTAGCCCTTGTAGTTGCCGATGATCGGGTTACGGACAATCTCGACCAAGTCGGGCGCATCGGCATGCGCCCGTGCCCCGACAAAACCCAGCAGGAACAACAAACAAACAAAACGCAAACAATGGAGTCGCTCGGCGCAACGGATCATGGTGGTCCTTGTTCAGTAAATGAAATTCTGAACGCCATCATAAATGGTTCTTTTGGTAACCACACCCCCGACAAACTGCCATCCGCCGTGGTAGCGCTATGACTTAAAACTCTTCCCACTCACCACCAGCGGCAGCAGCCGGTGCCGCGGCAACTTTCCTGATTGCCGGTACCTTACGGGAAGGAGTCCCCCGAGCGAGGACCGATGTTTTTACAGTGGGCCGTTGTTTGCCTGCCGTTGAACCGATCGGCAGGACGTTACCGAGCATACTGGCAACCCCATTGCTCTCTAACTTGAACACACTGACGGTCTGCGCCAGGTTACTGGATTGGTCCTGCAACGACTCGGCAGCAGCGGCAGCTTGCTCGACCAATGCAGCGTTTTGCTGAGTCACTTCGTCCATCTGGCTGATGGCTTGATTGACTTGTTCGATGCCCGCAGTTTGCTCTTCGCTAGCGGCGGCAATCTCGCTGATGATATCGGTCACGCGCCGCACGCTATCGACGATTTCACTCATCGAGGTGCCGGCCTGATCAACTAATCGGGTACCGATATCGACTTTTTCGACCGAGTCATTGATCAACTCCTTGATGTCTTTTGCAGCTGCCGCGGAACGCTGGGCCAGGCTGCGCACCTCGCTGGCAACGACAGCAAAACCCCGCCCCTGTTCGCCGGCACGAGCCGCCTCCACCGCCGCATTCAAGGCCAGGATGTTGGTCTGGAAAGCAATGCCGTCGATGACGCCGATGATCTCGGCAATTTTTTTGGCCGATTCATTAATGGACCCCATCGTACTAACGACCTGCGACACGACTGTCCCGCCCTTGACCGCCACCTCGGAAGCTGACGATGCCAGCTTGTTGGCTTGGCGCGCATTATCGGCGTTCTGCTTGGCCGTGCTGGTCAGTTCCTCCATCGATGACGCGGTTTCTTCCAGCGAACTGGCTTGCTGCTCGGTGCGCGACGACAAGTCCATGTTGCCGGCTGCAATCTCAGACGAAGCTGTCGCGATGGTGTCAGTACCTTGGCGGACTTGGCCGACGAGTCCGGTCAGACTGTCGTTCATTTCCTTTAATGCCGTGAGCAACTGACCCGTTTCGTCTTTTTTCGTCACAGTGATTCGACTGGTTAGATCGCCCGCCGCTACACGTTTAGCAATGTCTACAGCGAGATTCAACGGACCGGTGATCGACACATTGATACGCCAGCCGAGCAAGGTTCCAGCGAGTAACGAGACTGCGCTAATGATTAACAAAGTCCAGACAGCATTTTGCGCGGCTGCTTTTGCGGCAGCAGCCGCCGCATCTTTTTCCATTGCTAGTGATTTTTCCAATGCAATAACCTGTGCATGAACCTGCATCAAGACTGGCATGCAATCCTGAGTAATTGCCTTGACAGCCAGCTCAGTTTTTTGCGTGGTTGCAAGACTAACCACGTTATTGGCAATTGGCAGGTAGATAGCTTCAAGTGCGCGCAATTTTTCCAGCAACTGACGATTTTCTTCGCTGGTAGTAGCAGGATCTTTCATTAGCTCGCTCAGGCGGGCAAATCCCTTGTCAATATCAATCTGGCTGCTTTTGACCAAAGCAATGTCTGTCTGCTGTTTCGCTGGATCCGGGACCAGTGCAAGGTTACGCGCGGCGATGGCACGCTGTCCAATAGCCGAATTTATGGCGTGAAGAGTGCTCGTGCGCGCATTGCCTACATCAAGAACGAAGCTCAATCGCTCAGTGAGCCCGCCGATCTGGCGCAAAGCAACCCCTGTGACAATCAACTGCAGCAAAAGCAGCATAGCGAATGCCATCCCCAAGCGACTGCCAATTTTCAAATTTCTCACTTTTTTCCCCTGATGAACAAATTGAGATGAGCGTCTTCATTCAGTACGGGTGACGGCTCCCCGCATTTTTAGAAATAAAATCGGCGCCTTAATTACCAACCGAAACTACATACTAACTATTGGTATCAATTAATCAAAAGTAAATAATTGTTGTGTTGCTTTTAATAAACCATTCAAAAAGGGGAAATAAAACTCGTGACAATCAAAGCAAAGTGAGATTCACCGGTAAAAATGTGTCGGACTATAGTTTTTTGCTTGCTCTTTAATTGCCAAATGAAACCAACATGTCAGTCAAAATAACTTATTTACCTAGTTTCTTTCAGGCATTATATGCTGCGATTTTTAATAAATCGCATTTAGCGGCGCACAAATCCCATCTACCGCTTCCACACTGCAATTAGCTAACGAAAGAACGATCATGAAAAACTGGAAGATTGGTACCCGATTGGGGCTGGGATTTTTAACGATACTGCTGATGCTGGTGATAAGCACTGTGGTGAACGTATTGCAGATCAGCACCTTGTCCGACAGGATCATGTTCGTAACCGACGTTGGCGACGCCCGCATCGCTGCCCTGCACCACGTCCAGTCCGCGATCGACCAGCGCGCCATTGCCGCGCGCAACCTGACGCTGATCGACGATCCAGAAGCCCAAAAAGTAGACATGGAGCTGGTTAAAAAAAGTCAACTCAAGATCGACCAAGGACTGGCCTTGCTGGGAACGCTGTTGAGCGATCAAGTCACCGCCACTGACGAAGATCGTCAGATGCTGGCGACATTGCGCCAACTGGAAGCACGCTACATGCCGATAGCAAACAACATCGTCGCGCTCGCTACGACTCAGAGAGTTGGCGACGCAGTCAAGGCGATCACCGAGCAGTGCATGCCGCTGCTGATACAGGTGAACGCTCACCTTGAGACCTTCGGAAAACTCCTCAAAACCGAAACCAGTACCACGGCAACAGCCGCACAAACGGCAGCGCAGAGTGCAAAAATGATCGCGATACTGATTAGCGCAATCGCCCTGCTCATTGGTGTTGTGCTGGCCTGGCGCCTGACCCGATCGATCACCACCCCACTCAATGATGCTGTTGCAGTGGCCCAGCGCGTTGCCTCCGGTGACCTCACTAGCACCATCAACGTCACTACCCGTGATGAAACCGGCCAACTGATGCAGGCACTGAAAGATATGAACAATAGTCTGGTGAACATCGTCGGTGAAGTGCGCCAAGGCACCGGCACGATTGCGACGGCATCAGCTGAAATCGCTGCCGGCAATCTGGACCTGTCAACCCGCACCGAACAGCAAGCCAGCTCGCTGGAGGAGACTGCTTCGTCAATGGAAGAACTGACCAGTACAGTCAAGCAGAATGCAGACAATGCCCGCCAGGCCAATCAGCTCGCAGCAAGTGCTTCACAGGTCGCTATCAAGGGCGGTGACATGGTTGCTCAGGTGATCGGCACCATGGGATCGATCAATGACTCAGCACGAAAAATCGTCGACATCATCGGCGTCATTGACGGCATTGCGTTCCAGACCAACATCCTGGCCTTGAACGCCGCCGTCGAAGCGGCCCGAGCCGGCGAACAGGGTCGCGGCTTTGCGGTCGTTGCCAGTGAAGTGCGCAGTCTGGCGCAGCGCTCGGCCTCGGCGGCCCGGGAAATCAAGGCACTCATTTCGGACTCTGTCGAGAAAGTCGATGCCGGCACGATACTGGTCGATCAGACGGGTCATACGATGGGTGAAATCGTCGATAGCGTACGACGTGTCACTGATGTCATCAGCGAAATCTCGGCAGCCAGCCAGGAACAGACCAGTGGCATCGAACAGATCAACATGGCCATCACGCAAATGGATGAAGTGACACAGCAAAACGCCGCATTAGTTGAACAGGCCGCTGCTGCAGCCGACTCGCTGCGTGAGCAAGCCGGTCAACTCGAGCAAGTGATCAGTATTTTCAAGCTCAATGGGCACAGTACGATGTTGGCAGCAACGCCACGGACGGCGACACCGCGTGTGATGCCGAACGCCACACGCCGTGCCTTGCCCAAAACGACGGCGGCACTCCCGCGCCCGACCCGGAAAATCACTGCCACAGCACCGGCCATGAAAAACGATAGTGATTGGGAAGAGTTCTGAGGCTGATCGCCGCTGATCTTCTCCCTCCTTCAAATTTCTGGGGTGTGCTGCCGCAACAAGGTTTTATCTCAATACGGTAGCGCATCACCTCACCCTGCCAAGCTCTGACAGCGACTGCCATCGGCCAGTAAATAGACGTTCGAGGTGACCTCCGGCGTACTGCCGGCCGGAGTCATCAACAAGCCGAACAAGTAGGCGACATCAATAACCTGGATTAACAGTTTGCCTGCATTGGCCTGAAGAACCTGCTGCACCAGCAAACCGTTGCCATGGGCATGACCACCCATTGGCGTGGCGGTGGCCTGCTGCATATCGATCCGCCCGACACCATGCAATTGATCGACCAGTAAGCCGATTGAACGGTTACCAAAGCGCACCACTACGACCTGGCTGTGGCTGTCGCGCGGGCTTGGACTACCGGACAAGATCGCGACCAAGTCAAAAACCCAGACAAAATCATCCGCCATGCCGGGCTGTGTGCCGGCGATCGGAATGATGCCGATACATCCACTGCCAGTGACTGCACCGATCGATATCGGTGTCACGCTGGCCGCAGGCAACGCTTCTCGTACCTGTTCAGCGGCGATCCCCATTAACGCTGCACCGATGAAGAATGTCGCCAATTCAGGACCTTCGAGAGGACCACCGGTCGGTGCAAACGCAGCGGCGGTGTTGATGCGACCAACCGCAGGTGGGACCACTTCGCCAATCGCTGAGAGGACGACGGCAATTACATCGGCGCGATAGGGATCACTCACCTTGAATTCGCGGTAACCATGCGACACCGTACATCCGAGCAGCGCGTAATGACCATCCTCAATGACGACGCGCGAGGCACTATTACCGTTGTCGAGGGAGAGCAACGCGCTGTCGATGTCCAGCGTAGCGCCAACAGAACGACTCGGATCGGTACTGGCAATGATGGTGCCGCGCCGGTCGATGAAAAAAGCCTGCGTGGCAGGCTTGTCGCCAATGCCGCCACGTAGCATCGCAGCAAATTCTGGTGCTGCATCGAACACGATACCGATACCGCCGATGACGTGTGACGCCTGCGCAGGATGACGGATCGCGGCGTGATAAACATAAGTCGGCGCGTCGTCATACAGTGCTGACGTGGCAAATGGCGAGACGTGGTAATCCTGCGTACTGCGTAATGCCAGCACCTGCTGCAGCGTCGTACTATCGATCACCATGCCGGCACCGGGTCCGGTACTGGCCAGTATCTTGCCTGTGCAGTCGTACACGAACAGGCAGGAATAGACGGTATAGAGATCATTGATGGTTGTCAGTATCTGCATCATCGCGTCGATTTCCTGCTGCGCTGGCTGCGGTGTCGCCAGCAAGCGCTGCAACTCGGGTGACAACGCCCACCAGCGGCAGTCATTGGCGCGCTCGTACAGATTGCGATCGAGCAGGTCCACCAGTAAATGCGTGACGTATTCGGCGTCGCGCAAACCCGCCGCCAGGACGGTATCGAACAAGCTGCGAATCGATTCGGCAAACAGCGTATTGCTGCGCGCTCCGGTCTCGCTGATCTGTTCGAGCACCGTCTTGAGACTGGTCGAACCGGCGCCTTGTCCACTGGTGACCTGACCGTTCCAGACCACGCGTCGTATTGTTTCGGCGGTACTGTCGGCGGCTCCCATGATCTCGAACAGCGCAGGACAAAAGGATCGTGCATGGACCAGCAAGCCATCGGCCATCCCGGTATCGAGTCCAGCCAGCATGCTGTCTTGAACGCCACTGAAAGCGATATCGAGCGGGATCATCACTTGCCCCTGCCAACCATGCGGCCCCGGATATCCTTGATAGCCGGTCGAACACGTCGTGCACACCAGGTATTCGCGACCACCCGACATTCTCATACAGGGCGATGCATCATGGTTGACGGGAACCCGGGTGCCCAGCGGTATCCAGGCCGGATCGGCACTGGCAATGACACTGCCCTGCGCGTCCAGTAACAGCATGTTCGAACGACCTTCCGGATCGCGGTGGGTCGAAAATATCCGCGCCATTTCTTCTTCAAATGCAAAGCACAGGCACAGCACCCCCACTACCGCCCCGGTATCAGGATGGCACAGGCGGCGCGAATAAATCAGCGCATTACGCTTTCCGGGGCACAGGTCGCTGGCACGGAAAGTTTCGACATAGTTGTCACACGCAAGGGTGAGGGCAATCAGTGCATCACCACTACAACTTACCGGATGTGACTGATCGAGCTGCACCAGCACCTGTCCGGACAGATCAAGCACGATAATCTGATCGTAGACGGTGTACTTGCCCCGGTAAGCAATTAGCCGTTGGCGTATGGCATCAGTATTGGTGTCGAGGCCCGCGGCAAACGCGCAGAGCGCACCGTCGGTGGCGAGGAAGCCGACATCGGCGGTGCGCTCGAACAGGTTACGCACCACGATGTCGATCACATACGCAGACTTGGTCATCAACTCAGCATGCACATTACGCAGCTTTTCGCGCGCCAGATTGATGACCAATTCTTCCTCTAGCTGGTGAAACCGCGCCCGCGTCGTCGCCATCGTCGGCAGGATGGTCCCGGCCTCGCGCGGACAGTTCATCCTCGCAGACGATTCGATCAGGCGCCACATCAAGTTCAGTTCATGCAGCGCCTGCTCGCACCGTGCAACATCGCGCATGTACGGCAAGAAGGCATCGACCGGAAAGGAAGGCGTCGGTACTTTGGCAGGATTGGCAGTCATGACAGGCTCGCACGGGTTGGCATCCGATAATCAGGCGACAGGCGACTTTGCATCACCTGAAGATACTTTTAGTATTTGTTGAGTAACTGACTATAGCGGCCGAAATACTGCGCAGCAAGATAAAAATTGATGCCAAGAAAATTATTTTAATGACTTGGCGAAACTCGCTATCCGGCACAAAACAGCGGCAATGCCTGCCTCCTGCTGGTGCGATAACAGTGCGCTAGGCTGTGTCTCGGCAGGAATCTCCACACGAAACCAACCTCAATCCAAACACTGTTTTTATATACAGTATTATTAGCTCTATGCCACAACAACTCCCTCGCTACGTCGAACTCCACTGCCTGTCGAATTACACGTTCTTGCGTGGCGCTTCGCACCCCGAAGAACTGATCGAACGGGCTACTGATCTCGGATATGCCGCGCTGGCCATCACTGATGAATGCTCGCTCGCCGGCGTTGTACGCGCCCACATCGAAGCAAAAAAACGTGGGCTGACACTGTTGATCGGCACTGAAGTCACGCTGCGCTGTGGCATGAAATTGCTGCTACTGGCGACCAATCGCCAAGGCTACGGCAATCTGTCACAACTGATCACGACCGCACGGCGGCGCGCCGACAAGGGCAGTTATCAGCTTGGCGTCGAGGATTTCGTCACACCCGAGCTAGTCGGCTTACCCAATTGTCTGGCGGTCCTGTTGCCCGAGCGAGTGCACAGCGACGCCCAGCGGCAGCAACAAGCGCAGTGGCTAGCGCATGTTTTTGAGGCACGCGCATGGATCGCCGTCGAACTATTGCACCGTCTTGATGATGATGTCTGGTTGCAACGCTTATCTGCGTTGTCACAGCAAACCGGACTGCCGCTAGTCGCTAGCGGAGATGTTCATATGCATTTGCGCTCGCGCAAACCGCTGCAGGATACGGTCACCGCCATCCGGCTCGGCAAGCCAATTGCCGAATGCGGACTGGCTTTGCAAGTCAATGCCGAGCAGCACTTGCGCTCGCGCTTGCGACTGGCGCAACTCTATCCGCGCGCGCTGCTGGAACAAACGCTGGTGGTGGCGCAGCGCTGCACGTTTTCACTCGATGAACTGCGGTACGAATATCCGCTGGAAATTGTACCGGCCGGCGCCACGCTGGAGGGCCACTTGCGCAATTTGACCTATGAAGGCGCGGCGCAACGGTTTGTTGCCGGCATACCGGCCAAGGTGCAGGAGCAGATCGAACATGAACTCGCACTGATCCACGATCTGGCCTATGAACCGTACTTCCTCACTGTGCATGACATCGTGCGCTTTGCCCGCAGTCAGGACATCCTGTGCCAGGGACGCGGTTCGGCGGCCAATTCGGTGGTCTGCTATTGCCTTGGGATTACCGAGGTCGATCCGGAACGGATGTCGATGCTGTTCGAGCGCTTCATCTCGAAAGAGCGTAACGAGCCGCCCGACATCGATGTCGATTTCGAACATCAGCGCCGCGAAGAAGTGATCCAGTACATTTACCAAAAATACGGTCGCCATCGCGCTGCGCTGACCGGTGTGCACATTACCTACCGGCCGCGCTCGGCGCTCAAGGATGTTGGCAAGGCGCTAGGCATAGACTTTGAGCAGATCAACCGGTTATCGCACTCACACCAATGGTGGGAAGGAGGCCAGGTCAGTGACGAGCGCCTGCGCGAAAGCGGGTTCGATCCCAATGCCTCTCTGGTGCAAAAACTGCTGGAACTGACCCGTACGCTGGTTGGTTTTCCACGCCACTTGTCACAGCATCCGGGCGGCTTCGTCATTGCACGCGACAACCTGGCCCGACTGGTACCGATCGAAAATGCCGCGATGCCGGACCGCAGCATGATCGAATGGGACAAGAACGACCTCGATGCGCTCGGCATCCTCAAGATCGATGTGCTGGCGCTGGGCATGCTGTCGGCGATTCGCCGTGCGCTCGATCTGATCGGTTTGCGCCGCGGCGATATCTTTACGATGCAGGATGTGCCGGCCGAAGACCCGGCCACCTACGAGATGATTTGTGCCGCCGATACGGTCGGCGTATTCCAGATCGAATCGCGGGCGCAGATGTCGATGCTGCCGCGCCTGCGTCCCGAGAAGTTTTACCACCTCGTCATCGAAGTGGCGATCGTGCGCCCGGGGCCGATTCAGGGCGGCATGGTGCATCCCTATCTGCGACGCCGGCAGGGACTCGAACCCGTCACCTACGCCAATGCGGACATGAAAAAGGCGCTCGAACGCACGCTCGGCGTCCCAATTTTTCAGGAGCAAGTGATGCAGGTCGTGATGCTGGCCGCGGGTTTTACGCCAGGCCAAGCCGATGATTTGCGGCGCTCGATGGCGGCCTGGAAACGCAAGGGTGGGCTGCAAAAATTCCGTGATCCGGTCATCGCAGGCATGCTGGCGCGCGGTTACGAACTTGACTTCGCCGAGGGGATTTTCAGCCAGATCGAGGGCTTCGGCGAATATGGTTTTCCGGAATCGCATGCGGCCAGTTTTGCGTTGCTGGTGTATGTCTCGGCCTGGATCAAGCGGCATGAACCGGCGGCATTTCTGGCAGCGTTGCTGAACTCGCAGCCGATGGGCTTTTACGGCCCCTCACAACTGGTGCAAGATGCCCGCCGTCACGGCGTGCGCGTGTTGCCGATCGACGTGATGATCAGTGAAGTCGAGTGCACACTGGAAGAACACACCGAAGAATTGAACGCGGTGCATCCCGATGTCCGGCTTGGCCTGTGCCTGGTAAGTGGATTATCCCGTCAGGCCGCGCAACGCGTGATCGAAGTGCGCGCCATGCGCGCCTTCGACAGTGTCGATGACATGGCACGACGGGCCGAACTAGACCAGCAAGACTTGAAAGCGCTGGCTGCAGCCAACGCGCTCTTCGCACTGGCAGGACACCGTCGTCAAGCCAACTGGGAAGTCGCTGCGCTGCTGCCGGTGCCGGCGCTGTTACGCCATGCGACGATCACTGAAACGGCACTGACCTTACCGGCTGCCAGCGAAGGCCATGACATCGTCGCCGATTTCCGCAGCACCGGACTGACTTTGAATCGCCACCCGCTGGCGCTACTGCGCCCTCGCCTGCGCCAGATGCACCTGGCGACGGCACTCGAACTGAAAGGTTACGGCAACGGCAAGCTGGTCCGCACCAGCGGTCTGGTGACGATGCGTCAGCGTCCCGGTACTGCCAAGGGCACGATGTTCATCACACTCGAAGATGAAACAGGCGTCATCAACGTCATCCTCTGGAAGGACGTACAAGAACGTGACCGTCTCGCCGTCCTCCAAGCACGCCTGATGACGGTGTATGGGGTCTGGCAATGTGTCGACGAAGTGCGGCATGTGATCGCGAAAAAAGTGCTCGATCATTCTGCATTACTGGGCCAGCTTCAGATCGACAGTCGCAATTTCCACTAGGCCAGCATGCTCACTGCTCAACCGCACCCTGATCACCTGTCCAACGGTGTTGGTAAAGTCGGTCCAAAGCGAAGAAACGGCGAGGTCTCTGTGATCACGTGATCAGTCTCCCCCGGTAAGCTTTTTTATCGCTCGCCGCCGAGCAACCACCCGCGCCTTGGCCGGCAAAGCAATGCGTTCGACCGACTGACTGTCTGCCGCGATAAGCGCTTCCATCGCAATCGACAAATCTGCAAACAATTGCGTACCGAAGGCCCGCTCGATCTCGCGGTATTGCGCCTCAACCAGTGGTGCCAGCTCCGCCATCAGTTGGTCGCCTTTTTTGGCCAACTGCACCAGTACGCGGCGCTGGTCGCCGTCAACCGGGCGGCGCAGAATCAGCTGCATATCCTCCATGCGCGCCAAGACACCGGCCATGCTGGGACTTAACATCTGACACAACGCGCAAATTTCACGCGGCTCAAGCTGCTCGTGTTCATCCAGCACACGCAGGATGCGCCATTGCTGTTCGGTCAAACCGAAGTGTTTCAGGATGGGCCGAAAATGCGCCATCAGGCAATCACGCGCCTTCAGAAATACCTGAGGCAGGTTGCGGTGGACTATGCGTTTTTTCATCGTGCGCTCCGGGTCCGGCGGGTCGTAGTTCTCATGGGACCTCCATTGGTCATTGCTTGACTCGCTAATATCTTAGCAATTAAACTCACTGTCATGTTAGTGAATTTAACTGAGAGCTCATCATGATAATCAGAGACCGGCCTTCCGGACTCAAGCTGTTCCTGCTGCTGCGGGGATCGGTGCTACCGCGCATCTTGCCGACACTGATCGTCAATATTGTCATCGCAACGCTTGTGACGGTGTCGCATGGCGACCTGTACACATTGAAGATCACGCTAACGACTATCCCATTTACGCTGATCGGTCTGCCGATTGCGATTTTCCTTGGCTTTCGCAACAACGCAGCCTATGACCGCTTCTGGGAAGGCCGAAAATTGTGGGGTGAACTGGTGCTGCGTTGTCGCAATCTATCGCGCCAGTGCCAGAGTCTGATCGATGATCCCGAACCAGCAGTCGCCAGCCTGGGTTTGTCGGACTTGCGGGTACGGATGATTTACCGCGCCATCGTTTTTTCGCATGCGTTGCGCGACCTGTTGCGCAACCAGTCCATGACGGACAAGATGCAGACACTGTTGTTGCCGTCCGAATGGGAGCAGCTGGCCACGGCCCGCAACAAGCCGGATTTCCTGATGCACCGCATGGGTCAGGACTTGCGCTTGAGCCTGAAAGAGGGCCGCATCGATCCTTGCCTGGCCGTCGCAATCGATTCCACGTTGTCGGCAATGACTGCTGCATCAGCCTCGTGCGAACGCATTCGCACTACACCAATCCCTTTTTCGTACACGCTGCTGCTGCATCGCACGGCCTATATCTATTGCTTCCTGCTGCCGTTCGGTCTGGTAGACTCGATCGGTTTCATGACACCGTTCGTGGTCGCGGTAGTTGCCTACACATTCTTCGGACTCGATGCGCTCGGCGATGAAATCGAAGAGCCGTTCGGCACCGAGTCGAATGACTTGCCGCTCGATGCGATCTGCCGCGCCATTGAAATCGATCTGCGTGCGTCGCTGCAAGAGGCCGTCATTCCACCACCCTTGGTGCCGATCAATTTTTGCCTTACCTGATCAGCCGACCATCACTTCGCTGATTTGCATGACCGGGGCGAGGTCCGTGTAGTTCGGGATGTCACCGAGAATTTCGGTGGCATGCGGCCCAAAGCCTGCCTGAAAACTCTCGACCGAATCACTGAAGATATGGCACATGCCGATGTAGGTCGCCGGTGTGCCGGGAGCTCCACCGGACAGACCTTTGTCGACGGTGTAGAACTTGCAGGTATCCCCCATGCGCGCTTTGACGAGTGGCATGTGATTGTCGCGGTAGTACTCGTGATTGAAACGGGCGCCAGGGGTGTTGGGGTACATCACGCTAACTTTAATCATGGTTTGTCTCCTGGTTGTGAACTCTGTATGTCCCAATAAACGGGGACGAGCAAGTGTGCCAGAAATATTTCAGGGATGCCTGTAACATCGCCCGGCAGTAGATGCCTGATTTCTCCTGATGCGCACTCATTTTCTCCTGATACCCACTCATCTAAAAAGGACCTTCCATGATCAAATTTTATTTTCATCCGTCACCGAACCCGCTCAAAGTTGCCCTTTTCCTCGAAGAAGCTGGTCTTCCCTACGAAACCATTCCCGTCGATACACGCAAAGGCGAACAGCATTTGCCAGCCTTCTTGAAAATCAACCCGAACGCCAAAACACCGGCCTTAGTCGATGGGGATGCCATTGTCTTCGACAGCAATGCGATCCTGCTGTATCTGGCAGAAAAAACCGGTCAGTTCCTTCCTGAAAATACACCAGCAGCACGCGCACAACTGTATTCGTGGTTGATGTTCGTCGCTAGCGGTATCGGTCCGTATTCTGGCCAGGCGGTCCATTTCAAGCACTTTGCACCAGAGCCAAAAGAATACGCTGTCAACCGCTACGCTTTCGAAGCCGAGCGCCACTACGCGATCCTTGATGCCCAACTGGCGATCCACCGCTACATGCTGGGTGACACTTATACGGTTGTCGACATGGCCGTCTGGGGCTGGGCACGTGCACTGCCGTTCATCCTCGGCGCCAATGCCTGGGACAAACTACCCAATCTCAAGCGCTTGTTCGACGAAATCAATGCACGGCCAGCCGCACAGCGGGCCGAAGCGCTGAAATCGCAATTCACATTCAAGGCAGAGATGGATGCCGAAGCGCGCGCCGCGATGTTTCCGCAAAACGCCCGTCTGGTTGCCTGAAACAAGCATGGTCCAATCCAGCGCCACATGATGTTTAGATTGCGACGCCTGCTGCGTGCGCGCAATCTACTGCGTCTGGTCATCGGTGTGTCTACCACCCTGATGCTGGCGCTAGTTTTCGTCGTGCTATTCGAGCCGGGTCTGAGTTACCACACCAGCGCGCCGGTGCCGTCGACCCGCTCACCGGTCTTGCTCGACTTGCTCGGCAGCGCGACCGAGCAGGCGCCGATGGCGCTGGGTGAAACAACACTCTACCCGGAAGGCGAAAATTTTTACCCGGCCGAACTGGCGCTGATCCGCAGCGCGACGATCTCCATCGATCTGGAAGCCTTTATTTTTCATGCAACGCCGATCGGCCAACGCTTCATCGATGCGTTAGCCGAACGTGCGCGTGCGGGTGTCAAAGTCCGCGTTGTTGTCGATGCGGTTGGCAGTCTGCCGACGCCTGATCATTTTTTTGATGTGCTGCGTACCGCTGGTGCGCAGGTAGCGTGGTATCAGCCATTTCGCTGGTACACACTCAAACGCTGGAACAACCGCACGCATCGCGAGTTACTGGTTGTCGATGGCCACACCGCCTTCATTGGGGGGGCAGGTATCGGTGCGGCCTGGGATAGCGGAACCAACGCCTCACCCCCTTGGCGTGATCTGATGGTGCGCGTCACTGGCACGCCGGCACGTGCCTTGCAGTCTGTCTTCGCACAGAGTTGGCTGGAAAGTCACGGCGAGATTCTCGTCGGCCCAGAAATGACGCTGAGCCGAACTACCCTACCCGCTACCATCGGCATCGACCAGCCAGTCGCGCTAGTCGTCGGCAGCACACCCACCGGTGGGCGCTCGACCCGTGCCCGCGTGTTATTCCAGATACTGGTGGGTGCAGCACGACAGGAATTACTCATCACCTCACCCTACTTCGTCCCGGACAAATCGATGCGTAACGCGCTGCTCGACGCCGTCGCCCGCGGCGTAGATGTGACGATCATGACCAATGGCAAACACAACAATCACACGATTGCGCGGCTCGCCAGCCGACGCTGGTACGGCGAACTCATTGCCGGCGGGGTGCGGATTCATGAATACCAGCCCGGCATGTTGCACACGAAAGTCATGCTGGTCGACAATCTCTGGTCCGTACTCGGATCAACCAATTTCGATAACCGCTCGTTTGGACTGAACAATGAAGTCAACCTGGTCCTGCGAGATGCCACCATCACGACCAAACTAAAGCAGACGGTCGCGGATTACCTCGCCAAAAGCCGGCGAATCACGCTGACGGACTGGGCCGATCGTTCATTTGGCGAACGGGCGCTGGCAGCATTGGGCGCCGTACTGGAACGGCAGGAGTAGCACCCCCCTCTTCACGCGAGGGTAAAAATAATACAGGGAAAGAACATGCAAGCAATCGACAAACTGGACGACCATGACGATGAAAACACGCCGTCCCGGCAAGAAGCAGCCAAGCGCAGCACGCTGGTCAGTGTGGTCGTCAACATTGGCCTGACCATTGGTCAGGTCAGCACCGGCATATTTGCAGGATCGGCTGGCCTGATCGCTGACGGCATACACTCGCTCTCCGATTTGGTGGCCGACTTCGTCGTCCTGTTTGCCAATCACCATAGCCAGAAAGCACCGGATGACGATCATCACTATGGGCACCAGCGTTACGAAAATGCGGCCTCGCTCACACTGGGTCTGCTCTTACTGGCTGTTGGTGTGGGCATGTTGTGGAGTGCCTTTCACAAAATAGAACAACCGGACAGTGTCCAGCAGGTCAAGTCAATCGCGATCTGGGTCGCTCTTGCGGCACTGCTGGCCAAGGAACTACTGTTTCGCTACATGCTCAACGTGGCCCAAAAAGTGCGTTCCAGCATGCTGATCGCCAACGCCTGGCACGCCCGCTCGGATGCCGCAGCGTCCTTGGTAGTCGCTGTCGGTATCGCTGGTAGTCTGATGGGTTATCCGATGCTTGACCCGCTAGCGGCAATGATCGTCGGCTTCATGGTCACAAAAATGGGCTGGGGGTTTGCCTGGAATGCCTTGCACGATTTGATGGATCGTGCGGTCGATGACGACACCGTACGGGCCATCCGTGTCACCCTGACCGAAACTCCCGGCGTACTTGGCTGGCATGACCTGAAAACCCGCAAGGCCGGCGATATGATCCTGGTCGATGTCCATCTGGAAATTGATGCTGATATCACCGTCGAGCAGGGTCATGATATCGCCCTCGATGCGCAACGCCGTGTCATGGAACGCCATGCTGTACTGAACTTGATGACGCACGTCGACCCGCTCCGGGTCAAGCCATCTTCACCAGAAGGAGTCGTATGAAACACCTGATCGATTTACGCAGCGATACCGTTACCCGCCCTGGCCCAGCCATGCGTGCCGCCATGGCTGCCGCCGAGGTTGGCGATGATGTGTATGGTGATGACCCGACCGTCAACCGCTTGCAGCATGTCACTGCGGAACTGTTCGGCTACGAAGCAGCGCTGTTTGCGCCGTCCGGCACGCAAAGTAACTTGATCGGCCTGATGGCACATTGCGGCCGCGGCGACGAATACCTGGTCGGCCAGGAGGCACATACCTACAAATACGAAGCCGGCGGCGCGGCCGTACTCGGAAGCATTCAGCCACAACCGCTGCCGCAACAAGCCGATGGCTCGTTGGCGCTAACCGATATTGCTGGTGCTATCAAACCGGACGATGTTCACTTTGCACGGACCCGTTTGCTAGCGCTCGAAAACACGATTGGTGGCCGTGTGCTGTCTCGCGAATATCTGGATGCGGCTACCGCGCTAGCCCATCAGCACGGCCTGATCACGCATCTGGATGGCGCCCGGATTTTCAATGCGGCGGTCAAACAGGGCATCAGTTTGCAAGCGGCGACAGCTGGCTTTGATTCGGTTTCGGTATGCTTGTCAAAGGGCCTCGGTGCGCCGATCGGATCGGTTCTGTGCGGTAGTCGCGACATGATCCAGCGTGCGTTGCGCTGGCGCAAGATGCTTGGGGGTGGCTTGCGTCAGGCAGGCATTCTGGCGGCAGCAGGCTTGTATGCACTCGAGCATCACATCGACCGACTGGCCGAAGACCACGATCACGCTACGCTCATCGCGGCTGGCCTGATGGAAATCGATGCGCTGACTGTCAGCAGTCCACAGACCAATATCCTGTATGCCGATATGGCTGCCAGCCATTGCGCACCGCTCGAAAAATACCTATTAGAAAATAATATTACCGCGCGAGTTACACCGCACATGCGTCTGGTCACGCATCTCGATGTCTCGCGCGACGACGTCATGCGAACCATCGCGACGTTCAAGGCCTATTTTCGGCAGGCTGGTCCGTAACTAAAGACCTGACACAGAACTAGCTATTCCGAAAACACAAAGGCCTGCCGGAGCCAATATGATATTGACTCCGGCAGGCCTTGAATTTTCAAACTAGTCATGCATTCCGGACACTCTCCGGCTTGCAAGAAAAACTACTGAAGCAACGTACTGTGCAGACTCAGTACTGACTACATTTACAAGCGATCATCTGCAACCACAGGAGTCGCTGAGACAGGCTTAAGAATTTTCACCTTGGCTTTTTCTTTGAGTACATTGATATAAGCAAGCATCTCTTGCTGCGCCAGCGCGTTCGCAATTTGTTTCTGTTCCGCAAGGCGACGTTGTGCATCGATGCTCTCACCCTGAGCCACTTTGCTAATACGATAAACCGCATAGCCCTGACCAGCCAGATTAGCGCCTGCAATAGCGGGTAACTTGCTGATGTCAGCTTTCATAACACTGTCGAACCCCGCGCCACTGAGCCCATCGTTTTTTGCCCTTGATACCACTTTGACGCTGCCAAACCCGGTTGCATCATCTGCCAGCTTCAGTGCAGCAAGTTTTGCCTCCCCTGCCTTTTTGGCCAGTACGGCAGACTCTTCTGCGATGACGCTCTCACGCACGATTGCTTCAACTTCAGCAAACGGCCGCTTGCTAACGGGTTTGTAGTCAACGATGCGACCAGCAATCAAGGTGCTCGGTGCTACTTCAATAGCTTCGGTATTGTGCTTACTTTTTAAGGTGTCATCAGCAAACAGCGCATTCAGAAATTTTTGATTATTGAACGGCGCGTTTGGTGCCGCCAGAGGATTCGGCTTCCGGTTGAGGTTAGACACGTTTTGCACTGTCAGCTTGAGTTTGTCAGCAACTGGCTTGAGGCTGTCTGACTGCTCATAAATCGTGTTATTAAACACTTCTGCCGCTTCCGAATATTGCTTTGCTGCCTTTTGCTTTTTGATGTCAGCGACGATCTCCGGCTTGACCTGCTCCAGTGTACGGAACGAGGCTGGCTTTATCTCGGTGACTTCAATAATGTGGAATCCAAAATCGGTCTCCACAAGGTCACTGATTTCTTTCAACTTGAGCTTGAACACGGCATCTTCAAACGGCGGCGTCATCGCACCTTTGCCAAAGAAATCGAGGTCACCACCATTCGGCGCGCTACCCTGATCTTCGGAACTGGCTTTGGCGATTTTGGCGAAATCGGCAGGGGTAGTGCGTACTTGCGCGAGCAGTTTCTCCGCCTTGGCTTTGGCAGCATCCTTGTCGGCGGCCGACGCATCTTTTTTCAGATTGATCAGGATGTGGCTAGCCCGACGCTGTTCTTCAACGCCAAATTGCCTTTTATTCTGTTCATAAAAATCGGCTGTTTCTTGGTCGGTAACGGTAATTTGCGCCGCCAATGCGTCACTGCTCAACACCACATACTCTGCCTTTGCCTGCTCTGGCACTTCGAATTGACGAGCGTTCTTGTCGTAGTAAGCCGTCAGCATTTCGGGAGTGACCTTCACCTGCGCAACATAATCAGCGGGTTTAAACAGCAGTTCTTGTACCGACCGTTCCTGATCGTTGATATCTGACAGGCGGGCCGTCACTGATTTAGGAGCAAATGCGGTCGATTGAACCGCCGAATTCAACTGTTGCACGGCCATGTCCTGGCGCAGGCGCTGCTCGTACATCGCCGGTGTCATGCCTTGCATCGCAAGCAACGAGCGATAACGTTCACCATCGAATTTCCCATCCGGACCCATGAGGCCTGCAATACCGGTAATACTCTGCTGCAGGGCCGTGTCCGCCACGCTTAATTTCTGCCGCGCCGCTTCAACCGACAATGCCCGCTGGGCAATCAGACTATCAAGAACACCTTGGCGTGCCTCTGGCGTGTCAAACATCTTTGGATCGAACTGCGCACCAAACATCTCTTTAAAACGCGCCATCTGGTCACGTTGCGCGGCCTCATACTCGGGCTGTGTAATCGGCTGCTCACCCACCTTGGCAACCACGTTTGCGGCATCCCCGAAGCTTTGATAGCTACCCAAACCCACCAGTGCGAACGACGGGACAATAATGAGCAGTAACAGAAACTGCATCAGGCGTTTATGCGTACGGACAAATTCAAACATGATCAACCATTCAAAGACAAGTTGCGAACCATTCTATCGCAGTGATGCATATGAAAAAAGGCGAACTCGCGTTCGCCTTTTCGGATGTTTTGGCGGAGTGGACGGGACTCGCCTACATATTGCAGGCCGCGGAATCGCTTGCAAGCGATTCCCTTCGAGTCCCGACGTGATTCCTATGGAATCACTACTACGTCATTATTGTTCTGGCGGAGTGGACGGGACTCGAACCCGCGACCCCCGGCGTGACAGGCCGGTATTCTAACCAGCTGAACTACCACTCCTGATTACTACTATTTCTCACAACTGTTATTCACAACAAAATTGTTTGCAATTGAACTGTGTACAACATAATAGCGTTGTGCTGCAGAAGACTTCTTGGTGGGTGCTGAGGGGCTCGAACCCCCGACCTACGCCTTGTAAGGGCGCCGCTCTACCAACTGAGCTAAGCACCCTGAATGCAGCTTTTGGCCGCCAGTCAACTGCACTTTTCTGTTGCCTCGATGTTTGTCACCACGTCGAAGGATCAGATACTAACTCATGCAAGGCTACTTTGCCATGCCTAAATGCGCAGGCTACGAGACAATCGCCGCGAAAAGCGATTCAACCTACCCCTGCTACCCTGCCGACAAGACTACCAAGCTTACTCCGCACCCAGATATAAACATGGCGCTCCTGAGAGCGCCATGTTCGGATCAACAAACGACGATCAATGTTTCACAATGAGCGGGTCTGCTGGCTCTTTCTTTTGCGCAGCCAGAGCGCTCAATGCCACTTCTTCGTCAGTCAATGGCACAGGCGATCTTTCGAGCGCAATCTCAAGCGCCTTATCAATCCAGCGCACCGGCACAATCTCGAGATTGTTTTTCACGTTGTCCGGGATCTCCGCCAAATCCTTCACATTTTGCTCAGGAATCATCACCGTCTTGATGCCGCCCCTATGAGCCGCGAGTAGCTTCTCTTTCAATCCACCAATCGGCAACACTTCGCCGCGTAGCGTGATCTCGCCTGTCATCGCGACGTCGGCGCGAACCGGAATCCCGGTAAAGGAAGACACCATCGCAATCGTCATCGCCACGCCGGCCGAAGGACCGTCTTTCGGCGTTGCACCTTCCGGCACATGGATATGAATATCGTTCTTTTCGAACGCATCAAATTTGATGCCGAGATTGCGCGCGCGACTGCGCACAACTGTACGCGCTGCCTCGATCGATTCCTTCATCACATCGCCGAGAGTGCCGGTGCGAATGATCTGGCCTTTACCGGGCATCGTCACCGCTTCGATGGTCAGCAAATCTCCGCCCACTTCTGTCCAGGCCAGACCGACAACTTGTCCGATCTGATTTTCCTTTTCAGCGACCCCAAAATCGTAACGACGCACGCCAAGAAACTTATCGACATTCTTGCCGGTAACCGTCACTTTCTTGTCCTGCTTTTTAAGCAGCAGCATCTTCACGACTTTACGGCAGATCTTCGAAATTTCTCGCTCAAGGGACCGCACACCCGCTTCCCTTGTGTAATAACGAATGATGTCGCGAATCGCCGATTCAGCGACGCTGATTTCGCCTTCCAGCAAACCGTTATTCTTGATTTGCTTGGGCAACAGATAGCGTTGCGCGATGCTGGTTTTTTCGTCTTCGGTATAGCCTGACAACCGTATTACTTCCATCCGGTCAAGCAGTGCAGGCGGAATGTTGTACGAATTCGATGTGGCAACAAACATCACATCAGACAGGTCAAAATCAACCTCAACGTAATGATCCGAGAACATATGATTCTGTTCCGGGTCCAGCACCTCAAGCAATGCCGACGACGGATCGCCGCGGAAATCCATGCCCAGCTTATCGATTTCATCAAGCAAGAACAGTGGATTGCGGACACCAGTTTTTGCCAGGCTTTGCAATATTTTGCCTGGCATCGAACCAATGTAAGTGCGCCGATGCCCGCGAATTTCGGCCTCATCGCGTACACCACCCAACGCCATACGAACGAACTTGCGATTCGTTGCCCGTGCAATTGATTGGCCGAGTGAGGTTTTACCCACACCAGGAGGACCCACGAAACATAGAATCGGGGCCTTTAACTTGTCAACGCGCTGTTGAACGGCAAGGTATTCCAAGATGCGTTCTTTAACTTTATCAAGACCGAAATGGTCGTCCTCGAGTACTTTCTCAGCATTCGTCAAATCGTTATTGACCTTGGATTTTTTTCTCCATGGCAGTCCGACTAACGTATCTATGTAGTTACGCACGACGGTCGCCTCGGCGGACATCGGCGACATCAACTTGAGCTTCTTAAGTTCGCTGCTGGCCTTGGCGAGTGCTTCTTTCGGCATCTTGGCAGCAACGATTTTTTTCTCGAGCTCCTCCATATCCGCGCCCTCTTCGCCTTCGCCCAGCTCTTTCTGGATTGCCTTGACTTGTTCGTTGAGGTAATACTCGCGTTGCGATTTCTCCATTTGGCGCTTGACGCGACCACGGATGCGCTTCTCAACTTGCAGAATGTCGAGTTCGCCTTCCAATTGGCCTAGCAAATGCTCGTGCCGCTTTGCTACATTGAAAATCTCAAGAATGACCTGCTTTTGTTCAAGCTTCAAAGGCAGGTGCGCTGCAATAGTATCTGCCAGTCGACCTGCATCATCGATACCAGCGAGCGAGGTCAAAATCTCCGGGGGGATCTTCTTGTTAAGTTTGACGTATTGATCGAACTGCTGAACGATTGCCCGACGCAAGGCCTCGACTTCTGACTCGTCACCGGACTCGGATTCTACCGGCGACAGATCAGCAATAAAATGCGTGTCAAGCTCACTGATGTGATGGATACGAGCACGCTGTGTGCCCTCAACCAGAACCTTGACGGTACCGTCAGGCAGCTTCAACATTTGAAGGATATTGGCAATACAACCAATTTCATAAATGTCGTCGGCCGAAGGTTCATCCTTTGCCGCAGCCTTTTGTGCTGCCAGCATGATGCTCTTCCCTTGTTCCATGGCTGCCTCTAGGGCTTTGATGGATTTAGGACGGCCAACGAATAACGGAATGACCATATGCGGAAAAACTACAACATCGCGCAGAGGCAATAGCGGTAACTGGGTATGTTCAGTAAAAGTGGAAGTCGTCATGGCGAGCCTTATCAAAAACATGTAATTGATGTTGGCGCGAGAGCGGAAAACACAAGGCCGATCACGAACAAATATCAGTGGACGATAAAATCCCGATCAAAAACCAGCCGCCAATTCGGCGCGGCCGGTATCTCAACGGATTGTCACTGGTCCGTATTTTTTAATGCTACTGCGATCACCCGAAAAAACCGATGGCAGCACGGTATTTTCAGGCAAAAAAACTCAACAAATTACTTGGAGCCGGCTACTTTCGGCTGATCGTGATAAATCATCAACGGCTTGGCACCCTGAGTAATGGTGTTTTCATCAATAACTACCTTTGAGACATTTTGCTGATTCGGCAATTCGAACATGACATCCAGTAAAGCGTGCTCGAGAATAGAACGCAGTCCACGCGCCCCCGTCTTGCGCTGCAATGCTTTGCGCGCAATTGCCTGCAAGCCGGCAGGCCGGACTTCGAGCTCAGCACCTTCCATTTGCAACAGCCGCGCATATTGCTTGATCAGCGCATTTTTTGGCTCCAGCAAAATTTGGATCATGGCATCTTCGGTGAGCTCACTCAATGTAGCAACAACCGGCAGGCGTCCGACCAATTCAGGGATAAGGCCGAATTTGATCAGATCTTCTGGTTCAGCTTCCAGCAGCACTTCACTGGCGGTCCGTTCGCTCTGGCTTTTCACGCTTGCGGAAAAGCCGATCCCACTTTTTTCAGAGCGATTGCTGATGATCTTGGCCAGGCCGTCGAATGCACCGCCGCAAATAAACATGATGTTGGTCGTGTCGATCTGGACGAAATCCTGGTTCGGATGCTTGCGACCGCCTTGCGGAGGGACCGATGCCATCGTTCCTTCAATTAGCTTCAGCAACGCTTGCTGCACCCCTTCACCGGACACATCCCGAGTAATGGATGGGTTGTCCGATTTACGCGAAATCTTATCGATCTCGTCAATGTAGACAATGCCTTTTTGGGCTTTCTCAACATCGTAATTGCAAGCTTGTAACAGCTTCTGAATGATGTTCTCGACGTCTTCACCGACATAGCCAGCTTCGGTCAAGGTCGTTGCATCAGCAATAACAAACGGCACATTCAGCATGCGTGCCAGCGTTTGTGCCAGTAACGTCTTACCGGAACCAGTTGGCCCAACTAGCAAAATGTTGCTCTTGGCCAGCTCAACATCATCTTTTTTGCCAAGGTGACGCAAACGTTTGTAGTGGTTGTAGACGGCTACAGACAGGATGCGCTTCGCACCGTCTTGCCCAATGACGTACTGACCCAACAGCTCGCAAATTTCTTGCGGCGTTGGTAATTCAGACTTAGGACCGGCGACAGATTCCACCGTGGATGCTTCGTCCCGAATGATGTCATTGCACAGATCGATGCACTCGTCGCAAATGAATACGGATGGGCCGGCAATCAGTTTTTTAACCTCATGCTGGCTCTTGCCACAAAATGAGCAGTACAGCAGTTTCTCGTTGGTGGTAGATTTTTTATCGGACATGGAGAAGTAGAAGGTGGTGGGGTTTGCTTGATATTACCTGCGAAATCAGTATCCGTCACGGCAACGCATCAGAATGTCGCCGGACGGCGCTGGCACGGTAGCCTAAAAACAAAACGCCCAGACGATGAGTTGTCCGGGCGTTTTATATTGACCGAGCCGTACGGGCCGCAGATTACTCCCGGGTAGTCAGGACTTTGTCGATCATGCCGTATTTTTCAGCTTCATCAGCGGACATGAAATTGTCACGTTCGGTATCGCGTCGAATTTCTTCGATGGTCCGACCTGTCTTATCGGCAAGAATGCCGTTCAGACGTTCGCGCAGATACAGAATCTCCTTGGCCTGAATCTCGATATCAGTTGCTTGACCTTGCGCACCACCGGATGGCTGGTGAATCATGATGCGCGAGTTTGGCAGTGAGAAACGCTTGCCCTTGGCACCCGCAGCCAACAGAAAAGCGCCCATCGATGCTGCCAGTCCAGTACATAGCGTCGACACATTCGGCTTAATGAACTGCATCGTATCGAAAATCGCCATCCCTGCAGAGACTGAACCGCCTGGTGAATTGATATATAGCGAAATATCTTTATCAGGATTTTCGCTCTCCAAGAACAGCAATTGCGCCACGATTAAGTTGGCCACGCCGTCATTGACCGGACCCACAAGGAAAATGACGCGTTCTTTCAGCAAGCGCGAATAAATGTCGTACGATCGCTCTCCACGTCCGCTTTGCTCGATCACCATCGGGATCATGCCCAGCATCTGTGGTTCCATCGCGAAATTTCTTGTCATCATGAATAGTTGCTTTCCTTTGGAGAGCACACGACGTTTAGGCCTGTGCGTTGTTACCCATCAATTCGTCGAAGGCGACTGTTTTTTCGGTTACCTTCGATTTTCCCAATACGTAGTTGACGACGTTTTCTTCCAATACAAGGGCCTCAACTTCAGCGAGACGATTGCGATCGCTGAAATAGTATTGCATCACTTGTTGTGGGTCTTCGTAGCTTTTTGCAAACTCTTCGACCTGCGCTTTGACTTGATCAGCCGTAGCCTGAAGGCTATTTGACTTTACCACCTCGGCCAAAATCAGGCCAAGACGGACACGACGCTCGGCTTGGGCAGTGAATAACTCCGGAGGGAACGGCATGCTCTTGACGTCCATGCCACGTTGCTGCATGTCCTTACGCGTCAGTTCGACCAGGCGCTCGACATCTTGCTCGACGAGTGCGTTCGGCACATCGAGTTCAGCGGACTTGATCAGCGCATCCATCACGCTGTCTTTGGTCTTGGCTTTGGTGCGACCGCCGACTTCACGCTCGAGATTGAGTTTGATATCTGCACGCATTTTGGTGATGTCACCATCTTCCACGCCCAAGGTAATCGCAAACTCGGCATCGACTTCAGGCATGTGCGCCCACTCAAGCTTCTTTAACGTAATCGTGAATTCGGCAGTTTTTCCAGCAACATCCTTGCCGTGGTAATCCTCAGGGAAAGCCAATGGGAAGGACTTGGATTCGCCGACCTTCAGGCCAGTAATGGCGGCTTCGAACTCAGGCAACATGCGGCCTTCGCCAAGCACGAACGCGTAGTCATCCGCTTTTCCACCAGGGAATTCGACGCCATCGATTGAACCAGTGAAATCTACCGTCACGCGATTGTCTTTTTGCGCGGTCTGGTCCGGGCCACCGTCGCCATGGGCATCCTGCTCCCCTTTGACGTGGAAGTGCGCACGCTGCTTGCGCAGAATGGCGATTGTCTTGTCGATTTCAGCGTCGGTAACTTCAGTGACCGTTTTTTCGACTTCAGTGACGGTCAGGTCACCAACTTTAACTTCTGGATAAATTTCGAAAGTGGCTTCAAAAATAATTGCCCCTTCTACGGCATCGTCGCCAGCAGCTTTCGGCTCGATGCGCGGATAACCGGCAACGCGCAAGTTATTTTCATTGGCGGCATCATTAAATGCACGGCCAACCTTGTCGTTCAATACTTCAGTTTCAACTTGGTAACCGAACTGGGCAGCAACCATTTTCATTGGCACTTTACCTGGACGAAAGCCAGGTGCCTTGGCAGATTTAGCGCGTATCTTCAGACGTTTTTCAACTTCGGCCTGAACATCTGCCAAAGGGACCGTGATCGTGATGCGGCGCTCAAGTTTTTCGAGGGTTTCGACAGCAGTTGCCATGTGAATCGTCCAAATAATAAAAAAGAATTCTGTGGTGCGAGGAGGGGGACTCGAACCCCCACACCATTACTGGCGTCAGGACCTAAACCTGGTGCGTCTACCAATTTCGCCATCC
>JBLHLW010000055.1:0-30406 GCA_047621345.1 Minisyncoccia bacterium | reverse complement strand
CTCGAGAAAATTAATACCTTTGACGACACGACCCGCCGTCACATCCAGACAGGGAATGATTCGTTTGGCCAGTGTCATGGAGCATCGGGGATCGCTTGATCCATAGCGGCAGTGAGCGTATCGGCGCGCTCTTGTGCCGACAGCAAATCCAGCGTGCCCTCATAAATCGACCGTCCACAAATCACGCCTTCGATGCCTTCGAATTGCACCGCGCACAGCGCCTCGACATCTGCAACGGTATGCACGCCGCCGGAAGCGATGACAGGGATTGTCATGCTTTGCGCCAGTTTGACGGTAGCTTCCATGTTGATGCCACCCATCATGCCGTCGCGGCCGATGTCGGTATAGACAATCGCTTCACAACCGTAGTCTTCGAATTTTCGGGCGAGGTCGATGACTTCGTGGCCGGTCAACTTGCTCCAGCCATCGGTGGCGACCTTGCCGTCGCGGGCGTCGAGACCAACGATGATCTGTCCCGGAAATGCACTGCAAGCATCCTGAAGAAAGCCCGGATTTTTCACTGCTGCAGTGCCAATGATGATGTAGCTCAAGCCGTCGTCAAGGTAGCGTTCAATGGTATCAAGGTCGCGGATACCACCGCCGAGCTGAATCGGGATTTCATCGATGCCGTTGGCTTCGGCGAACTCGCGTACCGCCTTGATGATGGCCTTGACGGCTCTTTCATTTTTTGGTTTTCCGGCAAACGCGCCGTTAAGATCGACCAGATGCAGGCGGCGCGCGCCTTGCTCAAGCCAATGGCGCGCCATTGCTCCCGGGTCTTCGGAAAATACGGTGGCCTGGTCCATGTCACCTTGTTTAAGGCGAACACAATGACCGTCTTTGAGATCGATAGCGGGGATGAGCAACATGGCTGTTGATTAAGTAGATAAAAATAATGTGAATGACAAGCGATCGGCACGACCGCGCTCAGGGATTCCAGTGCACAAAATTCTTGTAAAGCTGCAAACCGGCCGATGCACTTTTTTCGGGGTGGAACTGTGTCGCAAAAATATTATCACGCGCAACCGCGCAGGCGAACGGCGCACCGTACAGACTCTCACCGACAATGTGCGCCAACTCGGCAGGTTGGGCGTAATAACTATGCACAAAATAAAAATAACTCTGATCGGGAATACCTTCCCACAGTGGATGGGTTGCCGCCTGACGCACCCGGTTCCAACCCATCTGTGGCACTTTGAAACGGGAGCCGTCTTCTTGCAATTGACCATCAAGCCGGAACTTGACGACTTTACCGGGCAGCAGACCGAGCCCGGGCGTATCGCCTTCTTCACTCCAGTCGAATAGTAATTGCTCGCCGACACAGATCCCGAGCAACGGTTTAGTTCGCACCGCCTCGAGTAGCGCGTCCTGCAGACCGGATTCACGCAAGCAGCGCATGCAATCAGGAATCGCGCCCTGTCCGGGCAACACAAGACGGTCCGCGGTGACGATGTCCTGCACCTCACCAGAAATACGCACATCCGCATCCGGTGCGACTTGGCGCAACGCTTGCGCTACCGAGCGCAAATTTCCCATGCCGTAATCGACTACTACAATTTTGTTCATGCTTGAAGGTCTGACATCAATGAAAGAGAAGCGGCCACTTGCGGACTAATTACCGGGCAATTACAGCGAACCTTTGGTCGACGGGATCGTGCCAGCAGAGCGCGGATCACGTTCGGCTGCCATGCGCAGCGCGCGACCAAATGCCTTGAATACCGTCTCGCATTGATGATGGGCATTGTCACCCTTCAGATTGTCGATGTGCAGCGTGACCAGCGCATGATTGACAAAGCCCTGGAAAAATTCATGCACAAGATCAACATCGAACGCACCGATCATCGCACGGGTGAAGGGCACATTGAATTCCAGACCCGGCCGACCAGAACAATCAATGACTACGCGCGACAGGGCTTCATCGAGCGGCACGTAAGCATGGCCGTAACGGCGCACGCCCTTCTTGTCGCCAATGGCCAGCGCAAACGCCTGACCGATCGTAATGCCGATATCTTCTACCGTATGGTGGGCATCGATATGCAGGTCGCCGTCGCATTCGACATCGAGGTCAAACAGGCCGTGACGGGCAATCTGATCCATCATGTGGTCAAGGAACGGCACGCCCGATTTCAGATTTTGACGACCGGTCCCGTCGAGGTTGATCGTGACGCGGATCTTGGTCTCGTTGGTGTTGCGCGTGACAGCGGCGGTGCGTTGGATTTCAGGTGCGGTTGACATTATGCGGTCCAGAGGATGAGGAAAGGGATGCGGCAAATGCAGCAAGGAATGCTGCGTTTTCTTCTGGTGTGCTGACGGTAATCCGCAAGCAATCTTCCAGCAGAGAATGCATTTTACCTACATTTTTAATGAGTACTTTGCGCGCCAGCAGATCGGCAAAAACGCCATCGCCGGTTTTGCCATTACCGCGAACCCGAATCAGCAAGAAATTTGCCGATGAAGGAAAGACTTCGACACCCGGCAACGCAGCCAGCGCCGCACCAAGCGCAGTGCGTTGTTCACGCAAAATCGCCGCCTGCGCGGCCAGAATATCAGTGTGGTCGAGCACGAATTCAGCAGCAGCCTGGGTCAACACATTAATGTTGTAAGGAGGACGCACCTTGTCGAATTCTGCCAGCAAAGCAGCGCTGCCCGACATATAGCCGAGACGAATGCCGGCTAGTCCAAGCTTGGAGACTGTTCGCATGACCAGCAAATTATCAAACTCGGCCAGACGTGACATAAAGCTCGCGGGGGCAAACGGCTGGTAGGCTTCATCGACAATGACAACGCCTGTGTCACCCACCGCATGCAGGATCGCGACAATGTCAGCACTCTCGAACAGTGTACCAGTCGGATTATTTGGATAAGCCAGATAGGTAATGGCCGGCTGATGCTGTGCGATCGCCGCCAGCATTGCTGGCAAGTCCAGTGTCAGGTCGGCCTGCAGGGGCACACCGATGAATTCCATCCCGGCGAAGCGCGCAGACATGGCGTACATCACAAAACCCGGCAACGGTGCCAGCACTGTCGCGCCCGGTCGTGCACAAGCGACGGAGACCATCGCGATCAATTCGTCCGAACCGTTGCCGAGCACGACATCGAATCCTGCCGGCACGCCGAAGCGGGCGCACAGTCCTGCTTTCAAGGTAGCGTAACTCGGCACCGGATAGCGGTTCATCGCCACATCGGCTAGCCGGGCACCGAGCTCTGCGCGCAGTGCGGCAGGCAATTGGTACGGATTTTCCATCGCATCGAGTTTCAGGAACCCGTCCGCATCTTGCACGTGATAGGCCGACAACGCACGAACTTCGGGACGGATGATGGTTTCGATTAACGACATGCTGGAGTATCCGGTTAGACAATTCAAAATAAGGAGGGTGTCGGATCATCGGGGACGGTCACAACCTTGCGAGCTTTAGTAGCCTTGACGCCCTTGGCAACCTCCACAACCTTTACATCCTCTTGCGCCAACCGCTGCGCAATCATTGCGCAGTAATCGGCATTGAGTTCAAAGCCGACAAACTGGCGGCCACAACGTTTCGCCGCGACTGCCGTGGTACCGCTACCCATGAACGGGTCAAGCACGACACCGCCTGGCGGACACGATGCCTTGACCATGCGCTCGACAATCTCCAGCGGTTTCTGGGTCGGGTGATCGGCGCGTTCGCGATGCTCACGGTGCAGCCGCGACACACTCCAGACATCCTTCGGGTTATAGCCCTGCTCGAGCCATTTGGCACCGACGAAGATCGAACGGGAACGGGCTTTTTTGGTCACGACATCATACGGGATCCGAATCGCATCAAGATCGAAGTAGTAGTCCTTGCTGTTGGCGAAGAAGCCAATCGTGTCGTGCACTGAAGAATATTTGCGCACAGTGCCGCCCATCGATGGCACTCGCCGATCCCAGACGATTTCATTGATCATCGTCATCCGCTGTTTCAACAGCACGAAAATCTCCGGCGAATAGCGCCAGGTCAGGAAGATATACAGGCTGCCATTAGGCTTGAGCTTGGGCAGGGCGGCATCGATCCAGCGTTCCATCCACACCAGATACTCTGCCGTAGCCAGCTTATCTGAATCGTTGCCGTAATCCTTGCCGAGCCCGTACGGCGGATCGGCCAGAATCAGGTCGATCGCGCCGTCGGGAATCCGCGCCAATCCCGCCAGCGCGTCTTCACAGAAGATCTGGTTTTGCCAGTCAGCCACGACACGAACCGGCAGTCATCGCAAGCGCATTTCTGCCGAACGGGCATGCGCCTGCAGCCCTTCGCCATAGGCGAGTTCGGCGGCGATTTTGCCCAGCGTGATGGCACCGGCGGCGCTGACATGAATGATCGACGAACGCTTCTGGAAGTCATAGACGCCCAGCGGCGAGGAGAAGCGCGCAGTCCGCGACGTTGGCAGCACATGATTCGGGCCGGCGCAATAATCGCCCAGTGCTTCGGAAGAAAACCGGCCAAGAAACATCGCGCCGGCATGGCGAATCTGATCAGCCCAATGCTGCGGTTCTGCAGCAGAAATCTCCAGATGCTCTGCAGCGATACGGTTGGCGATCTCGCAGGCTTCCTCCATGCTGCGCACCTTGATCAGTGCGCCGCGGTTGGTCAATGAGGTGGCAATGACCTCCTTGCGCGGCATCTCTTCGATGAGCCGGTTGATGCTCGCTTCAACCGCCAGCAGATAAGCGGCATCCGGACACAGCAGGATGGATTGTGCCAGTTCGTCATGTTCGGCTTGCGAGAACAAGTCCATCGCGATCCAGTCCGGATCGGTGCTGCCGTCGCAGATGACGAGAATCTCGGAGGGGCCGGCAATCATGTCAATGCCAACGACGCCGAATACCCGGCGCTTGGCAGCGGCCACATAGGCATTGCCCGGACCGACGATCTTGTCGACTTGAGGAATCGTCGCCGTGCCGTATGCCAGCGCGCCGACGGCTTGCGCGCCGCCAATCGTGAAGACGCGGTCCACACCAGCAATTGCCGCAGCGGCCAACACCAGCTGATTTTTGACGCCCGCCGGCGTCGGTACGACCATGATGACTTCTGCAACCCCAGCCACCTTGGCGGGGATCGCGTTCATCAAGACCGATGACGGATACGCTGCCTTGCCACCGGGGACATAAATACCGACGCGGTCAAGCGGCGTGACTTTTTGGCCCAGCACGGTGCCGTCGGCCTCGGTATAAGTGAAGCCAGCGGAACCACATTCGGCTTTCTGGCGCTCGTGATAACTGCGGACGCGGTCAGCGGCTTGCTGCAATGCGTCGCGTCGTACCGGCGACAGGTTATGCAGCGCCGCCTGCAATTCGGATGGCGGGATTTCGAGTGTACTGACCCGGTCAGCCGTGACGCGGTCGAACTGGTTGGTGTACTCCAGAACGGCCTCGTCACCGCGCCGCTTGACTTCAGCAAGAATCGTTGCGGCAGTCTGGTCGATAGCGGCATCTTCGCTGGCATCAAACGCCAGCACGGCATCGAGCCGAGCCAGGAAATCGGGTTCGGTGGAATCTAGTTTGCGGATCTGGATTGTCATGGTTTGCCTGTGCGTGCCTGTTTTTGACTGTGCTTGACCGTGCGTGGTGTCAGGTCCGGGAAGCTTTTTCGAAGGCTTCGAGGATTGGTTGCAAACGCTCTCGTTTGAGTTTCAGGGCCGCCTGGTTTACCACCAGCCGTGCCGAAATCTCCATGATGTGTTCGACTTCAACGAGGTTGTTAGCCCGCAGCGTATTGCCGGTGCTGACCATGTCAACGATGGCATCCGACAAGCCTACCAGCGGCGCCAACTCCATCGACCCGTACAGCTTGATCAGGTCGACGTGCACGCCCTTCGAGGCAAAGTGCTCGCGCGCGGTCTGCACGTATTTGGTCGCGACCCGCAGGCGTGCACCGTGGCGCACAGCCGTCGCGTAGTCGAAGCCTTCCTGCACTGCAACCGACATCCGGCAATTGGCGATGTTGAGGTCGATGGGTTGATACAAACCTTCGCCGCCATGCTCATGCAGGACATCCTTGCCAGCCACACCGAAGTCGGCAGCGCCATATTGCACGTAGGTCGGCACGTCCGAGGCGCGGACGATGATGACACGCACGTAGGGATTATTGGTCGGCAGGATCAGCTTGCGCGACGTTTCCGGATCTTCGGTGACCATGATGCCAGCGGCTTCGAGCAGCGGAATCGTCTCTTCGAAGATGCGCCCTTTCGACAGGGCCAGTGTTAGTTGCTGTTCAACGGGGATATTCATTTGACTCGCTCGATCTGTGCGCCGACTGCCGACAATTTGACTTCCATGCGGTCGTAACCGCGGTCCAGATGGTAAATACGCTCGATCAGGGTCTGGCCCTGCGCGGCGAGGCCCGCAATGACCAGCGATGCTGACGCGCGCAAGTCGGTCGCCATGACCGGTGCGCCGACGAATTTGTCGACACCTTTGATGATGGCGATATTGCCTTCAATATCAATAGCTGCGCCCAGACGATTCATTTCCTGAACATGCATGAAACGATTTTCAAAGATGGTTTCCGTGACGTGACTGGTGCCTTCGGCAATACAGTTCAATGCCATGAACTGGGCCTGCATGTCGGTCGGAAAGCCCGGATATTCGGTGGTGCGGAAGCTGACTGCTTTCGGCCGTGCCGCCATCTGGACGCGGATCCAGTCGGGGCCAGAGGTGAGGATCACACCAGCCTCGCGCAGCTTGTCGAGCGCGACATCGAGGATATCGCTGCGCGCATTTTTCAGGATTACATCCCCGCCGGTGGCAGCAACCGCACACAGAAAAGTGCCGGTCTCGATACGGTCGGCAATGACGGTGTGCTCGGCGCCATGCAAGCTGGCGACGCCCTGAATGACAAGACGGTCGGTGCCTATGCCCTCGATCTTCGCGCCCATCGCGACCAGCAAGTGCGCAAGGTCAGCCACCTCAGGCTCGCGGGCGGCATTTTCGAGCGTGGTTTCACCGTCGGCCAATGTCGCGGCCATCAGCAGATTCTCGGTACCAGTAACGGTAATCATGTCGGTGACGATGCGCGTGCCTTTGAGCTTTTTGGCCCGGGCATGGATATAACCTGCTTCGATGGTGATCTCGGCACCCATCGCTTGCAAACCTTTGATGTGCTGATCAACCGGACGCGAGCCGATAGCACATCCCCCCGGCAGTGAGACCTTGGCCTCACCAAAGCGTGCCAGTAAAGGACCAAGCACCAGGATCGACGCGCGCATCGTTTTCACCATGTCGTACGGCGCTTCGAGCTTGTCGATGCCAGCACCATTGAGGGTGACGTGATTGCCTTCCTGCTCAGCGCGCAAGCCCATCTGACGCAATAGCTTGAGCATGGTCGTGACGTCCTGCAATTGCGGCACGTTCGACAAGTGCACGTTGTCAGCCGTCAGTAGACCGGCGCACAGAATCGGCAGCGCGGCATTCTTGGCGCCTGAAATAATGATGTCCCCCGACAGCCGTTGCCCACCGGTGATGAGAAGCTTATCCATTCGTCGCGAACTCCTCGGGCGTCAGGGTCTTCATCGATAGCGCGTGGATTTCTTCGCGCATGCGGTCGCCCAGCGCGGCATAGACAATCTGGTGACGCTGGATCAGGCGCTTGCCGGCAAACGCCTCGGAGACGATGATGGCCTTGAAATGCTGACCATCCCCTTCGACTTCAACGTGACTACAAGCAAGGCCGGCGGCGATGTAATTTTTGACGAGTTCTGGTGTAGGAAACATGGCGTTATCTTTAAAAAACGTATTCAGTGACGAAGCTTATAACCACTCTTGAGCATACCGACGGCGATCACCGCCAGCAATAGCGTAAAGCCCCCAACGATCGACAGACTCAGCCATGGATTGACATCGGACTGACCAAAAAAGCCAAATCTGAAACCATCAATCATGTAGAAGAATGGGTTGAAATGCGAGACCGTCTGCCACATTGGCGGCAACGAATGGATCGAATAGAACACGCCAGAAAGGAAGGTCGCCGGCATGATCAAAAAATTCTGGAAGGCTGCCAACTGGTCAAATTTTTCTGCCCAGATACCGGCGATCAACCCCATCGTACCCAGCATGAACGCGCCTAACAAAGCAAAAATCAAGATCCACCCCGGCGCCACAAACGATAATTTGGCAAACCATGCGGTGATCACGAAGACCCCGGCACCAACCGCAAAACCACGCACCACCGCCGCCAACACGTACGCACCAAAGAGCTCCCAGTGCGACAACGGCGGCAACATCACGAAGACCAGATTGCCGGTGATCTTTGACTGGATCAGCGACGACGAGGTATTGGCAAAGGCATTTTGCAAGATGCTCATCATCACCAGACCAGGGATCAGGAACGCAGTATAGCCAACGCCTGGATAGACTTCGACCCGGCCTTCAAGCACGTGGCCAAAAATCACCAGATACAGCATGGCAGTGACAACGGGAGCGGTCAGCGTTTGAGTCGCGACTTTCCAGAAGCGCAGTATTTCCTTGTAGAACAGCGTCTGAAAACCAATCATTTGTCACCGTCCATAATTTGCAGGAATACATCTTCGAGATCGGCTTGTTTGAGTTGCATGTCTTCGATGACGACGCCCCCTTCGCGCATCCGTGCCAGGATCGGCTCGACATCGTTGTAACCATTCACGCGCAAGGTGAATTGGTTACCGGTGCGTAGCTGCTCGGGATTCGTGACCAGTGGCTTGAGGCTTTCCGGCAGCACACCGCTAGCCAGACGCACCACCAGCTGCGAGCCAGAGATACGCTTGATCAGGTTCGCCGTAGAGTCCAGCGCTACCACTTTGCCCGCTTTCAGCATCGCTACCCGATTGCAGAGTGCTTGCGCTTCTTCGAGGTAGTGCGTCGTCAGCACGACGGTATGACCTTCCTTATTAAGACGGGCGACAAACTTCCACAACGTCTGACGTAGCTCGACATCGACGCCGGCGGTCGGTTCATCGAGCACGATCACGGGCGGCTTGTGCACCAGCGCCTGCGCCACCAGCACGCGGCGTTTCATGCCGCCCGACAGCGAGCGCATGTTGGCATCGGCTTTGTTGGTCAGGTCGAGGTGATGCATGATTTCGTCGATCCACTGGTCGTTGTTCTTCAGTCCAAAATAACCGGACTGCATGCGCAGAGTTTCACGCACCGAAAAGAATGGATCGAATACCAATTCCTGCGGCACCACACCAAGGCGTGCACGTGCCGCCCGGTAGTCAGTGACGACATCATGACCTTCGACCGTGACCGTCCCGGAATCGGGCCGACTCAGGCCAGCAATGATCGAAATCAGCGTGGTCTTGCCGGCACCGTTCGGGCCGAGCAGGCCGAAGAATTCGCCTTGTTCGATCGACAGCGATACGCGGTCAAGTGCACGCAGCGACTGGAAGCTTTTTTCTACGTTGGTAATCTGGATAGCGGCCATGGAGGCGATTGCGCAATTCTTGGAAATAATCCGGCCGTGAGCCGGAGGTGAGCAAAAAACGGAAGCACGATGTCGTCCGTTGCCAGACGAGCGCATCAGATTATAGGTGATATCCGTTGCCGGAATCCGCCTGCCGCGCGAGGAGATCAGTAATGCGGCACGTCGCCACGAGCGTCTGCCGCCATTCCTGCCTGCAGCAGGTCGGCAACGCCGTACAAGGTTGCGAGGTTAGTCAGACTGACCGGTGGGTTTGTGAAGTGCAGTGGCATGGACCGGTCCCGCGCTGCACGCTGCCAAGCCAGCAAGACCGCAACGGCACTCGAATCGACACGACTGATTTGCGCCAGATCGATACTCTGCTGTCCTGCTGCGATCGCACCCAAACCGGCATCAAGGACGCCTTTTGCGGTGTCGAACGTCAGAGCCTGATCAGGAGCAAACATCGCAGCAATCAGGCCGCTGATTTGGCGGCAAGCGACTTGTTCTTGTCGGTCAACGCCTTGATCAGCCCATCGATGCCACCGCGGCGGATTTCGGCAGCGAACGTGCTTTTGTACGTCTCGACGAGCCATGCACCGAGTACATTGACGTCGTAGATACGCCAGCCGCCATTGGTTTTTTCAAGGCGGTAATTGAGCTGAATCGGCTCGCCGTGTGATTGCGAGACCTGCGAACGGACTTCGACATCGACATCAGCCGGCATGGAACGCATCGGCAGGAACTGGACTTTCTGATCACTCACTTGTGAGATGGCGCCCGAGTAGGTGTAGACCAGCAAGCTGCGGAATTGCGCCGTCAGTTGTTGTTGTTGCTCAGGCGTCGCGGTACGCCAGAAGCGCCCTGCTGCCAGCGCAGTCATCTTTTGAAAATCGACGAACGGAAGGATTTTTTCTTCGACGACTTGCAGTACGCGCTGCTGGCTTCCACCTTGAATCGACTTGTCGGACTTGGCAATATCGAGCACTTCCTGGCTGATACGTTTGACCAACGCGTCCGGCGCTTCTGTCTCTGCCGCTACGGCATTGCCGGCGAGCGACAAGACGCCGAGGGTCACGACTGCGGCAAACAACTGTCTAAATTTTTTCATGGTTTTCCATTTCGGTATTTCGGTAACTGAGTTCTGGGCCAAGGTCCGGATTTACTTTGCCTTGACAACTAATTGCGCAGACGGCACCTCGGCTGCGACGTCCGCTTGAAGTGGGTTGATGGCAGGTAGCATTACTACCTCCTCTTCAGGTGAGGCCGCCGAGCGCTCGTTCAAGTACGAATCATCCACGGTCGACTTGCGTCCTTTGCCTTTAGGTACGTCGCCGTCATAAACCCGGCTCTGGCGGCGCTGCAGGTACGCATCACGGATGAATTCATAACGATCCAGTGCGGCGTCTTCGATCAGGCTGGAGGCATCCAGCACACTGGCGCGCAAATCAACTAATCGCACCGCAGTTCCCATGTTGCGCACATTGGCAGGATCCTTGTAGGCCCACGGATCACCAACCATGTCTAACGGAAACGCTGCCGTATCACGTAGGGTCGACGAGCCAAACAATGGCAAAACAACGTATGGACCCGATGTCACACCCCAGCGACCCAGCGTCTGACCAAAATCTTCACGATGTTTTTGCAGTCCTGCTTCCGAACCGATGTCGAGCAAGCCACCAAATCCTAGCGTGCTGTTGACCGCAACGCGCATGAAATCGTTCAGGCCCTCTTCCACTTTTCCCTGCAACAGATTATTGACCGCAGTCCATACATCGCCAAGATTACCAAAAAAATTGCCCACCCCGGTCTGCACGAACTGCGGCAACACGTTCTTGTAGGCAATGGCAGCAGGCTTGATTGCCACGCGGTCCAAACCGTCATTGAAGCTGAACATCGCCCGGTTGTAACCTTCGAGCGGGTCCTGCGGATTGCGTGCTGTCGCACAGCCGGCAATGGCGACGACCAGTACCATCATCGAGAGTCGTTTCAAAACAGGGTTCATTATTTTGCATCCTTTCCGTCGGCTGCCTTGCTGAACAAGAACTGAGTGATCAGATTCTCGAGAACCAGGGCCGATTGCGTCATTTTTATATTGTCACCGGCCGCGAGTTCATTGATATCGCCTCCGGGTTCAAGGCCTATGTACTGCTCTCCCAGCAAACCCGAAGTAAGGATTTTTGCCGAGCTATCTTTTGGAAATTTGTAGCGCGTTTCCATATTAATGGTCACGGATGCCTGAAAACGATTGTCGTCGAACGCAATATCGGCGACACGACCCACCACCACGCCAGCACTCTTGACTGGCGCACGCGATTTGAGCCCGCCGATATTATCGAAACGCATCGTCACCGGATACGTTTTCGCAAACGATAGCGAACTCAGATTGCCAGCCTTCATGGCCAGAAAAAACACTGCTGCAGCGCCCAGCAGCACAAATAGGCCGACCCATACATCCAGTGATTTTCGTTGCATAAACCAGTACCCTAATTAGTTGTTGAATTACGCGATCGATTGCGCTTAAATTTGCTGACTAGCCATCAGTTAAACATTAAGGCAGTCATCAGGAAGTCCAACCACAACACCGTCAACGAACCGATTACTACCGTGCGCGTAGTGGCCCGCGCGACACCCTCTGGCGTCGGTTGTGCCTCGTAGCCCTGAAACAGGGCAATGAACGTGACCGCAATACCGAAGACAAAACTCTTCAGCACGCCGTTGGCGATATCTTGCCAGACATCGACCCCGCCTTGCATCTGCGACCAGAAAGCGCCTTCATCAATACCGATCATCTGCACACCGACGATGTAACCGCCTACGATACCGACCGCACTGAATATTGCCGCCAGCACTGGCATCGCGATCACCCCAGCCCAAAAACGCGGAGCCAGTACACGTTGTATCGGATCGACGGCCATCATTTCCATTGCCGACAATTGCTCACCGGCTTTCATCAAGCCGATTTCAGCCGTCAGTGACGTACCGGCGCGACCTGCAAATAGCAGTGCCGTCACCACCGGTCCAAGCTCGCGGACAAGCGACAACGCCACCAACAGACCCAGCGCCTGCTCAGAGCCATAGCGATTGAGCGTGTAATACCCCTGCAGACCGAGCACAAAACCGACGAACAACCCGGACACGGCGATGATCACCAACGAATAATTGCCAACAAAATAGATCTGATCGGTAATCAGTCGTGGCCTGCGCCAAAGTCCTGTGGAGGACCGCAAGATAGCGAAAAAAGTGCGTGTCGCATAGCCAATCTGCAGCAAGAAACGGCGCACCCAATTCCCCAGTGCCGCGATCGCATCAAGCATCATGCTTCCTCCAGACCAAGATCGGCGGCAAGCGACTTGCCGGGATAATGAAATGGTACCGGACCATCCACTTCCGCGTGAACGAACTGATGGACAAAGGGATCGGTCGATGCACGCATTGCCGCCGGCGTGCCTTCCGCCACGATTTTTCCTTGCGACAGGAAATAGACGTAGTCCGCAATCAAAAAAGATTCATTGACATCGTGCGACACCAAAATCGATGTCGAACCAAGTACATCATTGAGCCGACGGATCAGGTTGGCCGTCACACCCATCGAAATCGGATCGAGGCCGGCGAACGGTTCGTCGTACATGATCAATTCTGGATCCAGTGCAATGGCGCGCGCCAGTGAGACGCGCCTGGCCATCCCGCCCGACACTTCGGATGGCTTGAGCTGCGCCGCATTGCGCAAACCCACGGCCTGTAATTTCAGTAGCACCAAGTCTCGCAATAGCGCTTCCGGCAAATCGGTGTGCTCACGCAGTGGAAAGGCAACATTTTCAAAAACAGTCAAATCGGTAAATAGCGCGCCATGCTGAAATAACATGCCCATCTTGCGCCTTAGCGCCATCAGGTCATGGCCAGACAAGTCATGCACCACTGCGCCGTTGACCGTTACTGAGCCGGATTTGGGAGTCAACTGACCTCCAATCAGGCGCAACACTGTCGTTTTTCCTGAGCCAGATCCACCCATGACAGCAATCACTTTTCCGCGTGGGAAGTCCATCTGGAGTCCCGACAGGATCGGGCGTTCTCCATAAGCAAAATGCAGGTCGCGAATTTGAACTAGATTGGGCACGGCAGGGCCAGAGGTTTGCAAAAGCGTGATTGTAGTTCAGATCGGCACAATGCTCTGTGCGCTGCACAACAAACGACAGAGTGACTTTGTTGAAAAGCCACTCCGTTCATTGCGACAAGGAGATTAACGAGGCAGGACGGACTCGCCCATCAGGAACTCATCGACGGCACGCGCACATTGGCGACCCTCGCGAATCGCCCACACAACGAGCGACTGGCCACGACGCATATCACCGGCAGCAAAGACCTTCGGTACCGAAGTCTGATAACAACCGACGCCATCGGTGGTGGCTTTGACGTTACCGCGACTGTCTTTTTCAACACCGAATGCTTCCAGCACTTGCGCCACTGGCGAGACGAAACCCATGGCCAGAAAAACCAGATCAGCTTTCAGTTCGAACTCCGAATTCGGCACTTCCTGCATGCGACCGTCTTTCCATTCGACGCGCGCGGCGATGAGTTTGTCGACCTTGCCGTTCTTGCCTTCTAGCCTTTTCGTGGCAACAGCCCAATCGCGCTCGCAACCTTCTTCGTGCGATGAAGAGGTACGCAACTTGGTTGGCCAGTAGGGCCAGACCATCGGCTTGTTTTCCTCTTCCGGCGGTTGCGGCATTAGTTCGAACTGCGCGACCGACGAAGCACCCTGACGGTTCGATGTACCGACGCAATCCGAACCGGTATCACCGCCACCAATGACGATGACATGCTTGCCGCTGGCGTTAATCTGGTCTTTGACCTTGTCACCGGCATAGACCTTGTTTTGCCATGGCAGGAAGTCCATTGCAAAATGGACGCCTTTGAGCTCACGCCCCGGCACCGGTAAATCGCGCGGTTGCTCGGCGCCACCGGCGACGATGACGGCGTCGAAGTCTTTTTCGAGTTGCTCGGGAAAGATGGTTTCCTTGGCCCAGTTATTCACGTTTGCCGGAAAATCCTTGCCGATCAGGACGCCAGTGCGGAAGGTTACGCCTTCGGCCTGCATTTGCTCGACGCGGCGGTCGATGTGGATTTTTTCCATTTTGAAATCGGGGATGCCGTAACGCAACAAACCACCAACCCGATCGCTTTTTTCAAATACGGTCACGTCATGACCAACCCGCGCCAGTTGCTGCGCTGCAGACAAGCCAGCGGGACCGGACCCAACAATAGCGATCTTCTTGCCGGTTTTAGTTGTCGACGGTTGCGGTACGACCCAGCCATTTTCCCAGCCCTTGTCGATGATGAAGTGCTCGATCGATTTGATACCGACGGCGTCGTCGTTGATGCCCAGCGTACAGGCACTTTCGCAGGGTGCGGGACAAATACGACCAGTGAACTCGGGGAAGTTGTTGGTCGAGTGCAATGTCTCCAGCGCTTCGCGATAACTGCCGCGGTACACCATGTCATTCCAGTCAGGAATGATGTTGTTGACAGGGCAGCCTGTATTGCAAAAAGGAATACCGCAATCCATGCAGCGCGCGCCTTGTACTTTGGCTTCCGCGTCGGTCAGGTGCAGCGTGAATTCCTTGTAGTGCTTGGTGCGCAGTTGTGGCGCTTCGCTCGCCTCTTTCAGGCGCTCAAACTCCATGAAACCAGTTACTTTTCCCATGATCTATCCAGGTTGTACAACTTTTTTTGTTGATGCGGGTGAGGGGCTATCGCGCCGTGGCACGGACTGTGCGACGGTCACGCGCGGGCACGATACGGCCGTGCCCACCCTACCGGTTAGTTATGCAGGTGTTTTTTCCTTGCTAGCCTTGGCTGTGCGGGCCGCGTCCATCTCACCCAATGCACGCTTGTATTCGGTCGGAAAGACCTTGACGAATTTACTACGCGAGTTAATCCAGTCATCGAGCAACTTACGCGCACGCGTACTGCCGGTGTATTTGAAGTGACGCTCGATCAGGCTCTTGAGAATCGCTTCGTCGGTCTGGCCGTCACCGTTGCGCTCCAAACTGTGCCAGCGCGCCTTGTCGCCAATGGCTTCCTGCTCGGCGCGCGGCACGACCGTGTCGAGAGCGACCATCGCCATATTGCAGCGCGACTCGAAATCACCTTGCGGATCGTAGACATACGCGATTCCGCCCGACATGCCAGCGGCAAAGTTACGCCCAGTCTCGCCCAGCACGACCACGGTACCGCCGGTCATGTACTCGCAACCATGGTCGCCAGTGCCTTCGACCACCGCCGTGGCGCCCGAATTGCGTACCGCAAAACGCTCGCCGACCACACCATTGAGGAACGCCTCGCCGGCGATCGCTCCGTACAGCACGGTATTGCCAGCGATGATGTTGTCGACTGCGCGGCCACGGAACTCGATGTTCGGCCGCACGATGATGCGTCCGCCCGACAAGCCCTTACCGACGTAATCGTTACCTTCGCCAACCAGATCGATCGTGATGCCATGGGCCAGGAAGGCGGCAGCCGACTGTCCTGCGGTACCTTGCAACTGAATGTGGATCGTGTCATCCGGCAAACCTTCATGGCCGTACTTCTTGGCCACTTCGCCTGACAGCATCGTACCGACGGTGCGGTTGCGGTTACGCACCGGCGAGATGAACGAGACCCGCTCGCCTTTTTCGAGCGCCGCCTTGGCTTGGGCGATGAGCTTGTGATCGAGCGCATTGGCCAGGCCGTGATCCTGCTCTTCGACGTGGTAACGCGCTTCGTCGTCAGGCATCTCCGGCAGATGGAAAATCCGGCTGAAGTCCAGACCCTTGGCTTTCCAGTGGGTCACGGCTTTGGACTTGTCGAGCAAGTCGGCGCGGCCGATCAGTTCGTTGAACGTTGCAATGCCGAGCTGAGCCATGATCTGGCGCGCTTCTTCGGCGACGAAGAAAAAGAAGTTGACGACATGTTCCGGCTTGCCCGAAAACTTTTCGCGCAGCACAGGATCTTGCGTCGCGACGCCAACCGGGCACGTATTGAGATGGCATTTGCGCATCATGATGCACCCTTCAACCACCAGAGGCGCGGTGGCGAAACCAACTTCATCTGCACCCAGCAAAGCGGCAATGACGACATCGCGACCGGTCTTGATCTGGCCATCGGCCTGCACGCGGATACGGCTGCGCAGACGATTGAGCACCAGCGTTTGCTGGGTCTCCGCCAGACCCAGCTCCCACGGCGAACCGGCATGCTTGATCGACGACAAGGGCGACGCGCCCGTACCGCCGTCATGACCGGCGATGACGATGTGATCCGACTTGGCTTTGGCGACACCGGCGGCAATCGTGCCGACGCCTACCTCGGAGACCAGCTTGACCGAGATCGAGGCTTTCGGATTGACGTTCTTGAGGTCGTGGATCAATTGCGCCAGATCTTCGATCGAATAAATATCATGGTGCGGCGGCGGTGAAATCAGGCCCACGCCAGGCACTGAGAAACGCAGCTTGGCGATGTATTCCGAGACCTTATGGCCGGGCAACTGGCCGCCCTCGCCCGGCTTCGCGCCTTGCGCCATCTTGATCTGGATCTGTTCGGCCGAGCACAGGTATTCGGCGGTGACACCGAAACGTCCGGACGCAACCTGCTTGATCTTCGAGCGCAATGAATCGCCGGCTATCAGCGGAATATCGACGACGACGTTTTCGGCACCGATGATCGAGGCCATCGAATCGCCCTGCTTGATCGGGATACCTTTCAGTTCCTGCCGATACCGTTGTGCATCTTCGCCGCCTTCGCCAGTATTGGATTTGCCGCCGATGCGGTTCATCGCAATGGCCAACGTGGCATGGGCTTCGGTCGAAATCGAACCGAGCGACATGGCACCCGTCGCGAAGCGCTTGACGATTTCCTTGGCCGGCTCAACTTGGTCGAGGGGGATGGCCTTGCTCGGATCGATCTTGAACTCGAACAGACCGCGCAAGGTCATGTGGCGTTGCGACTGATCATTGATGATCTGTGCGTACTCTTTGTACGTATTGAAGTTGTTGGCACGGGTCGAGTGCTGCAACTTCGCAATCGCATCCGGCGTCCACATATGGTCTTCGCCGCGCACGCGGAACGCGTATTCGCCACCGGCTTCGAGCGCATTGGTCAGCACCGGATCCTTGCTGAAGGCCGCCCGGTGCAGGCGCAGTGCTTCTTCGGCTACTTCGAACACGCCGATTCCTTCGACGTTCGACGCGGTTCCCTTGAAGTACTTGTTGACCAGCCCCTTGTTCAGACCAATCGCCTCGAAAATCTGTGCGCCGCAATACGACATGTAGGTCGAGATGCCCATCTTCGACATGACTTTCAGCAGGCCCTTGCCGACAGCTTTTTGATAGTTGTAAATGGCTTTCTCAGGCGACAACTCCCCTGGCAGGCCTGCGGCCATTTCGGACAGCGTGTCCATCGCAAGGTAGGGATGGATGGCTTCGGCGCCATAGCCGGCCAGCAAAGCGAAGTGATGTGTTTCGCGTGCCGAGCCGGTTTCGACCACGATGCCCGTCGAGGTGCGCAAGCCCTTGCTCACCAGATGCAAGTGAATGGCCGATGTCGCCAGCAAGGCCGGAATCGCGACTTGTTCGTCATCGACTTTGCGGTCCGAAATGATCAGGATGTTATGGCCCGAGTGCACCGCATCGACGGCCTTTGCGCACAGCGATGCCAGACGTGCCTCGATACCTTCCTTGCCCCAGGCGACCGGGTAACAAATGTTGAGCTCATGCGATTTGAACTTGCCGCCTGTATGCGCGCTGATGTTGCGCAATTTGACGATGTCGCTGTAATCGAGCACCGGTTGCGTGACTTCCAGACGCATTGGCGGGTTAATGTTGTTGGTATCGAGCAGGTTCGGCTTTGGACCGATGAACGACACCAGCGACATCACCATGGCTTCGCGGATCGGATCGATCGGCGGGTTGGTCACTTGGGCAAACAATTGCTTGAAGTAGTGGTACAGCGTCTTGTTCTTGTTGGACATGACGGCCAGCGGCGAGTCGTTGCCCATCGAGCCGGTTGGCTCTTCGCCATTGGCGGCCATCGGCGACATCAGGAATTTCAAGTCTTCCTGCGTGTAACCGAACAATTGCTGACGATCGATCAGCGGCAGTGTCGAGGCTGGCTCGACCGGTTCGGCCTTGAGTGCGCTCAAGCGAATGCGCACCGACGCAATCCATTGCTTGTACGGCTTGGCATTGGCGTAGGTATCTTTCAATTCCTTGTCGCCAATGATGCGACCGGCGTCAAGGTCAATCAGGAACATCTTGCCCGGCTGCAGACGCCACTTCTGGATGATCTTTGACTCGGGAATCGGCAGCACGCCGGACTCTGACGCCATCACGACCAAGTCATCGTCAGTGACGATGTAGCGAGCTGGACGCAAGCCATTACGGTCCAACGTGCCACCGATATGACGACCATCCGTGAACGCCATGGCGGCAGGGCCATCCCATGGCTCCATCATCGCCGCGTGATACTCGTAGAAAGCGCGACGGTTGTCGTCCATCGACGTATGGTTCTCCCAAGCTTCCGGAATCATCATCATCATCGCTTGTGCGATCGGATAGCCCGCCATGATCAGCAGTTCAAGCGCGTTGTCGAAACTCGCGGTATCGGACTGACCTTCATAGATCAGCGGGAACAATTTTTTAAGGTCATCACCCAGCACAGACGACTTCATCACGCCTTCGCGGGCGCGCATCCAGTTGAAGTTACCCTTGACGGTATTGATCTCGCCATTGTGCGCGATCAGGCGATAGGGATGGGCCAGCGGCCATTCCGGGAACGTGTTGGTCGAAAAACGTTGATGCACTAGCGCCAGCGCAGAGACGCAGCGCGGATCTTGCAAGTCCTTGTAGTAGACACCAACCTGATCCGCCAACAACAAGCCCTTGTACACCACGGTCCGGGCCGACATCGACGGCACGAAAAATTCCTGGCCATGCAGCAGGTTCAGGGCGCGAATCGCATGACCCGACGACTTACGGATTACGTACAGCTTGCGCTCGAGCGCATCGGTGACCATGATGTCCGGGCCGCGGCCAATGAATATCTGACGGATCACCGGCTCTTTGTCGCGCACAGTCGGCGACATCGGCATCGTGATATCGACCGGCACATCGCGCCAACCCAGCACGACCTGCCCTTCGGCCAAAGCCGAGCGTTCGATTTCTTGCTCGCAGGCGATGCGCGAAGCGTTCTCTTTCGGCAAGAACACCATGCCGACACCGTACTCGCCGGGCGGCGGCAACTCGACACCGAGCAACGCCATTTCTTCGCGGTAGTACTGGTCCGGCACCTGAATCAAAATACCCGCGCCATCGCCCATCAACTTATCGGCCCCGACCGCGCCCCGGTGATCCAGATTTTTCAGGATCATCAGACCTTGCTCGACGATCGAGTGGCTCTTGTTACCCTTGATATGGGCGATAAAGCCGACGCCGCAGGCATCGTGCTCATTAGATGGGTCGTATAAACCTTGCGCTTGCATAATGATTCTCCCTACCCGACGAAATTGACAGCTAAGGATAGTGCAGCACAAAAATGTTGGCAACCTCTTTAAATAGGGTCAGAGTCAATTTAAATTCCCCGCTTGCTCCGCTTTTTTTAAATGGGGACAGAGTCAATTCGATCGTAGCGCGACCGATGGCGTGTGCTGCCTATTCTGAGCCGCGATCTTCCTCTGGTTCGCGCTTAAAAGGCCGCCCGCGACGCGCCGGACCGACCCGCCGCTGGACGGTTTTTTCCAGCGTCGTCCGAAACTGATTCGAGCCAAGCGCCCAGCCTTTCAATGTGGAATCGGTCAGCGCTGTGACCTCTTCTGCACTAAGTCCTTCCCGCACGAGTTCTCGATATGAAATCTCGCGCTCGAAAGGCGTATTACCGAGCGCCCAATACAGCGCATGGTCGCTGATCAGCGAATTGGGCTGCGTACCGACATGATGGTTGTAACTTGACCAAGGAAAATCAGCAGGATCCGCCACCATTGCCGCGCGTACCGGATTGAGTTCGATATAGCGACAGCATGTCATCAGGTAACGCTCGGAATCAATGACCGTGGCCTTGAAGCGCCCCTGATACAGCGTGCCGACGCGCTCATACTTGCGATTGAAGTAAGGCACGTAATGTCGGCCTACCCATTGCATCATCCGGCTCAGGCCATCTTTGTCCGCGGGAGAAGCCAGCAGATGCAGGTGATTAGGCATTAGCACGTAGGCATGAATGGCAACCTTGAACTGGCGGGCTGCATCTGCTAGCCAGGCAAGAAAAATCTGATGGTCATCATCATCACGAAAAATCACCCGCCGATCGTTACCGCGTTGAATGATGTGATGTGGCTGATCGGGGACGACGAGGCGAGGAAGTCGGGCCATGGCAAAGAAAGGAAGTAGTCAGAAGAAACGATTTTAAAGGCATTTAAACAAATTAATTCGACTCTGACCCTAATTAATAAAGAGGTTGCGAAAAAATAAATCGACTCTGACCCTAATTAATTTTTAGCGCCGGAAAAACTGCATGCGTGCTTGCAGCGCTGACGGACTAAACATGTCTTCTACTGTGCGCCGGGCATTGGCACCGACAAGGGCACGCAGCGAGGGGGCTTCGGCGAGTTGCTTCAGGATGGCAGCGGCTTGTTCGGTGGTGTCGAACAAGAACCCGTTTTCACCATGCCGAATGTGATCGGCGTAGCCACCATGGCGATGACAGACTACCGGCAAGCCGCAGGCCATCGCTTCGAACACGACCCGCCCGAAAGTTTCGACATGCGCACCAGTACGGTAGTAAAACACGTCGAGACTCTGCAGGAAATCGACCGCATCGACCAGTCCTTCGGGCGTCAGTTGCAATGCGGGATCGCTTGGCAACTGTTTTTGCAGGATGGTCGCACCTTGAAGCCGAACCTGCCAGCCAGCCCCAAGTAATGCACGATACAAGCCGAGGTCTTGCGGCGCATGCTTGTCTTCTGTGTCTCGACTGAGTCGACCAACTACCAAGGGCAGGACAGCACGCGCAGGTTGGCCAGCCGATGCATCCCGGGGACGGAAGCGCGCAATATCAATCGGCGACGGCTGAACCTCGCCATCGATCTGCAGCAATTTTTTCTGGAATGCCGAGATCAGGACGTATTCTGTACGTGGCCAGCGACGCAAGGCCGGACCACGGGCAGTTAATGTCAGCACTTTTGGATGGAAGGTGTTGAAGACGTAAATCAGTCGGCGCGGCGGTGTCACCAACGAAGGCCAGAGCCGGTTGCGCCAGTGCGCGCCGAAAAAGACGTAGTTACCCCCATCCGGCAACTGGCCGCGACAAGGTGCAATCCGGCTGATCGGATAACGCGCTAGCAATGCAGGCGCAGCTCTCGAGGAGGTCGCCCATAGCTTGACCGGGTTGGTTTGCGACAGGAGTTCGAACACTGCCAGCGTTTCGAGTTCGCTGCCGCCAAACGGGTTGCTAAAACCATTGAAGAGGTGAATCGGCACGACTCCCGTCATGGCTGCCAGTCCTGCTGCAACAACGAATAGCAATTGAGGTCGTGAAACTGGCTAGCCCAGTATGCTTGCTGGCGATGCACGCCTTCGAAGCGGAATCCGAGCCGGGTCAACAAGCCAATCGAGGCGACATTGTCGGCATGACTTTCGGCCTGAATGCGGTGCAAGTCCATGTGGGAAAATCCGTAATCGAGGATGGCACTGGCCGCTTCGCGCATGTAACCGTGGCGCTGCATCGCGGCAGACAATTCGAAACCCAGCATGCAGTTATGCCAGCTTTTATTCCATCGAAATAATCCACTGGTGCCAATCAAGGCATCGTCCTCGTTGCGCACGATGCCCCACCGCACACCGGTACCCGCGAGGAACCAGCCGGCAAACATGGCGGCCATTTGGTCGGCCTGACTGCGCTCGGTCAGTGCATCAATGCCGAACCAGCGCATCGTAGCGGCATCGGAATGAATCAAGAACAAGGCCTCCGCATCGCCCGGAACAATTTCGCGCAAGGTCAGGCGTTCCGTCTGCAGAACGGGGAAAATGGGCGGCATGGGACTGGGACCTGTCTTTCGGTTGTGGGGCGTTCACGATAGCGGAATCGGTGTCACCGATCAATGCCAGGATTATTTGCGGTTCCAGGTCGGTTCGGCCGGACGCTGCGGCTGCAGTGCGTTCACTAGCAAGGCTCGCAATTCATTCATCGGTACTACTTCGGCGGCCTCTACCTTCGATGGAGCAACGCTGATGTCCCAGTCTCCGTATAGAAAGCCAATTGGCGAGCGGTTGATGGTCAGCGGCATGACGACAAAGCTGCGAGTCGTCGGTAGCGCATCTTTCCACCAGCGTGGCAGCTTGTTGATGAAGGCCGGATCGCGTGCATTTTCAACGAAGATCATCTTGTCGTTGGCCAGCGCGGCGTGAAACACATCGGGCTGATAGGCGTCCTCAAAAGTCAATCGGGCCGCAATGTCCTGCAATTTACCGCCAAGACACATTCGCGCCTGATAACGCCCGTCTTTCACTATCCGCTGAAATAACGCACCATGACTAAATCCGAGGCTCTTGAACAGAACCTCCAGAGCCACCGTCATCAATTGCGCATTGGTCGCTGTCCGACTCAACTCGCGCAGGTCGGCAACCCCGCTCGTCAGCAAATGTGCTGCATTGACTGGCTTGCCAGTGACGACTGAGGCGGTAACGACTGGCACCGGGCTGATGCCACGCTGAGGCCGCGCAGCCATCGAACCATCGTCTTGCGCCGAGTGCCGCGCCGTTTCCACGGCCAGCAGCAACTGACTCGCATCAACACCAAGCATGCCGGCGTAACCATCGGCAATTCTGGCCAGTGCGCTCGCCAGCGCCGGACTGTCCGGCGCTTCTGCCAACAGGAGATCGGCACAGGATAGCGACATCGTCGCCACTGCAGCTAACCAGCCGTTGTGATCGAGCGGTTCGTCGCGTGCGCTCGGATGCAGGTCTTTGAGCGTATCGACCAACGTGTTCGGCAAGCCCCACTGTAACGCCACCATCCGTCCAATCTGGTCCAGACCGAGCCCGAGCACATCGCGCGCACGTTGATCTTGACGGTGCTCTTTTGGAATATCGTTGAGGCCAGCATCAGCGATGATTTGCTGCCACATTTCCGGCAAATAAAAAGCCACCATCAGCCGGCCCAGCGCGTGCAACATCGAACACACCACGGCCTCCTCGGCATCGCGGGTACTGGCACCGGCGGCGATCTGGCGTCCGATATGGCCGGACAAGACCGCTTTTTCCATTTCGCCACGGGCCAGTGCCGAGTCAGCCGAAGCGACCGACAACCCGTCAATGAGCTTCACCCCCAACGCCAAATGACCGATCGCATCGATACCCAGCACCACCACCGCTTTCGAGACGGTGTTGATATCGCGTCCGAACACGGCGTACATTGGACTATTCGCCAGGCGTAATACTTTTTGCGTCAATCCCGGGTCCGACAAGACCGTCCGCGCCATGTTGAAATCGCGATCATCTTCTCCGCGCATGGCGGCAAGAATAGAACTGACAACCTTTGAAAATCCCGGCAAATCGCCGCGCTGGCGCACTCGCGCCCACAGCAATTGCAACGTCTTTTCGGAGTCGGCAGGCTTGTCGCTCATGGCGCCGGCACCAATCTGGTCCGGGTCGGAGGCGCCGGCGCGGCAGCGCGCAGCAGCGCAATCGCCGCATCAGGCAGCATTGGCCGACCGGTGTAATACCCTTGAATCAACGTGCATCCCTGGCGCGCGAGAAATTCCAGTTGGGCGGCATTTTCAACGCCCTCTGCCACAGTGGATAAGTTCAGATGGCTGGCCAGACTCAGAACAACGTTGCAGATCGCCGCATCCTTGACCGACCCCGGTAAGTCCTGCACAAAGGCCCGGTCAATCTTGAGCGTCGAAATCGGAAAGCGTTTTAGGTAGGCCAGAGACGAGTAACCCGTACCAAAATCATCGATGGCGATTTTCACGCCCCGCGAGCTGATCTGGTTGAGCATCGCTTCGGCATGCTCCGGATCCGACATCAGAATGCCTTCGGTAATTTCAAGTAGCAGCTCCGAACCGATCAGGCCGGACATGCTCAGTGCGTTATCCATCGCACCAAGGAACTGGTCGTTACGGAACTGCCGCGGGCTGACGTTGACGGACACGTACAGAGGCCGACCAGCCGCCTCCTGAAAAATCTTGATCTGCATGCAGGCAGAACGTAACGCCCATGCTCCGAGCAAATTGATTAGCCCATTGCTCTCTGCCATCGGGATAAATTGCGAGGGTGGTACCGGACCTAACTCGGGACGCGTCCAGCGCATCAGCGCTTCGTAGCCCAGCACAAGACAAGTTGCGGCATCGACGATGGGTTGGTAGTGCAGGCTGAATTCCCCGTTGCGCACCGCATCGAACATCGCGGCTTCCATCGAGACATCGTATTCCTGCTGGTTGAACTTTTGCGGGTTGTAGACGACGCAGCGAGCCTTGCCGGTTTCCTTGGCATGGCACATCGCCGTATCGGCATGACTCAATAATTTGACGTCATCGTCACCATGATCCGGATACGTGGCAGCGCCAATTGAGGCACCAACGTAGAGCGTGTGACCTTGTATTTCAAAGGGCACTTGCATGTTCGAAATCATGCGTCGCGCGACCGTCTGTATTTCGGCTTCGCTGACCGCACCGGGCAAGACAGCGACGAACTCATCACCCCCGACGCGGGCCAGCGTATCGACGTTACGCAAGGTTTCACGCAAGCGTTCGCCGGCCACCCGCAACAAGGTATCGCCGACCACGTGGCCGAGTGCATCGTTGACTTTTTTGAAGCGATCAAGGTCCAGCGCCAACACCGAAAACCCGCGACCGGTCCGTTTGGCCTGGGCAATCGCCATCTGCAAGCGGTCTGACAGCAGTGAACGATTCGGCAACCCGGTGAGCGCATCGTGGGTGGCCATGTGACGCAACCGCTCTTCGGTATCTTGCTGCACCGAGATATCTCGCCCAACAACGAGCAATGCCGTCAACCCTTCTGGGGTGACGTAATTCGTCAGCTGCAGTTCAAACCACATGGCGGACTTACGCGTGTTGATGCGGGTATTGATTTTTCCGGAGCGGCCGGACTCGAGCGCCTGCGTGATCGCCAGACTAATGACCAACCGGTCACTCAGCGGCGCGAGCTCCGACAAAAACCAGCCGACAAGGCTCCCCTCGACGCCGACAAATTCAAGCGCTCGCTGGCTGGCGTACAGAATTTTGCCTTTTCCATCCAGGCAAAATACCGCGTCACCAGCCGCCTCCATGAGGCTGTTCAGGGGCCAGTCAGCACCGGCTCTCACGAGTTCCGTTCCCTTTGAGGTTGGCGGGACGATGTTGGCCAAAATTTTATGCACGATGTGGTCGGGACCGGTTGCCGCACAGAAGCAAATCGGCATCCAAGCGAGTCAAACAAACAAGCATTACAAAATAACGTTTCACTGAAGCCTTCCCGATTCCTAGCAAGGTGCCTAATCTTGGCGATGACTTTTCGCTGTTAATGTGACTTATCAAGTTTATTTACAAATGACAACGTGGAACTTATCAAGAAAAGCACCAAAAGTATATCCAAAGAGCAAAATTTCCGGGAAATTCATCGAGTTAGAAGAAAGCATCAGGGAAAAATCAGTTTATGGACACCAACTGATCGTCACTACGTACACAGACTGTGAAAAAACTCCCCGCCGGAAGGCAAGAAGAGTCCAGCACCGCAAGACAGAGACCGGATCAGAAGTTGACTGGCAACGCGATGACCAAGCGATTGGCATCGGTGCAATAGGCAGGGCAAGCTCTGCATCCTCGCGACGGCAACGTCGGGAGTATGTGCTGTGCATGAGATACGCCGGTGCTCTCCGTGCAGTCGCAGTAGCAACCACGAAGAGACCATCGATGCGCCAAACAAGGTAAGAAAGCGCCCACTCAAAGGCGGAGCGAGCTGCGCAGACAGGAGCCGATGTCAGCGTAATGCCGCACCGAACCAGATGCGCGTAGTGCACTGACTTGCACCCGAAGATCAGTGAAGGTCGGAGATGATCAAGGAAGCAGGTAGCCATGCATTGCGCTCGCCCCTCGCAAGAAAATCAGAACGGGATATCGTCATCCATATCCGAAAAATTCGGAGCCGGACGTGACGCTGGCGCCTGACGCGGAGCGCTTGCGGCCTGGGCTGGCTGAGCACTCTGGCGCGGGGCCGGGGCGCTGCCGTAGTCGTCCTCCATCGATCCGCCCGCGCCGCCACCCATGCCCTGCCGGCTACCCAGCATCTGCATCGTGTCAGCGATGATCTCGGTCGTGAAGCGCTCGACGTTTTCCTTGTCGGTCCATTTGCGGGTTTGCAGCTTGCCTTCGATATAGACCTGGGAACCTTTTTTGAGGTACTGACCCGCGATCTCGGCGAGCTTGCGATAAAACGTGATGCGATGCCATTCAGTCAGTTCTTTTTTCTCGCCGCTGTTCTTGTCTTTCCAGCTTTCGGTGGTAGCCACAGCGATATTGGTAACGGCGTCGCCGTTGGTCATGTAGCGGGTTTCAGGATCGCGGCCGAGGTTGCCGATGATGATGACTTTATTGATCGATGCCATGGTGGTTTCTCCTGAATGGTCGGGGTCGGGGCAGTCAACTGCGCTGCTGCGGTTCGTCGAATTGGCTGCAATTATAAGCTAGCTGGCGCGTGCCTCAGCGGCAAACAGGGCTCACACCCTTCAAGTCGCCACTGGCAGCGCAAACTGCATGGGCGCTGTCGTGTGGTGCCGACAACCGGCTCCGGCTAGCCCTTTCCGGCGATCTGCCGGCACACGGCCCGTGCTGGCAAAACCCGTTATAGTGTCGGGTTGATTCGTACCACGGTCGCCGGCCCATCACTTTCAGGTCAGCGCCACACCACGCAGAAAGCAGTTCATGGAACAGATTCGCATCCGCGGCGCCCGCACGCACAACCTCAAAAATATCAATCTCGATTTACCCCGCAACAAGCTCATCGTCATCACCGGCTTGTCCGGCTCCGGCAAATCATCGCTGGCTTTCGATACGCTGTATGCGGAGGGTCAGCGCCGTTATGTCGAATCACTGTCGTCCTACGCGCGCCAATTTCTGCAACTGATGGAAAAGCCGGATGTTGATCTGATTGAAGGCCTGTCACCCGCCATCTCGATCGAGCAAAAAGCCACGTCGCACAATCCACGCTCAACCGTCGGCACGGTCACTGAGATCCATGATTACCTACGCCTGCTATACGCCCGCGTCGGCACGCCGTACTGCCCCGACCATCCCGAAAATCCGCTTGCCGCCCAATCGGTCTCGCAGATGGTGGATGCCGTGCTGGCCATGCCAGAGGACACCAAACTGATGATCATGGCGCCAGTGGTATCGAACCGCAAGGGTGAACACGTCGACCTGTTCGAGCAGATGCAGGCGCAAGGTTTCGTGCGCTTCCGGGTCCAGAGCGGTGTCCAGCCGGCGAAGATTTATGAAGTCGATGACCTGCCCAAATTGAAGAAAACCGAGAAGCACACGATTGATGTCGTGATCGACCGGATCAAGGTCAAGGCCGACATCAAGCAGCGCCTCGCCGAGAGTTTCGAAACCGCCTTGCGACTGGCCGATGGTCGCGCTCTGGCACTTGAAATGGACAGCGCGGTCGAACATATTTATTCGAACAAATTTGCTTGCCCAACCTGCGGTTATTCGCTGCAGGAACTTGAGCCACGACTGTTCTCGTTCAACAATCCGATGGGTGCCTGCCCGGAATGTGATGGTCTCGGCCACATCGAATTTTTCGATCCGAAACGCATCGTCGCGTTTCCGAATCTGTCGCTCGCCAGCGGTGCGGTCAAGGGTTGGGACCGACGCAACCAGTTCTATTTCCAGATGTTGACGAACCTGGCTGAATTTTATGAATTCGACCTCGATACGCCATTTGAAAAGCTCGCTGACGTCGCGCAACAGGCCGTGCTGTATGGCTCCGGCAAGCAAGTCATTCCGTTCACCTATGTCAACGAACGTGGTCGCGCGGTGGTGCGTGAGCATGCGTTCGAAGGCGTCGTCAACAACTTGCAGCGGCGCTATCGTGAGACCGATTCGAATGCAGTCAAGGAAGAACTGGCCAAGTTCATCAACGGCAAGCAATGTCCGTCGTGCCAAGGCGCCCGCCTGCGCGTCGAAGCGCGCTTTGTGAAGGTCGGCAATGGCAGCCAGCAGCGCGCAATCTACGAAGTCGCTGCCACGCCGCTACGCGAGACGCTGGACTTTTTCGAGACGCTGGTGCTAACCGGTGCGAAGAAAGAAATCGCCGATCGCATTACGAAAGAAATCATTTCGCGACTGCGCTTTTTGAACAACGTCGGACTCGATTATCTGTCGCTCGAACGCAGCGCCGATACGCTCTCGGGCGGCGAAGCGCAGCGTATTCGACTGGCCTCGCAAATTGGTTCCGGCCTGACTGGCGTAATGTATGTGCTCGATGAACCGTCGATCGGTTTGCACCAGCGCGATAACGACCGGCTCATTGCGACGCTGCGTCACTTGCGTGATATCGGCAACAGCGTGCTGGTCGTCGAGCACGACGAAGACGCAATCCGCTGCGCCGATTACGTCGTTGACATGGGCCCGGGCGCCGGCGTCCACGGCGGCGAAATTATCGCCGAGGGTACACTGGAAGACATCCTCAAGAACACCAATTCACTGACCGCGAAATACCTCAATGGCTCGCTCGAAATCGCGGTGCCGGCCAAGCGTCATGCGCCTGATCCCAAGCGTCAGTTTGTCATCACAGGCGCATCCGGCAACAACCTGAAAAACGTTACTCTGGAATTACCGGTCGGTTTGCTCACTTGCGTGACGGGCGTCTCGGGTTCGGGCAAATCGACGCTGATCAACGAAACCCTCTACCACGCTGCATCGCGTCATCTGTACGGTTCGCAAGCTGAACCAGCCGAGCATGAGAGTATCAGCGGCTTCGAGCATTTCGACAAGGTGATCTCGGTCGATCAGGGTCCGATCGGCCGCACGCCGCGTTCGAATCCGGCCACCTACACGGGATTGTTTACGCCGATCCGCGATTTATTCGCCACCGTCAATGCAGCCAAGGAACGTGGTTACAGTGCCGGTCGTTTTTCGTTCAACGTCAAGGGTGGTCGCTGCGAAGCCTGCCAGGGCGATGGTGTCATCAAGGTCGAGATGCACTTCTTGCCGGACGTCTACGTGCCGTGCGATGTCTGCCACGGCAAGCGCTACAACCGCGAAACCCTCGAGGTGCTGTACAAGGGCAAGAACATCACCGAAGTGCTCGGCATGACGGTCGAAGAAGCGCATGTGTTCTTCCTGCCGGTACCGGTGATCGCGCGCAAATTGCATACGTTGCTCGATGTCGGCCTTGGCTATATCCGGCTCGGGCAAAGCGCCACGACACTGTCGGGCGGCGAAGCCCAGCGCGTCAAACTGTCACTCGAACTGTCCAAGCGCGATACCGGGCGCACGCTGTACATCCTCGATGAGCCAACCACCGGCCTGCATTTCCATGACATTGATTTACTGCTGAAGGTGATTCACCGCTTACGCGACCAAGGCAATACGCTGGTCATCATCGAGCACAACCTTGACGTGATCAAGACTGCTGACTGGGTCATCGATCTTGGTCCGGAGGGCGGCGCCGGCGGAGGCCAGATCATCGCGACGGGTACCCCGGAACAGGTGGCCGTGAATCCGGCCAGCTTTACCGGCCACTATCTCGGACCGCTATTAAAGAAGAAAAAAGCCTGACGAACAGCTGGCATCGTGCCCACGAGGATGCACCGACTTGGCAGGATTCAGAGCGACGCCCGCGTGGGCAGAACTTCCTGCCCACCCTATCGGGACGCGTGAACAAAAGCCTGTCGATCCGCTGGTAGGGTGGGCACGGGGGTATCGTGCCCACGCGAATGCACTGTCGACTTGACAGGATTCAGAGCGGCGCTCGCGTGGGCAGAACTTCCTG
>JBLHLW010000054.1:0-30731 GCA_047621345.1 Minisyncoccia bacterium | reverse complement strand
GCGCGAACCAGAAATGGTGGCCAACGCCTGCTTCGGTGGTGCATTCGCGTGGGCACGATAGTGCCGTGCCCACCCTACGTCAGTTGAAATAACACGCAACGATTCCGTAGGGTGGGCACAGCTTTTTGTGCCCACGTGCGCGAACCAGAAATGGTGGCCAACGCCTCCTTCGGTGGTGCATTCGCGTGGGCACGATAGTGCCGTGCCCACCCTACGGCACTGGAAATAACACGCAACAGTTTCGTAGGGTGGGCACAGCTTTTTGTGCCCACGCGCGCGAACCAGAAATGGTAATCAACGCCTGGTTCGTATGCGGTACGATCATGGCGACGGTAGGTTACCGGTTCTAACGAACGGCTTGCCCGGCAGGCCACAGCGCCTGCAACACCGCATCAACGCTCAACACAGAAGAGCGCACCAGCAGCAGCTTGCGCTTGCTGGTGAGCCCATGCGTGACGCTGACCGCACTGCGCGGCACATGCAGTTGCTCGGCAATGAAACGCACCAGTGCCTCATTGGCTTTACCTTCAATCGGCTGCGCATGCAGCTTAATTTTCAGCACGTCATCAGCGACGCCGATGACCTCGGTTTTTTTGGCATTCGCGGCGACCTGTACGGCCAAGCGTATGCCATCTCCGTGCACGCTACACCATGGATGCGACGGCTCGGCCATCAAGCCAACGACCCACCTAACGTTCGCAACAACGTCATGGCAATCTGTAGCAACAGCAATGCCGCCAACGGACTGAGGTCGATATTCCCGATCAGCGGGACGATGCGCCGCAATGGTCGCAGCAGCGGATCTGACAGCGAGGCAATGAATGGTGCCAGTGGTGCTTGCGGATTGACCCAGCTCAATACGGCACTAATGAGGATCATGCCCATGAAGCCATACAGAATCCACTGGCCTACCCGCATCAGCGTCAACACCAGCAACAGCGACAAGTCAAATCCGGTCACCAGCACAACTTCCACCGCCGTCGCCAAAAAGGCGATCAAAACGGCACCAACCAAACTTGACCAGTCATACCCTCCCAGCCCGGGCAAAGCGCGGCGCAGCGGCAAGACCAGCCAATCGGTCAATTGAAAAATGAATTGCCCCAACTGATTGGGCGCTCTCACGCGGATGGCCTGCATCCAGAATCGCAGTAGCAACAGACCGGCAAGCATGCCGGCGACGGTATCGATAATCAGCGTGAAAATACTAGTGAACAAAATGCACTCTCCAAAAAAAACCCGTTGCACGACGGAGGTCGTGCGACGGGCATTGTGCCTCAAACGTGCTCAGCACAGAATTACGCGGGCCGAGTACCGGTCGGAAACGGCCAGGCAGCGGCTGGATTCAACACGGTCTTGACGACTGGTGCGGCAGAAACTGGGGTCGCACCCTTCTTCGCAGCAGCGGCTTTTTTCGGCGCGGCAGCGGGTGCTGCTGCAGCGACTTTTACTGCTGCTTTTTTAGGCGCTGCGACTGGCTTGGCAATGACTTTTGCAGCCGGCTTGGCAACCGCTTTGGCAGCCACCTTGGCAACTGGCTTGGCAACTGTTTTTGCGACGGGCTTGGCCACAGATTTTACAGCGGCTTTGACCGCTGGCTTGGCGACAACCTTTGCGGCAGGTTTTGCGGCGACTTTGGCAACTGGCTTGGCGACCACTTTTGCCACCGCCTTGGCGACCGGCTTTTTAGCAACAACCGCTTTTGCCGGTGCCGCTTTCTTGGCAACCGCCTTGACTGCGACAGGGGCTTTCTTGGCCGCTGGCTTGGCGACTGCCACCGCTTTTTTGACAGCGGGTTTTACTACGGCTTTTACCGCACCTTTTTTCGCGACAGGCTTGGCAGCGACAGCAACTTTTTTGGCTGCTGGCTTCGCGGCGACCTTGGCGACCACAGCTGCTTTTTTAGCGGCGGGTTTCGCAGCGACTTTCTTGGCAATCGCCTTGACTGCCACAGTAGCTTTCTTGGCTACTGGCTTGGCGACCGCTTTCGCAGCGGCGACTACTTTTTTTACTGCCGGTTTTGCTGCCGCTTTGGCGACGACTTTTTTTACTTCGACTTTGATTGCTGCTACGGCTTTCTTGGCCGGCTCAACTTTCTTCGCGACAGACTTCGCTGCCACTTTTTTTGGTGCTGTTGCCATTTTGTTTCTCCTTCACGTGATGGAAAAAATCCTGCTTCGACTGAAACCCGACCGGCGCATCGCGCGATGATCAGGTCGGGTTATTCATCGGCGCAAACAGCGACTGTTTACGCTTATGAATGGGACACCGCCGAACTGCTGCATCTCCTCACTGATGCAGCACTTCAGCCTTCTGACTGAGGCACTCCGCCGCACTGACTTGCGACTGAGGACAGCGCCGCACGACACCGAGCGGGACACCATCTTCACAGCCAAAAAAAACGCCGGCGAACTGCCAGCGTCGGAATGTTGTACTACGGGCAGACACCATGCTGAAATAGACATGCCGCTGCAACTGGCAAGACCAGATGCAGCGGCACAAACAGAAAATGATCCGATCGTCTTTGGCTGTCCATTAACTTTGGTTGTCGCCTTTCGTGATCAAAGCGGGCACGGAATTTTTTATTTTCAACTACCTGTATTTCCTATGCCTTCATGAGCCAATGTTGAAGAGCTCATGACGCTTTTTTTGATGCATACCGTATTACTTCAATGCTTATTCCCAGCTCAGCGCACCACCGGTCTGGTACTCGATCACACGCGTCTCGAAGAAATTACGTTCCTTTTTCAGATCGATCATTTCGCTCATCCATGGGAAAGGATTTTCTTCGTTTTCAAACATTGGCTCAAGTCCGATTTGCTGCGCACGGCGATTGGCAATGAAGCGCAAATATCCTTTGAACATCGGTGCGTTCAACCCTAGCACACCACGCGGCATTGTATCTTCTGCGTAACGATATTCCAACTCAACCGCGGTTAAAAACAACGCTTTGATTTCGTCACGGAACTCCGGCGTCCACAGATGCGGATTTTCCATCTTGATCGTGTTGACCAGATCAATGCCGAAGTTACAGTGCATCGATTCATCACGCAAAATATATTGGTATTGTTCGGCCGCGCCGACCATTTTATTTTGCCGACCAAGCGCCAGTATCTGCGCAAAACCGACGTAGAAAAACAGCCCTTCCATCAGGCACGAAAACACGATTAATGACTTCAATAATTTCTGGTCATTGATGGTGGTGCCGGTGGTGAACAACGGGTCCGTCAGCGCATCGATAAACGGAATCAGGAACTCGTCCTTGTCGCGAATCGATTTGACTTCATGGTACGCGTTGAAAATCTCGGCTTCGTCGAGACCGAGCGACTCGGTGATGTATTGATACGCATGCGTGTGGATTGCTTCTTCGAAGGCCTGACGCAACAGGTACTGGCGGCATTCCGGCGCCGTAATATGGCGATACGTGCCGAGCACGATGTTATTGGCCGCAAGCGAATCGGCAGTAACAAAAAAGCCGAGGTTGCGCTTGACGAGACGACGCTCGTCATCCGTCAGACCGTTCGGACTTTTCCATAATTCAATGTCGCGCTGCATGTTGATTTCTTGCGGCATCCAGTGATTGGCGCAACCGGCCAAGTATTTATCCCACGCCCATTTGTACTTGAATGGCACCAGCTGATTGACATCGGTATTGCCATTGATGATGCGCTTGTCGGCGGCATTCATGCGTCGGGCCTGATCCACCTTGGGCGCATCCTGCGACACCAGCGACGGGTCGAGCGCGCGCTCTGTGCCAGAAGCAACCGATGCGACTGGCGTAGCGGGTGTCGGCATCATGGTATTGCGGACGGCAGGTGTGACTGCCGGTGTGACTTCTTCATCCCAACTCAACATAGTATTTTCCTTTTTCTGGTTCAGGTCACTGAACATTGCCTTGACGGATGCCGATCGCCTGAGGGCGAGGATACGGCATCTTTTTCTTCATTTATTGACACGCCTCACACTCTTCAAAACCATCGTCTCCAGGACGCAAGACACAAGCCGGTCCGTCGACTTCGCCGACCGCACTGCCGGCCGTCGTGTAGGCACTCAGGGCTACGCCACTGGTGACGCCATCGGCCGACACCGCATTGAGCGAGCCGGTTTTTGAGGTCGATTTTTCAGTGTGCGTGGCGCCTATCGTGCGCAAGTAATACGTCGTTTTCAAACCGCGCAACCAGGCCAGCTTGTAGGTCTCGTCAAGCTTTTTTCCGGAGGCGCCTGCCATGTAAATATTGAGCGACTGCGCCTGATCGATCCACTTCTGCCGGCGCGACGCCGCCTCGACCAGCCATGACGGTTCGATCTCGAACGCCGTCGCATAAATGGCACGCAACTCTTGTGGTACGCGATCGATGCGCGCCAGGCTGCCATCAAAATACTTGAGGTCGGAGATCATCACTTCGTCCCACAAATCGCGTGCTTTTAAATCGCGCACAAGATATTCGTTGATCTCGGTGAATTCGCCCGACAGGTTCGACTTGACGTACAGGTTCTGGTAGGTCGGTTCGATGCAGGCGGCTACGCCGATGATGTTCGAAATGGTGGCCGTCGGTGCGATCGCCACGCAGTTCGAGTTACGCATGCCGAACTGCTTGATGCGCTCACGCAGCGGGGTCCAGTCCATTGACTCGGACAGGTCGGTTTCAAGGTAACCGCCGCGCTCTTCCATCAGCAACTTCAGCGAGTCCTGCGGCAGGATGCCACGGTCCCACAACGAGCCTTTGTACGAACTGTACTGACCACGTTCTTCGGCCAGTTCGGTCGATGCGGTGTAGGCGTAGTAACAAACGGCTTCCATCGATTTGTCGGCAAAGGTCACTGCTTCGGCGGAGGCATACGGCACCCGCATCATGTGCAGGCAATCCTGGAAACCCATGATGCCCAGACCAACCGGGCGATGGCGCATGTTCGAATCGCGCGCCTTTTGAACCGCGTAGTAATTGATGTCGATGACGTTGTCGAGCATGCGCATTGCGATGCGGATGGTCTTTTGCAATTTGACGTGATCGAGTTGTCCGTCTTTCATATGGGCCGGCAAGTTCACCGAGCCAAGATTGCAGACTGCGATTTCGGATTCATTGGTGTTTAACGTGATCTCGGTGCACAGGTTCGAGCTGTGCACGACGCCGACATGCTGTTGTGGCGAACGGATGTTGCACGGGTCCTTGAACGTAATCCACGGATGACCGGTTTCGAACAACATCGATAGCATCTTGCGCCACAGGTCGAGCGCTTCGACTTTTTTGAACATGCGCAGTTCGCCCCGTGCCGCAGCCGCTTCGTAGCCGGTGTACGCCGCTTCGAAGGCACGACCCACCTTGTCATGCAGGTCCGGCACTTCGCTAGGCGAGAACAGCATCCATGAACCTTTTTCCATCACGCGCTTCATGAACAGATCGGGAATCCAGTTGGCCGTGTTCATGTCATGCGTGCGACGGCGATCGTCGCCCGTATTTTTGCGCAGATCGAGGAATTCCTCGATGTCCATATGCCAGGTTTCGAGATAGGCGCAGACCGCGCCTTTGCGCTTGCCACCCTGGTTGACCGCGACCGCCGTATCGTTGACCACTTTCAGAAACGGCACCACACCTTGCGATTTGCCGTTGGTGCCCTTGATGTGGGCGCCGAGCGAGCGTACCGGTGTCCAGTCATTACCGAGACCACCGGCGTATTTGGCCAGCAGCGCGTTGTCCTTGATCGCGTCGTAAATGCCTTCGAGATCATCGGCCACCGTCGTCAGGTAGCACGATGACAATTGCGAACGCAGCGTGCCAGAGTTGAACAGCGTCGGCGTCGAGCTCATGAAATCGAAGCTAGACAGCAAGTTGTAAAACTCGATGGCGCGCTCTTCGCGGTTGGCTTCGTTGAGTGCCAGGCCCATTGCCACCCGCATGTAGAACGCTTGTGGCATTTCAATGCGGATATCACGGATGTGCAAAAAGTAGCGGTCGTACAGGGTCTGCAAACCGATATACCCAAATTGCAGGTCGCGGTCCGGCACCAGCGCCTTGGCCAGACGGGCCAGGTCGAACTCGGCCAGCTTCGCATCGAGCAGTTCGGCAGCGATGCCGTTGTGGATGAATTGCGGGAAGTATTCGAGGTAGTGCACTTGCGCATCGGCCTGCGCGACTTCCTTGCCGAAGACCTCCTTGCGGATCACGTGCATCAGGATGCGCGCCGTGACGGTGGTGTAAGCCGGGTCTTTTTCCATCAGTGCACGCGCGGCCAGAATGGCGGACTTATGCAGCTCTTCCACCGGTACGCCGTCGTACAGATTCTTGACGGTCTCACCGAAGATGGCGTTGGCATCGACATGCTTTTCTAGACCGATACAGGCCGCGTCGATCAAATTGTGCACTTGCTGCATGTCGAGCAGGCGGCGCTGGCCGTCTTCGGTCACGTGCAATTGCACCGAGGCGCCAGCCGGTCGGGCGGCTTGCTGCAGCGCGCGCTCTTCCATGCGCTTGGCCCGATACAGCACATAAGCGCGGGCAACATCATGTTCGCCTGAACGCATCAGCGCCAGTTCGACCTGGTCCTGAATGTCTTCGATATGAAATGTGCCACCGGCAGGCTGGCGCCGTACCAGCGCCGCGACGACATTGGCGGTCAGTTGTTCAACCAGTTCGCGCACGCGCGCCGAGGCCACACCCTGACCGCCATTGACCGCGAGGAAGGCCTTCGTTACAGCGATTGCGATCTTCGACGGTTCGAACGCGACGACAGCACCATTACGACGCAGGATGCGGTAGTCGGACAAGGCAGTTTGCTGTTGCGGCGCGCCGGGCGCGTTGGCAGCAGCACTGAATTCAAAACGGGACTTGGTAACGTTGTTCGAGGAGGATTGCATGGATTACCTTTATCGTGATGACGGGCGACAGGCACATTGCCGCCGGGTGTTATGTGCCCCCCTGCCACGGAGGTTCCCTGGGTTTTTCCGGCACCAGCCGACGCGACCACATCAGCGTGAGACTGAAATAACAACTATCCGCGACCCTGAACCTGCTAAGCGAAACAATCCGTTTGGCGGAGAAACCAAAAAAGGAAAATCACCATGCCGACCAGTGTATATGACTATATCTAGTGAAGCATCAGTGATTTGCACTAATTCTAGTTCGCCAGAACGCATGCTGCAATACTTAAATTGCAGAAAAAGAGAGATTTTATGGTTGCGTTTTTTGCGCTACCGTGACAAAAAGCGGCATTGCTGCCATCACGTTGGGAGACAAGGCGGCGATCCATTGCGCGTGATAGCGCTGCCAGTCGAAACAAGGTCCGGGATCAGTTTTGCGACCGGGCGCAATGTGCTGGTGACCCGTCACGGCATACAGTGAATGGGCCTGCTGTAGCGCGTGGCTTAGCTGACATAAACAGGCATATTGAAGATCGGAAAAGGCGTCCACGTCACTGCCTTCGAGTTCAATGCCAATCGAGAAATCGTTGCAGCGCGTCCTGTCGCCCAATTGCGATACGCCTGCGTGCCAGGCGCGCTGCAAGGTCGATACGAACTGCTGCAAGCCGCCATCGCGACGGATGACGAAGTGGCTGGACACGCGCAATGCGCGCAATTGGTCGAAGTACGGATCAGCGTCAAAGTCGAGCGTATTGGTGAACAATTGCGCGATATAAGGCCCACCGTACTGCTGCGGTGGCAGGCTGATGTTGTGAATCACCAGCACATCAATCGCGACACCGGCGGCGCGAGCGTCGCAGTTGGGCGAGCGCAGTTGCTGCGCTTGCGGACACCAGCCGTGCGCATCGATCTGTAACGGTAGGCGCTCCGGGTTAATCGGGTTCATGAATGTCGAGGCGCTGCATCCGGTAACGAAGTTGCCGAAAACTGATGCCGAGCAGTTCGGCGGCCTGGGTTCGGTTGAAGTGAGTGCGCGCCAGCGCGCGGCGGATAATCTCACGCTCGACCTCATCGAGATGGTCGGGCAACGAATCCGGTAAGGGATCGGGCAAGGCAGCAGGTGGTACTTCGCTGACCAGCACGACGGGTGGGGCAGGCAGCGCTACTGGCTCGGTGACCGGCGCCGGCAAGGTCTGACGCAACGCCAGGTCGCTGACTTCGATGATGCCGTCGCTGGCAAACGCCATTGCCCGCTCGAGGATGTTTTCCAGCTCGCGCACATTGCCCGGAAAAGCGCAGCCACGCAAGGCCGTCAACGCCATCGGAGACAACACCGCCACCGTGTCACTACCGGCCAGTCGATGCAGGATGACGTCGGCCAGCAACCCGACATCGTCGCGCCGTTCACGTAACGGCGGCAGGCGTAGTTCGATCACATTGAGACGGTAATACAGGTCTTGCCTGAACTTGCCTTGCTCGACCCAGTCGGCCAGATTCTGATGGGTGGCACTGATCAGACGCACATCGACGGGCTCTTCTGCCGTCGCGCCGACCTTGCGCACGCGCCGCTCCTGAATCGCCCGCAACAACTTGACTTGCATTGCCAACGGCAGGTCGGCGACTTCATCGAGCATCAAGGTCCCGCCGCTGGCCGCCTGGAAAAATCCGTCACGGTCTTCAGCTGCACCGGTGAATGCCCCTTTGCGATAACCAAAGAATTCTGCCTCCATCAGGGCCTCAGGAATCGCACCGCAGTTGACGGCAACGAAGGCCTTGCCGGCCCGTGCACTTTGGCTGTGGATATCGCGTGCTGCCAGTTCCTTGCCGCTACCCGACTCTCCGGTAATGGCCACCGGCGCCATGCTACGCGCTAGCCGCACGATCTGCGCCTGTACATCCCGCATCACGGCCGACTCGCCGATCAGCCGCAACGAGGGTGCCACGGCACTGACTGTTGGCGCGTCGGCCTTGTCGATACGCAGCGCGGAATGCACGACTTGGCGCAACTGCTCGACCCGGATCGGCTTGGACAAGTAATCGAACGCGCCTGCCTTGAGCGCCGTCACCGCATTATCCGCACTACCAAACGCAGTAATGACAGCAATCGGTATCGATCGCGCAGCGGCAGTAATTTCATGGACCAGTTCGATACCTAGCCCATCCGGCAAACGCATGTCGGTCAGCACCAGCGCATAGTCGCGCTCCGCCAGACAGGCACGTGCCTTAGTCAGCGTCTCGGCGCTGTCGACATCGAGACCCATCTTGAGCAGCGTAATTTCCAGCAATTCGCGCAGATCGGCTTCATCGTCGACGACCAGAATGCGGGGTGAACTCATCAGTGGATTTCCGTTAAAGAATGTTGGCGGTAGCGAAGGTGATCACGAAACGTCCGCTTGGCGCGGGCTCATCGTCAGACCCAAGCCGGTATTCGTAATCAAGCATCGCCTCGTTGTTGAGACACAGCTCTCGTGCCAGATAAAGTCCTAACCCGGTGCCTTTGCTGGAGGTGGTATAAAAAGGTTCAAACAGATGCGCACGCACCGATGGCGTAATCGGCACGCCGTCATCCTGCACATGCAGCTCGATCCGGTTGGTGGCCAGCGCAATGACATCGAGGCGAATGCTGCCGCTGCGACCGCTGGCGTAACGCAAGGCATTCGATAACAGATTAACGACCACTTCGCGCAAATGCAACGGATCAAATCGTACCCGGTAATCGGCTGCGCCAGTGGCAACAACGACCTGCTCCGGCAAGCCATGGAGGTCTCTGAACTCGGGTAGCAGATCGGCAAAAAAAGCCGACAGTGACAACGGCTCGCCCAGCGGTTGCGCCTTGCGTGAGAGCTTCAGGATGTCTTCGATCATCCGGTTGAGCCGCGCCACATTATCGTCAATGATGGCCAGCAGCCGGACCTGCGTCGGGTCCGGGGCATCTTCCTCGAGCAAGGAAGCGGCATGCGAAATGGCCGACAGCGGATTGCGCACTTCATGGGCAATACTGGCTGTCAGACGTCCCATTGATGCCAGCTTCAGGTCTTGCGCCCGGTTTTCAATTTCCGTCACATCCTGCATAAAGATCACGGTCCGTACGGCACCGCGACCAGGTGCATGGACTGTTGCAAAACGCAGCTTCAGATGCGCCGACAAGTCGCGCCGGCCAGCCGGTTTGAGCATCACGTAAATGGCAAAGGCGTCTTCACTGGAGGCACGGCGGGTCCATGCCAGCCAGGCCTCGGCGATGGGTGCCAGAACCGCACTATCGGCCAGGCGCGCAAGCGATCCATCGCCCTCTAGCGTGACGCCGAGCATCGATTGCGCCGCCGGATTGCCGGTCACGATGGTGGTGTCTTCTTCGAGAACCAGAATGCCATCGCCCATGTCGGCGATGATCAGCGCATTAATGGCCTCCTGTAATTGCAATGCCTGTCCGCGCTGCGCGGCAAGACTTTCTTGCTTGATCAGCTTCGAGGCCAACCGGTTGAGCAGCAAGGCGGCAGCGAAGAATCCCATGCCGTACAACCCGGAAGTAGAAATCGATACATCCGGAATCATCCGCAGCGATTGCCAGACGCTGTCGAACAACAGCACCAGTGCCACCAGTGACGTGAAAAACAACGCAAGAATCAGCGGAGCGAGGATCGCGCCACCCGCCAGCGGGAACAGGAACAGGATTGCCAATCCGCTGCGGGTACCGCCGGCCAACACGAACAACGTGGCAATGATGACGATATCGACCCCGATCTGGCTCGATAGCTGCAGCAGGAAGCGCTCTCGCGAACGGACAGCCAGTACCCAGAAGGCGGCCGAAGCGAACAGATAAACACTGCTCAACTGGAGATAAGGGACCGCCTCGTCGCCGCCGGTACCGCGCATTTCAACGACACCGACGAAACCCAGCAGCAGCAAAGCAATCACAAAACGCAATAAGGTGAATGCCTGCAGGGTCCGCCAAAAGGGACTACTGGCGCCGGCATACACGTCCGGATCGAGCACGTCGTCCGGTGCCAGCGTGAGGCGGTGAGCGCGCCAGTGCCGCATCAGGACCGGTCGTGGAGAGCGCGGTGCTCCGAACTGCAATACAGCTTGCCCTGTGGTCCGGACAGCGCTTCGGACGCCGGGACATAGATACCGCAGTGCGCGCAATTGACCATCGACTCCCCTTCGACGTCGTTCGGACTGCGCGTTTGCGGTGGTGGCCGCGTCGCGGCAGTCATTTTTTTGCGTACCACGTAGATCACGAGCAGCACCAGTACCAGCCACGCCAAAAACCTCATGCTAGCCCCCTGTGCAAGACAACTTCCAGCACGAAGCGGCTACCGACATAGGCGAGCAGCAAAGTGACGAATCCGGTAAGGGTGAAGGTCAGCGCCGTCTTGCCGCGCCAACCGCGCCAGTGGCGTCCGGCCAGCAGCACGCCAAACAACACCCATGACAACAGCGTAAAAATAGTCTTGTGATCCCAGGTCAGGGCCTTGTCAAACAACTGTTCGGAGAACAGCAGGCCCGACAACACCGTCAGCGTCAGAAAAAAGAAGCCGATTCCAATCAGCCGGAACAGCATTTTTTCCATCGTCAGCAACGCGGGCAAGCGGGCAATGGCGGCGGCATACCACCCCCCTTTGATACCGTTGAGCAGGCCGCGGCGCGAATGCAGGTACGACTCCTGCACGGCCATCAATACCGCATGGAAAGCAGCCGTCGTCAGCGTACTGTAGGCCAGCAGCGCGATGGCAACATGCCACGGAAAGAGAACAGTCCTGCCTTGCAGCGGGACCAGGCTGCCGGGAAAGACAATCGGCAACAGCACGGCGACAGCGGCCACCGGCAACATCAGGACACGCAAGCTGTCGAGCACCATGTTGCGGTTCTCGACCCAGTACACGGCAACCGAAACCCACATCGCCGCTGACAGCATCTGTGCGAACCCCATTCGCAGGGACTCCGCTACCACCACGTCAGACCACAGCGCAAGCCCGTGCAGTGTCCAGCCCAGAGCCGAGCCAAGGGAGATCGCCACACGCAAGCGCGTTGGCATAAACGCGCAACTCGCATAGAGCACCGCGGCGACAATAAAGAAGTAATTTTGCATCGGTTGAGTTTACACCAAGCCGGGCCGATGCTGCGCCCTGAACGCCGCCTCATTCATACAGGAGCGATCAGATCGACAGGACGACAGCGCGAATCAATCGGCCGCGCGGCCCGCCATGATCCGATGCTTTTTCAGTTTGTCGTACAGTGTTTTTTTAGGCAAACCGAGACGCTCGGCCGCCAGCGCCACACTGGCACCGGTTGCCTGCAGTGCGGCGGTGATCAACATGTTCTCATAGGCATCCAGCAAGACGGTCAGGTGCGTCGTACTGGCGGCATCGTCATTAACGACGGCGCTGTCGTCAGCAATCCCGAGCACCAACCGTTCCGCGACGTTGCGCAGTTCACGCACATTGCCAGCCCAGTCGCGCGACTGCCAATGCACCATCTGCGCAGCACTCCACGCCGGCACCGGACGCTGCTGCCGCAGCGCTGCTGCCTGAACGAAATGCGCCAGCAACAACGGGATGTCTTCGCGTCGCTGTGACAACCGCGGCAAACCGATGCTGACCACGCTGATGCGGTAATACAGGTCTTCGCGGAAAACGCCGCTGACACTGAGCTGCAACAGGTCGACCTTGCTGGCGGCAATGACGCGGCAGTCGAACGGCACCGGATCGTTGCCGCCGAGTCGTTCAAGTCTGCGCTCCTGCAACACCCGCAACAACTTGACTTGCAGGCTCAGCGGCATACTTTCGATTTCATCGAGGAACAAAGTGCCGCCGTCGGCATATTCGAGCTTGCCGATACGGCGCTTTTGCGCGCTCGTGAAGGCCCCGGCTTCGTGGCCAAACATTTCGGACTCGAAGACCGACTCCGGCAACGCGCCGCAATTGATGGCCACGAAATGCCCCTTGCGTCCGCTGGCCGCATGCAACTGGCGCGCAACAACTTCCTTGCCGCTGCCGGTCTGACCATTGATCAGCACGTCGACCGAGGCCGGCCCAAGCGTGGCCACTAGCGTACGCACCCGTTCCATGGCGGCAGATTGTCCGAGCAGTGGCGGCAAATCGGGTTGCTGCAACCACGCCGCCTGCAGGCGCCGATTGGCCAGCACAAGATCGCGCTTTTCCTGCGCCCGCCGCACGGTGGCCAGTAAACGCTCGGCGGCAAATGGCTTTTCGATGAAGTCGTAGGCACCGGCGCGCATCGCCTCGACAGCCATCTCGACATCACCGTGACCTGTGACCAGCACCACGGGCAAATCGGCATCAATGGCCATCACCTGCGCAAGCAATTCCAGACCGGAGCGGCCGGGCAAGCGCACGTCGGTCACCAGCACGCCGGGGTAATCAGGGCCCAGCAAACCATCGGCCTGTTCGGCACTGGCACACGCCGCCACGGTAAAGCCACCGAGTTCCAGTGTCTGACCGGTGGCCAGACGTAACGCGGCTTCGTCTTCGACCAGCACGACTTGATGGGATGTCATATCAACTTTTCGCTATCGGTGAATACAAGGGCAAACGTAACTGGAACTCGGCACCGCCATCAGGCAAATTACGCGCCGTCAATTGGCCGCGCATCGCCTGCACGATCGACGACGAAATCGCCAGTCCGAGCCCGAGTCCCTTGCCGCTGGGTTTGGTGGTGAAAAACGGCGCAAACAATTGGGCCGCCACTTCATCGGGAATGCCGGGACCGGAGTCGCGCACACAAATCAACGCGTGGTCACCGTCGCGCACCACGCTGAGCGCCACCCGGCGCTGCACTGCCTCTTCAACCGCATCGAGCGCATTGCGCAACAGATTGATTAGCACTTGCTCGGTACGCACGGCGTCGCCAAGGATCTGCAATGGCTCGGCAATATCGATCTGCAATACCACGCCGAGCCGGTCACATTCGGCTTGCAGCAGCAATGCCGATGCATGGACCGAGGGCGTCAGCTCGACCACGGCGACGTTGCCATGGCTCTTGCGCGCAAAGGCCTTGAGCTGGCCGATGATAACGCCCATGCGTGCGCTGGCGGCGCTGATATGCGCCAGATTCGCACTGGCCTGCCCCGGCTGCCCCCGCTCGAGAAACGTTACTGCATTGTCGGCAAAGGCGCGGATCGCTGCCAATGGCTGATTGAGTTCATGGGTCACGCCAGCGGCCATCTGCCCCAGCATCGCCAGTTTTCCGGCCTGCACCAGCTCGTCCTGGGTCGTACGCAACAAGCCTTGCGCGTGTTCGAGGCGGGCGTATTTATCACCGAGGTCCCGATTCGCCTGCAACAGTTCGTCGGTGCGCAAGGCGATTTGCCGGTCGAGTTCTTCAGCGGCCTGCTGCAACGCTTGCCGCGAAGCGTGCCGCTCTTCCAGACGGCGGCGGCGTTGATGGCGCGCCCATAGCGATAACATCACACTGAACAACAACAGCGTCATCGCACCGGACCACAGCAGCGCCGCCCGCGTAATGCGCGATTGCGCAGGAAACAGTCGCAATTGCCAGCCGAGCCGGCCAACCGGACGCATTACGGATGCGTCATAGTCCTTGCGACTGGCAGCCGGCAAGCTGGAAATCGGGGTGATATCTTTGCCGACATACTGCAGCGTCGCCATGATTTTTTCGCGTGCAGCAACATCGATCGATGCGAGGCTATGGTATTGCCAGGCAGGCCGGTTGCCGAGGAAAACCACCCCATCCCTGTCGGCTAGCACGATCGGTTCTTCACTGGTACGCCAGGTTCGCTCGAATTCATTAAGACTAATCTTGACCGCCAGCACACCTAACGGTGTTTGTCCCGGCGCCTCCTGCCCGTTCGCATACACCGGCTGGGCAATGAAATATCCCGGCTCGCTGGTGGTGCTACCGATGCCATAAAACCGTCCGGCACCACCGTTGATCGCATCCCGGAAGTACGGACGGAAACCGAAGTTGCGACCAATGTAATTTTGAGGTTCGTTCCAGTTACTCGCCGCAATCGTCAGCCCCTGCGAATCCATCAGGTAGATGGCAGCAACGCGGGCTTGCTGCTGAACAGTGTGCAGCGTTTGACTGACGCGCAGGATGGTCGCTGCATTTGCGGGCTGCAGCAAGGCCGTCGCCATGTCTGGATGAACCGATAGCGAAAAAGGCAGCGTCTCGAATTTCTCCAGCATCGATTGCAGGTCTAATGCAATGACCTGCAACTGCCGCTCACTTTGTCGATCAATCTCGCTGCGGATCATCCGCGCCGACGTCCAGTAAGTCAGACCAACGATCAACAGCACACCGGCGACAGCCAATAACAACCGGCGCCGGTTCGACAGTGCTTTCATTAATCGACCGCTGCCATCCTGATTTCATCATGTTGGTGGCGCTGCTGCTCTTCCATCACCAATTGGCCGAGTTCGCGCTTGAGGGCATTGAATTCAGCCGACGACGGATCGCGCAGACGTGGCAAGTCGACCAGGATGTCGCGCTTGACTGTGCCCGGGCGGTACGTCATCACAACGATACGATCGGCCAGATAGATGGCTTCCTCGATGCTGTGGGTGACGAACAAGATGGTTTTTTTCAGCTCGGCCCAGATGCGCAGCAACTCATCTTGCAGCGTGCGCCGGGTCAGCGCATCGAGTGCACCGAATGGCTCATCCATGAGCATGATCGGCGAATCCAGTGCCAGCACGCGGGCGATTGCCACCCGCTGGCGCATGCCGCCGGACAGATCTTTCGGGAAGCGGCTACGAAAATCCTTCAGGCCGAGTGTGTCGAGCAAGGCCAGCACGCGCGGCCCGATGTCGGCCTTGGTCATTCCCTTGATTTCAAGACCGAAGGCGACATTCTCCTCGACCGTCATCCACGGAAAAAGCGCGTACTCCTGAAATACCATGCCGCGATCCGGACCGGGCCCGGTCACGGTGATGTCGCCGGTGACGATGCTGCCGGAGGTCGGCAGCGCAAAGCCGGCGACCGCATTGAGCAAGGTCGATTTGCCACAACCGGACGGGCCCAGCAGGCAGACGAACTGACCGCTCGGAATCTCCAGATTGATGTTTTGCAGCGCGATCACGTCGTGATCGACGGTCGTGAAGATCTTGTTGACGCCAGTGATGCTGATGGGGGACGCACTCATTTCAATTCTCCAGACCACGATGCCAGCGCAGCAAATGATTGTTCAGACGCGTTACCGCCAGATCGATGACCAGACCCAGCATGCCGATACTGATCATGCCGGCGATGATTTTGTCAGACCAGAAGTACTCGCGCGCTTCGAGGATGCGAAAGCCCAGACCGTTATTGACAGCAATCATTTCAGCCACGATCACCACGATGAACGCGGTACCAATCCCGATTCGCACACCCGACAGGATGTAAGGCACCGACGCCGGCAGCATCACACGCAGGAACAGCGTGCTCTGGCTGGCGCCCAGATTGCGCGCCGCACGCAAGTAAATGCTGTCGACATTGCGTACACCGGCGATCGTGTTGATGAGCACAGGGAAGAACGCACCGATGGCGATCAGGAACACCGCTGGCGGATTACCCAGACCGAACCACAAAATCGACAGCGGGATATACGCAATCGGCGGGATTGGCCGCAGCACCTGCATCAGCGGATTAAGCCATGCATAGACGCGCTTGCTGGCACCCATCGACAAGCCCAGCGGCAAGGCCAGACCGGCCCCGACCGCAAAACCGACGACAACACGGTACATGCTGTTGTAGGTATCGATGATCAGCTCGCCTGAAAAAATCCATTTGAACCAGCTACCGGACTCCGCCGTATATGGCGTCAGCGGCAGCAGATATTCAAACCACTTGTGCATTACTGCGTACGGTGACGGCAGTACCAGCGCATTGACCCAGCCCATCGATGAAAAGGTTTGCCAGAGCGCGATGGCAAGCACCGGCACGATGAAACCGATGCCAGCTTGACGCAAGTTGAAATTTGCCATGACGCGTCTCTTAGTTGACGTTCAGGGATTTTTTGGCCTGATCGAGCAAGTCGGTCTTGACGAAATCCTTGGCAACGGGAGGCTTCGCCATGCGACCGACGCCGTACTTGAACATGGTGTCGGTAGTGATCTGGATATGCTCAGGCGTAATGTCGAACGAATACGGCGAATTGCTGATCGCATCATTGAAATCTTCCTTGCTAATCTGGCCCTTGAAGATGGTCTCCGTCACGTATTTCTCGGCAGCGCCCTTGGTCTCGATGAAGGTCTTGGTGGCTTGCACGAAACAACGCATGAACTTCTCGGCGGTCGGGCGATGCTCCTTGTAGAACTTCTCGGTCATGACCAACGTGCGCACTGGCTCGCCGATCGGCGTGTCGTACGGCTTCATCACACCGACGCCAAAGCCTTTGTTAATCGCCTGTGACGACTGCGGCTCGGTCTGCATGATCGCATCGAGATTTTTGCCCAGCAGCGCCTGGTTCAGATCGGGATAGGCCAGATAAATCAGTTGCACATCCTTGCCCGGTGAATCCGACGACGTCAGACCATTTTGGCCGAGTTCGGCAGCCAGCAAGACTTCCTGAATACCACCACGGGTAACGCCCACTTTCTTGCCCTTCAAATCCTTGACCGACTTGATGCCGGCATCCGGACGCGCCACCAATTGCGCACCGCCCTTGGCGAAACCGGCCACGATGTAAATCGGCGTGCCATTGGCCCGACCGGCGATAGCGGCTTCGGAGGCGGTCGCACCGACATCGAGTTCACCAGCGATGATCGCCTGCATCACATCGAGACCCTTGGCGAAAGTGCGCTCTTCGATCTTGATACCGCACTGCGGGGCGATTTCCTTGATGTACGACACCGCGCCGAAATGCGCGAGCTTCAGATTGCCGAGTCGGATCACTTCTTGCGCCTGAGCGGACATCGCGGTGCCGGCAATGGCAACGGCAAGGCAGAGTAGCGGGAACAATTTTGTGGACATGCTGGTCTCCTGTTGATTGAATTGTGCTCAACACAATGCAGGCTTCGTGCCAGCGACTTGCTGGACCGCACAGGCCTGAATTAGCAAGGAGGAGCATACGGGAAGCAGGCGACTTTGAGCGGAAATCCGCGCAATGACTATTTTAAAAAGGCGGGTTTCCGCGCGAACTATTTACTTCCCTCGGTGGGTGCAATAACCGCAGGGCATTACACCCAATGCGCCCAATGTCCGCCTTGAGTCCAACTCGCATCAGGTAAAATGCGATCAACCGCGCGACATGCCGCGCCCTCTCACCGCACTCTTTTTTTCGATGGCCCTCCGATGCTAGACAATCTGACCCAACGCCTTGCCAAGGTCGTCAAGACCATGCGCGGCGAAGCCCGCCTGACAGAAACCAATACGGCCGACATGCTGCGCGAAGTGCGCCTGGCACTGCTCGAAGCTGACGTCGCCCTGCCAGCGGTACGCGATTTCATTGCCAAAGTGAAGTTAAAAGCGATGGGCGAGGACGTGATCGGCTCGCTGTCTCCGGGTCAGGCGCTGGTTGGCGTCGTGCAGCGCGAGCTGGCAGCCATGATGGGGGGCGACCTTGGTCCCGAAGCGTCGCTGCTGAGTTTTGCGACGCAGCCACCTGCCGTGATCCTGATGGCGGGCTTGCAAGGTGCCGGCAAGACCACCACTGTCGGTAAGCTGGCCAAATTCCTTAAAGAGAAACACAAGAAAAAAGTCTTGACCGTGTCGGCCGACGTCTATCGTCCTGCCGCCATCGGGCAATTGCAGACGGTCACGGCACAAGTTGGCGCCGACTTCTTTCCGTCACTGACCACCGACAAGCCGGTCGATATTGCTCTGGCGGCGCTCGACTTTGCCAAACGTCACTACCACGATGTCCTGATCATCGACACCGCTGGCCGCCTCGGTATCGATGCCGACATGATGGCCGAGATCGCCGCGCTGCACGCTGCCGTCAAGCCGATCGAGACCCTGTTCGTTGTCGATGCCATGCTGGGCCAGGATGCGATCAACACCGCCAAGGCCTTTAACGACACGCTGCCACTGACCGGCATCGTGCTGACCAAGCTTGATGGCGATGCCCGCGGTGGTGCGGCACTGTCGGTACGGCACATCACCGGCAAGCCGATCAAGTTCGCCGGCACCGCCGAAAAGCTGGATGGCCTCGAAGCCTTCGATCCGCAACGGATGGCCAACCGCATCCTCGGGATGGGCGACATTCTGGCGCTGGTCGAAGAAGCCCAGCGCGGTGTCGACACGGCAGCAGCGCAAGACATGGCGCAAAAGATCAAATCAGGCGGTCGCTTTGACCTCAACGACTTCAAAGCCCAACTCGGACAAATGAAAAAAATGGGCGGCATGGCCAGCATGATGGACAAGCTGCCGGCGCAATTCCAGCAAGCAGCAGCCGGCGCCAACATGGGCAATGCCGACAAGCAGGTACGTCGCATGGAAGGCATCATCAATTCGATGACAAAACAGGAGCGTGCCAAGCCGGAAATCATCAAGGCGACCCGCAAGCGCCGCATCGCCAACGGCGCTGGCGTGCAAGTGCAGGAAGTCAATCGCATGCTGGCACAGTTCGATCAAATGCAAACCATGATGAAAAAGCTCAAGGGTGGCGGCATGATGAAGATGATGCGCAGCATGAAAGGCATGATGCCAGGCGGTGGAATGCGCTGAAACAAGGCGAAAGTCAACTAGCGGTCACCTGCTCTGAATGGACAGGTCAACCGCGAGCAGACGAGCGAATAGACAGAAAAGTGGTGCTGGTCATGGGTTTGCGCCATCAACGACGACAAACAAGAGTGCTACAAAGACTCAAGAAAATGCTTGCGCGGTCGGAAAATCCACCACACTATAAGCGCTGCGTGAAACGGCGCATCGACCGAAAAAATTCGTGAAGGAGCTTTGAAGATGGCAACAGCAAAAAAACCCGCCGCCGCTGAACCGGCTGCAGCAATTAAGGCAGCGCCGGCCAAAGCGGCGGTAAAAAAAGCCACAACCAAGGCCCCTGCGGCCACTAAACCGGTTGTTGCACGCAAACCCAATGCTGCTTTCATGAAACCGATGACCCCATCGCCAACATTGGCTGCCGTTGTCGGTGCCGATCCGCTACCGCGTACCGAAGTAACAAAAAAAATATGGGAATACATCAAGAAAAATGCCCTGCAGGATGATGCCAACAAACGCATGATCAATGGCGATGCCAAACTGGTCGCGGTGTTCGGCGGAAAAAAGCAAGTGTCGATGTTTGAAATGACCAAACTGATCTCCGATCACCTGAAATAATCTGACGACTATTCGCCCGCTGAAAACCCAGCGAAACGAATAGCGAGACGCCCGCAAGCAGCGGGCTTTTTCGTACGTCGAGTTGCAACATCAGACGATGCTCAGTCCATGAAGTCGTCGTATTCCATCTGGGCATACGCCCCAAGCTGCTTCCACGGCAACGCTGCATCGACGGTCATTGGCCGCAAGGCAAGCACGGTCCTGCGAGTTGTACTGCCATCGGTTTTACCTGACTCCACAATCAACGCCACTTGCTGCCGGTTCGACCACAACACCCGGTTATACCAGCCGTTGCGCGACTCTTCGCGCCATTCGGTATCGGCGACTGTGGTGGCGCGCTTTGACAACGGCATCGCCTTGACAGTTTTTTCCGACACCATCGCCGCAGCGTTATCCCATGAGCCATCAAAACCACTGACGCTATATTCCGTCGGCGGCACGAACACCACACGCCGCTCGCCGCGATCCACATACTCGGCGCGTATTGCACCGGTGGCGGTGCGCGTCAGGTGCTGGGTCGAGGTTTCAAAATCGAAGTGCTTGTGGCCGGCATGCGCCTCGGCGTGCTCTTGCGCTTGTGCAGGCAGGATGCGTTCCATCCAGACATGACCAGGCCGGCGGATCAGGATATTGCTGAACTGGCGAATTTCGGTGACCCCGGCATGCGAGACAAACTTGCTGTCGTAGGTCACGGTGGCATCAAGCGGTGGCAATTCTGCTGACTGGACCGCCATTGTTGCGGTGAGTAGCAACAGTGCTACGGAGAATTTTTTCATTGGAATCCAAAAAAGAAAAAAGTGGCAACGCAATGCGCTGCCACCATCCTGCTGACCCGGAATTACAGGCCTGCAGCGCTCTTGACCAGCGAGAAGACCTTGGTGTTGTCGATCGTTCCCTTGAATATTTTGGCTCCGGCACCCGCTCCATACAACTGGACATCACCGCCGCCATGGCTCTCGCCACCGTTGGCGGTGCGAATGGCTGACTCTTGCTGATAGTCGAGCCCTTCGACAATACTGGTATCGACTGTCACGCGCGTGTCTTTGCGGTTGGGGCCGTTACCAAATACCAGCGTCGAATAAGGCACACCATCGGCATCCAGACTCGGCTTGCCTGTCTGGTAGCTGATGTTATTGCCAAGAATAGGACTGCCACGCTTGCCATAGCCGTTGAAAGCCATCGTGTGGTCATGGTCGGCGGTGACAACGATGAGCGTATTGCTCAGGTCGACCGTGGCCAGTGCTGCCTTGATTGCATCATCGAAGGCAATCGTGTCCACCAAGGCACGGCGGGCATTCGTTGCGTGCAGTGCGTGATCGATACGACCGCCTTCGACCATCAGGAAATAGCCTTTCGAATTCTTCGACAGCAATTCGATAGCCTTGGTCGTCATCTGTGCCAGGCTGGGTTCCACAGCGGCATTTCGGTCGGCGTCGTACGACATGTGGCCTTGCACAAGTGCCTGGTCAAACAGGGCGATGAGCTTGCTACCGGGCGTCGTCGGTGCCGCGTTCAAACTGGCCAGATCGCTGGCAAAGGTGTAGCCCTTGCCTTGCAACTCCGCGACCAGATCGCGCCCGTCGGGCCGTCCGCGTGGCGTCAACCCTGCCACATACGGACGCCAGTAATAACTGATCCCGCCCATCATCACATCCAGTCCAGCCCCGAGCTTGGTATTGAAACCGCTACCGCCTGGCACTGCCTGACGGGCAATTTCATACTCGGCATCGCGATGGCAGGAATGCGCGTAAGTCGCCGCCGGCGTGGCATGCGTCAAACGCGCCGTGGTAACCGTACCGGTCGCCTTGCCCTGAGCAATCGCGTACTCGGTGAGCGTCATGACCGCTGTTCCGTTGCCGGTGGGTGCGCAGTTGGTGACCGCATTCGAGACGCCGGTGGTGACATCTTTGGAAGGCGCCTTGGCCACCGTGTCACCACTCATCGAAATAACGTCGTTGCGTTCTTTGACACCCGTCATATACGCCGCCATCGACGGTGCGCTGTCAGTCGTTTGTGCATCCAGCGAATAGGTCTTGATGCGAGCGGTGTAGGGCATCCCGTCCATGCCCAGCGAGCCGGATTCGGTATATTTGTAGATTCGCGCAGCGGTCTTGGTGACCGGACCCATGCCGTCACCGAGGAAAAAAATCACATTCTTGGCTTCGCCAGCGGCGAGAGCCGGGGCAGCGAAGACGGCAGCGACACTTGCAACAGCCGCACTCAGTACCAGTTTCTTGATCATGTTGTTGTTCTCCGTGATGTCGTGATCAAAGTCCGGCCGCTGATTTCATCAGCGTAAAGACCTGTGTGTTGTCGAGCGTGCCGTGGAACGACTCGGCGCCGAGACCCATTGCACCGAGGAACACATCGGCACCGCCGTGCGTTTCACCGCCGGCCGGCATGCGTACGGCTGCTTCCTGGTGGTAGTTTTTGTCGTAGACCAATGCATCGGTCAGATCCGCCATCGTGCTGCGATTGGCTTGCACGCGGTTTTCGCCATTACCAAAGACGAGTGAGGTGAAGGGCTTGCCGTCGATGTCTTTGGCAGGCTTGCTTGGATCGGTATAAGCACGCATCAAGCCCAGAATGCCGGGATTGGTGTCGGTGGTCTTGCCGGTCAGTGCCGCATAGCCATTCATGACCATCGTGTGGTCGTGATCGGCAGTGACGATGATCAGTGTATTGGCCAGTGTCGGGTCGGTCAGGCGTACCTTGGCAATGGTGGCATTGATCGCTTCGTCGAAGGCCTTGGCATCTTGCAGCGCCTTGCGGGCCAGTGTCGGGTGCAGAGCCTGATCAATCCGTCCACCCTCGACCATCATGAAATAACCTTTCTGGTTTTTCGACACGATATCGAACGCCTTGCCGGCCATCTGGGCGAGACTAGGCTCTTTGGCTGGGTCACGATCGATGTCGAAATTCATGTGACTTGCCGTGAACAGTCCCAGCAATTTGGTGGCGGTAGCTGGCACACCATCGAGACCGGCCTTGTCGGTGATGTAGGTGTATCCCTTGGCTTTCATTTCGGCAGTCAGGTCTCTGGTGTCGCTGCGCGCCGAACCGGTTGCCGCTCCTTTGGCCTGAAAATTTTGCCATCCACCACCAAGCACAACATCGACACCGTCAGCGCCCAATGCGGCGTTATAACCTGCGCCGCCTGGCACCAGTTGCGCGGCGATCGTGTTCTCCGCATCGCGATGACAGACATGTGCGTAAGTTGCTGCTGGTGTGGCATGCGTGACGCGGGTCGTCGTCACGACGGCTGTGCCGCGACCGGCAGCCTTGGCCAGTTCGAGCAACGTCGTCACTGCGGACCCGTTGCCGGTGGCAGGACAGGTACTGTCGGCACCGCTCAGATAGGCTTTACCATTGGCATCAGTCGGATGGGTATCAGCGCTAGAGGAAATGACTTCATTATTGGTTTTGACACCCGTCATGTAGGCCGCCATCGACGGTGCGCTGTCGGTAACTTGGGCGTCATTCGAATAAGTCTTGACGAAGGCGGTCTCCGGAAACTGGTCTATGGTTAGCTCGCCATCTTCGCCCACGGCATAAATGCGCGCGGCAGTCATCGGCACCATGCCATAGCCGTCGCCAAGGAAGAGGATCACATTTTTAGGGGGGGCGATAGTGGATGTTGCCGATGTTCCGCAAGCGGAAAGGCCCCAGACCGAGGCAATCAGCAAGCCAATCAAACGAATGCGCATGGTTCACTCCTGTTAAAAATGGAGAGTTTATGCAGCAGGTGTGACAGCTTGATGACGATCCGAAAAGACGGGATCGCTGGTTACCTCAGACGCTCTTGAATTTCCATTTTTGCCAGGCGGACAGCACGGCGTTGGGGTATTCGGGTCGACCGCGACTGCCGTTGTAACGGCCCAAGGCGAGGTACAGATCGCCACGTTCCATGTCGACATACATGCGCAGAATTGAACAGCCATAGCGCAGGTTGGCCTGCATGTTGAACAGCTTGCTGCGATCACTGTCGCCGATCACGCGCGACCAGAACGGCATGACTTGCATGTAACCGTGTGCACCAACCGGCGACACCGCATATTTGCGAAAAGCCGATTCAACCTGAATCAGTCCGAGCACCATGGCCGGGTCGAGACCTGCGCGCCGGGCTTCGTACCAGACCGTTTCAAGGAACTCGAGACGTACTTGCACGTCGGGCAATTTCTTTTTCAGACGCTCGGACATCTCGCCCAACCAGGACAGGTACTGAATACGATCCTGAATGTCAGCGAAGCGTACTTTCATTGGACCTGATGCGGTGATGGTATGCGACAACGCGAGTCGCACCGAATCGGCCATCGCTTCTTCTTTCTGGTTGCCTGCGCGGGCGCTGCCAGCCATCAGCAGCAGTGCCAGTACTAGCAATTTCAGAATTATTTTCATCTTTTCTCCGTATTTGAACGCCATCGAACTTCCCTCGCGATACCACCTCCCAACGTCGGTAAGTGGTATCGCAGATCAGAACGTTCCACTGACCGGCCCTCGACTTAGTCCGACAAGCGTGCCCGGACAAAAGTCACGACATCGGCCAGATCAACCGCCGTCGCAGCCGTGTCGCGCCGACCCTGATATTCGAGCTTGCCGTCCTTGAGACCACGGTCTCCAATGACGATACGGTGCGGTACGCCGATCAACTCCCAGTCTGCGAACATCGCGCCCGGACGCTCGCCACGGTCATCAAGAATGGCGTCTACGCCAGCCGCCAGCAAGTCCGCCAACAACGTATCTGCGGCAGCCTTGACGGCTTCGTTACGATCGTAGCCCATCGGACACAGCACGATTTCGAATGGCGCAATCGAGACCGGCCAGATAATGCCCTTGTCATCGAAATTCTGTTCGATAGCGGCACCCAAAATACGTGTGACACCAATACCGTAACAGCCCATTTGCAGCAACTGCGGCTTGCCGTTTTCATCGAGAAAAGTCGCCTTCATGTCTTCGGAGTACCGCGTTCCGAGCTGAAAAACATGGCCAACCTCAATGCCACGCTGGATCGCCAGCACACCCTTGCCATCCGGCGACGCATCGCCAGCAACGACATTGCGCAGATCGAAACTAACTGGCTCCGGCAAGTCACGTCCCCAATTGACACCCGTGAAATGGAAGTCGATCGCATTGGCACCACAAATGAAGTCATGCATGTGCGCGACGCTAAAGTCAGCCACGACATGGACCGGCTTGACGGTATTGATAGGACCGAGATAGCCAGGCGGGGTACCAAAGTATTCGATGATTTCCGCTTCGGTTGAAAAGCGGTAACCGGCCAAACCGGGCACTTTGCTGGCCTTGATTTCGTTGAGGTCATGGTCACCGCGCAGCAATAGCAGCCAGACTTGCTTGTCGATGATGACACCATCAGTTTCCGTATCCACCGTCAGGACGAGTGATTTGACGGTCTGTTGCAGTGGCACTGCCAGTAACGCGGCAACGTCTTCACACTTGGCCTTGCCGGGGGTCGCGGTCTTGGCCAACTCCTGCGCCGGCGCAGCGCGCGGTGTTGCGATCGGGGCGGCTTCGGCCGCTTCCATGTTGGCGGCGTAATCGGAGGTCGGGCAATAGACGATCGCATCTTCACCGGTGTCGGCAATGACATGGAATTCGTGCGAACCGGAACCACCGATGGCGCCGTTATCAGCAGCCACCGGGCGGAAACCCAGACCAAAACGCGTGAAGATCCGCACATAGGCATCAAACATGATCTGGTAGGACTGCTTCATGCCAGCCGGATCGCGGTCGAACGAATAGGCATCCTTCATCGTGAATTCACGACCACGCATCAAGCCAAAACGCGGCCGACGCTCGTCGCGGAACTTGGTCTGGACATGATAGAAGTTGACCGGCAACTGCCGATACGACTTGATCTCGGTACGGGCAATGTCGGTGATGACTTCTTCTGAGGTTGGCTGGATGATGAAATCACGACCGTGGCGGTCTTTCACCCGCATTAGCTCGGCACCGTATTCTTGCCAGCGCCCCGTCTCTTGCCACAGTTCGGCAGGCTGGACGACCGGCATCAGCAACTCAACTGCGCCAGCACGGTTCATTTCTTCGCGCACGATCGCTTCGACCTTGCGGATCACACGCAGTCCCATCGGCATATAGGTATAGATGCCGGAACCGAGTCGCTTGATCATGCCGGCTCGCATCATCAATTGATGGCTGACGATTTCGGCGTCGGCAGGAGCTTCTTTAAGGGTGGAAATAAAAAATCGGGAGGCGCGCATGACGATGAATTCTTTTTAAAAAGAGAGGGTTATAATCAGTTCCAATTTTAAAGGATTAGTTGGCCGATGCGCCCACTCTTCGCACATTAGGCAGCATTTGAGTTGATCGACTGCCGCAGCAACGCCGTGGCAGACAATTTTTCTTAAGCGCAGATGGCGCGAATCAGAGACCGGCGTACCGGACCGCAGAAAGTTTTGAGGTGCACTAATGCTTGATCGTGAAGGCTTTCGCCCGAACGTCGGCATCATTCTGCTCAACACCCACAATGAGGTGTGGTGGGGAAAACGGGTTCGAGAGCACTCGTGGCAATTCCCCCAGGGCGGAATCAAATACGGCGAAACACCCGAGCAGGCCATGTTCCGCGAACTCGAAGAAGAAATCGGGCTACGTGCCGAGCATGTCAAGATAGTCGGTCGCACACGCGACTGGCTACGCTACGAAGTGCCTGATCGCTTTATCAAGCGCGACATTCGGGGCCACTATCGCGGTCAAAAACAGATCTGGTTTTTGCTGCGGATGGTGGGCCGCGACTGCGATGTCAATCTGCGCCTGACCAGCCATCCCGAATTCGATGCGTGGCGCTGGCACGAATACTGGGTTCCGCTAGATGTCGTGATCGAGTTCAAGCGGGATGTGTACCAACGTGCGCTGCAGGAATTGTCGCGCTATTTGTCACGCCCGTTAGCAGACTTGCAAGCACGGCCACCACACCGTCACCAGCGACTGGATGTGACTGCCGACAGTGACCCGCACGAGACGCACTGCACGCCCCAACCTCCTGACCATGAATGATGTCGACATGACCATGAACCACCACTGGCGCCGCGGCGCAACGATCGCCGCGGCGGTCGTTGTGCTGCTGGCGCATAGCGGCGCAAACGCGCAAATAAACTTCGACGAAGAATTCGACGATACCGGCAAAACCTGGCAAGAAATTGCAGTCAAGCTACCAAAAATGCCGGATATGACAACCCTGCTTCCGTTTGATGTCAGTGCGACTGCAACGCAGACGTTCTCAGTCGCCCCCGACTCGCTGACCGTGGGTGCCGATGGTGTCATCCGGTATGTCCTGGTAGCGCGCAGCAGCAGCGGCGCCCTCAACATCAGTTACGAGGGACTGCGCTGTACATCTCTGGAAAAAAAGCTATATGCCTTCGGCCTCAACGATGGCAGTTGGTCTCGCTCGCGCAATGACCAATGGGTGCCGATCAGCGGCAACGCGGCCAACCGTCGGCACGCGGCACTGGCGCAAGATTATTTTTGTGATGGCAGTACTGTTGCCGGCAAAGCCGGCGATATTGTCAAGCGCCTGAAGTCAGGAAAAACCATGCTCCAGCATCTCGCGCAATAAACTGGGTAGCGGTCATTACAGCAGCACCATGTTGTCGCGGTGAATCAACTCTGGCTGCTCAACAAATCCCAAGATAGACAGAATCTCGGAAGAAGGTCGCCGCATGATGCGGCGCGCCTCTGCACTGGTGTAATTGGTCAATCCACGCGCAATAGGTTTGCCGCTCTGGTCGACGCAAGTGATCACTTCACCACGACCAAACTCACCGCTGACGGCGACGACACCAATCGACAGCAACGACTTGCCTTCATTAGTCAATTTCTTGACGGCACCGTCATCAAGTACCACCTTGCCTGCGGTTTGCAAATGATCGGCCATCCACTGCTTGCGCGCGGTCAGTTGCGCCGTTTGTGCGCGTAATTGGGTACCGATCGATTCTCCTGCTGCCAATCGCACCAGTACGTTGTCTTCACGCCCGGAGGCGATGACCGTATGCGCGCCGGATGTCGCCGCACGTCGTGCCGCCAGTATCTTGGTCAGCATGCCGCCGCTGCCAATGTTGCTGCCCGCGCCACCAGCCATCGCTTCTAGCGCAAAGTCACCAGCTTCGCCGTGTTCGACGAAACTTGCGAGCGGGTCCTTGCGCGGATCCGCTGTGTAGAGACCGCGCTGGTCCGTCAGAATAATCAGGACATCGCCCTCGATCAAGTTCGCCACTAGCGCACCCAGCGTGTCGTTGTCGCCGACCTTGATCTCATCAGTGACCACGGTATCGTTTTCATTGATGACCGGCACCACACCGAAACGCAATAACGTGAACAACGTCGAGCGGGCATTCAGGTAGCGCTCCCGATGGGCCAGGTCGGCATGGGTCAGTAGTACTTGCGCAGTACCGAGGCCGTGTGCGCGAAAACTAGTTTCATAGACTTGCGCGAGCCCCATCTGGCCGACCGCGGCGCAGGCTTGCAACTCGTGAATACCCGTCGGTCGCTTATCGAAACCCAGACGCTGCATGCCTTCGGCGATCGCACCCGAACTCACGAGCACCACCTCTTTGCCAAGTGCGCGTAATTGCGCAATTTGCGCCGCCCAGTTAGCAATGGCGGCATGATCCAGTCCCTTGCCATCGTTGGTGACCAGGGAGGAACCCACCTTAATGATCAAGCGCTTGGCTTGCTGGACCAGTGATTGCGGTTGTGTTGTTGCTGTCATCGGGCATCGTTCAAAAAAACACCCAGCCTGCAGGCGTAAAAAAAGCGCGAGAACAACTCGCGCCGGGGATAGTCCTGAAACTCAATCCATGACCTTGAAACGTGGATCGTCCGGATCGATCGACACGATCTGGCGCGCTTCTTCAGACATCTGCGTCTCTTCAGCGCGATATTCAAGCGCACGCTGTTCGGCAAGATAATTGTAGATCGCAATAACCAATTCCGGACAACCATCATGGTTCAGCGCCGAAATTTCGAAGGTCGGGCCCTTCCAGCCAAAGCGCTTGACGAAGTCCTTGACACGCTTCTTGCGCTCTTCTTCCGGCACGACGTCGAGCTTGTTGAGAACCAGCCAACGTGGCTTGTCGAACAACGCCTCATCGTATTTCTTGAGTTCCTTGACGATCGCCTTGGCTTCCTTGACTGGATCAACCGTGTCGAAGGGTGCCAGGTCGACGATGTGCAACAGCACGCGAGTGCGCTGCAAATGCCGCAGGAACTGGATACCCAGCCCAGCACCCTCGGCCGCACCTTCGATCAAACCCGGAATATCGGCAATCACAAAACTCTTTTCGTGACTGACACGGACCACGCCGAGATTCGGGTGCAACGTCGTGAACGGATAGTCGGCAATCTTTGGACGCGCATTCGATACCGCCGAAATGAACGTCGACTTACCGGCATTGGGCATACCGAGCAAGCCCACATCAGCCAGCACTTTCAACTCGAGCCGCAGTTCGCGTCGCTCGCCTTCCTTGCCGTCGCCTTTTTGACGTGGCGCACGATTTGTCGATGTCTTGAAATGAATGTTACCCCAGCCGCCCTCGCCCCCTTTGGCGAGCATCGCTTGCTGACCGTGCTCGGTCATGTCGGCGATGACTTCGCCATTGACGTGATCGATGATCAGGGTACCAACTGGCATGCGCAGCAAAATATCATCTGCACCCTTGCCGTAACAATCTGCACCGCGGCCATTTTCGCCGTTGCGCGCTTTGTGCATTTTGGAAAAACGGTAGTCGACCAGCGTATTGATATTGCGATCCGCGACTGCCCAAATGGTGCCGCCTTTACCACCGTCACCACCGTCTGGGCCGCCAAACGGCCTGAACTTTTCCCGACAAAAGGAGGCGACGCCGTTGCCGCCGTCACCAGCAATGACTTCGATTTTTGCTTCGTCGATAAACTTCATGATGTCCCGCCATAAACTAAAAAGGCTCTACCGCTGGCAGAGCCTCTTGATTGAAGGCTTGCGCCTTGCGTGATGCTGGATGCTACTGCTTAGAAATTAAGCAGGAACGACAGTTACGAACTGGCGCTGGGTAGCACCCTTGACCAAAAATTGAACTTTGCCTGGGATCAGTGCGAACAAGGTGTGATCCTTGCCCATGCCGACATTTTCACCAGGATGAGTCTTGGTACCACGCTGGCGAATGATGATGCCGCCTGCATTGATAGCCTGGCCGCCGTAAACCTTGACGCCTAAGCGTTTTGATTCCGAGTCACGACCATTGCGCGTAGTGCCGCCGCCTTTTTTATGTGCCATTTCAAACTCCTTGGATTCTGGTTATCTGATCAACGTAGCTGGATTAGCCGTTGATCGAGACGATTTGCAACTCGGTATAGTTCTGACGATGGCCTTGATGCTTCTGGTAATGCTTACGACGGCGCATCTTGAAAATCTTTACCTTGTCGTGTCGACCGTGCGACAAAACCGTCACCAGGACCGTAGCACCTTCAACCAAGGGCGCACCAAATTTAATGGTTTCGCCAGAGCCCACTGCGAGCACTTGATCAATGGTGATTTCGGAACCTATGTCTGCCGGTATCTGTTCTACTTTAAATTTTTCACCAGCGACAACTTTGTATTGCTTGCCACCGGTTTTTATGACCGCGTACA
>JBLHLW010000053.1:0-30817 GCA_047621345.1 Minisyncoccia bacterium | reverse complement strand
TCATCACGCTGGTCAGAATCAGGTAGATCGCGGCCACCGTGACGAACACCGGAATCGGCTGGAACGTCACCGACTGGATGCGGTTGCCGATGTTGGACAATTCGACCACGCCGATCACATACGCCAGGCTGGAATCCTTGAGCAGCGAGACGAAGTTATTGACCAGCGGCGGCAGCGCAATACGCATGCTCTGCGGAAAAACCACGTCACGAAAAGTCTGGAACGGACTCAATCCGAGCGAGCGTGCCGCTTCGGCCTGCCCCTTATGCACGGCCAAAATACCGGCGCGTATCGCCTCGGCGTTATAGGCACCGGCATTGAAGGCGAGTGCCACGACGGCCGAATAAAAATCCGACAATTGCATGCCGGGCACCAGCGCCGGTAGCGCCAGAAACACAAACAGCACTTGGACCAGCAACGGCGTACCGCGAATGACCCAAATATAGAAACCGGCGATCCAGCGCAATGGCAAGAACGACGAGAGCTTGCCGAGTGCGGCCAGCATGCCAAGCACGATGCCGATCACGCCGGCCACCAGTGTCAACGCCACGGTGACGCGTGCGCCTTCGGCAAACTGTTGTGCCGCCGGACCGATCGGTTCCGGTAACCAGGCCATCGGAATGGCCATCAGCCAGAGGAAGGCCAGCAAGGCAGTAATGGCCAGAACTATCGTGACTGCACTGCGGCGCTGGCGTGACCAGCCCCGCGGCAGTAGGGTGAATGCTGCTTTCAAGGTGTTCTCCAGAGAGGGGCTAGCGCGCAGGCCAGCCCGACTAGTGTGTCGCGTGTGTCGGTGTTATGACTTGCAGCGAATGTCTTCTTTCATGAACTTCTCGGAGATGGTCTTGTAGGTCCCATCGGCCATGACTTCGGCAAGTGCTTTGTCGACCGCTGCGGCGAGCGGCGCATTGCCCTTCTTGACAGCGGCAGCGATGCGCTCGACGAACAGGTAGTCGCCGACTTTCAGGCCCAGACCCGGGTTGCTCTCCGTGGCGCTCTTGACGACGAAGCGATCACTGACCCACGCATCAACGCGTCCGGCGACCAGCGCCGAACGGGCATCGGTATCTTGCGGGAAGTTCTTCACGTCTTTCACGCCAGTCAACTTCTTGACGTTTTCCATGTAAGTCGAACCGGTCTGCACCGCGACCGTCTTGCCGACCAGCGTGGCGGCATCCTTGATGGCCGCATCTTTCGAGACGATCACGCCGCCGCTGCAGTAATACGGACTGGTGAACAGGACCGCTTTCGAGCGCTCGTCAGTGACACCAAACGACGCCATCACCATATCCCAGCGGTCTTGCCGCAAACCGGCCAGCAACGCATCAAAAGACAGTGATTTCCATTCGATCTTCAGGCCCATCTTCTTGACCATCGCTTCGGCCAGCTCGACTTCAAAGCCACTGAGCTTCGATCCTTGAAAATAATTGAATGGCGGATAAGCGCCTTCGGTGGCGACGATGAGGGTGCCAGAGGCTTTGATTTCATCAAAGGGACGGGCTTGCACGGAAGGGCCAAACAACAGACCGGTGAGAATAGAAAAAGCGAACAGGAAACGTTTCATGGGGCGAGGTTCTCCATTGGGGTGATGGCTTGTAGTAATGGTGCCTGTGGTAAGGCTACCGGTATGGGTGTTGCCGAATCGGGTGCGGCATTATCGCTGTTTCAGAACGCATACAGGTCAGGCAATCGAAGAATTTTTGCCAGCGCCTCCAGCGCGGTCGTCACTTCGATCGCCAGTTGGGGATCGGCCAGGTCGGCCGGAGCCAGTGCATCGCGATAATGTTGCTCTACCCACGCCACCAGTTGGGCGTACAGCGCCTCGGTCATGACCACCCCCTGATGCATGGCAGCGGCTTCGGCGTCGGTCAGTGCTACCCGCAAGCGCAAACAAGCCGGACCGCCGCCGTTGCGCATGCTCTGGCGCAGATCAAAACTGAGCAGCTCGGCAATCGGGCCGCCGCTCCCCACGAGACCATCGAGATAGCGCGTCACGGCGACGTTGTCGCGACATTCCTGCGGCACCACCAGCGCCATCCGGCCATCCGGCCGCGTCAGTAACTGGCTGTTGAACAAGTAACTGCTGATGGCATCATCGATGCCGACATCGGTACGCGCGACGCGGATCGGTACGAACGGCTGGCCGATGGTCCCCATCGCAAACTGCAAGGCCGCCAGCGTCGCCGGTTCGTCAAAAAAAGCTTGTGCGTGATAGAACAGCACGTTGCCATTACCGACCGCGATCACGTCGTTATGGAACACGCCCAGATCGATCACCGCCGGATCCTGCGCGACGAACACGGTGCGCTGCGGCGACAGGCCATGCAGACGCGCCACGGCCTGGCTGGCTTCCAGCGTCTGACGTGCCGGGAAGCGTTTCGGCGCTGGCGCATCGGGCTGAAATTCGACGCGGCCATAGACGAACATTTCGACACCGGGCGCGCCATGTGCCGATGCCAGTCGCGTGTGATTGGCAGCCCCTTCATCGCCAAACGCAGGCGTCGCCGGCAAGGCATCGTGGACGGTGAAATAGTCCGGATCGGCAAAGATCGCGCGCAGCGTGCGCGCCGTCTGTTCCTGCTCGTAGGAGCGATGCAGCTTGCTGTTGAGATTGGCCACCGTGAAATGGACATGGCCATCGGCACTATCGGCCGACGGACTGATAGTAGCGGCGTTGGCGCTCCACATCGGCGCGGCCGAATAGGCCGAGGCGAGGATGGCCGGCGCATCGCGAAACGCCGCAGCGATCACGTCGGCATCGCTGCCGCCAAAGCCGATGCGGCGCAGCAGCGCGAAGTTTGGTCGGCCTTGCGGCGGCAGCACCGCTTGCGCAAAACCGCGTGCGGCCAGTGCGCGCATCTTGGCCAGTCCCTGCAATGCCGCCTGCTTCGGATTGGAGACGCTCTTGACGTTGTTGAATGAAGCGACATTGCCGAACGACAGGCCGGCGTAATTGTGCGATGGCCCGACCAGACCATCGAAGTTGAACTCGCGCGCAGGCAACATGGCGATCCCTTTTAAAAAGACACGGCGAAGGTCAGGCCGGGCGACAACTGCGCCGGCATTGCCAGTACCACGCTCTCGATCGAGGCCACCGGATAGGCGCAATAATCGGCCGCGTAATAGGCGCTGGCACGATGGTTACCGGACTTGCCGATACCACCGAACGGCGCGCTGCTGGCCGCTCCCGTGGTAGGCCGGTTCCAGTTGACGATGCCGGCGCGGGCGGTCTCGAGAAAGCGCGCCCACAGCACCGGATCATCCGACAACAGGCCGGATGCGAGGCCGTAACCGGTCGCGTTCGAGGCGCTGATGGCCGCCTCGAAATCGGCCACTCGCAGCACTTGCAGCAACGGTCCGAAATACTCGTCGTCGGGTACGCCATCGATACCCGTCATGTCGACGATCCCGGCCGACAGCAGACCGGTACCGGGCACCAACTGGCGCATGTCCAGCAACGACTTGCCACCTAGTCCGACCAGCTCGGCCTGTGCTGCCAGCAACCGTGTCGCAATCGCTGACGACACGACCGGCCCCATGAAGGGCGCCGGGTCGGCATCCGGCGCGCCGACCCGGATGGCGGCGGCAACCTCGACCAGCCGCGCGATGAAGGCATCGCCGCGCGCGCCCTGCTCGACGATCAATCGACGCGCACAGGTACAGCGCTGGCCGGCGCTCACGAAGGCCGAAAAAATCGCATGGTGGACCGCCGCATCGCGGTCAGCCACATCCCACACCACCAGCGCGTTGTTGCCGCCCATTTCGAGCGCCAGCAATTTGCCCGGCTGGCCAGCGAACTGGCGGTGCAACAACACGCCGGTCTGGTAGCTGCCGGTAAACAGAATGCCGTCCAGCGTCGGATCCTGCGCCAGCGCTGCACCGGTATCGCGTGCGCCATTGAGCAAATTCAGCACACCGGCAGGCAGGCCGGCTTCCGCCCACAGGCGCGTTGTCATGAGCGCAGTTTGCGGTGCGTATTCGCTCGGCTTGAACACCAGCGTATTGCCGGCGAGGAGAGCTGGAACGATGTGCCCGTTGGGTAAATGCCCGGGGAAATTGTACGGACCGAACACGCCAAACACACCATGCGCTCGGTGCCGCAGGACGGCGGCACCATCGGCCACCGTCGCTGTGGTTTCGCCAGTACGGGCCGCTTGCGATTGCACTGAAATATCAACCTTGGCCGCCATCGAGGCCACTTCGGTACGGGCTTCCCACAATGGCTTGCCAACTTCCTGTGCGATGGTCTGCGCCAGTGCTTCGGCGTGCTCGCGCAGCAGGTCACGAAAGCGCATGGCGATCGCACTACGTTGCGCCAGCGGCGTCATCGACCAACTGGGAAATGCGGCGCGCGCAGCATGGCAGGCGCGTTCGACTTCAGTGATACCGGCGTGCGTGCCCTGCCAGACCGGCTCGCCGCTGGCGGGGTTGATGACGACCAGTTCGGCACCACTGCCGCTGATCCATTGCCCATTGATGTAGTGGTTCTGCATGGTTACTTTCTACTCGAATTGAGGGACATCGACCGCACCGGGTCGCCTGGCTCACACGCCAGTAACTGACGATCCAGTGGCGACAGTGCGATGTGTTCGTGCTGGTTCAGCGATTGCGCAGCGATGACACGGAAGTCGTGCATCGTTGTGTTGGCGACGAGGATAGCGCGGTCGGTCTCGGGCGGCTCGGCGGCATCGACGATGGCGAGCGTACTTTCGCGTAGGGCGCGCAATTCGCCGATACGCGCCTGTAGCACCGGACCGGCATCGAAAATATCAACATAGCCTTCGTAGTGCAGACCTTCCTGTTCCAGCAAGCGACGTGCCGGTGCCGTATCGACATGCACCATGCCGATGACTTCCTGCGCCACCGCCGGCAAGTAAGCCACATACAGCGGATGGCGCGGCATCAGTTCAGCGATGAACGATTTTTTGCCGAGGCTGCTGAGATCGTCGGCCCGATCAAAATCCATCCTGAAAAAATGCTGGCCGAGATGATCCCAGAATGGCGAGGTGCCATCGGCACGCTGGAAACCACGCATTTCGGCGATCAGCCGCGCTGGAAACAGATGCGGAAACTGGGCGATGAACAGGAAGCGGCTCTTCGACAGCAGCTTGCCATTGCTGCCCGTGCGGTAGTCCGGATGCAGGAACAGTGAGCACAGTTCAGCGCTGCCGGTGAGGTCGTTGGACAGGTACAGCGTGTCCATCCGCGAAAAGATATTGAGCTCGACACTGGAGTGGACCAGTGTGCCGATGCGGTAGTTGTAGAACGGTTCGTCAAGTCCGACCGCGCCCTTGATTGCGCAGACGCCAACCAGTCGCTGGTCGCGCGTGTCTTCCATCACGAACAGGTAATCGCGTTGCTCGGGGGCGATCTGTTCGGCGAACGACGCGCAGGCGATCTCGACGCGCTTGCCCAGCATAGTCAGGTCAGGCTTGAGCGTGGTCATGCCTCCACCGACCTGACTGGCCATCGCCATCAAGCCATCAAGGTCTTGCTCGCGCACGGCACGCACCACGCAGTAGCTGGCATTCACAGAGTTGGTCATCATAATTTCACGCAATGCACGGTGTCACCGGGAGCTACCTGCAAGCTGCGCAGTACCTCGGCCGACAGCGCAATGCTGTCCGAGGTATCGATGGCCGGCGCAGCGCACAGCACCGTGCGAAATTGCTGCTGATCGATATTGCTGACTAGGTAAGTCGCGCTGGCGGCTTGTCCGCCAGAGCCCATCACGCGGCGCTGGCGCGATCCCGTGAATGCGCGCAGCGCATGCTTGTGCGCTTGCAGGATCGGTCCGCCATCGAAGATGTCGATGAATTCATCGGCTTCGAAACCCTCGTCGGTCAGAATCTGCAAGGGCAGCTCGCCCTCGCTGTGCACCTGCCCCATCGCGGCCTGCGCATCGCCGGGTAACAGGGGCACATAGACCGGATAGTGCGGCATCAGTTCGATGATCAGGCTGCGGTTACGCCCGCCATCAATGAGCCGCTCGGCCTCCAGAAAATCGATCTGGAAAAATTTGCGGCCAAGCGCTTCCCAAAAAGGGGACCGGCCGGCCGGGTCGGTAATCCCTGCCAGCGAAGCAAAGAAGCGGTCGCCGAAACGATGCGGCGCCACGGCCGCGTACATCAGTCGTGCGCGCGACAGCAGCGCCGCACTGGCCGGATCGGTACCGGCGACATAAAAACTGGATAACTGGGAATGGCCGGTCAGGCCCGAGCACAGCGTGAGCGCATGCACGCTGTGGCTGATGTTGAGGTCGCGCGAGACTTGCTGCATCACGTCATTGCGAAAAGCGAAAAAAGTGCCGTTGGTACCCGCCGTCGCCGCCAGTGCCGCCGACCCGAGCAGCGCGCCGCTGCGACTGTCTTCGAGCACGAAAATGTAGGACTCATCGGCCGGCATATCGACGTCGGCAGCGAACGAAGCGATCGAACGCTCGACTGACTGTGCGATCGCAGCATGGTGTTTTGGCAGCGTGTGTACCCCGGCGGTGGCACCGGCAGCCAGCGTGACCAGCGCGGCAATATCGGTTTCGGCCGCCGGTCGCACCAGCAGCATCGAGGAGCTCGTCATGCTGCGACCAGCCGGTCGAGTGCGCGGCGCAACAACTGATCGGCCTGCGCGATGTGTGCCTCCGACACGGTTAGCGCCGGCAGAAAACGCAGCACATCCATGCCGGCGATCAGCACCATCAGACCCTCGGTTTCGGCAGCCTTGGTAATCTCTTTTGCACGCCCGCGCCAGCCTTCGGCCAGCACCATGCCGAGCATCAGACCGCTGCCGCGCACCTCGGAAAATACCTGCGGATAATCGGTCGCCATGGTGAGCAGCGTCTGCCGCAACAGTGCGGCGACTTCCCTGACACGTGCCAGAAATGGCGGCGTGTTGATCGTCTCGATCACGGCCAGCGCCACCGCGCAAGCTAGCGGATTACCGCCATAGGTGGTGCCGTGTGCGCCGGGTCCGAAGTGCGCAGCGATGGCACTTGTAGTCAGCATCGCGCCGATCGGATAGCCATTGCCGAGGGCCTTGGCGGTCGTCAGCATGTCTGGCACCACGCCGAAATTCATGTAGGCATACAGCGCACCGGTGCGACCGACGCCGCACTGGACTTCATCAAAAATAAGAAGCGCGCCGGTCTCGTCGCACAGTGCGCGCAACGCCTGCAAGTAGTCGGCGGTAGCGGGCATCACGCCACCCTCGCCTTGCACCGGTTCGACTACGAACGCGCAGACATCATCGCCGGCAGCAGCACGGGCGGCAGCGATATCGTTAAATGGGATGTGCGTTATACCGCCCGGTAGCGGCGCAAACCCTTCGGTGTATTTAGGCTGCCCGCCGACGCTGACGGTAAACAGCGTGCGACCGTGGAAGGCATTGACACAGGAGACGATGCGGGTCCTGTGCGGACCGGATTTTTCATGGGCATATTTACGCGCCAGCTTGAACGCGGCTTCGTTGGCTTCGGCACCGGAATTGCAGAAGAACGCGCGATCGGCGAAGGTTGCTTCGGTCAACGCTTGTGCCAGTCTGAGTACCGGCTCGTTGGTGTAGCCATTGCCGAGATGCCAGAGCTGGCCAGCTTGCTCAACGAGTGCCGCGACGATAGCTGGATGCGCATGGCCGAGGCTGGTGACCGCGATACCGGCCGTGAAATCGAGATACTGCTTGCCGGACTGATCCCACACATCGAGGCCGAGGCCGCGTACCGGCACCATCGCGGCGGGTGCGTAAGTCGGAACCATCACGGTGTCAAATGTCTGGCGGGTTACCGGCGCCAGGGTGGTCTCATGCAGCGTGCGAGGCAGGTCATTCATGCGCGACTCCATCAAGTAGTTGACTCCAGTATAGGCACTGTGGCGCGCAGGGTCTTTTCAAAATGGGACATGATTTTTCAGAAATGCACCGACCGGAGTTTGTTATCACTCGCCTTATCGTAGGGTGGGCACAGGGTTATCGTGCCCACGCGAGCACACCGCAGAACGACCAGATTTTGCGAAAATTGTCGATGCGCGCGCGTGGGCACAAGATGCCGTGCCCACCCTCCGATACTCACGTAGGGTGGGCACAGGGTTATCGCGCCCACGCGAGCACACCGCAGAGCGATCGGATTTGGCGAAAATTGTCAATGCGCGCGCGTGGGCACAAGATGCCGTGCCGACCCTCCGATACTCACGTAGGGTGGGCACAGGGTTATCGTGCCCACGCGAGCACACCAGAGAACGACCAGATTTGGCAAAGATTCTCGATGCGCGCGCGTGGGCACAAGATGCCGTGCCCACCCTCCGATACTCACGTAGGGTGGGCACAGGGTTATCGTGCCCACGCGAGCACACCGCAGAACGATCGGATTTGGCGAAAATTGTCGATGCGCGCGCGTGGGCACAAGATGCCGTGCCCACCCTCCGATCAATTTTGATTGGGGTGGCATTGCACCGCTCCTATTCCGCCGCGCCGCTGCCGCTGCTCGCGCGGCGTGATGCCAAACAGCGCCCCATACGCCGTCGAAAAATGCGAGCCCGATGAAAATCCGCACAGCAAACCGACCTGCACGATCGACTGGTTCGATTCCAGCAACAAGCGGCGCGCATGCTGCAGCCGCAAATCGAGGTAGTAACGTGATGGCATGCTAGCCAGATGTTGCTTGAACAGCCGATCGAGCTGACGGCGCGACAGGCCAACCAGACGGGCGATGTCATCGGCACCAAGCGGTTCTTCGAGGTTGGTTTCCATCAAGGCGATGGCTTCGGATAATTTGGGCTGCAACCTGCCCAAGCGTGCCTGCAGCGCCAGCCGCTGGCGTTCACCCGGCGCACGCACGCGCTCGATGCACAGCGCTTCGCGCAATTGTGCGGCGAGTGCCGAGCCGAATAACTGCTCGATCAGCGTCAGCGCAAAGTCGATACTGGCCGCGCCGCCACAACACGTCAGCACCGGACCATCACACTCGAACAGATGCGGCGTCAGGATCGCGCGTTCGGCCTCGTCCTCATCGCCGAGGTGTGCCGGATACAGCGCCCATGGCAGCGCGGTACGCACACCATCGAGCGCACCAGCCTGCACCAGCCACAACACGGCGCTGCCAACTGCGCCCCAGCAAGCCGACTGGCGACACAGGCCAATGAGTTCGTGCAGGTTGGCCGGTGCAACCGTCACGTCATCGGCCACCAGAAAGCTCAGGTCGGCGGCGGCACTGACGCTATCCGGGCTAACGATCGTCAGTTGCAAGCGCCCACTTCCGAGCAGGTGCCCGGCCAGCCGGAATGGCTGCACCAATCCCGCCAGCGTGATGCTGTACGGGTCGCCGATGGCGATCAACTGGACGCGTAGCGGATCACGCGCGCTCAACGAGGCTAAGCAGGCGAAAGACATCGGATGTCATCCATCGCGACGCGCGAATAATTGCTGTTACAAACGCTGGGCAGCATGAAGAGCCTCCTCGGATTGCATGTCGACTGCCGACAGTAGCACTGTACATACGATACCTTGATCACGCCCGCGTCTCGCCAGCACATGTTGCGCTGCAACTTATTGCGTTGTAGACACGATCGAAGCCAAACAGTACGCTCCCGCTTGGACTATTTTGAAAGATCACCGCATGCCATCGCTCCTGACACCCGCCCGCATCCTGCTCGGCGCCGTTTTCGCCCTGACCATGCACCCGCTGCTGGCCGCTGACTTTCCAGTGCCAGCCGAAGGAGACTGGACCATCCGTGACTTCCACTTCCGTTCTGGCGCGGTATTGCCTGCACTCACACTGCACTACCGCACCATCGGTGCACCGAGCGGAATCCCCGTCCTGCTGCTGCATGGCACCACGCAATCCGGCGCCAGCCTGCTGGCACCGCAATTTGGTGGCGCGCTGTTCGGTTCCGGCCAGCCGCTCGATGCGAGCCGTTATTTCGTGATCCTGCCGGACGCGATCGGCCATGGCAAATCCAGCAAACCTTCCGATGGCCTGCGCGCGAATTTCCCCCGCTACAGCACCGAAGACATGGTCGATGCCCAGCACCAGCTGGTCACCGAGCACCTCGGTATTGCGCATTTGCGGATGGTGCTGGGCTATTCGATGGGCGGCATGGAGACGTGGATTTATGCGCAAAAGTACCCGGCGATGATGGATATCGCGGTCCCGATGGCGTCACTGCCGACCGAAATGGCAGGGCGCAACTGGATACTGCGCCGCCTGATTAGCGAGACAATCCGCAATGACCCCGCCTGGATGAAGGGCAATTACACGACCCAGCCGCGCAGCGCACAAATCAGTTCGGTGTTTTTTGGACTGGCCACCAACGGCGGCAGCCAGGCCTTGCAGAAAGCGGCACCGACCCGCGTAAAAGCCGATGCCCTGCTCGATGCACGACTGGCGGCACCCTTCCCGGCCGATGCCAATGACGTGCTGTATCAATGGGAATCCTCACGCGACTACGATCCGTCGGCCGGACTGGAGCGCATCACGGCCACGCTGCTGGCGATCAACTCGGCCGATGACGAGCGCAATCCGCCCGAGCTGGGCATCATGGAAAGCGCGCTGCGACGGATCAAAAACGCCCGACTGCTGCTTGTCCCCGGCAGCGAGCTTACGGCAGGACATGGCACCGCGTTTCGCGCCGATCTGTGGAAAGAGTCGTTGGCCGAGCTGCTGCAAACAACACCGCAACCGATGAAGTAGTCCCAAGTCCACTACGATAGGAATGATCCCATGTTCAACAAAGACCGATTTATTGAAGACTGCAAGGTAGCCGCAGCCGATGGCCAGGTCGCATTGCGGGAAGTCGTTGCAGAAGCGGTCTCGCAGCGCGCGGCGCTCATGGCCGAGCTAGGCGAACCACAACATGCCGGTATCACCCCGCTGTACCGCTCGCCGGAACTCACCATCATCAACTTCGTCTGGGCGCCATGCATGAATCTGCTGCCGCACAACCATCAGATGACGGCGGTGATCGGCATCTATGAAGGCCGGGAAGACAATATTTTCTGGCGTCGCACCGAAGGATCCATCGAGGCAGCCGGCGCTAAATCGCTGGGCGCCGGAGACGTCGCCACGCTAGGTCGCGACATCATTCACTCGGTCCTTAATCCACTGGCCCGGATGAGCTGCGCGATCCACGTCTATACCGGCAACTTCTTCGAGCCGCACGAACCACGCAGTCAATGGGATCACGCCTCACTGCGTGAGCAGCCGTACGATATCGAGCAGGTCCGGGCGGTCTTCCGTGATGCCGAGGCCCGCTTCAGTGCTGTGCATTGACTAGCAACCCGCTACACACTTGCCGTCGGCAGTAATCGACATCGACTTGCTGCTGACCGGTAAATAAGTCGGCACCTTGACGGCCGTCCTGAAGACCATCACGCGGCTACCCACCAGCAATTTGCCATTCTTGGTCGTGGCCTGGCTGGCATGCGAGGCAATCACGGCATTGGGCTTGATCAGGTCATTGATCACGTAAGCCGCTTCGGCCGGACCGGCAGAAAACATGCCACCGATATTGAGCACCGCCGGCTTTGGTTTGTAAAAACGCCGCGCGACCATTTCCTGATCGGCAATAGTACCGACGTCTCCCAACAGGTACACCACCAAGCCCTTCGAGACCGTCAGCACGGAGCCTCCGGCAGGGCCGATATATGCGGTCGGCGCGTTGGCTACCAGTGCTTCGGTGCATCCATTCTCACGGCGACATGCGACCTGTTCAAGCCGAGCGAGGATTCCCGCTGTAGTGCTGGAATGTAGCTGCACCGGAGTGTGTCCGACCGCAGAACCATGCCCCCGGAACCTTGATTCGCATCTTCCAGACACCGGATGTTGGAGGAGATGGGTTGTCTATATATCGAGCGCGTTCATCTGGAATTAGCAAAAACCGTTGTTGTGGCGCTCCACAATAAAGGCCTAGGAATTTCATTTAACCGAAAATTGCTTTAGAGTAACTAATAGTTTAATTGGTGTAGGTGAAGTCGTTCTTTGACCTGCTGCGCTTGTCATGGAGACGACGACTTTCCGCTTTGACAGGAATTTTTGGAATGGTCAGGTAGGTACATTTACCGATCATTTCCAAACATCAACACTAACTTGTCACTTTTGTCCTTTGATCCCTAAAACAGAAGATACAAAATGAAAATATCATTTCCTTGCCGAACGATTTCTTTGGCCACCTTGATGTTTGTACCGATGTGGGTTGCTGCACAGACGGTGACTAGCTTCACGGTGGTCAATGCCGACACTGGCGAATCCATTGCCACATTCAAGTCAAGCGGTACAGTTTCGATTAGCAGCACCCGTAATATCGGCGTGCGAGCCAATGTGAGCAACGTCAAGAGCGTAGTTTTTACTGATAACAACAGCAAGACTAGCCGAACAGAGAACGCCGAGCCTTACTCGTACAAAGGAGGTCGAAAAGGCCATTACAGAAATTGGACCCCTGCTGTAGGCACCTATGTTATCCATGCAGAGCCGTTTTCTGGCACCAACCAAACCGGTACGCCAGGTGCAGTGGCCACTCTTACACTGACGATTACTGGTGCACCAACACCAACACCGACACCAGCACCGACACCGACACCAACGCCAACGCCAACGCCAACGCCAACGCCAACACCAACACCAACACCAACACCAACACCAACACCAACACCAACACCAACACCAACACCAACACCAACACCAACACCAACACCAACACCAAAATACACCGGCAAGTTGATCATCGATCCCGACAGCGTGCATCACTTCGTCTATGACCGCGACAACGATGGCGATGGCAAGCGCGATCCGGCTTACTTGGCAGGCTCGGGTGGACCCGAGGGATTTCTTTACGAGAACGCTGCGCGCAAGGCATTCATTATCAGCAAGCTACTGCGTTCGACGTTACTCAACACACCTGTCAATGGCCTGTACTTTCATTCGACACGCGCTTTTGGCGGTGATGGCAGCGCCTTTGAAACTCCGTTCGTCAACAATGACGATCCATACAGCGGCTTCGATCCAGCAAAGCTGGCCAACTGGCGCACCGACCTCGTAAAACTGGATAACGCGGGTGTTGTCCTGTGGTTCAACCTGTTCGACGACCATGCGATTCCGTACGGGTGCAAGTACAACGCCAACTATGAAAAATACGCGACCGACATGGTCAAGTATTTTAAAGACCTGAAGCATGTCGTCTGGGTCACTCAGGAAGAGTACCGTTGGACCAACGGCAGTCAGTCAGCCTGCTCGGCCGCAGACAACGATGCGCGACAAAGAGGGTTGGCTGCGGCCATCAAGGCGGCGGATCCCATTCGGCCGATCGCGACGCATCATATGAATGGTCAGGCCATGGCCTTTCCCAACGACCCGAACATTCACGTTTTCGGACAGCAATCCAGCGCCAAAAGTCCAGAGGCCATGCATGACGACGCCGGCAAGCAAGGATGGGGAAACTGGGTGTATGTGATGGCCGAAGATCACCCTTGGCACATGAGCTTGATCGATGCCGAGCGCACCAAAGGTACGGGCCGCGAACCGATGCGCAGATCCAACTGGGCCACTGCTCTGTCGGGAGGTTACGTGATGATGTACAACGCTTTTGAGTGCAACAACTCAGCGGCGCTATGCAGCAATAACCCTGCTCCAGATAGCGACCCTACGGATGCCATGTTCGACGACCTGCGCCGTTTAACGTTGTTCATGGAGTCCACGCAGTTCAATCGCATGGCGCCACTGTTCGACACCGCACTGATGAACGCCAAGACTGACGGCACCAAGTACATCCTGGCCAATCAGACCGCTGGACTCTACATCTTGTACGGCGACAGCAACACGACCAAGTTAGGCGTACGTAATGCCTCGGCCGGAACTTACTTGCTTACGTGGGTTGATCCGGTCAGCGGCCTCACTGTCGACCAGACTGCGACGGTAGCCCCAGGCGGTCTTTCCTCGTTCGACAAACCCGCCAGCATCGGACCAGAGGCGGCACTCTACTTGCGCAAAAAATGAGCGGCGTCTGCTTCTACTGGGTAGTTGGTTCAGGGCAGGCTTGGCGGACGGCTTCCCAGCCGTACGATATCGAGCAGGTCCGGGCGGTCTTTCGCGATGCCGAGGCCCGCTTCAGTGCAGTGCGTTGACTAGCAACCCGCCACACATTTGCCGTCGGCAGTAAACGACATAGACTTGCCGCTGACAGGCAAATAGGTTGGCACCTTGACGGCGGACTTGAAGACCATCGTGCGAGTACCCGCCAGCAGCTTGCCGTCCTTGGTGGTCGCCTGGTTGGCATGCGAGGCAATCACGGCATTGGGCTTGACCAGGTCATTGATCACGTAAGCCGCTTCGACCGGGCCGGTAGAAAACGTGCCACCGATATTGAGCACTGCCAGCTTGGGTTTGTAAAAGCGTCGCACGACCATCTCCTGATCAGCAATGATGCCGGTATCGCCCGACAAATACACCGCCAGCCCGTTCGAAAACGTCAGCACGTAGCCACCTGCTGGTCCGACGTAGGCAGTCAATCCATCGGCCGCTAGCACGTCGGCATGGCCCGATTCCATGAAGGCCGGGTCGAGCCCGTTCGAGTGCGCCGCTGGCACGCTGGCGATGCTGACGCCACCGATCTGGCTTTGCCCGCCAAAATGCACCAGTTGCACTTGATCGGCTGTACCGCCTGCGGCCTTGATCCGGCGCGAGAAAAAGCTGCCCATTTCACCACCGACGAATAATTTGGCTTTCTGCGCCAGCACAATTTCTTCGGTGACGGAAGACGGCGTACTCTTTACCGAGAAATCTGGTGCCGCACAGGTGCCTGCGTTGGCAGACGGCTGGTGGCGGTCGCCCAGATGGTCGCCGTGCACATGGCTGAGCAGAACGGCATCGATCTTGCCGAGGCGCGGATCACTGCCCCCGCGCACCGTGCGACCGGCGTCGTACAGGATACGCGTACCGTCCGGATCTTCAAAAATCAGCGCCCGGTCAGCGGCACAGACTTCACCGTCATGGCTTCCGAGCGGCGTAACGGTCACCGTGGCAGGGCCGGCGGCGATAGCCGAAGACAAGCCGAGCGTGCAGCAGGCGGCAAACAGCAGGCGGTGAATAACGGGGTTATTTTTCATCGGAGGCATCCTCGGGGAAAGTGGTTCGACAGGAAGTGATCTGCTCACGTCATCGCTGGCGCGTGAATTGAGCTGCCATAGACTAGCTGTTTTTTCCGAACGCTTGTCAAGGTGGCCATTTGGACAGCACCATCCTGGTTCGCAGGTTCGCAAAACTGCGCTACAGTGGCCACCCCGACGGACTTCCTATTTTCGATTTTTACACCATGACTGCTGCGCGTTCCCTGACCCTGCGCTGCCTCGCCGCCTGCCTGTTTTTACTGAGCCTTCCGACTGCTGCTGCCGACATGAGCAAGACCTTGCATGTGGTCTTGCAAAACGGCGAGACCGCGCTCGACCCGGCGCAGGCCTCCGACATCAACACGCTTAGTCTGATCGAAAATATTTTCGATGCGCCGCTGCGCTACGACTATCTGGCGCGCCCGCTGGCCTTGCGACCCAACTTGACGACGGCCATGCCGGCGATCAGCGCCGATGGCAAGACCTATACGCTGAAATTGCAGCGCGGCATCCGCTTTACTCCCGATCCAGCCTTCGGTGGCAAGCCGCGCGAACTGGTTGCTGCCGACCTGATCTACAGCATGCAGCGTCATTACGACCCGGCACTGAAGTCGCCCTGGCTTTTTTTACTGGACGGCAAACTAGCGGGTGATACCGCGCTCAAGCAAGGCAACTTCGATCCGACCCGCGCGATTGCAGGACTAACCGCGCTCGACAGTCACACGCTACGCATCGTGCTGACCCGCCCGGATAATAATTTTCTGTACATTCTGGCGATGCCGGCGCTGTCGGTGGTGGCGCACGAAACCATCGCCGGACATGCTCCCTTCCCGGTCGGCACCGGACCGTATCTGCTACGGGAATGGCAGCGCAACAGCCGCTTGCTGCTCGACGCCAATCCCGATTTCCGGCGTACCGTCTTCGACGACAGCACCCTCGGCCATCCGGCAATCGGACGCGCGCTGCACGGCCGATCGCTGCCACTGATCGGTCATATTGATGTCCGTGTGCTGGAAGAACAGCAAGCCCGCGTTCTGGGATTTCTGAACCGCGATATCGATTATCTGGAGCCGGTGCCGGCACCGCTGGCCGGCATGGTGCTGGAACAAGGCAAGCTGAAACCCGAATTGGCCCGACAGGGCATCACGCTGGCGCTAACCCCGAGTATGTCGCTCGACTATCTGTGGATGAACATGGAAGACCCGGTGCTGGGCGGCATCGCCTTGCCGCAGATTGCACTGCGCCGCGCGATCGGCTACAGCTACGACCGCGCCGAAGATATCCGCGTGCTCTCAAAAGGGCTGGCGATCCCCGCCCAATCACCGCTGCCACCCAACGTATTCGGTTATGACGCATCGCTGCGCAGCGATGCCGAAACCAACCCGGTACTGGCACGCGCGCTGCTAGAGCGTTTTGGCTATCGCGATCGCGATGGCGATGGTTGGCGCGAACAACCGGACGGCTCACCGCTGACACTGACAATGCATACGCTGGCCTCGACCACGGGACGACTGCGCGACGAGTTATGGCGTCGCAACCTGAGCGCCATCGGCATCCGGGTCGTGTTCAGCAGCGGCAAATTTACTGATCTGCTGAAAGCGGCGCGGCTAGGTCAGGTGCAGATGATGGAAGCGGAGTGGATTGCCGACTTCCCTGATGGCGAGAATTTTTACCAGTTGCTGTACGGCCCCAACGCCGGCTCCGCAAACCGTGCTCGCTTTCGGCTACCTGCTTTCGATCGTCTCTACGAACAGGCGCAGCAACTGCCGGACTCGCCCGCACGCAACCTGTTGTATCGCGACATGAACCGCTTGTTGCAAGGCTATGCACCTTGGGTACTGCGCACGCATCCGGTCTCGGCCGATGTGCAGCACCCGTGGCTACGCAATTACCAGCGCCATCCGGTGATGCTGACGACGTGGCGGTATCTGGATCTGGAGCGCTGAGGTGGCGGCGATATTACGCACGCTGTCGAACGCATCGCGTGAGGAAATTCGAATCCGCCCCGCTTTGTGCCGAAGCGCGCGACCAGATCACAGGACGACTATCGAACAAATACGTAGGGTGGGCACGGCTTTTTGTGCCCACGCGCGCGACCGGGAATGTCGGCCAATTTCAGCTGCAGTGGTGCACTCGCGTGGGCACGATACTGCCGTGCCCACCCTACGGCACTGTCTACAAATTCACCTATCGACCAACCAAAAAAAATGCCCACTCGAAAGTGGGCAAAATCTATATCAATTTGGGTAGACATAGAGGAGACAAGAAAACTATAACGATCAGCCCTGCTCTGTGCCACTTTTCATTTTCCATATCAGTTATTCGAAATTGACATAACAGGACAAGTTCAGACCGCCAGCGGCACGCGCCGACGCATCGGCGAGATCCACTGGCTAACGATCATTCCCGCAATCAGCAATGCCGCACCCAGCAAACCGCGCCAAGTCATCAGTTCGCCCAGCCAGAAGTAAGCAGCAATGGCAGCGCAAGCGGGCTCGAACGCATAAATCACCGCAGCCTCATTGGCGCTGCTATGGCGCTGCCCCCAGGTTTGCAATGAAATGATTGCCGCCGTCGCCACCAGGCCCAAATATAAAAAATTGACGATATCAGCACTCATCGCTGACGCAACCACTGCCCAGTCAACCGGATGGCGCGGTAATTCCCACGCTACTAGCCAGAGCCCGGCACACAACGCCACGACGATGATCTGCACCGTGGTCAGCACCATCAGGCTGCTGGCACGCCGCGTCAGGACTTCGAGTAACTTCACGTACACGCCAAAAAACAGCGCGCCGGTCAGTGCCAGATTATCGCCAACTCCCCAAGCGCCACCATCCCAGCACAGCGCGAACAGGCCGACGATGGCAAGCGCAATGGCGATCACGATACGTCGTTCTGGCGCCTTGCCCGCGACCAGACCGAGCAGGGGCACTACCAACACATTGAGGCCAGTGACGAATGCATTGCGGTTTGAACTGGTCAGGGCAAGGCCTTCGAGTTGCAGCATGTAGCACAGGAATAACGTCGCGCCAAGCAATACGCCGGGCAAACAATCACGCCAGCGCGCCCGCCACAGGAACGGTGCCAGCAAGAGGCCGGCCATCGCAAAGCGCACGAGGATGATCCACACCGCAGAAAAATGCGCGGTCAGGTCTTTCATTGCCGGAAACGTCGTACCCCACACCAGCGTGACGATCAGGAGCGCAAGAATGCCTTGCAAGCGAGCAGGAATGAACAGGAACATGGGACGACAGACACCGAAAAATTATCAACAAAAAACATGCTCACGCACCATGAGACGACTGAATACTCACATAAATTTATTTCCACATGGAAATTTATGATACCTTTTGAATAGCTGCAAAAATAACAGAGTTACAGGCAAACCTGGAGTAATCCAGCGACGCAAAGCTACAGGGACTTCTCCGGAAGCCAGCCAGCTACCTGACAGCATCTTGCTGCCGGGCCAACCATTCAGCACGTCCAGAGGACGGCGCGAATAAAAGGCAAAGTCATGACATCACCCTCCGCTCTCGCCAATCGCCTTACCCGTGCGATTTTTGCCGTGATGGCCTTCGTTCTGTGTCCGTTGACCGCCCACAGCGCCATCGTTCGCGAAGCAGTCGTGCCCGCTTATTTTTACCCTAGTCCGAAAAGTACCGCCTGGGCTAGTCTGAACGTGCTGGCTAAAAAAATGCCAACCACCGCCATCGTTAATCCGAATAGCGGCCCCGGCACTGCCCTCGACCAGAATTACGTCACCGCCATCGCCAAGTTGCACGCCTCCGGCGGCAAGGTCATCGCGTATGTGTCATCTTCGTATGGCAACCGGCGTCTGTCGGATGTCACCAAGGACATCAATACCTATTTGGCCTTCTACAAGGTCGATGGTTTCTTCATCGACGAAATGACCAATGACACCACCGCTGCCCATGTGCAGTATTACCAATCGGTCTACAACTACATCAAGAGCCTGTCGCCAAAATTGACGGTTACCGGCAACCCTGGCACCAACGTACCGGAACGCTACGTGACATTGCCGCTGGCCGATAAATTCGTCATCTTCGAAGACACGCTGCAGCGCTTTAAACGCCACGTTGTTCCAACATGGCAAGCCAAATATCCGGCCGAACGCTTCATCAGCATCGTCCACAGTAGCCCACGGGCAAACATGGCGGCGGTCATGAAAATCAATAGCACACGCGGTATCGGCGGCTTGTTTGTCACCACTCTGCCGATGCCGGATCCTTACTTCAAGTTACCCGCCAATTGGGGTCTCGATATGGCCATTGCGCTGTCGCTGCAATAACCCCCTTCAGGATGCCGTCATCCTGAAGATTCCCTGCGCATTGCCGGCATCGAAACCCAGATCCAGTTGACCACTTCCATCGACGTCATCGCGCGAGATGAATTCGTAAAAACTGCCCGGCACCTCGCGCTCGACCAGCGTGCCGTCGGCAGCAATAAATTGCCGTGTCACGCTGTCCGCAAGAAACGCTGTCTGGCGTATCCGGCCGCTTTGTGAAACTTCAATTGACGCCTTCATCGGCCGGTGCAAAACTTTTTGCTGCAATGCTACTTCCGCCACATCCACGACCCGGTCCGTCACATGGTTGAAGGTATTGCCCTCAGTCGCTATCCACGCCATTTCTGCCGATTCGGCACGCAGCACTTCGTAGTCGGCCAGTGCCGGTGTCGCATGCTGGCATGCAAAGCACGCCTGCAATTGCACCAGCAATGAAATCGCATCGGTGACCGAGAGCCGGTTGTCGCGTCCCAGTTCATGCAATAGCCATTGTGATTTCGGTGACAGCGGATCACGCGATGTCGATACCACGCGCGTCACCGCCTCCTGAAACGGCACCGAAAATTTTTCCGGGTGCAGCTCGCTGACAAAAAATTGGGCGATCTGCTCCGGACAATCCTGTTGCACGTACGAACGCCCGGTCATGCCGAGTCGACCCAACGGGAACACCCCGTTGAGTCGGTAGCCAAGCGGTTCTAGCAGGCGCGTGAACGCGCTTTCACCGGGCGGCAATGCACCATTGGCAGACCAGCGCACGGTACGCAGCGCGCCATGGTCGTGCCAGACCTTGTCGCCGCGACTGGCTACTTCTTCGGTGTAGCGCCGTCCGCTCGGCACGCGCTCCAGCAGATCATGGAACAGCACCATGTTGAGCGCTTGCGCCATTTCCTTACGCGACACCTGGCCCCCCTCGCCGCCGGAAAACACCGTCGGGATCGCCAGCAAGCGATAGACCTGCGCGGCGCCGTCGGCACCGATGACTTTTTCGATCAGGTTGGTCAGATTGTTGTTATCAGTTCTCATGAAAAAATCCTGTGTGGATGAATGGCAGCCGCTCACGCGACTGCGCGAGCGTTCGCGGCGGCCGCGATCGACCAGTACTTCTCCGAATGCGGGCAAGTCTATGCGCATGATCGCCTCCTAAAGATCGAAGCTAATGCCCTGCGCCAGCGGCAGGGCATTGCTGTAATTGATCGTATTGGTGGCACGTCGCATGTAGCCTTTCCAGGCATCGGAGCCCGATTCGCGTCCACCGCCAGTCTCCTTTTCACCGCCGAACGCGCCGCCGATTTCCGCGCCGCTGGGGCCGATGTTGATGTTGGCAATACCGCAATCGCTGCCGGTCGCGCCGAGAAAGGTTTCGGCTTCGCGCAGGTCAGTGGAAAACAGACTGGACGACAAACCTTGCGGCACCGCGTTATTGAGCGCAATCGCCTGCGCCAGCGTGTCGTAGCGCACCACGTACAGGATGGGTGCGAAGGTTTCGTGATGCATGATGGCCGATTGCATTGGCATCTCGACGAGCGCCGGATGGACGTACTGGCCGCCTTCGGCACCGGCGACCTCGGCACGCAGACCACCCGAGACGACGCCCCCTTCGGCACGCGCCGTCTCCAACGCCACCTGCATCGCGTCGAACGCCGCGACATCGATCAGCGGGCCAACCAGCGTGGCCGGATCGGACGGATTACCGACTGGTAGCGCGGCGTAGATTTTTTTCAGGCGCGGTAGCAAGGTGTCGTAAATGCTGGCGTGGACGAACAGCCGGCGCAAGCTGGTGCAGCGCTGGCCGGCCGTGCCGACGGCTGAAAATACAATGCCGCGCACGGCCATGTCGAGGTCGGCGCTCGGCGCGACGATCATTGCATTATTGCCACCCAGTTCAAGGATGGTGCGCGCCAGCCGCTGCGCGCAGCGGGCCGCCACATCGCGTCCCATGCGCGTACTGCCAGTGGCGCTGACGACCGGCACGCGCGGGTCATTGACCAGCACGCTGCCGCAGTCGCGCCCGCCAATGACCAGTTCGGTCAACCCATCGGGCGCCTCGCTGCCGAAGCGCGCCACGGCCTTCATGAACAGCGCGTGCGTGGCGAGTGCCGTCAACGGAGTTTTTTCGGAGGGTTTCCAGACCACGCTGTTACCGCAGACCAGCGCCAGCGTGGCATTCCAGGCCCACACGGCAACCGGAAAATTGAAGGCAGAAATCACACCGACCACACCCAGCGGATGCCACGTTTCCATCATCCGGTGACCGGGCCGTTCGGAGGCAATCGTCAGACCATACAACTGGCGGGACAGGCCGACCGCAAAATCGCAGATGTCGATCATTTCCTGCACCTCGCCCAGCCCTTCCTGCAGGATCTTGCCGGCTTCGAGCGTGACGACGCGACCGAGCGCCTCCTTGTGGGTGCGCAGTTCATCGCCAAACAACCGTATCAGTTCGCCGCGACGCGGTGCCGGCACGGACCGCCAGTGCGCGAACGCGGCGTGGGCCCGGGTGATTTTTTCAGTGACTTGTTGCGGTGACTCGGTGCGCAGCGTCGCTTGCACTGCACCGGTAACCGGGCTGATACATGGCAGATCTTTGCCATTAAAAAGCGTCAGGTCGACGCCTAGGCTGGACAGCAACTGGGTGATGGATTGCATCGTGGTCTCCTTTGATGTCAGGCTGAATAATACTGTCCAAACCGGTTCGCCAGAAAATCCGTCAGCGCCGCTTGCTCCTGACGCACCAGTCCTTGTTGCGGCAAGTGCCCCTGCACCACCAGATCGACCATTGCACAGATGCCAGCGGCGGTGGCCAACTGGATCGCCGACAGCAACTGCCCATTGACGTCCTGACTGTAGATTTTCTTTGCATACGTTTGTTGTTCAAGCCGCCCGTCACGCATGCCCACCACGCTGACGAACACCAGCACCACATCCTGCCGGGTGATCGGAATCGACGCCTCCATCAACTCCTTGAGTATGTGGCGGCGATCCGGTTGGCCCAGTTGCAGGTCGCGCACCAGCAGCTTGATGATGTCGCGATGACCGGGATAACGGACGGTCTTGTAGTTCAGGTTCTCAACCTTGCCGGCCAGACTGGTGCAGAGCGTACCCAGCCCACCCGAGGTATTGAACGCCTCGTAATCGATCCCATCGAGTGAAAAATGCTCGATCTCTTCAAGCGCCGAGGTCTCGCGCAACTGGCCATCGACAATCGCTTCACACGGATTGCAGTACTCATTGATCAGGCCGTCAGTGCTCCAGGTCAGGTTGTACTTGAGCGCGTTGCTCGGATAAGTCGGCAACGCACCAACGCGCATGCTGACGTCGCGTAGCGTGTCGAATTGGCTGGCAACATCATTGGCGACGATGGAGATGAAACCCGGCGCAAGACCGCATTGCGGCACGAACGCGGTACTGGCCCCTTGAGCCAATTGCTTGACGATACGGGTGCTCTCGACATCTTCGGTCAGATCAAAATAATGCGAACCGGCCTGACGGGCGGCGGCGGCGATCAGCGGCGTCAGAAAATACGGGCAGGCCGATAGCGTCACGTCGTGGCCTTTGATCAGACCGGCGATCGTGGCGGCATCGGTGAGATCGGCCTCGACCACGGTCACGTTCGGAAAGGCCGCTTTACGCACGCTAGCCAACCGCGCCGGATCACGGTCGGCTACGGTCAGCGTGTAATCACCGCAATGTGACAGCAGGTTCAGGATGGCATCGCCGATTTTGCCGGCGCCGAGCAGGATGATGTGGGTGGTCATGATGAACTTTCAGGGAATTGCCGAAGCAGATCGGATGGCAAAATTGTAGAAGCAAGTGCTGTCAGGAAATAGCGCCCAGCGTGTCGTCACAGTGGATTACAATCCTGCAGATCGACGACGCACTCGGACACATTGACCAAATGACCGCCATCCTGGATGACATCGACAGCAAAATTCTGGCGTTGCTGATGGATGACGCACGCATGCCGACCGCAACCATTGCCCGGCACGTGGCGATTGCCCGCACCACGGCGATTGCCCGTATCAGCGCGCTCGAAAAACGCGGCGTCATTGCCGGTTATGGCGTGCGGCTCAATCAGGCCGTCTTCCAGCCCCTCGTGCGCGCCTACGTTGGCATCTCGCTCGACCCGCGCAGCGCAGCCGCTTTTGTCAAGACGCTGCAAGCCATGCCGGAAATCGAAACCCTGTGCGCAGTGAGCGGAGCGATGGATTACATGGTGACGCTGCGTTGTCGCTCGAACGCCGAACTCGACCTGCTGCTCGACCGCATTGGCACCGCCGACGGCGTACGTCAGACGGCTACGTCGATCATCCTGACCCACCGCATCGACCGCAGTCCGGTACCGGGCCAGCCAGCCCTCCCTACTCCGCAATAATCAAGGACCGTTCATGGATTTCGTCGCCGAATCAAAAAAAAACCACGTCTGGCGTAAAACCGTCTGGCACACCAACCCGGACGAACATCCGCTCTCGGCAGCCCATTCGGCCGAGGTGTACTGCTGCGAGGAAGGCAACGGCTATGCGGTCTGGTATGTCCGCAAGCTCAAGCGCAACGATGGCCGTGGATTACCTACGGTCGAGAATGGCGATTACCTGCTGCGTTATTTTTCGCGCCTGCGGCGTGATGAAGCGATCGAATGGGCGGTGCTAATCGCCAACAATCCTGCCGGTGTCGATGCGGCGATCGTCGGGCTGGATGAACTGGTGCCGGCTGCGCAGAAAATCTAGTCAGCGCTGGTCGAGGCTTCCGGATACAGCTCCGGCAGCAGGAATTGCAACGCATCGAGTGGCAAGCCAAAGCGCACTGGGCCGAGTGGCGTGTCACTGACCAGCAAGCCGGTCGCCAGCATGCGTGACAAGAGCGACCGTGCGGTGCGTTCGCCCAGACCAGTCAACTGGGTAAATTCTCCCCGCGACACCGGCCCGGCAGAAAAGACGTGATGCAGCGGCAGGATGGCCTCAGCACGCATAGCCTTGTCGGTCCCGGCACGAAAAGTGACGAGGGCGTCGATGCGCATTTTCATGCCGTCCAGAGCCAGCATCCTGTGCATGAAATCGACCTGATCCAGACAGATATCCAGAAAAAATTCAACCCATTCCAGTAATCCAGCGGTACTCAGGTTGCCTCGGCCATCGAGGTCACCGCGCCGCGGCAGGTCGGCATTGTGCAGGCGCGCGTAGTAGCGCGGGACCGAGCGTGCCAGCCCCCTGCTCGGTGACCACAGTCCATCCGACAACAACCACAACGCGCAATGGCTTTGCAATCGGACGGCACGGCCATTGCCATCCCGGAACGGATGCACCCACGCGGCCCTGTGATGGAGACACGCGATCGCAATCAGTTGCGTCTCCAGCGTCATCGGCTTGTTGTAGACCTGATCCATGCGCGACAGGAAAGCCGGCAGCGCGACGGCTGATGGCGGCACATGATGACCGACTTCGACACTAACCGCGCGCAACTCACCGGGGGCGATAACATGTCCGTCCTGCGTAGTGCGATCCTCTGCTGCAAGTCGCTCATACAAGGCGCGGTGAGACGCCATCAGTAAAGCGCTGGACATGGGTGACGTGTCCGCAAGGACCAGCGCTTCCAGTTCGCGCTCCGCATCGATATGCGCCACAGCGATCCGCTGCAAGCGGGCGACTTCAGGCAGACCGGAAAAATTCTTGCGCAACGCTTGCTCGATATGACGCGGATGCGTGCCTTGTCCTTCAATGCGATTGCTGTAGTACGAACACATCGAGCGCACCAGTTCGCGCAAGACTGCGCGTACCGACGGATGCGCCATCGCGCCAAGCCGGCCCGCAGAAAGCGCCAGCCGGTTTGCCTTATCGGACACGCCGACCGGTATCACGGACGGAATCAACGGTTCGAACTGATGCGGTGAATCATACATAACTTGCCGACTTTCCTCGATTAAAAATATGTACCAAGATATTGATAAATATAAGTATATGTCTTTTAAAATCAGATAATTCCAAATTTATTTGCCGACTTTTTTGCCGACTTGTTTTCCTATTCTCCGGGCGTAAAAAAACCGGCCACGCAGGCCGGCTGTCATTGCGCGCGAACAGAATCAGAAGCGGTAACCAAGACCGATGCCAACCATCAGCGGATCGACCCGCAGCGCACTGACCTTGGCACCGCTGATCATCAGATCGCTGCGGATCTGGACTTTCTTGATATCCAGATTGAGCGACCAGTTCTTGTCGAGCCTGTAGTCGACGCCTGCCTGCAACGCAAAACCGACGCTGCTGTTTTCAAGATTGCCAGCGCCACCAAGCAGGTTGACGTTCGAAATACGGGTGTAGTTGACCCCGGCACCGAGATACGGGCTGAACTGTTTGTCCGGCGTGAAATGGTATTGCAACAGCAAGGCCGGCGGCAGGTGCTTGAAGGTGCCGACATTATTGCCATCGAGATAGACCGTGTGTTTTTGCGGGTAGGTCAGGACCAGTTCGGCGGCCAGGTTCGGGGTAAAGAAATAGGAAATATCGACTTCGGGAATGGTTTTTCTGGAGACGGACAATCGGTCCGAAGCACCGACACCGCCGACCGGATCCGCATTGTCAGCGGGAGCCAGATTGATGATCCGTGCCCGTACCTGCCACGGACTTTGCTGCTGGGCCATCGCTGGGGAGGAAAAAAGTCCGAGGGCGCTGACGGCAAGGACGACTGCTGCTGATGTTTTCATGAGCACTGCTTTCACTGTGGTTGTTTGCTTGCGCCAAGTGTAGTTTCGGCATCTGCGCAAAAAAATGATGCAGATCAAAAATCGGGGAATACGGTGTGATGGTTTCGCGTGTCGCAGTCGGTGCAATGCCCTTCGGTTATTGCACCCTACCCGTGAGTACCGTCGGGTGGGCACAGGGTTATCGTGCCCACGCGAGCGCGCCGGAGAACGATCGGATTTGGAAACGATTGTCGGTGATGCAGCGCCCTGCGGTTATGGCAACCGTACGATTCCGGTCGGGAGGGCACGCTGTGCAAATCGGTGGCCAGCACTTGGTTGCAGATGGGCTTATGCTCGACGTTCGTTATCAAACTCACTTAACCGGGAATGCCACCTTATGCCCCGTCTGCTCACTCGTCCACTCACCCGCCTGCTGCTTGCGCTCAGCGTCTTTTTTTCAGGAGGAAATGCCATGGCAACCGAAGAACCGGCTCACACCGTATCGTTCAAGGAAGAATCGTTCGAGGTCCGCGACTACCCGGCACTGATCGCCGCCGAAGTCACCGTTAGCGGCAGTCGCAGCGATGCCGTGAGTAGCGGCTTCAAGCTGCTGGCTGGTTATATTTTTGGGGGCAACACCCGCCAGCAACGCATCGCCATGACGGCACCGGTCCTGCAGGAAAATAGTGGCAGCGTCGCGATTCCGATGACCGCACCCGTGACCCAAACGGCGCAGGGAAATCAATGGACGATTCGTTTCATGATGCCTGCGGCCTACACGATGGAGAGTTTGCCGGTACCGGATAACCCGCAGGTCCGCTTGCGGGTCTTGCCAGCCACGCGCGTAGCCGTTATCCGCTTTTCCGGTCTGGCCGGCGAGGACAGCATCGTGCAGAAAACTGCCGAGCTCGATGCCTTCGTGACGCGTCGTCAGTTATCGGCCACCGGTCCGGCGACACTGGCCCGCTACGACCCGCCCTGGACGCCCTGGTTCATGCGCCGCAATGAACTGATGCTGCCGCTCGCGCTCCCGGACAATCTGCGCAAGTAGTATTGCGCTGCTACCCCGCCTGCGCTACGAAGGACAATAATGGGTTTCGCCCTCTTACACAGGAACCCGCTATGCCAAAAATCATTCACACCATGATTCGCGTCCTCGATCCGGTTCGCTCGCTGCAGTTCTATGGCGACGGCTTCGGCTTCGCCGTCACGCACCGGCTCGACTACCCGGATTTTTCGCTGATTTATCTGCGTAATCCCGAAAGCGAATTCGAACTCGAACTGACCCACAACCGCGAGCGCACCGAACCCTACACGCACGGCGACGGCTACGGCCATATCGCCATCGTCACCGATGACCTGCAAGCGCTGCACGACAAGCTGTCCGCCATGGACTGCACACCGGCTGCGATCAAGGAATTCAAACAGGACGACAACTTGCTGGCGCGCTTTTTCTTCGTGCTTGATCCGGATGGTTACAAGATCGAAGTGCTGCAGAAATGGGGGCACTACCGCTAAGGCTAAAAAACTGCATGCCCCCTTCTGGATAACAACGATAAATGGAGACAACCATGGACTACCCAGAACAACCAAAACGCCGCCGCTTCCTGCAAATTGCCTCGGCCGGCTCCGTGGCCGGCGTGGCTACCGGCATCCCTGCGCTATTCGTATCGAACCAGGCTGCCGCCGAGGCGCTGCTAGGCGCTGACGTGTTCGCGACGCTGACTAAAATGGCGCGGGATATTTTTCCGCATGACCGTTTTGACGATGCGTTGTATGCGAAGGCCGTCGCGATCTACGGCGATCAGGTCAAGACCGATGCGGCGCTGCGCACGCTGCTGGTCGACGGCGTCGCCGCGGCCGACAAAGCCAGCGCGCGACCCTATATCGACATTCCGGACGAAGCAGCACGCGTGGCGATCCTGACCTCCATGGCGAGCACGCCGTTCTTCCAAAAACTGCGCGGCGACCTCGTGGTCAGCCTGTACAACCAGCCTGCTGTATGGGGCAAGCTCGGCTATCAAGGCCCCTCGGCCGCACTCGGTGGTTACATCAAGCGTGGCTTCAATGACCAGACCTGGATGGAGAACCTGTAACGCATTAACTAAGTAACGCATCAGCACGGACCCTATAAAAAATCAAGGAGACAGACGTGGCTGCAAAATTTGCTTTGAATGAAGAGGTTGTTGTGATCGTCGGATCCGGCGCCGGCGGCGGTACGCTGGGTAATGAACTGGCACAAAAAGGCATCAACGTGGTCGTACTCGAAGCCGGCAAGCGGCATGAAATTTACGACTTTGAAAACGATGAATGGCCGATGTTCGACAAAATTTCATGGCTGGATAAACGGACGACATCGGGCACCTGGCGCATCGCCAAAGACTTCCCGAATCTGCCAACCTGGATCGTCAAGGCAGTCGGTGGCTCGACCGTCCACTGGGCCGGTGCCTCGCTGCGTTTTCAGGAGCACGAGTTCAAGACCCGCACCCACTATGGCGCGCTGGCCGGTGCCAACTTACTGGACTGGCCGATCACGCTGGCCGAACTGGCACCGTTTTATGCCAAAGCCGAAGACAAGATGGGAGTCAGCGGCACCAACGGAATTCCTCGGCTGCCCGGCAATAACAATTACAAGGTGCTGGCTGCCGGTGCAAAAAAAATGGGCTACAAGGACTACCACAGCGGCAACATGGCGATCAACTCGCAACCGCGTGATGGACGTGGATCCTGCCAGCAAATCGGCTTCTGTTTTCAGGGCTGCAAATCCGGCGCGAAATGGTCGACGCTCTACACCGAAATCCCCAAGGGCGAGCAGACTGGCCACCTCGAAATCCGCGCCGATGCACAAGTGCTGAAGATCGAACACAACACGGCCGGCCTGGTCACCGGCGTACTCTACAGCGATGCCAAAGGCAACCGCAGTTTCCAGAAAGCGCGCGTGGTCTGCGTGGCAGGTAACTCGATCGAATCACCGCGCCTGCTGCTCAATTCGGCCTCGGTGCAGTTCCCGAACGGACTAGCCAACAGCTCCGGTCAGGTCGGCAAAAATTATATGCGCCACATGACCGGCTCGGTCTACGCGACCTTCGAGCAACCGGTGCACATGTACCGCGGCACGACAATGGCCGGCATCGTGCGCGATGAAGCACGCCACGACACCAAGCGTGGCTTTGTCGGCGGTTATGAAATGGAAACCGTATCGCTCGGTGTACCGTTCATGGCTGCTTTCATGGACCCGGGTAGTTGGGGACGGGATTTTTCATCGGCGATGGATGCCTACGACAACATGGCTGGCATGTGGCTGGTCGGCGAAGACATGGCGCAGGAATCGAATGGCGTGACCTTGCATGCGACCGAAAAAGACCAGTTCGGCCTGCCGATTCCGAACGTACAGTTCAGCGATCATGCCAACGATATTGCGATGCGCAAGCACGCATTTAGTCAGGGCAGCGCGCTGTACCAATCGGTCGGTGCGAAGCGCGTGATCTACACGCCGCCCTATCCATCGACCCACAACATGGGCACCAACCGGATGAGCGCACGCGCTCGCGATGGCGTGGTCAACCAGTGGGGGCAGTCGCATGACATCAAGAACCTGTTCGTCTCTGATGGCAGTCAGTTCACCAGCGGTGCCAGCGAAAATCCAACCCTGACCATCGTCGCGCTGGCGATCCGCCAGGCCGGCTTCATTGCCGGCGCGATGAAGCGCAAGGAGCTGTAAGCTCTCATGTCACAACCATAAAAAATAGGAGACAAGCATGTGTGAAATCTATGTCAAGGCCGACCCGATCCACTATGAACTGCGGACCCGTTCGATCCGTATCCATGGAGTCGTCACCAGCATCCGGCTGGAAAACATGAGCTGGGATGTACTGGCAAAGATCGCACTGAAAGATGGACTGACGACCAACCAGCTGATTTGCCAGCTCTACGATGAAGTGATCCGTCAGCAAGGTAAGGTCAGCAATTTTTGCTCGTTCCTGCGGGTCAGCTGCATGCGCTATCTGTCGAATGTCGCCGGGCAGGAGGAGAAGGATGCCATCCTGCAGGGGAAGCCTGACGGCAAGCCCACAGCGGTCGTCGGTACGATATTGCGGAAGGTCGCTGGCGGCTAAGCGTAGAGTCGATGTGGAGTCGTTATCCCCAGGCGAATACAACGCGATCGGTAGCAACCAGGGTAAGTGTTTTTTTCACAGGCTTTATCGCGAAAATGTCACTGGCCTTGCTTGCGGATTCGGAGCGCTCACCATCCAATTTCCGTGCTGGAGTTGCTGATTCTGTATGTGCTCCGTCATGACCAAGCCGGGAGCGGCCCGGCAGCCGGTCAGGGGGAAGGGAGCAGATTCGCTTGCAAGCGAATCCCGTTACGCAGGCGGATCGCATGCGATCCGAAACCCCTGCTTCACCTCAAATAGTGCGGCCTTCTTATCCCCTGCCTGACTCCGACTTTTGGCAGCTACTTCAATGCGGAACGGGTCAACTTCAACTTCAACTTCAACATCAACATCAACATCAACATCAACATCAACTTCAACTTCAACTTCAACTTCAACTTCAACTTCAACTTCAACTTCAACTTCAACTTCAACTTCAACTTCAACTTCAACTTCAACTTCAACTTCAACTTCAACTTCAACCCGTAGGGTGGGCACGGCTTTATGTGCCCACGCGCGTGAACCGGAAACGCCCGTCAATGACGTAGGGTGCAATATCCGCAGGACATTGCACCAAATACTCTGACGGCGGTAACTGATCCT
>JBLHLW010000052.1:0-30975 GCA_047621345.1 Minisyncoccia bacterium | reverse complement strand
ATCGATAGCGGTCCTTCATCGAAGGACACGTTGCCTTAGCGCCCGATTTTTTCCGAATCCTGTGTTCTTCCCGAGTTGGCACCACCTTTAAGTATTGATCACGGTCTCCCGACTGATGCCGAACTCACGCGCAAGCATTGATTTTTGTTCGCCGGCGCCAGCACGGCGGCGCAGTTCGATAACTTGCTTCTCCACCAGCGCTTTCTTGCGACCTCGATAGGCGCCGCGCTGCTTGGCCAATGCGATTCCTTCTCGCTGCCGCTCGCCGATCAAGGCCCGCTCGAACTCCGCGAACGCCCCCATGACTGACAACAGCAGGTTAGCCATCGGAGAGTCTTCGCCGGTGAAGCTCAGGCATTCCTTGACGAATTCGATGCGTATCCCGCGCTTGGTCAACGTCTGCACCAACCGGCGCAGATCGTCCAGATTGCGCGCCAAACGGTCCATGCTGTGTACGACTACCGTGTCGCCTTCGCGGGCGAACGACAGCAAGGCGTCGAGCTGTGGCCGCTGTGTGTCTTTGCCCGAGGCCTTGTCGGTGAATAGTTTGTCCACCGGGACCTGATCGAGCTGACGCTCTGGATTCTGGTCAAAACTGCTGACCCGGACATAACCGATACGTTGACCTCGCAAAACGTGCCTCCTGAACAAGATGTGTCAGAAAAGACTCTATGACCGTTCAATGCACATGTCAAGTAAGTCCAATATCGACCCTATTCTGACGATTTGCGTCGGGGTCTTCTGACATCAGGTTACGGTATAGCCCATGCTGACAACCAAAAATGTAACACGCTGAGGCACACCTTTCTCATCACGAACGATTGAGATACAATGTAACTCAATGATAAAAGGAGGCCGCTATGGCTACTACTACAATGGTTCACGTCCGCGTGGACGAAAAAATTAAGGCGCAAGCGACCGAGACGCTAGCCGCGATGGGTCTGTCCGTTTCCGACGCAGTGCGCGTTTTTTTGATGCGCGTCGTCGCCGACAAGCAAATGCCGTTTGCGCTCAAGGTGCCGAACTCCGAAACTCTCACCGCGATGGCTGAAGCCAACGAGATTGTGCGCACGCATCGTGCTCGCTTTGATACTGCTACTGAACTGTTTGATGACCTCGAAAAGAACAGCGGCAAGTAAGCGCGCTCCGCTTCCGCGTGCAGCGGACTATGCAAGATCCTTTTTAAAGGATTGGGAGCGGTTGTCTCGGGCAGGCCGATATGACATGAACCGGCTCAAGGAAGCCATGCTTTTATTGATCGCCAACGATGCCCCGCTCGGGGCAGAGTGGCTCGATCACCCGTTGGGCGGCGAATGGGAAGGACATCGGGAGTGCCATATAGGAGGCGATTTTTTGCTGGTCTACAGGCTTGACGACAGCGCGAAGCATGGCTTTCTTGTGTTCGTGCGCTCTGGAACGCACGCCGATCTGTTCGAGTAACGGAAAACTCTCAATCCTTCTTAGATGAGACTAATCAGCTCCGCAGCCTTGGCTTGGCACTGATTAGTCGAAGGTCGCCGGTAACTGGAGCCGGGATCGCGGGATTTTCAGCGGTTCCAGCGTGGAGCACTACTGTTAGCGCCGCACTCACATTCCTGGAAAACCTTGCTGCGCAGCCTCGGGTGTTTTGGCCGGCGCCTTGCCGCCCTGACGGTCCGCCTTCGGTACCTCCTGCGCGGTAAGTAACTCCGCCGGATACGGCACGAAGAACGCCGGTGCGTTCTGGCATCCGCTGTCGAGCCAGTCATCGATCCGGTCCGGCGGTAGCAACACCACCATCCGTTTTTCATCCCCCGGCTTGTGAAAACGTCGCATCAGCGGATGTTCGTCGGCATTAATCGTCAGCATAGAAAACGACAGCAACGTCTCCCCGTCCGGGTCGGGCCGGTGCTCCCAGATGCCCGCAATCCCCAACGGTGACCCGTCGGTATTTGCAATAGCGAACCGCACTGCATTGCCGCTCTCGTAGTTCGGTTCGAAAATCGTCTGCGCCGGGATGACGCAAAACCGGCCGTGCCGGTAGGTGTAGTGGCTTGCAATCGAAAATGGCCCAGCTCGCAATCAGCGCCAATCTGAGCTCAGATTAATTGCAACTCACCAGCGGCTCGTGCTCACATTGTTTGTGAATTAGCTCTCCCACTGTGCGACCAGCTTGCAATCAGCCGCCGCCAGCTCACATTATTTGCGACTCACCGAAACACTAGATGTAGTGGTCAGGCAGCTCGTATCCTCACGGCCGCCCCAGGCAATAAAACGCAGGTTTGCTCGTCGATGCCTTTGCTAATGCCCACCGCAGGCCGATAGCGGACGCTCATTCAACAATTAAACCACCCTCTCAACGGTGACGTTCGGGCCGACAGCGGCCTGTTGTACACGCAAGGATTTCATTTGTAGTTAGGGTGAGCATGCTGCCGTCGAATGCGAGCTGAAGCCGTCGATTGCAAGCACGTTTGCAGATAGCGTGAGCACAACTCTGCGGTTATTTGCAGATAATTTGAGCTGGAAAAACCGTCGAATGACAGCATGACCGTTTTCAAACGCGAGCCTCTACAGCTAAGTCAAGATCGGCAATACCGACAACGCAGGTGCACCCAACTGCATCATCACACCACCATCATGCCTGCGACGTTTTTTCTGCCACCGCCACCGGACAAAAATGTGCAAAGTCCCAATCGCGGCCAGGCGCGGCATCGATCAGTGCACGCGTATACGCCTGTGCCGGATTGGTCAACACCGCTTCGGCTGGCCCCGCCTCGACGATCCGGCCTTCTTGCATGACGATGATCGTGTCGCAGATCTGCGCCGCCACCCGCAAATCATGTGTGATGAATAGTACGGCGATACCGGTACGCTGACGGATTTCTTCCAGCAACGCCAGCACTTGCGCCTGCACCGACACATCCAGCGCCGATACGGCTTCGTCGGCCACCAGTACATCCGGTTCCAGCGCCAGTGCGCGAGCGATGCAAATACGCTGGCGCTGACCACCAGAAAACTGATGCGGATAACGCGCCATCGCATCAGCAGGCAAGCCCACAAGCTCCATCAATTCGGTCGCACGCGCCAATGCTTTTTCGCGTGGCGTACCAAAATTCACCAGCCCTTCGATAATCGACTCACCCACACGCAAGCGCGGATTGAGCGAACGAAACGGGTCCTGAAACACAATCTGAATCTGACGCCGCAAGGGCCGCAACGCGCTGCCAGATGCCATCGCAATATCGACACCATTGATGCGGATGGCCCCCGCGCTCGGATCAATCAAGCGCACCACGCAGCGTGCCACCGTCGATTTGCCCGACCCCGATTCACCAACCAGTCCGACGATTTCTCCGCGATGCAAACGCAAATCGATTTGCTGCGCAGCGGCCACCGAGCGGCTAGTTCCAAACATTTTCTTTTCAGCGTAGGTCTTGTCCAGACCAACAACTTCCAGCAGCAACGGCGTGATCACGGCCGCCCGTTTTTTAGGCACCAGACTCGGCACCGACGACACCAGCATGCGGGTGTAAGCCTGCACCGGCCGCGCCAGGATTTGTTCACGGCTACCGACTTCCACCACTTCGCCGCGATGCATGACGACGATGCGGTCGGCGATTTCCGCTACCACGCCAAAGTCATGGGTGATGAATAAAACGGCAGTGCGATGTTTTTGCTGCAGCTCGCGAATCAGCAGCAGAATCTGTTTTTGCGTCGTCACATCGAGCGCCGTGGTCGGCTCATCGGCGATCAGCAAACGTGGCTCCAGAATCAGCGCCATCGCAATCACGATGCGCTGGCGCTGACCACCGGACAGCTGATGCGGATACGAATCGATGATGCGCGCCACATCCGGCAAATGCACCGATTCCAGCATCGCCAATACCTTGGCGCGACGCGCGCTTTTCGACAGCGTGGTGTGCACGCGCAGCACTTCGTCGATTTGCTGACCGACCCGCTGCACCGGATTCAATGCCGTCATTGGCTCCTGAAACACCATCGCCATGCGCGTGGCACGAAGCGCCCGCAAGCGTTCCGGCGTGGCCTTCAATATATCTTCGCCATCGATCAAAATACTGCCGCTGCAAGCAGCGAGACTGTCTTTGGGTAGCAGGCCCATCACGGCAAGCGACGTCACTGATTTGCCGGAACCGGACTCGCCGACCACACAGACCGTTTCACCAGGGGCGATCGTGAAGCCGAGTGAGCGCACCACGCGCTCGCCGGTGGGACTACCTAATATCTCCACTGACAAATTATCAATCGACAGCACCGCTTGCTCGGTTTGTGCCATGGCTTTCGTAGTGCTGTTCACCGCGCCTGCAATGTCGTTCATCGGCCTCAATGCCGCCACATTCGCTATCGTGCTCATAAGCGTCGCGCCATTCTCGGATCAAGCGCATCGCGCATTGCGTCACCGAGCAGGTTCACACTCAGCACGGTCAGCGAAAGCAAAATACCGGGATACAAAATTAGTCCCGGTTGCAGTTGAAAATACACCCGCCCTTCCGCCATGATGTTGCCCCACGATGCGGTTTCGGCACCCAGACCCGCACCCAGAAAACTCAAGATCGCCTCAGTCAAAATTGCCGACGCAAAAATATACGTGCCCTGCACGATCAGCGGGGCAATCGTGTTTGGTACCAGATGCCGCCACAAGATGCGCGGCACCGAAGTACCGAGCGAAATCGCCGCTTCCACATACGGCTCATTACGCACGGTCAGCACCACGCTGCGCACTAAGCGCACCACGCGCGGAATTTCCGGCACGGTAATGGCGATCAGCACCGTTGTCAGCGTCGCACCCGACAGAGACACCAGCGCAATCGCCAGCAAGATGCCAGGAATGGCCATAAAGCCATCCATCACCCGCATGATGATCGCATCAGCCACTGAGAAGTAACCCGACACCACGCCGATGGCCAGCCCGACCGAGACGCTGATGAGGGCTGCACCCAGCCCGGCAATCACCGAGGTGCGCGCGCCGTACAACACGCGACTAAATACATCACGCCCGAACGCATCGCTGCCGAGCCAGTACTGTGCGCCGACACCTTTTAATCGTTCACCAGGGTCGAGTAAATTCGGATCGGTAGTACCAAGCACCGGCGCAAAAATCGCGATCAAAATAATCAAGCTCAACACGAATATGGCAGCGATCACCGGCGCACTGCGTAACGTCCGGCGTAGTTGTGGCATCAGTGATGGCGGCTTGACCTGTGCATCAGGCATAGCGGGCAATGCATCAATGGCAGAAGGAAGTGTAATCGACATGAGAGCCTCAATAACGGATACGCGGATCGAACACGGTGTACAACACGTCAACAATCAGATTGATCAAAATATAGACAAACGAAAACAGCAAGATCAATCCCTGAATCACCGGATAGTCGCGCGCCAGTACCGCTTCGACGACCAGCCGTCCGAGCCCCGGCAAATTGAATACCGACTCGGTCACCACCACGCCGCTGATCAATAAGGCGATACCGACACCGATGATGGTCACGATTGGTACCGCAGCATTGCGCAGTGCATGCCGCATCAGCACTGCACTTTCTTTCAGGCCCTTGGCACGCGCAGTGCGAATGTAATCTTCGTTCATCACTTCAATAATGCTGGTGCGGGTGATGCGTGCAATGAGCGCGATGTAGATCGTGCTCAACGCAATCGTCGGCAAAATCAGTCGCTGCAAAAACGGCCACAGTCCGTCAGCCAGCGGCTTGTAGCCTTGCACCGGAAACCAGCCGAGGCTAATCGAAAACACCAGAATCAACACGTAGCCAGTAACGAACACTGGCACTGAAAATCCCACCACCGAAAACGCCATGACTGCACGGTCGAGTAATTTACCTTGCTGCCAGGCCGCGACCACGCCAAGTGGAATCGCTACCAGTACCGTGAAAACAATCGTCAGCGTCGCCAGCGACAGCGATGGCCCGATGCGATCAGTGACCATGCCCAATACCGGCACACCAGAAATCAGCGAGCTGCCCAGATCACCGCGCACTAGCTGCATCAACCACAATAAAAACTGCATCGGAATCGGCCGGTCCAACCCCATTTGATGGCGAATCAAATCGAGCTGTTCAGGCGTGGCCGAGTCACCAGCGATGATGGCAGCGGGGTCGCCGGGTGTAAGCCGTAATACGGCAAACACCACGAGCGCAACCATCATCATGACCGGAATGGTTGCCAGCAATCGGCGCAAAATAAAAACAGGCATCAGGGTGCGACCTTTCTGAATGCAACATTGGCAAACTCGACAGCGAGGTCACCTAATCATCAATTGGGATAGCAAAGACTGGTTCTGTTCAACTGGCCAGATGCGCCGTGATTGCCTTTGAAATAAACGCAGCATCGGCCACATTCGCCGCTGGCAAACCGGCACGATGGCCCCACTCCGACGGAATTACCAACAGGCGGGCATCGCGCATCTGTTCGACTTCGAGCCGATTATCTTCGACCTGAAAATACAGATCGGTCGCACTCGGCATGATCAGCGCCTTGGCCGTAATGGCTTTTAATGCAGCGTGAAAATCGCCGTTGAAAGTTTCGTTGGCGCTGATGTTGGCATGCTCCCAAGTCCACATATGGGCCAACAAATTGTTGGCATCGCGTTTCAAAAAATTTGCTTCCCATGACGTCAGCAAATAATCTTCGAGCGACGAGCAGCCCGCCTCGCGCCACAATTCATTCCGATAAAACGTCTGCGACATCGCCATCGATGCATACACGCGACCCATCGCCCGCAAGCCGCGCTCGGGCCGTGCAATAAAACGGCCGTCCTGAAACGCCACATCGGCTGTCAGCGCGCCGCGCACGCCATCCAGAAATACCTTGTTATGTGGCGAACATTTGGCCGCGCCGCACGTGACCAGCAACCGTTTGACCATCGACGGGAAATGCGACGCCCAGTGATACGCCTGAATGCCGCCCATCGACCAACCGAGTCCCAACTCCAGCGACGTGATGCCGAACACTTCAGTCAACAGCCGATGCTGAATGCGGATGTTGTCGAGGATCGTCATGTTGGGCCAGTAGCGACCCGTGAACGGTTCGACTGCATTGCTTGGCGACGACGACAAGCCGTTGCCGAACAGGTTGGGAATAATCACAAAATACTTGGTGGTGTCGAGCGCCTTGCCGTGGCCGACCATCCATTCCATATCCATGTGCTGCGCCGAGAACGACGTCATGTACAAAATCACGTTGGATTTATCGGCGTTCAATGTGCCGTAAGTTTGGTACGCCAACTGTGCGTTGCGCATCGTGATGCCGGATTGAAGAACGACGTTACCGGCGTTGAATTCGTGATGGGTTTGCATGGTCGGTTTCAATAAAAAAATCAAGCGTTGATCAGACAATAAGACCGGTAATTTTATGCAAAAAAGGAGTGAGCAAAATTCAGGCCACGCCAATTGCCGCAGCCCATGGCATCGTGCTTTCAACCGCACCGGTTTTTTCTGTACCGACGTACGACACACCGGTGGCAATCGTATAGTTCGTTGGCAGTACATCGCGATCAGCCAGCACCACCGGCATGATGTCGGCCAGCGCCTGCAGCGTCGAGGCTGGCAAACGCGGATCGGCAGTGATCCATGCAGTGCCGCTTACATCAATACGCGGTGCGGCGATAGCGTCATCAAGCGACAAGCCGTGATCGGTCATCAGCGCAATGAGCTGCAACATGGCTGGCATGATCTTGCGACCACCCGAGCCACCGATGGCGTGATTACCTTTGTCACCGAGCAGTAATGCGGGACAAAAATTCGCCAGCGGTTGCTTGCCCGCCGCAATAGAATTCGGTCGACCGGGTACCGGGTCAAACCACATGACGCCGTTATTCATCAGCAGGCCGGTGGCTGGCAGGGTCAGGCGTGAACCGAATAGCGATAGCAAGGTTTGCGTCAGGCTAACCATGTTGCCGTCACGATCGACCACGCTTAAATGCGTAGTGCAGCTTTCACCCCCGCTGCTGCCCATTGTTGCGAGCCGGTCGCGCCAGGCGTCGCGCAGACTGCGGGCGCAGTGGACAAATAATTGATCGTCGATTGGCGATCTATCCGATGCTGCCGCCAGAGATCGCAGTGCTGCCAGTAACGTCGGGCCGCCGTTCAATCCCGGCACCACGCAGACGCGTTGATTGCGATACGTGAGTTCATCCGGCGTCACGATCCGGGCGCGATAGGCACGCAAATCATCGCGCGATATCGTGCTACCTTCGGCCTGCAAGTCTGCGGCGATCGATGCGGCAATCGCGCCTTCGTAAAAATCACGCGGACCAGCATCGGCAAGCGCCTTCAACGTTGCATGCAAACGCGTGCGCGACAAACGCGACGGCTGTTTGCCGGGCGCGGCTTGCGCGGCAAACGGTACATGCCCATTGTTTAAAAAATCAGCAGCCGAGGCTGGGAATTTTTGCAAGTCTGCAGCCGCTTGCGCAATCGACAGGCTGGCAAACCAGTCGAGTTGCAAACCTTGTTCAGCCAGCTGGATGGCCGGCTGCAGCGACTCAGCCCAACTGCGGCTACCAAATTCGGCCAGTGCCAGCGCCAGACCATCGACGACGCCGGGTACCGCCACCGACGATGCGCCGAGCACGTTGCGGTTACCAACGACTTTAGGCCAACCGAACAAATCACTATCGACACCGTCAACGACCGGATAACTTGCCGGATCAAGTCCACTTGACGCCACCATCGAAAAATCGACGCACCGAACCGTGTCGGACTTGGCGGCGTAATACAACAAGGCGCCGCCGCCGCCGAGTCCGCTCATCCACGGCTCAACCACCGTCAATGCCAGCGCGGTCGCCACCGCTGCATCTATCGCATTGCCGCCATCACGCAAGACTTGCGCACCGACTTCGGACGCCGCCCGATTTTGTGATGCGACAACACCACCGGCTGCGCGGATAGCAGACTTGGACACATCGGTAGCTGCGGCCAAATAAGGACTGCTAAAGTTAGTGATCGTCATTGGCTGATCCATGATTGCTACATCAACCTGAATGGCGCACCCATCGGCGCAATCCGCATGCCAGCCTGCAGCCGCTTCCACGGCAGCAGCGCGGTATCGGAAATCATCGGACCGGGTGCGGCGCAGACCAGAATTTGTTCTGCGATCGGCGTGAAGTCTGCGCGAAAATGCGCTGAACTTTTGAGTACAAGAATTGCCTGCTCGGTTGGCTCGATGCCGATGAAGCGAAACATCGCCTGATCGGCCAGCTGCACCTTGGCGCTCGCCACCACCACGCGTACATCGTTGATGCGCAAACAGGCACACGGCCCAAGGTCCATATGAAAGCCGCGATAGAACGGCCCGGTCGCATCAAACTTGCCATCCGAAAGAGTCTCAACAACGAAGTCAGCGTCGAGCGGCGCGTCACCCGGAATCGCCGATTTGCCACCGAGCCTCAAATGAACGGTGCTGCCAACGCCTGCCGCATGCGCAGCCAGTGCCGCTTCGGGATCGACAATCAACCCGATCACAGCACGTTGCGCGTGATGACGAATCAAGGCACGCAAGATGCCGGTGGTATCCGAATTACCGCCCGCGCCGGGGTTGTCCTGAGTATCGGCAATCACAATTGGCTTGCCGCTGCGCGTGGCCAGTTCCATCGCATGCAGCACAGCGCCGTCGGGGTCGTATAGCGTACCGGCAAAACCCGGTTCGGCATCGAGAACCGATTTGGCGAGCGCTTCGGCTGCACGATCGGCCGCGGCCTGGGTCGGTGCATAGGCCAGTACCACCGGTCCGCATTGCGGAAAATCCGCTGCCGGAAAACCGGTTGCAAACGAGACGCTGGTCAAGTCGCCTGCATGGGTCTGTTCGAGCGCACCGACTTGGTTGTACAGCCCTTTGGCGGGCTGCAAATCCGTCGACTGCCAGCACAGCGGCATCAAATACGGAATACGTCGTACCGCGACTTTTTCACGCGGTTCTCCGTCGAGTCGACGCTGCAGTAAAACAAACGCACGTGCGCCAGTCTCGGCCATATCAATATGCGGATAAGTGCGATACGCAACCAGCGCGTCGGCTTGCGCCACCATCGCGTTGGTGATGTTGGCATGCAGATCGAGACTGGCAACAACCGGAATTGCCGGGCCGACCAGGGCACGTACACGCTGCAAAATTTCACCTTCGCCATCGTCCAGATGCTCGGCCACCATCGCGCCGTGCAAATCCAGATACACCGCATCGATTGGCATCGCCTTGCGGATGCCGCTGACGATCAGATCGGCGATGCGTTCAAAGGCATCTTCGGTGACATGCGCCGAGGGACTGGCCGAGCACCAGGTGGTCGGCAGCAGCGTGTGCTGACGCGCTTGCGCAGCGGCGATAAAACCGGCAATCGGCATGTTGGCACCGGCAACTGCCGCAAACATCGCATGGCCACTCACCATCGCTGGCCAGCCGCCACCAGCAACAAAATCATTCCAGGTAGCCTTGCTGGGTGCGAAGGTATTTGTCTCGTGCTGAAAACCGCCAATGGCAATGCGCATGGAAATCGCTTTCAAAAAAATTAATTCGAACTCACACCGAACTCATAGAAAAATCACATCGAATCCAGCGGATAAATCGGCCGACGCACACGCTTGAATTGCAGCTTGCCGTAATCGGACGTCGCCACGCCAAGGCCGTCGCATTCGATAATGTCGGTTGCCAGCGAACCGAAGCCGGCGCGCCAATGCACCCGGCTTTTTAAAATTACGTAGCGCTTTTTGAGCGGATCGATACCGGCCGAATGCAGGCAACTCAAATCAAACGGTTCCTGATGTTCGGAGATGATGACGATCTCGACATTGCCGGTGTCGAGTACGACGGTCGTGCCGGTATCGTTGAGTACGCCCTTGTACATCGGGCCATGGTTGCGGTACTGGCCATCAAAAATAGTTTTGATTTTGCCGCTGACCGTGATTGGTGGATTGGGCACGCCCAGCGACGGCATGACCATCTTACCGCCCAGCGTCAGCGTGACATTCGCACCGACGCCAGCCTGCGCCGCCATCGTTGCTGCCTGCGGATCATGCAGTGCGTAGAACGCGGCGTTTTGCAGTCCCTGGCGCAGCACTTCGGCCAGCACGACGGTGGTATCCATCGTGCCGCCTGACGCACTGTTGTCGCAGTGGTCCAGCAAAAAAACTGGGCCGCTGGTTTTACGGCGGGCGCGTGTGATCGATTCGACCAGCGGCTCGGCGTGGAATACAAAATCGGTACGTGACGACCAGGCTTGATCGAGTAATTCGTCGCGCAGATGTTGCGCCAACGGTCGATCGTTATCGGTACAAGTCACCACGCTCAAACCGGCGTTACGAATATCCGCATGCGGAAAACCGACAAACAGCGACGCGGCTAATACCTTGCCCTGCTCAAGTGCGATGCAGTTGGTTTGCAAGCTGCGATTCGGTTCGCTATGCGTACCCTGACGCATCACATGCGGCAGCATCGGCCGATTACCCCACGCCATGACCGGATGAATTTGTCCGGCAATGGTGCGCATCATCAACTCGGCAGCACGCTGACCGGCGTCGAACATGTCGACATGCGGATACGTGTGATAGCCGGTGATGATGGTGGCGTGACTGACGATGTCGTCATACAAATTGGCGTGCATATCGAGCGTGACTGCCACCGGCGTCGTGCTGTCGATACTACGCAAGCGGCGCAGCAATGTGCCCTCGCCGTCTTCGTGCGAGCGGGTCACCATCGCACCGTGCAGGTCGAGCAACATACCGTCAAAGCCGCCGCGCTGCACTTCGTCCAGAATCAATTTGCAGATGCGGTCGAAGGCATCATCGTCGAGCGGCCCGCTCGGCCATGCTTCGGCCGCCACCGGCACGACAATTTCGGCACCATGCCGTTCAGCGACTTCGATGAAGCCACCGAGCCCGCTACCGGTGCCGCGATAGGCGTTGAGCGCATCGTCGCCTCGTAACGGCACCGAACGACCATTGAAAAAACGTTCGAACGGTGTTGGCACCGGCGAAAACGTATTGGTCTCGTGCTTGAACATCGCCAGCAACAAGCGCATCGCATCTCCTCCACGACTACTTCAGGAACAAGCCGACATCACACCGGCCTTACGCCAGAATCATTTCAATACAGGGCAGACCAACCAAAGCCGGTCTGCCGCAACGTGGTTATTTGCCGGTCTTTTTGAGATTCCAGAAATACGGCACGCTCTCGGCCATCACACCCGACAACGAGGTGCGATAGGCGGCTGTCACGTAGTACTGACCCATCGGTGCAACCACGCCCTCGTCGACTGCGACCTTCTGCACTTCATCAGCCAATGACTTGAGTTTGACCGGGTCGGATGTACGCGCAAAACCCTGCCGCAATTCTTCGATCTTCGGCACATCCGGCCAGCCGAACCATGCCTGCTTGCCGTTGGCAGCCGTGGTCGGATTACGCAGCGGGTCCATCACATCGATGATGCTGAAGTTGGTGGAAAAAATATTCCAGCCACCCTTGGCAACGGGCTCTTGTACCGCGCGTCGCGTGACCACGCTTTGCCAATCCATCGACTGCAAGTTGACGACGAAGCCTGCCTTGCGCAGCGCCTGCGCAATCACCACCGGCTGTGCGGCCAGCAAACCGACATCGGTCGGATGCATGACCAGCACCGGTGTGCCGTCGTACTTCGCTTCCTTCAACAGCTTTTTCGCCATCTCCAGATTCGAGGGAATCAGCATGTCCTTGCCGGCGCTGCTTTCATACGCGGTGCCGCAACCGAACAACGCAGCGCAGGTTTTGTAATACTTGGGGTTACCGATCAGCGCCATCATCACATCATCTTGGTTGATGGCGAACATCGCGGCCTGGCGAATCAGCTTGTTATTAAACGGTGGATACAGATGATTCATCCGCATCAGTGTTTGGTACCCGCTCTTGTCGAGAATTTCAACCTTGATGTCTTTTTTACCTTCGACCATCGGCAGCAAGTCGTACGGCATTTGTTCGATGTAATCGATCTCGCCATTGAGCAGCGCATTGACTGCCGTCATCGCATCCGGCATGGTCACCCACTCGACCCGATCGACATTGACAACCTTGCCACCTGCATTACCGCTGGCGGGTTCGCTGCGCGGCACGTAGTCGCGATTTTTTTCGTAGACCGCTTTCAGGCCCGGCTTGAACTCAGCGGTCAAAAATTTGAATGGCCCGGAACCGATCTGTTCCTTGATCGGCTGGCCGCCGGGTGTCTCGGCGATCCGCTTGGGCATCATGAACGGTGGCACACCGCTCGGCTTGGCCAGCGTGCGCAAGATCAGATCGGTGGGTTCCTTCAATACCACCTGAAACGATTTGTCGTCGATCGCTTTCATACTGGCGACCAGTCCTTGGGTCACTTGCCCCATTTTGTCTTGCGACAAAAAGCGCGTAATCGATGCGATGCAATCGTCGGATTTGACGGCAGCGCCATCGTGCCATTTCAGACCGGGACGCAGCGTAAAAGTATAGGTTTTGCCATCAGCCGAGACAGTGTATTTTTCCGCCATCTGCGGCTGAATCTTGCCTGCGCCATCGGTGGCCAGCAGTGTATCGAAAATCATGTAGCCGTGATTACGGCTCATGTAGGCAGTCGTGATAATCGGGTCGAGCACGCGCAGACTGGAATGCAGGACGGCGGTCACGGTTTGCGCGTGAACGGGCGCCGCCATCACCATCGCCAGCGAGAAAGACGCCGCTGCTATTACAGCAGGCCGTAGACGAAATTTAAGAGCGCGAGGCATCAGGCAAATGTCGTTCATAAAGTATCTTTCTCAATGAGTGCGTTAAAAAATGCGGGTGGGGTGTAATCCTTTGAGCGAACCGAATGCGGTGAAGCGGTAACTGTGAACGATGACTGTAAGCTATGGAAGCGGTGCAGCAAAAACCTGCTCTGCACCACTTCGGAACATGCCAGTCACCGCGATGATGCGACGTGAAATGCATGGTGAAACTATTAGCGGGTTCAATGCCTGTCTAGTAAAAAGTTGATTTATCTTAGGATCAAAATAAATTTGTGTCAAACTAATATTATCTCAAAATGAAATTAAATTATGACCAATATCCATCTCAGTAAATTCTTGAGTTATCAGCTCGATCTGCTGTCGGAGTCCGCGGCGGCAATCGTCTCGGAAATTTACGAGCGCGAGGTCAAACTGACGCTGCGCGAACTGCGTGTATTGCGCACCGTCGGCAGCAGTCCGGGCATTGCCCATTCAGATATGGTGGGACGGGTGCTGTTTGAAAAATCGCTGGTGTCACGGTTGATATCGGGTCTTGTCAAACGCGCTTACCTGAAGCGATCGATTGATCCGGTCGATGCGCGACGCATTGCGCTGACGCTGACAAAAAAAGGTGCCACGATTCTTGAAAAAGCCGACCAGCTCGGTATGGCGATGAATGACGTCTGGCTATCGGCGCTCACCAGCGAAGAACAAAAATCACTATATCGCCAGCTCGAAAAACTCACTGCCGGCGTGAATGAACTGGCCCGACGGTTCGACGTCAACACAAAATAAATTGCATCGAAATAGACTGCAGCAAAACCCGCCAGAAGAAAGCGATCACCATGACAACAAGTGCATCCTCCGATAACGACATCATTCTGGCCGATGCCATCACCTTGTCGCACCGCATCCATGCCCGCGACTGGTCCTGCCGCGCAGTGATGCAAGCGTACCTGCACCAGATCGATCGCTTCAATCCGATGGTTAATGCCATCGTCTCGCGGGTCGCGCCCGATCAGTTATTGGCGCAAGCCGATGCACGCGATCAACAACTGGCACGCGGTGAATCACTCGGCTGGATGCACGGGTTCCCGCAAGCGATCAAGGATCTGACACCGACCGCCGGCATTGTCACTACCTACGGCTCGGCCGCCTTTGCCGACTCCGTGCCCAGCCGCGATGCGGTGATGGTGCGTCGCATGAAAGCCAACGGCGCGATCCTGATCGGCAAAACCAACACGCCGGAATTCGGCCTTGGCTCGCAAACCTACAATGCCGTTTTTGGTACCACCCGTAATGCGTATGACGTGCACCTGACCGCCGGTGGCAGCAGCGGCGGCGCAGCAGTCGCGCTGGCGTTGCGCATGCTGCCGGTGGCGGATGGTAGCGACATGATGGGATCGCTGCGCAACCCGGCGGCGTTCAATAACGTGTTCGGCTTGCGACCATCGATCGGTCGCGTGCCGACCGCACCCGCACCGGACGTATTTACCCACCAGCTTGGTTGCGCAGGGCCGATGGCACGCACGGTCAGTGATCTGGCAATGCTGTTGTCGGTGCAGGCCGGCTTTGATGACGAAGTACCGACCTCGTTGCCAGACGATCCGGCGCAGTTCACCGAATCGCTACAACGCAACTTTGCTGGCACGCGTATCGGCTGGCTCGGTGACTTCAACGGCTATCTGGCGATGCAGCCCGGTGTGATGGACGTGTGTGAAAACGCGCTGCAAAGTTTTAAGATGATTGGCTGCAAACTCGATGCCGTGCAACCGGAATTCTCAATGCCGCGCTTGTGGCAGGCATGGCTGACGCTGCGGCACTGGGCAGTGGCAAACGGCCCGCTCGGCGAGTTGTATCGTGCACCTGCCACGCGCGCACTGATGAAGCCAGAGGCCATCTGGGAAGTTGAAGCAGCTCTGACACTGACCGCCACTGAGATACACCATGCAAGCGTCACGCGCAGCGCGTGGTACCAGTCGTTGCGCAAACTATTTGCTACCCACGATTATCTAGTGCTGCCATCAGCCCAAGTGTTTCCGTTCGACGCAGACACCCACTGGCCCGCCACGATCGATGGCAAGCCGATGGATACCTATCACCGCTGGATGGAGGTCGTCATTGCCGGCACGATGTCGGGCTGCCCGGTCGCATCGGTGCCGGCTGGATTCAACGATGCTGGCTTGCCGATGGGTATGCAAATCATTGGCAAACCGCAAGCCGACATGGCAGTATTGCAGCTGGCATTTGCGTACGAGCAGGCGACGCAATGGGTGGAACGACGACCGCCGTCAATGTTGCTCCCGCAAATTTCTTCCAGAGATTGAACGACGTACACCGCGTCCCATGATGACGCGCATAGCGATTGCAATCTTGGTGCATTGACTGCGCATCGCACATCAGCAATGCAACGTTCCACGTGCACTCGTGCGCACGTGGAACGTTGAACACCTGCACAAATATTCAGTACTGCTCCCCGTACAGTAGCGAGATACGGCATCGTTATGCACGCGTTTTTTGTGTGCGACTGATGGTGCGGAAGCGCTGGAACAATTTCTACAAGAACCACAGCAAGACCGATCGCCTTGCGCGCAATCGGATTGAACGCAAGGCTCTTGACCAATCTGTCGCAAGCCCCTTTCCGTCGGAAAAATGTCGCCCTTTATGGCGCCAATTTTTTCACCATCGAACCGTTGAGCTGGAGCGAAAAAAATGAAAAGACGTGATTTCTTGACCGCAGCTGGTACTGGCGCAGTCGCCGCCGCCGCGATGCCATCGACCTTGTTGGTGACACCCGGTAAGCCGATCAATATCAGCCTGCTGTTTTCGCAATTGGGCACGATGGGGCGTTGGTGCACTTCAAAGTTGAAGGCGGCAGGCCCCCAACCCCTAGCCGATTGTGAGGCCATTTTTTGACTGTGAACGGAGTTTGGGCGTGCTGCGGCCAGCATGCTGGTTTAACACAGCGACCCCGATGCCGGCCTCGGTTTGTTGCGCCGCAAACCCTCGTGAACGCAGCCGAGGGCCAATCAAGGATTTGTAGCGGCCCATGGTTGTCTCAACCAAGGCGCGTTGTCCATAGCCAGTGGCGGGGCGGTCTCTAAACTGAAGTGCAACACCCAACTCTGATAGGGTGCTGCGATGCGAAACCACTACCAACAACTTCAAGCCGAAGAGCGTGCCACGATCATGTTGATGCAACAACAAAGCCAAAGCATTCGACAAATAGGCCATGCGCTGCACCGCTCACCGAGCAGCATCAGCCGTGAGTTGCGACGCAATAGCGGCGCTGAATCAACGGCGTACGATCCGGTGCATGCTGGCCGACGTGCCCGACTGGCTGCCAGAACTGCACGCACGGTCCGCAAACTTGATCTTGCCAGCCCATTGTTTGGTGTCGTTACCCATTTTTTACATCAGCGATGGTCACCACAACAGATCGGCGGCACACTGCGTCGCATGTATCCCAATGATCCGAGTCAGCGTGTCTCTCACGAAACCATTTACACCGCGCTCTACGCGATGCCCAGCGGAGAACTGCGTCGCGAACTGATTGCCTGCCTGCGCCAGAGCAACGACACGCGCCGCCCGCGTTCACGTGGCACAGACCGGCGTGGCGGCATCCCTGAGATGCAAAGCCTCCACATTCGCCCGCCGGAAGTGGCCGACCGATTGATTCCCGGCCACTGGGAAGCCGATTTGATCAAGGGTGCCTTCAATCGCTCGGCGGTTGGGACACTGGTAGAACGCACCACCCGCCTGGTGATACTGGCACGCATGCCTGACGCCAGCGCTGCGTCGGCATTGGCGGGCTTTACGGCCGCCCTCAACAAGGTCGCCGAGCCGTTGCGCAAGACCATGACGTATGACCAGGGCAGAGAGATGAGCCGGCACCGCGAATTGACAGCGCACACCGGCGTTGCCGTCTACTTCTGTGATCCGCACAGCCCTTGGCAACGCGGCAGCAATGAAAATACCAACGGATTATTACGCCAGTACATGCCCAAGGGCACCGACTTGTCGCAACTGACGCAAGGCGATCTCGACGCCATTGCTTACCAGATGAATACCCGCCCTCGCAAAGTGCTCGACTATCGAAGCCCGCTCGAAGTCTATGGCGAGATCATCGACAATATGAAACAGGCCGAATCGGCTACGATCCATTAACGTGTTGCACTTGGTTCTTGACTCCGCCCGGTTTGCCAGGCTAACCGGCCTTCTGTATTGATCTTCTGAATATGGGGCAGTGCGCACGTAGCTTCAAATCTCGCCACATCGATAAAATCAGCCGGGAACGGCGCTTTTGTTGCATAAAAGGTCGTTTTTGCAATGAATTTTCAGCTTCCATCGTTGCTTTGGCAGGGCATTGGACAAGCCTGCCAATTAATTTAATTACTTTACAACAAGTTTGTGCAACAAGTTCGTTACGTAACGGTTTTTGCAGCTATGTGCATACTCCCCCCAATACGAGCTACAACACCTGCCCGTCGGTCGCCACACTGCCCGGCCTCACCCGCTCCCACGCATCGATCAGATCGCGCGCTTCCTGCTCGGTATAAATCATCGTCGTGGCCAGGTCGGCGTGACCTAACGCGCCGGCGACATCGCGCATGCTCTGCCCCGTGAGCAGGGCTGCTTTGGCAAACGTATGCCGCAGCCAGTGCGGCGAGCCATCGCGCAGGTGCTGCGCGTCCGCCGCCCTGCCCGCGTCCTGCAACCGGAGCGCCGTTTGCTCGAAGCGGTCGGTCACGATCTTGTAGAGTCCTTGGCGCGTCGTCACTTCACGCCAGGCGCCGAAGTAGCGCCGCGTGCTGGTCTCGTTAATCAGATACACGCCGAGGGCAACCCCGTGCGTGCGCGTCGATAAAATCACTCTGCCAGACTCGTTTTCCGCCGGTATCGCCGGCAAGCCGAACGCCTGGCGGTAACGGGTGAAGGCCGACCACACGTCTTGCGGGACCGGGATGCGACGCGCCTTGCCGCCTTTGCCGGTGTCGGCGGTGACGTGAAACACCCAATACGTCTTGCCTGTCGTGGGTACCGACAACGGATAGAACGCGCGCATGCGCGCCTGAATCAGTTCCGAGGCGCGCAGCCCGAGTCCGCGCAGCGCCAGTAAAATGAACGTGTCGCGTATCGCACTTTGCCGCTGCGTAAAATTCTCGGTGGGCTCCTGGGTCAGCTGGTCAAGCACCATCTCCACCAGTTCCGGACGCAGCGCACGGGACACATTGACGCAGCGCACCACGCCCGCGCCATGCAGTGCCATCGGGTTGTGCCGCAGATACCCCGTCTTGTGCCAGGCAGTGAATAATGCGTGCACAAACCGCCGCAGGTCGGCCTGACTGCTAGGAGAGGGCTGACAGCGGAACGGGCGCCATCCGGCATCATCGGGCCCATGACCCCGCCCACCGATCGCGTCCTGCGGGACCTGCGCCAGAAACGCCGTGAAGTGATCCACTTCCTGCATGGACCAGCGCGAGGGGGTCACGCCACTGACCTGCTCGACGTACCAGCGCAGCTTGGCCAGATGATGGCGATAGGTCGCCTCGGTATTTGCCGCCGCATTGGCATTGCGGCTTTTGGCGCGCACGGCGCGCAACCAGACGTCGGCCGCCTCCCAGTCATCCTGCACCGGGCCGAGAATGTGGTCCGCAGGCGGATTCGGCACCATGGCGTTGGTCGACCGCTCGACCATTGCAATAGTTGAAGGCATCATTCGGTCGGTCGTCATGGGGGCGGATCCTGTTCAAGCAGTGAAGGAATCGCGGCTCCGCGGGCATAGGCCGCTTGCCGGAACACTTCCTGTAATTGCATGGAGCGCGCCAGCTGTGCCGTGAGCTCGGTGCAGCGTTCTTTCCAGGCACGCGTCTCGCCACGTACCGCGTCGATCGATTGCATCGCATAGCGGCGCTGCTCCCCCACTTCCGCCAGTAATTGCGCGCTTTGCTGCTGCACGCTCACCTGCTGGGCATCCATCACCGCGATGCGCTCGGCTTGTTCTGTGTGCACCGCTTGCGCTGCCTGCAGCTGCGCTGCCAGGCGCGCTGCCTGCGCGCGCGTTTCCAGTAAGGCCTGTTCGATGTCGGCCAGACGGGTTTGTAAAAAATCCCGTTGCGCTAGAGCGATGGGATCGGCCGCCATGTCGTGAGGGCGACCCGGCGCCGGTGTTCTTGCCGCGAGTGCCTGTTCGACGCTGCGCCGGACGACCTCACCTAGGTCGGGTCCGGCGTGGCCAGCATCGAGGGTACGGCCGGCGCGGGCTTCTTGCGCAAGCGCTTCCTCGAACGCGACTTTTTCTTGCTGGAGAGTGGTGGTCGATGGCCCCCGGCCAGGGGCATACGCCGCCATGAGTCGCCGGTACAGCACTGGACTCAACGTCTGGTCGGTGGCCGCATGGACGGCGCCAATAAATGCCCGCACGAAGGCGCGATGGTCGCGTGCGCCGACCGGATGCGCTTCCAGCACGGGGGCGAGTTGCACGATGAGTCGACGGGCCTGGTCATCCGACAGGACGAAGGCAGGACGACTCATGGTGAGATCCAAACGCGCATCAGTCGGGCAGCGCGACCGGACGCACGTGCGCCACGCAGTCCAGGGCAATGCCATGCGTCTTGCCGGTGGCACGCGCCACTTCCAGACACGCGATGCCATCGCAGGTGCAGTAGCCGAGAAAGGTGCGGTGCAGACAGGCACCCTGCCCGGCAGCAGCAAGCCACGCGGCGCTATCGCGAGCCGGATTGACATCAAAGGCGTAGGGCTGGCCGGGGATCAATTGCAGCAGACTGGTCGACATGGATGGAGTCTCCGGAGCAGATGCCGGATGCACAGGACCCGACTGACAGGTATTTTAACAGGTTTATTTATACCTGTTAAAATAAGTATCTTTACTTAGCACCTATTAAGTCAACAAATTTCAAATAACACGCTAATCCGTCCGGGGACCCATTTCAGATCCGAAAAATCACCCACCACGCCCTGCCGCCACTCACATTCCCGCCCAGTACGCAACGTGGCATCCCCTTTTGGGGCCGTTACAGGGATTCTCAGCCCAACGCCGTGGCATCCGTGCAGAGGTGATAATAGTGAGAATCATGCGATTGATGATAATATTAAATAACTCCCGGACGGTTACCGTTGCCGCGCTATCGCCCTCCCCTATCTGATGAGGAATTCAATCATGGTTCATACAGCGAAGCACCCAGCTGCCACGGCGCGCTCGACCCAGGCTGGATTAACCGCTGATCGCGCAGTCGATCGGTTTGCGCACCTGGTCGCAGAACGGGTTGGCATGTTGGCGGACGCCAGCGAGCGTGACCGCTTTGTCGCGCTGACAACGCGCGCGCTCAATGAGGTACGCATGGTGCTGTCAACCGATCCCGCATCCTCGAGCCAGACGCTGCCGGTGGCCAAGCTCAAGGTGTCGGAAGTGATCTCCCAGGAACTCATCCATTTATCCCAGGCATCGTTGTACCGCGCCGCTGAAAATGGGCGGTTTTATTGCACGACCCCAAGCGGCCGGAGCAGCGGACGTAAATTCCCGGCGTGGCAATTCATTGCTCCCGTTCCTGAACTGATCGGAACAGTGTTGGCAAAACTTGCTGGATTGCCAGGCAGCGAAATCCATGCATTCTGGATTACGGCAGACGACGACTTGAACGAACTGTCCCCCGCCGAAATGTTGGCAGGTAAGCCGTTCGAATCGCGCGAGGAGCTGCACCAGAGTCAACATGCATTGCTCGGCCTGCCCACTGGTGTGCGCCTGGAAAAAGTGATGGCGGTCGCGACGTTTCGTGCCAAAGGCATGGCCGCAGTCATAGGTTGAGAATGTCATCCTCAACAAGCCGGGTCAGTTACCCGATACCGCAGTCCTATTCCGAACGTCTGCCTACTCTCGAACAAACGCGGCATGCTGCTGCATTAAGCCGTATCGAACTACCGAGCGGGACCGCGTTTGTGCGGGCCGCCTGGAACGAAAAATCGGTATGGCCGGCGCAGGTTGAGCGCACCTACCGGTTTGGCCCGCCACCTCAACTGGCACGTGCCGATGGCTCCTTCCCGTTTCATTGGGTCTACGTCGCATCGCACGTTCTCACTTCCGTATGGGAGGCGGGCTTATGTGTGAACGATGTCACCCGACCCGACACGTTTTACATCAATACAGGTGCGCAGAACGCATTGATTGCGACGATGACCTTCGACTGCCCATTGCGCTTCGTCGACATATCGGGAATTTTTGCCAGCAAGCTCGGTATTTACGATCAGATCGCCAGTCCAGATCACGCCTGGTGTCAATGGTTTGGTGCACGGCTCGATGAGCTCATTGCCACGCTGGGAGATGACATTGATGGCATCCACTATAGGTCAAGACGGCACACTGGCCGCAACGCCTACGCGATCTCCTCAAGGGCGATCGAGCGACTGGATGCATCCCGTAAGACGTCAATATGTTCATTTGAAAGCACGCCAGAATTTTTTGAGCTTCGCGCCGATCCGAGTTGCGTAAGCCATCCGTAAGCAAGAACCGGTTCGGTGCTGTCCATGGATGATTTTTGGACTTATCATTTATAGGAGGCGCGGATCAGAAACATCTTGACAACAAAAACGGGAAGCACGTTCACGCAACTATCACTGCAAAACCACGCCGAGATACCTACCCGCGCAGCCGATAACCCCGCTGCTGCCGGCGTCGCGTAATCACCTCAATGACCGCCAGCCCCGCAGCAACATTCGGCACCACGGTACTTTTACCGCCACCACGCTCACTGACACGTCTGCCCCAGGCTTGGCAGAGTACCCACGTGCCAAACAGATCACGACTTAACAGCACCGTATAGACACGCGTATCTGTGACGAAACTACGCCACAGCGGGTTGTCAGACATCACGTCCAGCGACTGCGTCAGCGTGTCAGCAGTATCAATCATAGGTGGTTACCTCGCCATGAGATGACTCATTCCGGCACAAAAGACTACACTTAGCCATTACTGCGTAACGATGATGTCGTCGCACCAAACTTGCCGTCGTAATACTCGGCCTGCCCGTTCGGATAGAGCAAGACGCCGTTGACGGTTTCCGTCTCGGCGTCGACTAGCAATCGCTCAAGCAGTGCTCGCTTCGTTACGCCGTAACACTTTGCAAAACGCTCCAGTGCCCGTTTGGCGTGCAGGCTGACCACCTGGTTGATGCGCTCACAGTGGCCCTCTTCGTCCTGCAGATGACGCTTGCGGTAAGCGGATTGACGGCTTGCATTGCTGGTGACCATAGGTATCGTCCTCGATGACATCTTCACGTAGTGGCTACGTTACGCAGTAACTTGGCAGAATGCGCCAAATAGTCAATCACGCCGCATCAATCAATTGCATCAGCAATGTTGATGCCCGTTACGCCTTGAGGGGATCACAGGTGGCGTGGCGCATCCATACGGTCATGCAAGATACGAACGACTGCGATGCCATAAGTCGTGATCTGAAAGTAAATCATGTGCCGCTCACTATTTCGGCGACGATAGCCCGGTCGGATGAGGTCGCATGCCGGGGCGATCTTGGGCGACGCCGCCAATTCGGCAAAGGCCGTTATCAAGATGTCGATGTAACAATTGGCCTGCTCTGCCCCCCACTGTTGCCGAGTATGGGGCTCCACGCCGGAACCCTCGGAAATTTTATCGTAGGACTCGGCAGATCCAGTTTCAGCTTCTTCGTTTAAACCGATACTGTTTCCAGTTCAGTTTTGTGACCGACCTAGATCATGATTTCCGGTGACTAACGTTTGGCGTTTGGCGCTTATCCCCATCAGTGCGGGCTTTACGCACCCCACAAAAAAATCGAGGTTTCCGGCGTGTAACCCCAGTTGGGAAAATTACGCAGATTTATGTGATTGTCACGCAAATGAGATAACTAGAAAACAGAGCGACGCCATGACGGCGCTTACAGCGCCCTCCCCCGGAGTACGTTCACACCGCCTACTTTGCTCGGCGAAAAGGTAGTTAGAGCAACATTAAGTTAGCCAAAAAACTTATTTCAACACCCTGTCTTTCAATGATTCTGGACTATTTCAATTGCTGTTCTTGCCGAGAGTACGCCATTGAAATTCAGATCGGTGTGGATGAATGCAGGGTCCTTCGCCTGCATGTCTGGTCGATGCATGCGCTGGTTGCAATGAATTCTTGTCGAAAAACCTGCTGGTTGCAGATCGGGCCGTATTGAATCGAGGTCACCGCACTGACTGTTTGATCGCCATCTGGTTTTCAATGCAAATATTTGAGCTTGGACGACGCGAAACCAACCTTTCCCGGTCCTTGATTTGGAAATAATCTACGCTATCGCTAGCAAACGTCGAATAATGACCATGTTCGCCTGAAAACCAGCCGGATATCGTAGCAACTCCAGTGGTACCCCCTCATGCTGACGCCGATCACTCATGCGCCCCTGCCCTGCCCTGCTGTTTTCCGACCTCCTGGCCAGCATTGTGCGGCCCCTCGATTGATGGGAGTCCCACGCCATGGCAAACGCGTCAGAAAACTGTTGGGCGGGTTGCATGTCATAGTCTGCGGCCACAATGCGCCGAATGACGGCCGTAAGTCGTACTTGCGTCCTGATCGGCTGCGATCGGTGCTCCAGTTCCAATGCAAATATCCCGTAGCGCAAGCACGTATGGTCCGTCAGGAACCGCGTCCGTACAAGCTTTTGAACGGCCCCGATACACAGGTCATGTTCAGCGAGGAATCCGGGTATCGGCAGGCCGACGGGAGAGTGACGCCAATACCCCTGCGAAATACGTGGCAGTTCGGCCCTCCATAGCGCCTGCCTTTCATCCGAATTTGTCTGGCAGATGTCTTCGGTATCAGTTGGTTTCATCGCTGCTCCTGTCATGAATAACATCACCCTCTGCTGTTACGCTCAGTTTTAAGATCTGGCAATCGCCATTGTCTGTCTTGCAAGTGATACCGAATGACCGCAGCAACATTTCCTGTGCGTCCAGTCTTGAACCTGACGTGCCTTCCCTTGCAGGAATGAACCTGGTCCCCTTTTCTGGTGGCACTTTTTTCATCCAACCAGAAAATCAATCATTTCCTGGTCCGTCACCGCACCCCAGGTCTTGTCGGCATACCACTGACAAAACGCCGTGCGCAACGCAATCGAGACCATGCACGCCAAGCCACGCCTTGTAATATCCTTGCGATAGCCATCCACCGTGCTCTGGTCCCGGAACTCGCGCAATAACGCCATTTGGTCTTCACCGCCCTGCTCTTCCCACAACCGCAGTGCATCCTGAATACGCTTGGCGGCAATTTGGGCACCCACCTGAACTTTCCGCTCTTGCAGCGAGAGTACCGGTGCCGGTAAAGCAGTCATGGGCACGACGGTAACGGCTACCGGAGCAGCTTTGGCATATTCACCGCTCAGGGCCTTTTTGAAAAACGCCGCCTTGGATTTCAAAGGAGCGAGATTCGAGGCGAGTGCCCGCTGTTCTGTCAGAGCCACCGTCTTCATGACCAGTTTCAAGTCATGGTCGGCATACAGTGATCGTGCCTCTTGCTGGCTAATACCAAGGCGGATGATCGATTCGAGAAGTTCACCATCGAAAGGCTTGACCGCTTCGCGTTCCAGTGCCGGAGCGACTTTTTTCGTCACCTTGAACTGGAGCGATTCAATCCGGCGTCCATTCTTGTGCTCGATTAACTCAACGATGATGTCGCTGACCAGATTGACTTCGGCAATTGCCGGACGCAATGTCTCTCGTGCAAAATATTTGTACTCTTTGGCGTCGCGCTTGGAATTTCCCGTCAATCGCGGTTGCCACCATTCCCAAGCTTCCCGATTCGTCACTTTGGTCGGATTAGTCAAATAACGCGAGCAGATCTCGTAAAGCGCAATACTCGCTCCAGTCGTGAGCTTGCTGTGAATTTCCAATGTCAGCTTCGTATAAAAACGCGGATCCATCAACCGTTCACGAATGATGTTCGGCAGTGACCAGGCAATAGTGGTCGCGTGACCGGCAGTGATAACACGAGCCTCGGAAATCAGGCCGCTAATTCCCCACTCCTCAACCTTGCCGTCCTTGTTATTCCATTCGATTGCTGTTTCCTGCATCTGCCGGAAACAATTCTTGAGCCACTCGGAATCCTTTGACGTCGTCACATAGGCCATGACTTCGGTAATCGACCTGCTGTAGGTGTCCTTGATACCATCCTGTTGCGAAAAATACAGCAGCAAATTGAATAGCCGACGAGTCCCAAGCGTGATCTTGCCCCGTGTAGGGTTGATCGCGATTGTTTCATTCGGTCGTCGCACTGCAGCGTTTGTGGTGTCAGGGGAGTCCATTACCAATAATGTACATGAGAAGTGGAAAATAACGCCACGAATAATTCACTTAACTGTACAACCCCCAAAAACCCTCACCTGAGGCCGTACAACCCCCATATCCACTCACCAGTCACCCCCAAAAAACCTCACCTCAGCGACCATCACCCCCAAAAAACCTCACCTGGACCCCCAAAAAAAATCACCTAACTCTCTGAAACTTCCCGCTGTAAGCCATGTTTGAGCAATTCAATTGGTTTAAGTGTTTACATCTTTAATAAACACTCAATGCACACAGTGAATTTTTGTCATGATTCTTTACTGAAACGATACCTGGAGATAAAACAGCCTGCATAACGACGACAACTTGGTTACGGTGAGGTTTTTTGGGGGTTCTATCTTAGATATGCACTGGTATAGCGTGGGTTCAACCTATACAATTGCTTAGGATGAAATAGGTTGAATTATTTATTTTTAGCATGTTTTGCACACACTGGAGTCATATGGAATTGAACATGAAACCGGTCGTCGTCAGTGGCGACGAACTTAATGCGCTGGCAGAACGGTCAGGGCGGATGTTAAAAAAAATCCGCGATTCAATGTTACAGCCATTCCCCCGAAAACAATCACCTACATTTACGAGCGGCAAGTTACAAAGCATCTGCGGGATTGATAAAACACGAATGAACTACTTGCTTGGAAAAGATTTTCCACAAGGATTTCAGTCAGGTAAAGGACGCCAGCGTACATTTACTCTTGAAGAATCGATTGCCTGGGTTAAAGGCACGATTGGTAAAGACCAACAGCGCCCACAGGGACAGTTAGGCAAAGTGATTGCCGTAGCTAACTTCAAGGGCGGAGTCACAAAGACGACGACATCAATGATTCTGGCCCAAGGACTCGCGCTGCGCCATGCGCGTAAAGTCTTGATCATCGATCTCGACCCGCAAGGTTCGACCACCACGTTTTTTGGCATTAATCCGCATGCCGAGGTCGAAGCGGACCAAACAGTACTGCCTCTGATTGATAACTCACAACCAGACCTGACTTTTGCCCCAATGCAGACCTATTGGACTGGTGTCGATCTGATTCCAAGTTCAACGGACCTGTTTAATGCCGAGTTCATCCTGCCGGCAAAGGTACATAGCGAGGATCCAAGTTTTCAGTTCTGGAATGTACTGCGAAATGGCTTGATTCCCCTCCTCCCGATGTATGACTATGTCATTATCGATTCAGCACCAACACTGTCGTATCTGACAATTAACGCCCTCTTCGCTGCAGACTCGATCATTGTTCCCGTGGTACCGGACACACTATCATTTGCATCGATGGTGCAATTCTGGACTCTTTTTTCCGATCTAGTCAATGGACTCAAAGATATTTCCAAAGGTCCAAAACAGAAAGTATTTGATTACATCGATATCCTGATTACCCGGATGCCAGCCAAGTCATCGGCACAAATGGTGCGGGACTGGATTATCAAAACATACGGAGATCATGTCTTGCCCGTCGAGATTCCTGAAACATCGTTGGCTATGACTACCTCCGCCGAATTCGCGACGGTCTACGATATGCCCAATTATCAAGGCAGCACCAATGCTTATGAACGGATCTGCGAACCATACGATCGACTGGTCGATATTGTAGATAGCAAAAGCTGTCTGCTATGGGGCATTGGCGATACACCGACAAAGGAAAAGTGAAATGGCATCTATTAAAGAACGGCAAGCGAACAAGGCTGCTTTGATCAATCTTGATGATGACGAACCGCAGCAACAAGCAGCTGTGCGCAGCGAACCTCGAACGGCACCGGGGCAGTTAATGAACCTGCAAGGAAAGTACGCTCAAGCTCTCGACGAAAACAAACAATTGCAGGAGCGATTACAAGCAGCCGTTCCTAGCGAATTGCCGCTTGACGACTTGCACGAGAAAGCAGGGCGGCGCAGGAAACTTACCGATGATCAATTTACCGAACTCGTCAGCAACCTGAGAACTAATCCGCTCGTTACTCCCGTGACGGTACGAAGTCGTCCCGCTGGCGGCTACGAGATTGTGTCCGGTCATAACCGTGTGCAGGCATTTCGGGAATTGGGTCGCGACCGGATTCTTGCTGTCGTTATTGAAGCAGATGACGATCAGGCGGAACTCAATGCGTTCTATGCGAATTTGCTTCAGTCAGATTTGCCTGACTTCGAAAAGTATCTGGGATTTTGTCACATCGAGGAACGTCATCCAACACTCACACGTGTAGAGATCGCCGCGAACGCCGGTGTGTCCAAGTCAACCATTACACAGCTGATGAGTTTTAGCAATTTGCCTGCTGAGACTATTGATATCTTGCGCACGCATCCGCACCTCGTCGGTGCTAATGCAGCACAAGATCTCGCTAAGCTTAGTGAGCAGGGTAGGGCGGTTCAAGTTACAGATGCAGTGCGTCGTCTTGCCGCCGGCGAGTTTGATCAAACACGGGCGGTGAAATTTGCACGCCTGGATGCTGCGGTTAAATCAAAAGCAAAAGCATCCGAACCGCTACGGATCCGTTCTGGAAAAAATACGTTTTGTGATGTGCTTCAAGCTGACAAGGTGTTGCGACTGGTGTTTTCTTCGGCAGAAGATGCCGCGGTTACCCAGACGGCGATTCGTGCGGTATTACAAGCTTTGGCGGACGCAAAAAAAGAGAAGTAAGACGAGTTGATACTATCAACCCCATTATAATCAACGACTTATAAAAAACGTATAGTCCATTTAAAGGAAGAAGACACTAAGTGGACGGCGAAGAATAGTGATGAAAATTGCGATTAGTTGTCTGGTGCCTGGTTTTTTTAGTTCAATAAATAGCCCCCTCACGAGCAGCACAAAATTGCATCATTTATCGCAAGCAAGGTGCTTCAGTCAGTTCATGGAGCGTTCGAGTTAGTGGACGTTGTCTTCGAACACAAAATTTAGTTATTTGTTCAAGACGATCGACGGCTTTTCAAGTTTATTTATGGTCAGGGAATTGCGGCGCAATCACACTAAAAAACACGGATATGCAATGCGAGTCATCCTGGTCGATTTCTTGATTTATAAGTCATTGATATAAAAATACAAAAAAGTCCGAACGGATTTTTTTTAGAGAGTTATTCGGTGGAATTGACAAATGCGTATTGATTGAAGTTAAAACAATTTCCTCATCTTTCGTTGGTAAGGGTGCTCCCAACGCCAGAAAAACGGCTCGCGATACGAGGCTAATCGATACTTTCTGGTTTTGCATCCTGCCAAGCGAGCACATCGCACTGTGTCGTCATCACAGTTTAAAGACCAAGCCTAAGGTTCAAAACCGACCGGAATAATAAGCGTAACTGTTGCTGCATAGCAGTCTGTCTTTGATAATTGGAGGTGCTGCGCTAGCTGAATAGCAAAACGTCAGGACGCGTCAACCCGAGCCAAACTAGGATAACGACATGTAGAGGTATAAGGCCTTGCACTACCATTCAAAATCGCCGTACGACAATCGGAATGTGTAATCGTGGCGGGACTAACATCCATAAGTCTGACGCTCTCTACATCGGACTACACGGCGGTCAGCCGCCGAGCGGGGGCGTTACCAATTATGAAATTAACGTCAACAGCAAAGGGATCGCTGACCGTGTTGGTTGTCAGCGCAGGCCTTGATGTTTTTGGCGCATACCAGTAAACCGAAGAGGTGGATGCCGATGCGTATGAACTACGCGAGACTGTTAATCAAGCCACGAACGCTGATTCGGTAACCCGGCTGACTGGAGACGGCACCATCCTGAATCTGGCAAATCAAAGTCACACACTGCATTGGTGTGTTGCTGAAGGGGCGGATAGAGAGTGATCGTTCGTTACTGTTTATTTGACTTAACTTTGATGAGCAACAAAGGAAAGTTGTAATTTTGTTTGGTGTGCCAGCGCACAGTTAAAACGAATATCTATAACCAAAGCGCTGAAAACGTATTTCAGCGCCTTTTTGATAGCCGGGGGACTAAACAACGTTTAGTCCCTAACGCGGATTAAACGTAGCGCCTGCGGCTGTTCTTATTAACAGCTTTTATCAGGGGAAAAGTCATGTTTAAGCCTATCAGAAAAAACTACGTGAGCGCTGTTGCAACCGTCAACGGTCTGTATCGCATCGTCGATGTGAGGGTGTATTGATGCACTATATTACATCGCTAAGCATGCAACTGGAAGGCAAGGAGCGAAGTGTTTTGACCGAGTTTTATCCTCAACAAAACAGGAAGCTAAGCGAAACGAAACGCTGGGTGTTGAACCTATTGAACAGACCTGGTGGCCAATAAGCCAACACGAATATTGGAGGTGCGTGTTGAATTGCTAGATGTACGTAAACCGCGATTTAGTGAGGTTTGTACTGCTGAATTAAATGATGCAAAACTCAAGTAATTCATACCTTTGCCAGCACAATCGCTAACTCACGCTTAGAAGCACTTGCCGCGTTCATCAACCGTCGACAGTTCGCAACATGTCGAGTTTCAATCGCGTAACGTAGGGTAGGGGACAGGGATTGGTTTATACCAATCCCTGTTTGTCGAATCATAGGGCGAAATTTTCTGCATGGCAGGCAATAGGATCTGTAGCAATCTGCTTTCCAATCCGGCCTGACCTGCATCTAGTCGCATTAGTCTGTAATTCGTTGATCAAAGCTGATAATAACTGCGACTGTCCATCAATGCGGTGGCTCTGCGAGCTAACGTGGGAATATGACGGCTGCCGAGTGGCGTGAGGTTCGGGCCACGTCCAAACCTGATTCTTGAACAAATCACACAAGCCCCCGATCAGATCGATCAGGACACCACCTCGATGAACTATGCGACCTCACTTTTTGGCGTTCATCGCGGCGTTGGTGCACTTCAAATCAGAAAACGACAGTCCCCCCAACCCATGCACGACCATGCTGCCATTTTTTGACTGCGAACGGAGTTTGGGCGTGCGGCGGCCAGCATGCGATTTAACACA
>JBLHLW010000051.1:0-31448 GCA_047621345.1 Minisyncoccia bacterium | reverse complement strand
ATCCGTGCCGCTGGCTGGTCGCCACCCTGAATCAACGTGGTATCCCGTTTTGCATGCGTGTCGACAGCACCGGCTTTGCCTGCGTCCGTGATTTTCTGCGCTCAGGGCTTGACGACCAGGTCGTCACGCTGCGCGCCCCCGACCAGCACGATGCGCGTGACTACGAATGCCTCCGCCAAGCGCATGCAGTGCGACTGGTGCGCACCGTCGCCGGTAACGGACGCGTGTATGTATTGATGACCAACCTGCTTGATACAGCGCGCTTTCCTGTCGCAGGTTTCGGCGCGTTGTACCACCAGCGCTGGCGCATCGAGGAAGCCTTCAAGCGGCTCAAGCATCGCCTCAATCTGGAGCATGTCTCGGGCCTGTCGCAACACGCAGTCATGCAGGATGTCGCTGCCAAAGTATTGACCGATAACCTGGAGGCCTTGGCGGCTCAGGCGGCCCATGATCTTGCCAACCTGCCCGTCGACCAACGCATCAACCGGGCGTACGCCCATACCGTCATGAAGCCATTACTGCCAGCGCTGCTTGCCGGCAAGCGGATCGGCGCGTTGTTGAAAAGAGCCTTGGCATTGATCGCCAGACAGGTTTCGCTTCATCGAGAAAATCTCTCCAAGCCTCGCAAGTCGCGACCGAAACCGCACAAATTTATGACTCAGAAGCAATGTTAGTTATTAGTAGCTCGCTTAACTTGGGTGGATTGGGGTAAGAACGCCCTCATTTGGCAAGCAGGGATTGCGACACATACGCCTGCTCGGCACGAACCCAGTCGTGCTGATCACGATTACAACGCTTTACCTGTCTTAGCAGCGCCGACAACTTGGAAGTCGGGGCTGTCGATGGTATAGATGAACTAGTGATGCTTACTACGATAACTTAGGCATATTAGTTTGGACATAGTTTTATGTGAGGTGGTCGGAATAAGCGCAGATACAGCAAGTTATTACGTGAAATCGACTGGTCTAGCTTAGCCAATGCGAGACCGAGTTAGCCAGATTTTTTCCTTCTAAATTGAAGTTAAACCTCACAGGTCAACAGCGACATGTTATCTGCGCTCTTTCCGATTCTGTATGTAAAATTTGATTCTGATCGGCTGACAGTGAGGAATGTCAGGACTGGCGCTGAGATTTCAGAAGTGCCTGAAATAGCAATGAGAAAAGCGGGTAAGAAGACCGTTATCCTTGCGTCAGGAGTTGAAGCGCGCAATGCCGCTTTCACGCAATCGGCCGAACTGATTAATCCTTTCAATCATCCTCGCATCCTTCTTGGCGATTCCATTCTCGGCCAGCAACTGCTGAAATCTTTTATACATCGGCTTGACAGGACTTGGTGGTTCGCACTTACCACCAGAGTTGTGATGCACCCGACAGGTTTTCACACCGGCAGTTTCACACAAGCCGAATGCCGCACGTTTTGTGAAATGGCGCTTGGCGCTGGTGCATCTCAGGTGGTCCTTTGGCTCGGCCGCGAACTATCAGACCAAGAGGTACAGTCCACCGCGACACGTCACCATGAGGAGGGGTTGCAGTGAGATTGAACATGTCACCCGACATGGGGTCACAACGGCAAGAGACGGCTCTGTCTTCGCTGTGGTGGTTCGTTCATCTCCAACGGTAAGTCCCAAATGATATCCAGCATGCCGCAAGAATGCGTCCTCGCTTTATGTGGGATTGTCCTTGCAGGTATTTTCTGGCGTCACACAGCGGATCGTCGACAGATTCGGGCTCTGCAAGAATCTGCCAATCAGGTGTTTAGGAGAACTGTGATTACTGGGCCAGTGCTCCGGATTTTTAAAATTAATTCGACAAAACCCGCCTTTCACTAACTTAATTAAACCTGCCGAGAAAATCCAGATGAAGACCGTAATCGTATCAATTTTACTCATGCTGGGTTGTATTACATCAGCCTTGGCCGAAACAAAAGGCGATGTTCTGGAGCAGTTAATCTCCGGGAATTTTGATGGGACAGAGAATATATTCTCAACGCTCCAGAAAAATTTTGAAAAGGGTTTAGCCTCCGAATATGAATTGCTGGACGCATATAAAGTCTTTTATCAAAAAGAGGATCGGATTAGACCTCAACTCGATAGCTAGATTAAGGCTTATCCGAAATCAGCTTCCGCATATCTTGCAAGAGGTGTGTTTTATCGAAAACTCGGAGAATTTAAACGAGGAACAAATTATATTTCACAACTACCACAAGAAAATCTTCATTACATGGAACAGATGTTTGTTCTTTCAAAGAAGGATCTTGAAACATCTTTACACTTAAATCCAAAATCATATTTGGCGATTCTTCATTTACTGAATATTGCTCAATTTGAAGGGAATAGCCAAGCTGCTGAGAATTACCTCATGTTAGGTGTATCGGTACTCCCCTCCAATATGATTTTGCGGATACGGTACTTGATTCAGCTAACACCCCGATGGGGCGGATCATATAAGAGTATGGAAAGTTTCATATCTAAATGCCAGTCGCAAGGACTATCGCACGATAAGATTGATTTACTCAATGCCATTAAGCATGATGACAAGGGATTTGTTTTAGAAGAACAGGGGAAAACGGTTGAGGCGCGATTGGCCTATGAAGAAGCGCTTAAACTTTCTTTGTCAGGAAATAGCCGCTTTCGCCAAGATTATTTAAAATATTCTTTACGTATTTGTGCGAAACAAGAACACAGCACCAAACAATATTGTCTACGGTAGTCTGTTTTCAGCCGTCAACCATAGCAATTCTGCAAGTAAATATTCGATGAACCTATTTTTCGTTTCCTCCAAACTCACAGTTGATGATTGATCAAGCAATTGTCTACCGCCCGGAAATATAAGAGCGCCCTCCTGAAATAGAACAATGTCGGTGGCATCGGATATTTGTACGCTGAGGGCATGATTTTGAACAGTTTCCCGGCAGCGCATGCGAATGTGGATGCTGCGGCGTTTGCGCAGTCGCCTGCCTGCATCAGCAAGGCTGACTTCATCCAGCTCAAGTGGGAGGCCAACTATTGGCATAGGCAATTCGACAAGCTGAACACATATCGGGACGCAATGTGTGCAACGTCTCAATGACGAGATGGCGCAACGCGAGCTACCCACCGCCGAGGCCCATGCTCTGCTAAAGGCAGAGCTTGGCAAAGCACAATCCAAGGAAACAAGCCGCCAACGAACGATTTTTTCATGCCAGACATCCCTTGAAATTTGCGGCCAGCGGTACGTAATACCCACCTGAGAAAACGGCCTAATCAGGATAGTCAGTTCACTAGCGCGGCGTTCACAGAAGTCTTTACACAGATGGAGTTACCTTCAGCCTAAACGGGTATGGACGTGCTGTAGAAGGCGCCCTGTCTGCCGGCATCTCGACAATCGGGATTAACGCCCTGGTCCATCCCTTGCTGTGGAGCCCGGTATCAACTACCAGCCGTACTGCGCGCAATAGTCCATCGTTGAGATGACCGAAGTAAGCTTCCGGCCGATCAAACAGACCCATGTCTTTGCCTAGCGTTTCGGCATACAGTGCCCAGCCCTCGACGTACGCGTTATTGCCACCGAACTTGCGGAAATCCGGCAGCGTCATTTCCTGCATGCGCGCGATCTGCAAATGATGCCCCGGCAAACCCTCGTGAAGGAATAGCGTCGTCATGCCGACACTGCTATATCGCCTCGGATCGTTGACGACGGCCCAGAAAACACCTGGCCGCGAACCGTCTGCGGCTGGCGGCGTGTAGTGATCCGAAGCGGTCATCAGTGCCTTGCCCGGCGCTGCCTCACCGCGCTGTTCAGTCGGCGTTCCGTGAAACATAAACCCACGGCCGGCGTTGCCGATCCTGTTGCTGAAATTGGGCAATCAGCGCGGTCTGGATGAGCGTCTGATCGACTTCATCGAGTCCGCTCAGCAAGGCATCGCGCTGCGTATCAGCCAGCGAAAAGGAGATCGACCCGGTCGCTTCGGTAAAGATCGTGCGAGTCTGAAGATCGACCTTGAGCGCTGCACCACCGACGGTCGCCGCGCTCAACGCCTCAATCTGCACGCGCGCCAGCGTGATCGGCAAGACGCCATTTGGCAGACAATTGCCGAAAAAAATGTCGCCGAAACTCGGGGCGATGAGGCAGCGAATACCGAATTCGTCGAGCGACCAGACTGCCATTTCACGCGAACTGCCGCAGCCAAAGTTAGCTCCTGCGAGCAGAATCTGCGCTTGACGGAATGGCTCCCGGTTGAGCACAAAATCCGGATTCTCACTGCCATCGCTGCGATAGCGCAGGACCTCGAACGCCCATGGCGCGAATTGGCCGCGCACCAGCCGTGAGATACGCTCGATGCGCACGATGACGTCGGTGTCGATGTTGTCCTGCAAGAGCGAGGCGGCGACACCTTCCAGTGTAGTGAAGGGTTTCATGCTGCTGCTCCAATCATGTCCGGCGTGGTAATCGTGCCCGCGATCGCGCTGGCCGCAGCGACGGCGGGACTAGCCAGGTGCGTCATCGCGCCCTGCCCCTGCCGTCCGAAAAGTTGCGGTTCGAGTTCGAGGTCGAGACACAGCGCTGACCGGAAGGCACCAGATCACCGTTGGCACCGACGCACATCAAGCAGCCGGGTTCGCGCCACTCGAAACCGGCGTCGAGGAAAATTTGATCCAGTCCTTCGCGTTCGGCGGCAAGCTTGACCGCAATCGATCCGGGTACCACCCAGCCGCTGACGCTGGTGGCAATCCGACGTCCCTTGACCACGGCCGCTGCGGCTTGCAGGTCCTCCAGTTCGGCGATGGCGGCGGCACCGGTCAATTCGTGCACCAGATGGCGATCTACCTGCAGCAGGCTGACCTCGCCAGGGAGTTGGGTGACCTGATGCGCATCCCATATCTTGTCAAAGAGTGTATTGGCCATCTCAACTCCCTGTCGTTGCGTGACGCCGCTCGAATTCCCACACCTCGGGAAAGCCCATCAACACGTGCAATTGCTGCATCGAGTAGGCCGGCACATCCAGCGCGATGGTGCTGTGCTGCGACTGCAGGAACTGATAACCGGCCGCCAGACTGGCAGCAGCGACACTCATGCCGAGTGCCGGATAAATGGCGATATTGAAGCCCCACTTGCGCAAGGTATCGGAGGCTATCTCCGGCGACATACCGCTCGGCACCATGTTCGCCAGCAACCAGGCATCGACCTCGCCACCGACCCGGCGAAACTCTTCGGCGGTCTCGGGCGACTCGATGAACACGATATCGGCGCCAGCCTTGGCAAACGCCTTGCCGCGACGGATCGCCTCGTCCAGACCAAGACTGGTGCGGGCATCGGTACGGGCGATGATCAATGTGTCCTTGCTGCGTCGTGCATCACAGGCCACCTCGATTTTTTGCAGCATCTCGCTCAACGGGATGACTTGCCGGCCGGGTGTGTGACCGCACTTCTTGGGCGACTGCTGGTCTTCGAACTGGATCGCCTGCACGCCAGCTGCTTCATAGCCACGGATAGTGCGATGCAAGTTGAGCAAACCGCCAAAGCCGGTATCCGCATCGGCGATGAGCGGCTTGCTGATGCCTTGCGCGATGGTGCCGGCCCGCGCCACCATTTCGGTGTAGGTGATCAGCCCGGCATCAGCCAGTCCAAGGTAAGAGGCAGACACGCCATAGCCGGTCATGTACAGCGCCTTGAAATCGAGCTGATCGGCAATGCGGGCAGAAAACATATCGAAAACACCGGGAGCGATGACGAATTCACCGTCGGTGAGGATCTGCTTGAGAGATGTGTTGTTGGTCATTGTGGAATCCAGTAATTAGGTGAGCGATCAGGTAGCGCGGCGCAGCCGGCGGTCCCACTGCAGCAGGCACAGGCTCACGATGGTGGCGAACAGAAATAGCATCAGCGACAGTGCCATGATGGTGGGCGCATCGTTGCGGTCGATTGCCCGCATCAGCAGGTGACCGATGCCACGTTGCGAGGCAAACATTTCGCCCAGCAGCGTGCCAAGGAGCGTCAGTGAAAAACCGATCCGCAAGCCGGCAACAATCTCTGGAACGGTTGCCGGGATCAGCACATGAATAGCGCCTTGCCACGCAGTCAGACGGTGGGTCCGTATCGCGCGCAGGTAGACCGGTCGGATATTGCGTACTGCGGTCATGGTGAAAATCACCACCGGGATAATGCCGTGGATCGCCCCGAACGCAATCTTGGCCGAGATGCCAAGGCCAAACATGAGCAGCACAATCGGATAGAGCGAGATCTTCGGAATCGAATACAGCGCAATAAGAAGCGGTTCGAACACATCGCCGGCAAGCCGCCGCGCACCCAGCACGATGCCCAATGCAATACCACCGAGCAGGGAAATGCAGAGCGCGACACCGAAGGCCATGCTGGTCTCGGCAAGGTGCCCAAGAAATTCCTCATCGGCGAGCTCGACCCCGACCTGCTGCAGGGTGCGTAGCGGCGTCGGCAAGACGGTGCCGCCGACACCCCAACTGGCAAGCTGCCACAACACGGCGATGGTGGCCACCAGCAGTAGACCATCTCCCCAGCGTGGCGCGCTGGCGGCCGATTGCATCCTCGTCTGCAAGCGGGTTTGCGACGAGGTCGTCATGTCATCTCCTTGAGCACGCGGCGCTGATACAGACGCTGCTCGGCGGCGTGGAGCAACAGGTTCAGCGTGCCGACAAACACGAGCAATACCAGCATCAGCCCGTACATGGTGTCGTTGTCAAAATTGTTGTAAGCAAACGCGATCTGGTAACCGAAACCCGCGCCGGAGAGCACGAATTCGCCACCAATGACCGCAATGAAGGAGTAGACGATGGCCAGCTTGATGCCGGTAAAGACGAACGGCAGACTGGCCGGCAAGGTAATGAGCAACACCTCCTGCACTCTACCCATGCGCAGCATGCGCGCCGTGCGTAACAGCACCGTCGGAACCCGCTCCAGACCGTTGAGGGTATTGACTGCCATGGCCACCACCGCAAACAGGAAGCCGAGCATCACCAGCGGCCAGCGGTTCAGACCGAGCAAGACGATCAGCATCGGATACAGCACGAAGATGGGCACCGCATAGTAGGACAGCAGCAGCGGATCAAGGACGCGGCGTACCCGCGGTAACCGGAACAGCAGGACACCGAACAAGAAGCCGAACACGACTGCCAGTACCACCGACATGCCGGCCGCATACAGCGTGAGCAGGATGTCGGTCTTGTAGGTACCGGCAACAAGCAGGTTCCAGGCGCTGGTGGCCATTGCCGATGGCGGGATGAAGGAGACCGGATTGATCCAGCCGAACCGACTGGCAATCTCCAGTAGTAGCACGCTGCTAACGACAAAAGCGAGTCGCAACAGGGGTACGCGTCGCCGCAACAACGCCTTGCGCAGGGTGCCATGACGCGATTCCGGGACCGCCGAAAAGGTCCGCGCAGCGGCGATCATCTCCGCACCCCCAGCGCCTTGATCGACTCTTCGCGCAGCATGCCCCAGACCCGTGACTGCAAGGCGCCGAAACGCGCATCCATGGCAGTCTGTGCGTCGCGTTCCCGGCTCCAGCCGGTTTCAACGATATCGATGAAGGTACCCGGGCACGAAGACATCACGCCGATCCGGTCCGACAGCAAGACGGCCTCGTCGATGGAATGCGTGATCAGCATGACGGTCGAGCCGGTATCACGCCAAAGCTTGAGCATCTCCTCCCCCATCAGCAAACGGGTCTGCTGATCGAGCGCACCGAACGGTTCATCGAGCAGCATCAGGCGCGGGCGCAACACCATGGCCCGGGCAATGCATACCCGCTGACGCATCCCGCCCGACAATTGCGACGGATAGATACCGGAAAAACTGGACAAGCCCATGAAGGCCAGCGCATGTTCAACCCGCTCGCGCACCTCATTCTCCGGCAAGCCGCTGCGGCGCACGCCGAAGGCCGCATTGTCATAGACGGTCAGCCATGAAAAGCTCGCGTCTTCCTGGAACACCACGGCGACGCCATCCGGGACTTCTCCGATAACAGGCTGCCCCTCAAAATGCACACTGCCGGCGCTAGGCGCGCACAGGCCGGCGATCAGGTCAAGCAAGGTCGACTTGCCGCAACCCGACGGCCCGACTACGGAAAAGAACTCTCCCTCACGCAGATCAAAAGAGACCGGCCCGAGTGCGTGGAACGGCAAACCGCTATCGCGGGCGGCAAAGACGCGCGTCGCGTCGCGCACCGCGACATGGGTCTTGAGGCTGGTTCCCCTATCGGCTATCAGTGCGGACGGAACGGACTGCATGGTCGCCGTCGTCATTTGCGCTGATCCGGCTGCATCAGGCTTTCGTCAACGATCTTGTCCCAGTCGAACGGACCCGGCTCGATCGCCTTGACCAACTGTAATCCGGTCAACATCGTTTTCATGCCGTCGTAGTCGAACTTGCCGGTGCTCCAGTAAGTCCCTTTGGCGGCAAGAATATTGGCAATCGCGGTCTTGGCAATATCCACTGGAAGCTTGTACTGACGGGCCAGGATTTCGCCGGCTTCGCCCGGATTGCTCTGGATGAATTCAACGCCCTTGCGTCGCGCAGCGATGATGGCCTTGATCACATCGGGATTCTTTTTGAGGTATTCGGTGCGCACCACGCCAACGGTCTGCGTGGTGTTGGGCAACAAGTCGGTCGATCGAAACACCATTTTCAGTGTCGATTTTTCTCGTGTGTAGGCCGGTTCGGTGTTGTAGACCACGTCAACAGCATCCTGACGTAACGCGGTCAATGCACCCGACAGGCTGCCGACCGATCTACGCTCGACCTTGTCCAGCAAACCCGCCTTGTTCAGCGCCAGTGTTGACACCATGTCGGTCACGGATTTCGGGCTGCTATAGCCCAGCTTCTTGCCACTCAGGTCGGCAATGGAATTGAGGGGCGAGTCGGCTTTTGCCACCCAATAAATGTCGGCCAGGCTAATGACACCGGCATGGACAATCGTCAGGTCGACGCCTTGCTTGATGGCCGCAATGGCGGCTGGCAGCGCCACCTCGCCGTAGGGAATCTCTGAAGCCATGGCGTTGCGGACCGTGGTGCCGCCACCGGCCGAGGTCAGGAATCCAGTGACATCGACACCGGCTTCCTTGAAGTAGCCTTTTTCGAGCGCAACAGTAAATGGCGCACCGAACATGCCATCGGCCCAATGGGTGACCGTCAGGTTGACGGCACCCGCTGGAATACAAAATGCCGCTGATGTCGCCAGGACGCATGCGGTGGAGGTGGTGCGAAGGATGTGACGAAGCTTCATGTTGTGTCTCCTGTTGAGGATGAATGGGTAGCTCTTGTATTCCCGCAAAAACGGGAGGGCATTTTTTGTTGCTGTCAGTCTGTACTGCCAAGGGCTCTATTGGCAAATGTTGCTGACTTTCTAATCAATCGACGTATTTTCGTCGGTCGTGATTCATGCAGCCGCGCGGGCCTTGTCTCGCTCCCGACGCAACCAGATACTGGAGCGCCCACCAAGTGCCCGGTCCAGGCTGGTTGCCGCAAAATCAACGGCATCAAGAAGGCCATCCAGATCGATGCCGGTGGTAAAGCCGCTGGTACCCGCCATCAGGACCAGATCTTCGGTGGCCAGATTCCCGGCCGCACCCGGTGCGAACGGACAACCGCCAATGCCGCCAGCGCTGGCATCGAAGCGGCGTACACCGACTTCCAGTGCGGCCCAGGCATTGGCAACTGCCATGCCACGCGTGTCATGCAAATGCAGCGCCAGCTGGTCGATCGGCATACTGTCGGCCAGCGCCTGCATGCGCTCCTTGACCTGCGCTGGCGACGCTGCGCCTATGGTGTCGGCGATGACGATCTCCTGCGCGCCGGCCTCGAGCATGCGTTGCACCAGGCTAATCACGCGATCAAGCGGTGGCACACCTTCAAACGGACAGCCGAACGCCACCGCAATATAGGCGCGGGTCAGCAATCCATGGGTCCGTGCCTGACGCAACGTCTGCACGGAGGCTTGCGTGGCGGCCTCCAGGGACATGTTGATGTTCTTCTGATTCATGGTGTCGGTCGCCGACAGGACCACCGCAATCTCCTTTGCGCCGGCGGCATGGGCACGCTCTAGCCCTTTGAGGTTCGGCACCAGCACCGAGCTGCGCAGTGCCGGTAATGCCAGATGCAATTGCTGCAGCAGGTCGCCCGCATCCGCCATCTGCGGCACGGCCTTCGGCGAAACAAAACTGGTGACTTCGACGCTGCGCACACCAGCCTGAACCAGCAAGCGGATCAATTGCAGTTTGTCTGCAGTCGATACCTGCCTGGCCTGATTTTGCAAGCCGTCACGCGGCGCTACATCGGTGATAAAAATGTGTTGCATGGTTGACTCCCGGTTCCTGAAAAGGTGAACTGTGGATCGGACAATTAGCCGATCGCGCCATCCCGACGCAGTTGCGCGACGGTGTCGCCGGAGTAGCCCAGCAGGGCTTCAAGGACATCGCCGGTATGCTCCCCGAGCGCTGGCGGCCGGCTGTACTGCTGCGCTGCCGAGGCCGACAATTTCATCGGATTACCCGGCATGCGCACCGTCTTTCCGGAGGCGAGTTCGACGTCGACCACCATATTGCGGGCGTTGACCTGGGTGTCCCCGAGCGCTTGGGCAAAGTTGTTGACCGGACCGCAGGGAATGCGGGCCGCACGCAATTTCTCAAGCCAGTACGCCGACGTCTGCCCCTTCATTTCCTCGTTAACAATGGCCTCGATCTCGGCGCGGGCCGCGTACCGTACAGGCTGCTGCGCATACTCCGGCTTTTGCAGGGACGGCAGATTCATCGTCTCGACGAAGCGCAGGAAGAAAGCATCCCCAATGCACGCCACGATCACGTGACCGTCACTGGTCGTGAAGCTATTGTAAGGAACGTGCACAAAATGCCCGTTGCCAATCGCTCCGGGGAGAATTCCCGACATCAGATGCATGGTCGCCATGTAGTTCAGCATCGAGATCTGGCTGTCCAGCATCGAGACATCGACATGCTGGCCGCAGCCCGATTGCTCGCGCTGGGCAATAGCTGCCAGCACGCCCATGCTGCCGAAAATGCCACCGCACAAATCGCCGATCGGAATGCCACTGCGGGTTGGTTCACCGCCAGCGGCACCGGTGATGGACATACCGCCGCCCATCGCCTGCACGACCTGGTCGAATGCCGGACGATTGATTTCCGGACCAGTCTGGCCAAAGCCGGTCACCGAGCAGGTAATAATGCGCGGATTAATTGCGATCAGGGTCGCATGGTCAATCCCCAATCGCTCAGTCACACCGACGCTGAAATTGTCGTAGACCACGTCGGCCTTGCGCACCAGATCAAAAAATACCGCCTTGCCGGCGTCCGTCTTCAAGTCGACGCAGACGCTTTCCTTGTTGCGGTTGAGTGTGAGGTAATACGCCCCCATGCCATCGATCGAATAATCCGGATCATGCTCCAGCAGGCGACGCGTGCCTTCGCCAGCGACGGGTGGCTCGACCTTGATGGTGCGCGCGCCCAGGTCGGCCAGTAACATGGTGCCGTAGGGGCCGGAGAGCATATGCGTGAGGTCGAGCACGGTGATGTGTTCAAGCGCCATGGAGGGGTCTCTTTATTTAATTGGTTATTCCTACTTGATCAGCATGGAGCGTGCCAGCTGGTAGCTGCACCCTAGTGCGTTGATTCTTATAGCAATCATCGTTTCGTCAAAAACAAGAGATGTTTCATGCATCAGTGATGCGACAATCAACTTGTTTCAACGACACACGCAACCACCATGACCAGCAAATCCCTCTCGAACAATATCCGCCCTCGCATCTGCTTTCTCGCCTACCGCCACATCGCCCTGTTTGGTGCGCAGATCGTGGCCGAATATGCCGATCGGGCCGACATTGAGGTCGTTGAGGGTGCCTTCGACGTCGCGCTGGCGCAGGCACGCGAACGGGTGCATGCCGGGCTGGTTGATGTCTTTGTCAGCGCAGGGTCGAATGCGGCGATGCTGCGCAATAATCTGCAGGCACCGGTGGCGATCATTCAGCTGGACGGTTTTTCGCTGTTACAGGCGTTGCTCAAGGCGCGCAGTCGGTCGACGCGTGTCGGGGTCGTGATGTTTGGCAAAACGATTCCCGAACTCGACGACATCAAGGACATCCTCAAACTGGAAATCGTGCAATACGCCTACCAGACACCGGAAGATGCGCGCCATTGTTTCGAGCGCTTGCGCGCCGACGGATTCAACGTCATCGTCGGCTCCAGCCTGGTGGTCGAAATGGCCGAAGATCATGGCCTGTTCGGTCTGCTGGCTTACTCGCTCGAGGGTTTACGGCGCGGTTTCGACGATGCCATCGAACTGGCGCGGGTGACCCGACTGGAATCAGGTCGCTACCAGCAGCTCAATGCCGTGCTCGGCAATCTGCAGGATCCGGTGCTGGCAGTCGATCGCCAGCACCGCATCATTGCGGTCAACCCGCGCATGCAGGAATTGCTCGACAAGCCCGATACGCCGCTACTGGGCAAGTCGCTCGACGTCATCGTGCCAGAACTATCGTTGGTGCAGACAATCCAGAGCGGCATCGAAGAACGCGCTCTGGTACTGCGCTTCGCACGCCGGGACTGGATCGCCAACCGCACGCCGATCCGCGAGCATGGCAACATCGTTGGTGCGGCGATCACCCTCTACGATGCGCAAAAGATCAGCGAGGCCGATACCACGCTGCGCATGCAGCAACGCAAGCTCCAGGTCTCGGCAAAATACAGTTTTGCCGACCTGCTCGGCAACAGCCCGGTGTTTCAGCGGGCGATTAACACCGCCCGCCGTTTTGCCAAGACCGATATGACGGTACTGATCATCGGTGAAAGCGGTGTTGGCAAGGAACTCTTTGCCCAAGCCATTCATAACGACAGCGCCCGTGCCGGTCAGCCATTCGTCGCCTTGAACTGCGCAGCGTTTCCGGAGCCTCTGCTTGAAAGTGAACTGTTTGGCTATGAGGAAGGTGCTTTCACTGGCTCGCGCCGAGGTGGCAAGCGCGGCATGTTCGAGACCGCCCATACCGGGACGCTATTCCTCGACGAAATCGGCGACATGCCTCTCTCCCTGCAAACTCGCCTGTTGCGGGTGCTGCAAGAGCGCGAAATTACCCGGGTCGGCGGCGTGGTAACGATCCCGATCGATGTGCGGGTGATCGCCGCAACCCATCAGCCGCTTCAGGAAATGATCGCCGCGCGCCAGTTTCGTCAGGATTTGTATTACCGGATCAATACCTTGCGCCTGTCGCTGCCGACACTGCGCGAACGCCCCGCGGACCTGAAACACCTGGCGCAAACGCTGGTGGAGCGCGCACTCCAGCGACTGGGAAGCCCGCTCGACGCCAAACAAATCATGGCGCCTCTGCTACCGTACCTGTCGTCCTATGCCTGGCCGGGCAATGTCCGCGAACTGGAAAATATCGCCAACCGGATCGCCGTGTTCCTGCTGCAGTTCGCTGAAGGGGAACCGATATCCTACGATGGCTTGCGGGAAGATTGCCCTGAACTATTTCTGCCGGAATACTTCAGTGCGACGGGCACGGACGACAACGTGCAATTACGCACCACCGACGCATTGCGCTCCAGCGAAGGAAACCGGACTCTGGCGGCGCAACGACTCGGCATCAGCCGTTCGACTTTGTGGCGTCGGATGCAAAAGCAAGGGAAGTAAGGTCTTTGACAAAAACCACGCTGCACGATTGACGGACTTGCCGGCGTCGGGCAGGAGGCTAAAACTTATGCCCGTAATTTGTGAACAACATTGTGCATAACCCTGCTGAACACTCCCGCAAGCCAGTTCTGACAAGGCATCGCAGCATTGCCTTTTATTTACGCAACCTCCGTTGAACCTCACGCCAAGGCCCATTAAGCGCCCTTTCACCGCAAACTTTGACAATCCGCCGAGAACGTTGTTTCGGTGCGTATTGATGAGCAATGAGTCAGCACGGCCTTCATTTTTCCATTAACAATTTGCTACTATCGACAACCAACAGTAGTAAGTAGTGCCGTCCCGCCTCCGACCCTGACCGACACGCGACCATGCCGATCCCTGCTTCCGTAAGCCGTTACGCCCTGCTTCTCACGCTTCTGCTCGCGCTTCTGCTCGCTTCATCCCTCCCGCTACATGCCCAGCAATCCACAACTGCACCCGGCAGCAGCTCCCCGGTCGTCATGGAGTGCACAAAAAAACAGACCGGTGATCCGAGTATCCACTGTGCCGGCGCGGGCAACCCCATCAACTTAATCACCGGCAACAAGTACCAGAAGGAGGTCGACCTGGCCGCCCTGCCCGGTGTACTCGGACTGGAAATCGTCCGCCATTACAACAGCGCCTACAGCATTCCGGGCGCCCCCAACGGTCTGGTCGGGCGCGGCTGGAAACTCTCCTACGAAACGACGCTATACGCCGTCGGCAACAGCATTCAGATTGTGCTGGCCGACGGCACGCGCCTGATGTTTGGCCGCGACCCGCTTAACCGTGCGCTGTGCCAAGCGGTCGATCCGGCCAACGGTACCGTGACGATCCGCCGCACTGCACGCGAAGGCGACGAGTACCTCTGGCACCGCACCGACGGCACCCGCTACCTGTTCGACAGGAGTGGCAATCTGATCCAGATCTTGGCGCCAAGCGGGGAGTTTGTCAGCCTGCTCTATGATCGCGACGGCCAGCTGATGCAAGTCACCGATCCGCAGAGCCGGCAATTACGCCTGCAGCGGCCCGACCGGAAGGCCCGAAGTAAAACGCTCTTCTCCGGCGTGCAGACCATCGATAGCCCGGTCGGTCGATTCCGTTACTACTACGGCAGTGCCCTGCCAGCGGGAGCAACCGTTGCCCCGATCATGCTGGTCGCCAATCTGGTGCGCGTTGACTTTCCGGGTGGAGATGGCGAGGCACGCGATGAAGCGGCCAAGCAGAACACGCCACCCAATCCAGCGAATGGTCCCGTCGCTCGTCAGTACCACTACGAAGACCCGCGACATCCAACCCGCCTGACCGGCATCAGTGTCACCGGCAAAGCCAACGGGCAGGTCGTCACGCAGCGCCTGTCCACCTTCGGCTATCAGGCTGACGGTCGCGCCATCCTGAGCACCCATGCCAACGACGTCGACCGTGTCTCGCTCGCTTATCCGGCCACAGGCACCACCGTCCTGACCAACAGCCTCGGCCAGACCACCGTCTACCGACACGCCAGCATCGCGGGAGAAAACCGACTCTTATCTTCCCGAGGTCCCGGCTGCCGGTTGTGCAGCCCCACCAATGTTCGCTTCGGCTACGACGCGCAGGCCCGCGAAATCACCGCGACCCAGCTCGATGACCAGGGCATGCCGGCGCGCACAACGCAAACACAACGCGACTATTACGGCCGTCCTTTGGCGATCAGCGAACGTATTTATCGGAACGGCGCAGCAGGACCCGCACGGGCGCTGGTACGTTACGAGTACGCGCCGGGTGCGCTACCGGCTCCGGCACGCGTGGTCCGTCCGAGCGTGGTGCCGGATCGCGATGCGATCACGGACATCACCTACAACGAAGTCGGTCAGCCACTCGCGGTGACCGAAACCGGCTGGGCCCCAGCCATCGACGGCGGTACTCCGCAGTCAATAACCCGCACCACCGCATACCGCTACAACCGCATCAATGGCCGCAGTCTGCTGGTGCAGATCGACGGCCCACTGGCCAATGGCCCGACCGGCACGCCAGCCGATTCCGACATCACCGCATTGCATTACGACGTACGCGGCAGCTTCCTGACCAACGCCGTCGCCCCCGGCAACCGCCATACCCGCGTAACACGTGACCAGGAAACCGGCCGCCCCACCATCATCGACGCCGATGACGGCAGCAATCCGGGACAACGCACCGTCATCACCAGCAATCCGCAAGGCCAGCCAGTTCGTATTGTGCGAGAGCGCGCAGGTAGCCCGGCACAACAAGCTGACCGCAGCAGTTGGGGCATCTGGTTCGCACGTAACAAGGAAGAGGACAGTACCAAGTCAACCCGGCTGATCACCCGGATTGCCTATGACCTACAGGGACATCCGCAACGCCTGACACGTCCCGACGGTAGCTGGATTGCTGCCCGCTACGACGAAGCCGGTCGGCTAATTGGCCTGGCCGATCAGGATGGCTATCGACTTGACCGGACACTCGACAGCGAAAATCGATTGTTGACGACACTACTGCACAGCAATGCTGCCGACGCGCCGATCGATGCCAACACCCTCTACCAGTACGATGAACGTCATCGCCTGACCCAACAAACCGATCCGGCCGGAGCCGTCACGCAGTACGCCTATGCAACGGCGACCGGCCAGCTGACGAACATGACCGATGCACTGCAACGCACCACGGCATTCGCCTACGACCCGATTGGCAGGATGACGACAGTGACGCACAACGCGGGCACCGACCTTGCCACAATCACTCACGCGACCTACCTGCAAGACACGCCCGTGCTCAACAGCCTGATCGCCGCCAATGGCGCGACGTCCAGCCGCCTGATTGACGACTTCGGGCGCACGCTAGCGATCGACAGTCCCGATAGTGGCCGGCAAGTTGCCCACTACGACGCGGCTGATCGCCTGACTGCTCGCGTTGACGCCAACGGCAACCGCACTGACCTCGCGTGGGACGTATCCGGCCAGTTGATTTCTCGCCGCATCAGCGGCCATGACAGTAGCGGCCATGTGGCCGATCAGCACATCTTTTACCGTTATCAGGGTAACCGCCTGATCGCCGTGACCGACCGGCAGCAAACCACCGCATTGCGCTATGACGCCGACGGCCATCTCGCCGAAAAAATCGATCACCTTACCCATGCCAGCGAACGCACCGAGCCGGCACTGACCTTCTCAACCCGCTATCAGTACGACGCACTGAACCGGCTGGAGGCAACCACGCTGGCCTCGGGCGAAACGGTACGCATCCTCTACGGCCCTACCGGTCGGCCTCAACACATCGTTCTAGTCAGCGCCGACGGCAAGCTCGCTCGAGCGCTGGCGACGGATATTGAACACCACCCGATCACCGGATTGACCAGTTTCAGGCATGGCAATGGCGTGAGGACACGCCACGAGCGCGACCGCCGCTCCGGGCGACTGGTCGCGCTAAAGGTGGGCGTACCGGCACGACCTAATCCTGTCACACAGGCACTGTTGACCTTATTGCCTAAGGCGCAGGCCACCAACGAGAACTCGACGGTCAGTACAAAAAACCCTGCCACCGATCAGCAACTGCGCAATCGGCTCTACTTTCAGCACCTTGACTATGACGTCATCGGCCGCATCACCGCCATCACCCGCACCCGAGCCGGTCAGGCCGCACTGGCCAGAGAACAGTACGGTTATGACAGACTGGATCGCCTGAGCAAGGTGAACACGCCGACCGAACAGGCTGTATGGCGCTACGACGCCGTCGGAAATCGCCTGTCGGAAAATACACACCAAGCGCCCTATCAAACGCTCACCTACCAGCCCGCCAGCAACCGCCTGGTTGCAATCACCGACACCGGCAAGCGCACCAACTACACGTATGACCCGGCCGGCAACCCGACCACTATCGGCGAAAAATCCTATTTGTACGACGTCACGGGTCGCCTGCAGCAGATCAGTAACGGCAACAAAGTCGTCGCCCGTTACGCCTACAACGCCCACGGCGAGCGCATCAGCAAGACCGTGTTCAAGGCTCAAGGTACGGCACAAACCACGTATTTCCTCTATTACGGCAATCGACTGGACGCCGAAGCCGACGAGTCAGGACGCATCACGGCCCACTATCTGTACATCGACCAGATGCTCATGGCCAAGCTTGAGTATCGCAATACGCTGGTCGCAACCGGCCTCCTCGCCACCCTCAAACGCTGGCTCGGCTTGCATGACAAGACCACCGACAGCCAGCTTTACGCGATCCACACTGACCATCTGGGGACGCCGCAATTAGTCACCGATACACAGCAAAATCCTGTCTGGCAAGCCAGTTACACCGCGTTCGGCAACGCCAGGATTTCTACAGAAAAAATCACGTTCAACCTGAGGTTGCCCGGTCAGTACTTTGATGGGGAGATCGGTCATCATTACAATTACTTCCGCCATTACGATCCGCTGGTGGGGCGGTATTTGACGAGTGATCCGATTGGACTGGTTGGCGGCTTTAATACGTATGGTTATGCGGGCGGGAATCCAATTTCCTTCACTGATCCATTAGGGCTTGCCCTGTGTAAAGTCACGCTTCCTGGATTAGGTGACACCTTGCTTGACGAATCTTTTATGCCAACTATCCAGAAGTGGATGGCGTTAAATGAAGCAGCAGGAATGAGCGTTCGTTTTACGGAAGCATTCAGAACCACGGCGTACCAACAAGGACTTGCCAATAATCGACACGCGGTAACGCCCGCACCGGCAGGCGCCAGTTTGCATGAAGCCGGCTTTGCTGTTGATATTAGTTGGAACAGCCTTGCATCAGAACAGCAACATACCGTCTTAAATAACGCAACTTCAGTCGGTTTAGATTGGGGTGGGCATTTTCACCTACCAGATCCCGTTCATTTTTATCACGATCCTGGCGACCGGCAAAAATGGATTAACGATGCGCAAAAACAAAATCAAAGTGGGAGCGACTGTGGCTGTAATTAAACATCTCGCCCCCTTATTCATTGCCTGTGTTTTCTTTTCAGGAACTGCGCTCTGCAAAGAAGTCCTGCCAGCATCGCCGTGGATTACTGGCACGTATTCAAATTTTTCTTACAACAAAGAAGCGGGTGACTTGAATGGCGTTGAGATTCGTTTGATTCGGACCAGAACCGGGATAAAAGGTGTCATCCAATTTGCAGAAGGAGGAGCCGGTGATGTCGCCTTGGTCAACGTTATCGCTGAAGGTACCAGGCTTCGTTTTGAATTGCCTTCTGGATTTCAACAGGAAGGAGTATTCGAAGGTCTTGTGTCGAAACAAGGAATAGACGGCACGTTTTTTTATGAAGGGGGTGCCCACAAGCACCTTGCATTACCCAGGACACCAAGCTATTGGGACAGGCATTAAATAAGGCACTAACCAATCGGCTCCCCGCTGGGTTGGTCATTGCGACATTGAAGCTGCATCTTCAAACCAACCGGCGACATCACAAACGCCATCCACTCGCGCGGTTCGCTGCCATCGTCGGTGTGCACGCTGACGAGATCAAATTGACCGAGAATCAGGGCAATCGCCATCTTGATTTCCAGCAAGGCGAGATAGCGTCCGGGGCAGGTCCGGACGCCAGCGCCAAACGGCATGGCGACTCGCTTGTCAGTGGAGGTGGAGCCCTCGTCGAGCCAGCGTTGCGGGTTGAAGCTACTGGCAGCGGTAAAGAATTTTTCGTCGATGCTGTGATGACGCAGGACACACCAAATCAAGGTGCCGGCTGGAACAGCAATATCGGCCACCACCGTATCGCGCAACGCTTCAACGGGCATGTAGGGAGCAACCGGCTTGAGCCGCATCGCCTCCTGAGCACATGCATCCACATAGTCCAACGCATCCATCTGTCCGATCGTATATAAGTGCGGATCAGGGGCGCACCGACGCACTTCCTGCTGCGCGAGTTGCAAGGCGTCCGGATTCGCATGCAACAAGTACAGCATCCAGGCAATCGTATTGGCAGTGGTATCTTCGCCGGCCAGCAGCATTGTGGTGACGTTGCCGGACACGGTTTGATCCGTCACGCCGCTGTCGGGTTCGCTGGCGGCAACCAGCATGGCTTCGAGCAGATTACCCGGTCGCTGGCGACGAGTTGGCTCGGCAGCGAGCCGCTCGTGCGCACCGGCGATCAATTCACCGATGGCCGTCTTGAGCGCCAACACGCTGCGGTCCAGGCGCCGGTCGGACGGCAGTTTCAGATAGCGCCAATAAGGAATCATCGCCAGACTGCGCCGGGCAACCATCGGCAACATCAAGTCAAGGTGCTGCTGGATCTTGTCCTCACCAGAGGCGATGGTGTTGACGTCAGTGCCAAATGCCAGCCCGGCAATAATGTCGACGGTATAGCGTTTCAGATCGTCCGACAGGTCGATCTCCGTCTGATGACGCGCGGCGTCATCCCAGCGCTGCTGCAGACGCAAAACGACTTTGACCAGTGCTGGAAAATACGCCTTGATTGCGGTCGGCGAGAGTGCCGTCATGACCATGCGCCGCTGGTTGCGCCAGTCCTCGCCCTCGGCCAGAAACACGCCTGGGATACCCCCCATTTCGCGCGAGACTTTTTCGGTTACCGAAGGACGTCGAAATCCCGCCGGACGATCGCGCAAGATCGCGCCAATGGCGACGTGATCCGCCACCACCAGAATTGTGGCTGGCCCCAACGACATCTGAAAAAATTCACCGTACTCAACGCACCACTGCTCGACGATCTGGTGCACGCGATGAGGCTTGATCTGATGAATATTACCCAGCAACGGGAGCGTGGGTGGACCAGGCAGATCGCCGAGTTGGCGGTGTGGCATTCGCGCTTCAGGCATGACGACTCCGAACGATAAACAACCCTCAAGGTACACCGAAAAGTGCGAATTCAGAGCAATGCCGGTACAGCGACAATGAGCAACCTCAACGCATCGGCATCCTTGAAGCACGTTCTGTTGCACTGCTCGCAAGATCGACAACCGCCTCTCCGTGGCTGCGATAAAAGCGACCTAAAACGGTAAATCCGCCCTATTCCGGTGGCCATTGCTGACTTAACGATGACTTGCTCGAGGCATCACTTGTACCTCGATGTCTTCCCGTTGATAACCCGCGATCTGGGGACCTCAAGCGCGAATCCGGGTAGTTCAACTATCATGAGCCCACTTTAAGAACTACGAATGCCCCACGGTGCGCGCTTTAAAACAATGACGCTGCCTGCGTGGGAGCCGCCGTAACCTCAGCAACATCACACTCAGGAGAGACACATGACGACAACACATATCGGATTTCTCGGATTGGGCAGCATGGGTGCGCCGATGGCGCGCAACCTGCTCAAGGGCGGTCTTGCAGTCACTGTTTATAATCGCACCCGGGCACTTGCCGACGCCTTGGGTACTGAGGGTGCCAGCATCGCGGACACTCCGGCCGATGCGGTCGTCGAAGGAGGCATTGCCATCACCATGCTGGCCCATGATGCGGCCCTCGAAGCCGTGACTCTGGGACCGGATGGCATCCTGCAAAAACTCGGCAAGGGAGGCGTGCATATCTCGATGAGTACGGTCTCGCCCGAAACCTCCAAGAAACTGGCCGCCCTGCATGCCGCCAACGGCAGTCTGTTCCTCAGCGCACCGGTGTTCGGCCGCCCGGACGCTGCTGCGGCTAAAAAACTCTGGATCTGCCAGTCAGGCAGCGCAGAGGCCAAACAACGCGCCAAAACTGCTCTTGAGATGCTGGGTCAGGGCATTCATGACTTTGGCGACGATCCGGCTGCGGCAAACGTGGTCAAATTGTCAGGCAATTTCATGATTCTGGCAGCGATCGAAACCATGGCCGAAGCACAGGCACTAGCCGAAAAAAATGGTATCGACCGCGTCGCACTGGCGAGTTTTTTTGGCCAGACGATTTTTTCCTGCCCGATCTATCAAAACTATGGCCGCACGATCGCCGAGCGGACTTTCGAGCCGGCCGGTTTCAAGCTCGAACTCGGCATGAAAGATGTTCGACTGGTGCGTGACGTCGCCGAAAACGCGAAAGTACCCATGCCACTGGCCGACCTGCTGCACGCCCGCCTGCTCACCAGCCTAGCCAAAAGCCGGGGCAAACAGGACTGGACCGCGATCGAACTCGTCACTGCCGAAGACGCAGCGCTACGCTAAAAGCCGGCAACCAATGCACGACCGGCAGTAGCTGCACAGGACACCAATATGGCGTTACTGATGCGTGCTGTCCGGATTTTATTCACCTTTTTAAAGGACTCCACCATGACTGATTCATCGACCTACACCCCCCCTAAAATCTGGACTGCCGACAAAGAAAGCGGTGGCCTCTTCGCCAATATCAATCGTCCGGTTTCTGGACCTACCCGCGAGAAAATACTGGAAAAAGGCGTTCATCCACTCCAGCTTTATTCGATGGGGACACCAAATGGCGTCAAGGTCACAGTGCTACTGGAAGAGCTGCTGGCGGCCGGTCATGCAGGGGCCGAATACGATGCCTGGTTGATCCGCATTCATGAAGGCGATCAGTTTGGCAGCGGTTTTGTGGACATCAATCCAAACTCCAAGATCCCGGCGCTGGTCGACTACAGCGGTGAAACACCAATACGGCTATTCGAGTCCGGTGCCATTCTGGTTTATCTGGCTGAAAAATTCGGCGCGTTCCTGCCTACCGACAGCGCAAAACGTGCCGAGTGCCTGTCATGGTTGTTCTGGCAAATGGGTAGCGGACCATTTCTTGGCGGCGGTTTCGGCCATTTTTACGCCTACGCACCAACAAAAATTGAATACGCAATCGATCGCTATGCCATGGAGGTCAAGCGCCAGATGGACGTGCTGGACAAGCGTCTTGCCGACAATGAATACATTGCCGGTGACGACTACACGATTGCCGACATGGCGATCTGGCCGTGGTACGGCGCCCTCGCAAAGGGACTGCTGTACGACGCAGGCGAATTCCTGCAAGTACAGGAATACAAAAACGTGCAACGCTGGACCAACCAGATCGCCGTACGGCCTGCCGTCAAACGCGGACGCATGGTCAACCGCACGATGGGTGAGCCATCCAGCCAATTGCACGAACGCCACGACGCGAATGACTTTGCGACGAAGACGCAAGACAAGTTGGCAACCAAGACCTAATGCTGCAGGATCGGATCACCGTCGGGCGTGCAATGCACCCTGACTTACAGGGTGATCACGATCTTGCCAATTTGCTGGTTTGATTCCATGAACCGATGCGCCTCGACAACCTCGTCAAAAGGGAATGTCTTGGCCACGGTTGGCTTGAGCTTCCCTTCAGTAAGCCCTGACAGAATGAACTGGGTGGCGCGTGCCAGCCGCTGAGGGTCGGTACTGATTTCAAATAACGTGTAGCCACGTATCGTCAGATGCTTGCCGAGAACCGTGAACAACGGGAACGGTGTTGCCTCGGTGCTCAACGCGCCATACTCAAAAATAATACCGCTTTGCGCGGTCGCTTCCGCCAGCTTGGCCAGCGTTGGTCCGGCCACTGGGTCGAATACGACGCGCGCGCCCTTGTCGTCCGTGATCCGGTTGACCTGCGCCACAAGATCCTCTTCCTCGGTCGCGATGACATGCTTGGCGCCGGCTTTGAGCAGAGCATCCCGTTTGCTGCTGTAGCGTGTCAATGCAATCGGAATGGCGCCGATGATGTTCGCGATTTCGATTGCGGCCACTCCCACGCTGCTTGATGCGGCAGGAATCAGCACGAACTCCCCCGGCTGGGTCTTGCCAAATTCAACCAGTGCACCGTAGGCCGTCATGTACTGCATCCAGACCGAGGCGGCCTCCACCCACGATAACGACGCGGGATGCTTGACTGTGGCAGATGCAGGGACATTGACCAGATCGCCATAGACACCATACTGGTTTTGCGAAAAAGCCGGCACGGTACTGACAGCATCGCCGACCTTGAAATCGCTTACACCCACGCCTACCGCAGTGATCGTTCCGGCCGCTTCATACCCGAGGCGTGCCGGCAGTTGGGGTGCTTCCAGGTATTGACCATTGCGGAACATGACTTCGGCGCGGTTCACCCCGATTGCACGAACGCTGATTTGTAATTCACCAGCCGCCGGTGCGGGCACGGCCTCCTCGACGATCTGCAAGACTTCCGGACCACCGGTTTTAAAAAATTTAACGATACGTGCCATGATTGAATTCCTTCCTAATGTGATGTTGGGCGGACCATTCGCGTGGGCACGATAACCCCGTGCCCACCCTACAGCCAGCGCCGATGTTGCGGTGATTAAATCAGTCTCGTAGGGTGGGCACGGCCCTTTGTGCCCACGCGGGCGCAACGAAATACCCCGGCCAACTCCAGCCCTACAGAGGACCATTCGCGTGGGCACGATAACCCCGTGCCCACCCTACAGCCAGCGCCGATGTTGCGGTGATTAAATCAGTCTCGTAGGGTGGGCACGGCCTGTTGTGCCCACGCGGGCGCAACGAAATACGCCGGCCAATTCCAGCCCTACAGCGGACCATTCGCGTGGGCACGATAACCCCGTGCCCACCCGACCGAAGAATTAGTACCGCTCGAGCCAGTGCGCGTAAGGCGCCGGCAAGGTCCACGATGCCCGCTCAACGCCCAATTCCTTGGCGGCGTAATACGCCCAGTGCGGATTGGCCAGATGCGCCTTGCCGACCATGACCAGATCAAGTTGTTCGGCTTTAACGGCTTGCTCGGCAAGAACGGGGACACCAAAACCCCAGGCTGACGATACCGGCACGCCCGCTTCCCGACGCACCCGCTCACTGACAGGACCCATGAAAGCCGGCCCCCACGGAATCGAGGCATCAGGTGTCGAGAAGCCGATACTGACGCTGATCATGTCCATGCCCGACGCCTTGAACTGCTTGACCAGACCGATCGACTCCAGCAGCGTTTGCTCGTCGCGACCGTCGTACTCAATCACACCGAAACGTACCGTCAGCGGCAAGTTTTCCGGCCATACCTCACGCACGGCCTTCAGGGTCTCGAGAAGGAAACGGCTGCGGTTCTCAACGCTGCCACCATAAATATCATCGCGCTGGTTCGAATGCGCAGAGAAGAAGCTTTGCGCCAGATAGCCGTGTGCAAAATGCAGCTCCAGCCATTCGAAACCAACCTCGCGTGCACGCACGGCAGCATCAACAAAATCCTGACGGACGCGTGCAATGTCGCCTAGCGTCATCGCACGGGGTTGCCGCGGCAGATTCGCACCGAAGGCAATCGCTGATGGTGCAATGGGTTGCCAAGCACGTGCATCGTCCTCGGCAATATGATCGTCGCCTTCCCACGGACGGTTCGAACTGGCCTTGCGACCTGCATGACCGATCTGGATACCAGGCACTGCGCCGGCCGACTTGATTGCCTGCACGATTGGTACGAACGCTTGTGCCAGTTCATCGTTCCAGATGCCGGTACAGCCGGGCGTAATCCGTCCTTCGGGAGCGACACCGGTGGCCTCGACGATGACCAGAGCGGCACCGCCACGCGCCATGCTGGTGTAATGCGCCAGATGCCAATCATTGACAAGACCATCAACAGCCATGTACTGGCACATTGGCGGCACCGCGATACGATTGCGCAATGCGGCATTTTTAAGAGTGAACGGTTGGAATAAGGCGGACATGAGTTCCTTTAGTTAAATGGACAAGTAGCTGTTCGGTAGTTCGTAAATTGTCGAACAATGGGGCTAGTCTACAGCACGGTGTATCCTCTTGCCCATGCGACCTCTTAAACACCCCTCCGCCAACGACCTTGCCCTCGAACGGGTTCTCTATGCATTAAGTGACTCGATCCGTCTGGACATCGTCCGGCATCTGGCCCGGGTAGAAGTTGCCACCTGCGGCGAACTGGATGGCGGACGACCGAAATCAACCGTCTCACATCATTTCAAGGTCTTGCGGGAAGCCGGATTAGTGATGACCGAAAACAATGGCACCAACCATATGAACCGGTTGCGCCGCATCGATATCGAAAGCCGGTTTCCCGGCTTGCTGGCAGCAATCCTGAAGCAGGATGCCTGAATGACGTTGATGTCTTTTTGAGTTGTAAAGCCCGCGTATCGCCGTTATTGCACCTTTAACTGCGCCGCAAGCAGATCGCGCACTACCGGGCTTTCCGGTGCGACATCAGGAGCAAAGCGACCAACCACTTCCCCGCTGCGACTGATAACGAATTTTTCAAAATTCCAAAGGATGTCCGCCGCATTGACAGTATGGTGACCGTAACGTGCCAACTTGGAACGAAATGCTCCCGGCTCGATTTCTGTCGCAGTCGGCTGTGCGGCTGTCAACGCCACGTACAGCGGATGTTGCAGTGGTCCTGTCACACTGATTTTCTCGGCCAATGGAAAGGTCACACCAAAATTCTTTTCGCAAAAATCCGCGATTTCCTGATGTGTACCTGGTTCTTGGGCGCCGAAGTCGTTGGCAGGAAAACCAAGGATGACCAGTCCCTCGTTTTTTTTCTCAAGATACAGTGCTTCAAGCGCTTTGTATTGCGGCGTCAGCCCGCACTTGGACGCGACATTGACTAGCAACACGACACTGCCGGCATAGTCTGCCAGGCAAGCTGGTTGGCCATCGATCAACTGAAACGGAATGTCATTCATAGAATTTTTCATGGGTACCTTCAAATGTAGACGGGCGCAAGTCGTCGTAGTGTTTGCGTTGCTCCATTCTAGCAACCCGGCCGCAGCATCTGCTTGGGTCGGAGGACGACTCCTGACCAACAGCAGATTTTTCCAGTATGTTTCAGCCGGTGGCAACCACCGACAAAATTGATCGTACCGTGATCAGCTTCGCGATGTCGAAGCTCGACACCACGAAGGTCGCTCTCGTCAGCCATTCCGATAAGTGGGACATCTCTCACCTTGTGATCCTCACGATGGAACGCAGATCCGCCTATGCCACGCCATAGGTACTGCCTATCCGCAGATCATCGTACTGATGATGTTCCTGATTGAAGTCGCTATCCTCATGCACCACGCCTACCAGTACGGCATGAAAATACCCGTACTGGTACAGCGGATTGCCGCCCTCGACAATATCAAACAATCCTCTACCGGCATCTCCTCGGCGCTGGTGACGTTCTCGCCGCAGGTCCATGCCGCTTTCAAGGGGGGATCGATGGCCGCGCTCAAGGACGGCAAGGTTCCCGTGGTCAAGACCTGGCAGGAATAGGCGTTGCTATCTATTCTTCGCCGCCTTGATCGATGACATTTTTTTCGGATTGGCCTGTTTTTCTTTTTCGCCTTGATCCAGAGACAACAAGGTGTCCGCGTACGACATGAAGCGGTTGAGATAATCCGGCGAGACATCGCGCATCAGCGCTAACGAGCGCAACACCAGCATGTGCGAATTGATCGGGCCGGCATTTTTCGGTGCTTGTTCAAGTGCACCTGTGACTTGCCTGCTGGCACTCAACTTGGACCAGACGTTTCTGGCATTGCGTACGGTTTTCAATTCAGTACGCAATCCGGCGGGCGCTCCCGAATGGACTACGACCGTCTCTTGAACGTGCTGCTCGACATAGCGCACCAACTCCCCCAGAAGATTGGGCTGCCTGTCCGTCCTCAGATCCTGAATGCACCGCTTCAAGCCATTGAAATCACTTGCGAAAAAAAAATGCTTCAACTCGTCGGCGACGTGGGGATGGGCCGCTACTGCTTCTTTAATGGTCTCTCTGGCTTCGGATTGTGCAAGTTCAAATCGCGCGGTGAACGCCGCCAGAGAGTGCGCCAACTTCTCATCGAGCAGGCACCTGACACGACCTTGATGGGTTGCTGTACGGTGCGCCAATGCTTCCAGATAGTGCTGCCCGACAGGGTCAAATCGGTTCGCACCAGCCGCACGCAATGCAGCGATACGCCTGTCGACACCGGCAACGGCATCATGAACTAGCTCATCCATCAGATCGTTTTCTGGCGTTGGGCGCCCTAGGTACGGGCGCCATTTCTACCCGTCGATTTTGCGCTCGGGCCTCATCGTCAGTATTCGGACTGACCGGCTGTTCGGCACCAAATGCGGCCGCAAAGACCATCGACGAGGGCATTCCTTCATCGATCAGAGCGCGGGTAACCGTCAAGGCGCGCTGCGCCGACAACTCCCAATTATCCGCAAAACGACCGCCCCGTATCGAGATGTCATCGGTGAATCCGCTCACCATCAGCAGTTCATCGCGCGTTGTCAGATAAGCCTCTAGGGGTTTGACTAGGCTGATCAAGACTTGGCGACCTTCGGGCTGTAACTGATCCGAATTCAGTCCGAACAAGACCTGACCGCTAATGCCGATTCGACCATTATTCAAGGTAATACGTCCACTGGCGAGCGGAACCGCCAGCGCTTTTTCCAATGTCATGCGACGCTGTTCTTCAACCTGGCGCTTGCTTATCTCTTCTTGCAGATGGGAGGTCAATTCCATTTGAACGCCCATCACGCCGACCAGTATCAAGACAAACGCGCCCAGCAAGCCCGACATCAGATCCCCAAAGACAGCCCAGACCGGCGCAGTGTGTTCTACGCTGCCATCGCTGTCATCCATTGCCGGCTCCCTCTGCCAGCATGGCTTGCCGCTCAGGCAGCAGACGCAATGCATCAAATATTTCTTTTTGCGATGTCAGGCTCAGATCAATGATGTCACGCGCCTGGGCGACGTAGTAGGCCAGCTGTTCGTCGCTTCTCAACATCGATTTATCCATTGCACCTTCGATGCGCTGAAGATTAACGATCAGCTTTTCGTTGCCTTCATTAAATGAATGCACCGCCAAACCGAATGCCTCACTCAAACTCGATACATCAACAGCGCTGCTGATTACCTGCGCAGCGATGTCGGCGAGCTTGGCTGTTTCGGCAGCCACATTGTCTGAAAATGCGCTACCAGCCACGTCAAGCGTTGCGGCAGAAGAAGAGACCAATGCATCGATGACTGAACGCTGCTCTACAGATGCATGATTGATTGCATTGAGCAATGCATTCAGTGTTTCCATGATGCGACTGCGCTCTTCAAGTAACGCGTTATCGCGCACAACGCTGTTCGAGATTTCCTTGCGTAACTGACCGATCACCTCTGCCGCAGCCCGTGGCGCTTCCGAGGCGGTTTGAATTAGGCGCGTGATCGGCTCTTCCAGTGCCGTTCCGAGCGTCGTCAAATGCCGCGTCAAGGCAGTCTGCAGTTCGGCAAGGCGCTCAACGGCGGCACTGGCGCGCAAGGCTTCTTCTTGCCTGAGTGCACCTAGCTCGGAGCGCAGCAAACTGGCTAGCTGATCCGTCGTTGTACGTTGCTGCTCGAGCCAGTGTGCTTCAGAAACGATACGAGAACGCATCAATTCCTCGGCACTTGTGACCAGACGAGTTGCTTCTTCCACTGACTTGCTGGCACTGGCCTGTGCCTGATCGGTGATGGTCTGCGTGGTCCGTGTCAACACGTCGCAGATTTGCTGTTGCTGCGTCAGTGTTTGTGTATTTGTTTGCTGTAATTGACTGGTGAGCGACGCTGTCATCGCATCCATTGATTGCACCCACGCCTGTTGCCGCTCGACGTCGTTGGATGCTTGGCTAGCCTGCAAGTGCGCGTGGGCATCATTGACGGTGGCCAAGAGAGCAACAGACCGCTGTTCGAATGACGTGTTGAAAGCTGCCAGCGAATGGTCCATACCCGAGACCATCCGGCCGTTGACCTGTTCGTGATTTTTGAGTGCCGCAGTCCACGTCGTTGCCACAGCGGTGACGGCAACGTCGCATTGATCAGAAAAACCTTTAAGCTGCGCTTGCACTGTATCGGCCATACGCTCGTGCATTACCGTCGCTTCGCGCGAAATGCCGTTCATGGCTGCTTCGACAACCGGCTTGAGACTCTCACCGGCCACCTGAGCACTCCTACTCAAGCTCTCGCGCAATGACGTATCCACCGCGTGCGCCAGACCGGTATAAACACCTTTGATATTTTCATGAAAGCCCTCCTGATTGGCAAGGAGACGCTGACTTAATTGCTGCCCAAGTTGCTGGTTCGTCGCTTCCATCCGGGCCATCATCGTTTGTAATTGGTCAACTACGGCAGGCAAGACCTGAGAGTGTGATTGCACCGCTTTAAGAGTCTCTTCGCGCTGAAAAGCGAGTGAAAATTGGCGCAGCGTTGTAGCAATCCTGGCATCCAGATACTGGGCGGCCAGCATTCGTTCACGCCGACAAAGTGCCGACATCAATCCCAACATTGCCGACGCAGCGACCCCCGCCACCGAGGTGCCGAACGCCAGCCCCAAACCTTTTACCGGCATGGAAAGCGCCGAGCGCATCGCCTGCAGATCGGTGGTTTTTTCCAGAGCAAACACGGCGCCGTTGAGCGTTACAACCATGCCTATGAAGGTACCCAGCATTCCGAGCATCACCAGTAGTCCAACCAAATAGGGTGTCAGGGCCGGTCCGGGCAAACCGACACGATCGCCTTCAATACGCAATCGCACCGCATTCTGCAATCCGCCATCAATACGAGCGAGCCACTCACCGAGCACTGGCAGATTGTCGGGAATCGCGGTGAGCGCATTGGTCAATGTGGACGTTGCATGACGAAACTGGCGTAGTTCCAGCGCGCCGTACGCATAGACAAGACCGATGAGGAGTGTCATCGTCAGAGCAAGCAAATTGTCATGGATAAACCCTGTACCGATCCATGCAATGCCAAGGGCACCCAGAAAAAAAGCGACTGTAAATAGATGTTTATTCATTGTGGTTGTTGTGGCCTAGTGCTTCTACGAGCCCCATCGTCGGTTGCAAGCGGAGCTCTAATTCAGCTAGCAGCAGTGTTTGCATGTCGCTGCAAAATTTTGCCAGCCAGCCAGTCGGCTGCACCCATGTTGCTGGGTTGTCAGGCTGTCCGGTATCAACGTGGTTTTGTTGATGCGCTCTGAACAGGTACTCGAAGTGTTTTTTTAACAGAGCGGGTATTTTGGAAAGCAGTTTGTTCTCGCGCTCGCGCAGTATGCCTTCCAGTGCAGCATCGAGGTCCGCAAGCTTTTCGAGCGATGGCGAGACTTTTTGCAGCGCATTGCGAACATGGAGTCGCAGCGGAGCAATCCGCGATTCCATGTCGCGCTGGTGGGCATCGTAAAACCAGCGATATGGCGCGTAGGAAGCGGCGAGGTCTAGCGGCAAATCAAGCACGGGGATCGGCAACTGGATAAGAGACTTCCCTGCCTTCGGTGAACAACTTGCAGTAATTGCCTTAGCCAATTCTGTTTGTATCCGGTCAAAATCGCTTCCAACTACGGCAGCCAAAGCCACTTGCGATTCTGACGACATTGTCGACAATGTTGTTCCACTACCGTTATGAACGGCAGACAGGGTAATGGCATCTGCAAAGTGAACCCACAGGCCCAACTTCTCTGCAAATGCGCTTTCCGACTCGACCGAATCCACCATCCTGAGATCGGCAAGACAACGAATAAGTGTGGAGCTGTGAAAATTAGTGCGCGGCAATACTCGCGTCATAGGCGAAGACAGTCAAAATCAAGAAAAGAGATCCTATGGTTCACACCATCAGCTGGATACACATTTATGGACATTACGGACCAGGAAATTTGTGTTATTTTTAGCAACATTTTCATTCCGTTTCCGACCAAGATTATATCCCGCCAAGAGAGTAAAACCAAACTGTGCCGCCCAAACGCAAAAAGGCCCTTCTTTCGAAGGGCCCCTTTGTTTGCTGCATGTAACTTAGCCTGACGATGACCTACTTTCACACGTGTTGACGCACTATCATCGGCGCAACGTCGTTTCACGGTCCTGTTCGGGATGGGAAGGGGTGGTACCGACGCGCTATGGT
>JBLHLW010000050.1:0-31585 GCA_047621345.1 Minisyncoccia bacterium | reverse complement strand
TTTGGCGAAGCAAAAAGAAGTGACCGGCTGCCGGGCCGCACCCGGCTTGGCCATGACGGAGCGCAGACAGAATCAGTTACCGCAGCCAGAGCATTTGGTGCAATGCCCTTCGGTTATTGCACCCACCAGTAGTAACTGGCGGACGCTTTCGGTGCGCGCGCGTGGGCACATAAAGCCGTGCCCACCCTACGGGCTGAAGTTGCGGTTGCGGTTGCGGTTGCGGTTGCGGTTGAAGTTGAAGTTGAAGTTGATTTTGACGTGGCCTTTGACGTACACCGCATTGAAGCAGCTGCCAAAAGCCGGAGTCAGGCAGGGGATAAGAGTGCCGCATGTTTGAGGTGAAGCAGGGGTTTCGGATCGCATGCGATCCGCCTGCGTAACGGGATTCGCTTGCAAGCGAATCTGCGCCCTGCAAGGGAAGCGAGTTTGCGGCACTCCCCCTGACTGGCTCCGGCTTTTGGGAACCCGTAGGGCAGCCGCTTCGCGGTCGCCTTTTTCTTGGTTACTTACTTTTTGGCGAAGCAAAAAGAAGGGACCGCCTGCCGGTCCGGCTGCCGGGCCGCACCCGGCTTGGCCATGACGCAGCGCAGACAGAATCAGTTACCGCAGCCAGAGCATTTGATGCAATGCCCTTCGGTTATTGCACTCTACACGACCGATAAAGCGTGCCGCTGCGGTTGGCCAACTCGGTATCAGCCTGTTGCGGGCGCGACGCGATACGCACTTTTTCCAGCAGAATTGTCAGCATATTGGAACAGGAGAACAGCTTGAATTTCATCGTGCGTCGCTCAGGCAATCTACCACTCATAATTAATACACTATGAGAACTAAGACCAACACGCCCTGCTAACTGACTTCATTAAGCGTTGCCTTGCCAAGATGTGCAACATTGCCCCACTGCTGCACACTCAGTATGCTGCCATCCCAATGAAACCGGTTGATGCCCGTATTGAGAATATCAAAGTCCCGCACGCTATCGAGGGCCATCCCGCGGGCCGCGCGATAGACGCAATCCAGCACGCCGCCATGGGTTACGATAGCGACCCGCTGTCCAGCGTGACGTCGCGCAACAGCCATCACGCTGTCGACCGCCCTTGCCGAAAATTCCCGCAGGGTTTCAGCAATCTGCGGGCCTGGCGGGAACCGGGCATCGATCTCGTGCCTCATCCAGGACGCATGCGCCTGTGGAAAATGATGTTCGATTTCATCATAAAGCAAACCTTCGAACGCACCATAGCAACGTTCACGCAAGCTGGCATCGGTCAGCACCGTCAAATCGCGAGGTAATGCCAGTGCCTGTGCGGTATGCACTGCCCGCTGCAGGTCACTGGCAATGACCACATCGATGACTTCGCCGCGGAGCGCCTGAGCCAGCGCTGCGGCTTGCTGCCGACCATGATCGTTAAGGCCAATATCAAGGAATCCTTGCAAACGACGTTCGGCATTCCAGTCGGTTTCGCCATGGCGGATCAGCAACAGTTCAGTCATCGGAAGCTTATTCCTGCAACGTTGGGTTAAGTGTATAGATCGCTACGACGCTAGCCTCGTCAACAATGTGTGACGACATCGCAGCCAATACCTGAGGACCGGTAAAAGTATCTTCGAGCGGCAGCCGTGCAATATCAAGAGCATAGAGCGTAAAGACATAACGATGGATTTCCGAGTCGTTCCACGGTGGACAAGGACCATCGTAGCCAAAATACTCCCCCGCCATCGCCGGGTCATCGGCAAACCAGCCGGTATAGTCATTGATACCGTGACGCGCGGTGCCGAACACGGCATCGACAATCTGCGGCCCGTATTTGCCACCTGAAGTCACGCCGTCGCTAAAATGACCGGCTGGAATTGAATGAATACCGGTAGGTATGTCGATCATTACCCAGTGAAAAAAATCAACGCGCGGCAAATCCGGCGGCACAGTCCGGCCTTCCTGATTCACGTCGTCCGGTGTCGAAGGCACGTCGGGATCGACGCAAATCAGGACCAGCGATTGCGCGGTTGTCGGCAGCTCATTCCACGCCAGGTGCGGACTACGATTCGCCGACAAGGTAACGTGCGTCACCGGATCGACAGTGCACAAGGCAAATTCACCAGGCATGAAGCCGCCATCTCTGAAAGAATTGCTCCACAATTTCATCGCAGTCTCCTGAAGTCCATGGGATTGGGTTCATGCAGTGTAGCTGACTAAACGACAATTTCCACTGGTCTGATCTGCAGCCAGAACGTCACTGGCCCATCATTGGTCAACGACACTTCCATGTGTGCGCCAAATACGCCCGCAGCCACCGGATCATGCAGCTGGCGGGCCTGCGTCAGGAAATAATCGAACAATCGTCGCGCGTCATCCGGCGCTGCTGCTGGTGTGAAAGACGGACGTGTTCCAGAACGCGTATCCGCCGCGAGCGTGAATTGCGGCACCAGCAATAACGCACCGCCAACGTCAACCACACTGCGATTCATCTTGCCATCGGCATCACCAAACACTCTGTAGCCGCGCAGTTTTGCCAGCAACAGGTCGGCCTCCCGCTGACTGTCACCCCGTTCGGCACACAGCAGCACAAGCAGGCCTTTTTTGATGGCGCCAACTTCGTCTCCTTCGACAACGACGCTCGCGCGCGTGACGCGCTGGACCAGGCCAATCATCAGGACAAGGTGATACGCGCGAACTTGCGCTTACCGACCTGCAGCACAAAGGTGCCCGCCTCTACCTTGAGTGCCTTGTCGCTGATGGCCACACCATCGATGCGAACACCGTTCTGCTCGACCATGCGCAAGGCTTCAGACGTGGAAGCACACAAATTGGCTTGCTTGAGTAGTTGACCGATACCCAGCGGCGCACCGCCCAGCAACACCTCAGGGATATCATCCGGAATGCCGCCACGCGCGCGATTGTCGAAGTCTGCCAAGGCGTCGACACCAGCCTGCAGACTGTGAAAGCGTGCCACAATTTCCTGCGCCAGCGCGACTTTGATATCACGAGGATTGCGCCCTGCCTCGACTTCCGTTTTGAATTGCGCCAGTTCGCTCAGCGAGCGTGCCGACAGCAATTCATAGTAGCGCCACATCATCGTGTCGGAGATGCTCATCACCTTGGCAAACATGCTGTTGGCCGGCTCGGTAATGCTGATGTAATTGCCCTTGGACTTGGACATTTTCTCGATGCCATCGAGCCCTTCCAGTAGCGGCATGGTCAAGATGCATTGCGGATCCTGACCCCAGTCTTTTTGCAGTTCGCGTCCAACCAGCAAATTAAATTTCTGATCAGTCCCTCCCAATTCCAGATCGGCACGCAATGCGACCGAGTCGTAGCCCTGCATCAGCGGGTACAACAATTCATGGACCGAAATCGGTGTACCAGCCTTAAAGCGCTTGGTAAAGTCCTCTCGCTCAAGTATCCGGGCCACCGTGTACTTGGACGACAACTCGATCATCCCGCGTGCACCGAGCGGATCGCACCATTCAGAGTTATAGCGAATTTCAGTACGCTGCGCATCCAGCACCAAACTGGCCTGCGCAAAATACGTTCTGGCGTTATCTTCGATCTGCTCTTTCGTCAACGCGGGACGGGTAATGTTGCGCCCTGACGGATCACCGATCATCGACGTGAAATCGCCGATCAGGAAAATGACCGTGTGCCCAAGATCCTGTAGCTGGCGCATTTTATTGAGCACAACCGTGTGGCCCAGGTGCAAATCCGGCGCGGTCGGATCAAGTCCGAGCTTGATACGCAAGGGCTTGCCGGTCAACTCGGAGCGCGCCAACTTCTGCGCAAATTCGGATTCGATCAACAGTTCGTCAACGCCACGCTTGGTAATGGCCAACGCGTGCTGTACGCTATCAGTCAATTCCAACGCAGGCTGCCTGGAAGAAAGTGTTGTAAATGATTTATCTATTTTTGATTTTTGGTCGGAATTCATTGATCTGAAACAGTAAATTGAGGCAGAAATCCAAATCTGGTTTGGTATAATCCAGACTTCTTTCAACCATTGCGTCGACTCACTACAAAAGCAAAAAGAAGAAAGAAGTGAATCGAGACAGCAAATTCTAACTTATTGCATGTTCAATTCAGACAAATTCAATCGCTTACGCAGCAGCACCCGCCATTTCGTTGGTTCATCACGCAAGACACGCATCATCTCCGCCTCGGCGCTGTTTTTGGCCATCTGTGCGTTCGGAGCTGCCGCTGTCGCACCAATGGCGCCCGATGCATCAGACTTACCGGTCATCTCCATCATCCAAGAGCTGGACCTACCCGATATTGCTGACCAGATCGCCAGCCTCGAGCAATCCCAGCAGCTGTATGTGAATGAAGAAAAAATCCGTTACGGCGACACCCTTGGTAGCGTCCTGATACGCCTCGGTATCGATGACGACGCCGCTGAATCTTTCATCAAATCGGATCCGGTCGGACGGAATGTGCTGCAACTTAAATCAGGCAAACGCATTCAGGCTCAGGTCAGCGAAAACGGCCAACTGCAGTGGCTAAGCATGCGCACTGACGATCGCGATGACACCGCCAAAAATCTGGTGATCACGCGTGATGGTGACAAATTCAAGGCCAGCGAAGCTTCTGCGGAACTTGAGCGCCGTATCGAAATGCATACCGGCGAAATTCAATCTTCCTTGTTTGCGGCAACAGATGTGGCGCAAATTCCCGATAGTGTGGCACGACAGATCGTTGATATGTTTGCCACCGATATCGATTTTGCTTCGGACCTGCAACGCGGTGATCGCTTCGACGTTGTGTATGAAACCTTCTGGCAAAACGGGGAGTTCGTCCGTGGTGGACGCATCCTTGCTGGTGAATTTCAGAATGGTAAAAATAACTATAAATCGATCTGGTTCGACGATGTAGAGCCACGCCTTGGTGGTGGCTATTACACTTTCGAAGGCAAGTCGCTGAAAAAAGCCTTCCTGAAATCTCCCCTGAAATTTTCACGCATTTCATCGGTGTTTTCGATGCGTAGACATCCGATTTCAGGTCAATGGAAACAGCATGCAGGAGTCGATTTTGCTGCCGCAACCGGGACACCGATACACGCTGCAGCAGACGGCGTCGTAGAAATGGTTGCGACACAGAATGGATACGGCAACATCGTCGTCCTCAAACACTGGTCACATATCACGACTGCCTACGCACACATGAGCCGCTTTGCCGCTGGCCTGCGCAAGGGAGAAAAAGTCAGCCAAGGTGATGTCATCGGCTATGTCGGTTCAACCGGCTGGGCCACCGGACCTCACCTGCACTACGAATTCCGGGTTGCTGCCAAAGCACGCGATCCGATGTCGGTCGATATCCCAAGCGTGCAAGCATTAAATGGTACCGAACTAAAACGGTTCCGCAATGTAGCTGGCGATATGACGCACCGTTTTGAACTGCTGCAACAGGAAGAAAAACCGTCCAAACTGGCACTCAAGTAACCGACCAATGCCACTGTTCATCGGACTGATGTCCGGCACGAGTCTCGATGGTGTCGATGGCGTGCTCGCCGTCATCGATGAACACGACGACGGTTGCCAGACACAGGTAATGTCCGCTAGCCATGTTAATTTTCCAGCGAACCTGCGTAGCACGCTGCTTGCACTACAACATCCCGGAACAGACGACCTTCACCATGAAGCGCTGGCCGCGAACCAATTGGCGACATGCTATGCCACCTGCGTGAGCCAACTACTCGCAAGTACTGGCGTTACTTCGGATCAGGTCGTCGCTATTGGTGCCCATGGCCAGACCGTCCGCCATCGCCCTGAACTCGGTTACACGCGCCAGATAAATAACGGCGCCCTGCTAGCCGAATTGACTGGCATCGATGTCGTGGTCGACTTTCGCAGCCGCGATATCGCAGCAGGCGGCCAGGGAGCACCACTGGTACCTGCATTTCACCAAGCCTTGTTCTCGGCGGATAGCGTGCGTGTCATCGCCAATATTGGCGGCATCAGTAACATCAGCGTCTTGCCTCCTCGCAGCAGCGTCGCCTCTCCAGCGACCGGATTCGATACCGGACCAGGCAACATGCTGCTCGACCTGTGGACCAACCGGCATCACTCCCAACCTTACGACGACGACGGCAACTGGGCCGCGACCGGCACAGTGGATGCACCGCTGCTGACAGCCTTTCGTGATGATCCATTTTTCCGCGTGACGGGACCAAAGAGTACTGGTCGCGACCTGTTCAATGCACACTGGCTAGACCACCACCTGACTAGCTTTGATCATGTGAGCTCTGCCGATGTACAGACCACGCTGGTCGAGCTGACAGCCACGACGCTGATTGACGCACTCGTTACCGCAGCACCCCAGGCAGACGACGTATTCATCTGTGGTGGCGGTGCTTTCAATACTTTTTTGATGGGACGGTTGCAAGCTGCCCTCACTGCTAAAGGTAGTGCTGCGACCGTGCGGTCCACAATACAACTAGGTGCGCCTCCGGATCAAGTTGAAGCACTGGCCTTTGCATGGCTCGCCTTGCGCTTCACGACGCGCACTACGGGCAACCTACCCACTGTGACCGGCGCGCGTGGCACACGCATTCTCGGAGCACTTTATCCGGCCTGAAAAGGCGATGGCCCAATAAAAAAGCGCAGACAACTCTGCGCTTTTTTTGCAACATCAAGCAGATCAAGCCGAGAAGGAGGATCCGCAGCCACAGGTCGTCGTGGCATTCGGATTCTTGATGACGAACTGCGCGCCCTCAAGGTCGTCTTTGTAATCTATTTCGGCACCAACCAGATACTGGTAGCTCATCGAATCAATTAACAACTGGACACCGTTCTTTGTCATCGTCGTATCGTCTTCGTTGGCAATCTCGTCAAATGTGAAGCCGTACTGGAAGCCCGAGCAGCCACCACCTTGGACGAACACACGTAGTTTCAGATCAGGATTACCTTCTTCTTCAATCAATTGCGCGACTTTCATCGCCGCGCTGTCACTGAACAGGATAGGTGCTGGCATTTCGGTAACTGCATTCATTTCATGACTCCCACTAGACTAGTATTTCGCATTATAGACGGCCACAACGGATCATGTGCCGGTTGAAGCCAACTTTGGCTGCGCCAGTTTCAGTACCGGCTCGCCGACGAGATCATGGGTCAGTTTTCCAGATACGATAGCACCACCGTGCATCTCGAGCGCCTTGTAATACACATCCCCAGTTATGCGGGCTTTCGGCTGCAGTTCAAGTAGCTCGGCCGAAAACACTTGCCCAATGATTTCGCCGTTAACAACCAAATGCGCCACCTTGATGTCGCCTTCGATTTTCGCCTGCTCCGAAATGACCAGCATGCTGGTTTCCGCCGGATTGGCAATCACGTTGCCCTTGATATGCCCATCAATGCGCAGTCCGCCCTTGAAATGCACATCACCAACAATAGAAGTGGAAATACCAATCAGGCTGTCGATGGTGCTTTTGGATTTGCGACCGAACATGGGAGCTTACTTTACAAGTTTGCCGACGCCTGAGTACGCATCTGGTTTTTTTCAAATATCCGTGCCTGCACCGACTTAGCCGATGTGCCATCGGGTAACGTCAGCACACCTTCCACACGCTGGTAGTGCCGAAACCCCAGCTTAAACTGAGAAACGTCAGAAGAATTTGCTGCCGGGAAAAGTATGACTGCACTTCGCCCTGCTTGCAATGTCGTAACGGCAAGCTGGAGCGATCCAATGAAATCACTTTTCCCGCGCACACCTTGCATCAGCAGCAAGCGATAGCGCAACTGATTCGCCCCCACCATATCGACCGTAAGACGACGAATGGACACCTCGGGACCACCGGTGTCTGTCGGTAGCAGACTTTCGAAAAAGGCCAGATCTTCCTTGAGACGGGCATTTTCATCTGCGAGCAACTTGACTTGAGCGGCCAACTGCTTCTGCGCACTGCGCTCTATGATCAACTGGCTTTCCGACGCGTTGATCGTACTGGAGTAACGGTCTCGCTGAGCAGACAATTTCTCGAGTTGCTCCCGATATGCAGAGACGTCTTGACTCGCCGGCTGGTCATGCCCGGTGAACTGCCTGCCGAGGTCATAGATCCAGAGGGCCGCAGCGCCACCAAGCCCAATTGTGCAGACCAGGAAGAGCATTTTCAGCGGCCACGGAAAATGACTCTTGATCGTCATGCGAGGGGCGGAAATCGACAATCGCCGCAACCACAGCTTGATCCTCATGATGGAAGCATGACCAGCGACATCAAGGCATGACCGGTACGTGCATCAAACCCATTGTTTCATCGAAGCCGAACAAGATATTCATGCATTGCACGCCCTGCCCGGCAGCCCCCTTAACGAGATTGTCTTCAACTACGAGGATGACCAGCAGATCACCATCACCAGGCCGATGCACGGCAATACGCAGCATGTTGGACGCCCGCACTGAACGGGTTTCGGGATGACTTCCGGCAGGCATCACATCGACAAACGGCTCGTCTTTGAAGTGATGCTCGTACAGCGCCTGAAAATCGGTGTCACGCGCCTGCGGCAATATGTGTGCGTACAAGGTTGAATGAATACCGCGGATCATCGGGACCAAATGGGGCACAAACGTCAAACCAATCGGCCGCCCGGAAATCGCTTGCAGTCCTTGAATGGTTTCCGGCAAATGGCGATGCCCCTTGACGCCATAGGCCTTGAAATTATCACTGGCCTCAGCCATTAACGAGCCAACTTCGGCCTTTCGTCCGGCACCGGAGACACCCGACTTACAGTCTGCAATCAAACCTGCTTCATCGACCAAGGAGGTCGCACCGGTCAGCAGGGGTGCGTAGCCAAGCTGCATCGACGTTGGATAGCATCCTGGCAAACCAATAAGCCGAGCATGACGTATTGCCTCGCGGTTAACTTCAGGCAATCCATACACGGCTTCGGTTAATAAATCAGGGCAGGAATGCGGCATGCCGTACCAGCGCTCGAACGTAACCACATCTTGCAAACGGAAGTCGGCAGCAAGATCGATGACCTTGACACCAGCCTCAAGCAGAGCAGGCGCCTGTGCCATCGCCACGCCATGAGGCGTCGCAAAGAACACGACGTCGCATTCTGCTAAGCGCGCTTTTTCGGGCGCGGAGAACGCCAGCGAGACCCGACCACGCAGCGATGGGAACATGTCTGCCACCAGCAATCCGTCCTCTTTACGCGACGTGATGGCGGTCAACTCAACCTCAGGATGTACGGCAAGCAGACGCAATAACTCAACACCGGTGTAACCAGTACCGCCAACGATTCCAACTTTGATCATGTGTATTCCCCCAACTAGGACTATTGAATTCTAACAGCAGCCAAACTACGTCTGACGCACACAAAAAAAAACCGCCAGACGAATCCGGCGGTTTTTTCAATACTCGAGACGCGATTAACGCTTCGAGAATTGCTTTGCGCGACGTGCTTTGCGCAGACCGACTTTTTTACGCTCGACTTCACGTGCATCACGGGTAACGAAGCCTGCCTTGGCCAGTTCTGGCTTCAGGGTAGCGTCGTAGTCGATCAGAGCACGGGTGATACCGTGACGGACTGCACCAGCCTGGCCGGACTCACCGCCGCCATTGACATTAATCATGATGTCAAAGGTGGTGACGTTGTTGGTCAGTTCCAGTGGTTGACGAATCACCATCAGGCCGGTTTCGCGCGAAAAATATTCGTTCGCTGGCTTGCCGTTGACGACGATCTGACCGCTGCCGGTTTTGATGAAGACGCGGGCGACTGCACTCTTGCGACGGCCGGTCCCGTAGTTGTAGATACCGATCATGTCAGTTCCTTAGAGTTCAAGTACTTTGGGTTGCTGCGCGGAATGCGGATGTGTTGCCTCTGCATAGACCTTGAGCTTCGTGATCATCGCGTAGCCCAATGGGCCCTTAGGCAACATGCCCTTGACCGCTTTTTCAAGCGCGCGACCCGGAAAACGCTGTTGCATCTTCAGGAAGTTGGTTTCGTAGATACCGCCTGGATAACCACTGTGGCGGTAGTACGTACGCTCAGTAGCCTTGCTACCGGTAACACGCAACTTGCCTGCATTGATGACGATAATGAAATCACCCGTATCAACGTGCGGGGTGAATTCAGGTTTATGTTTGCCGCGCAATCGGAGTGCCACTTCGCTGGCAACACGTCCGAGGATTTTGTCCGTCGCGTCAATCACAAACCATTCGCGCTTGACCTCATGGCCTTTAGCGGAAAAAGTTTTCATGATGACTTCCTAACTAGATTGATTCGCTCAAAGATAGGTGGTTCCACGCGCTCTTTTGCGCAGACTCTGCCTTGTTATCTCTTCCTGAGCGTACAGAAGAACGCGAGAGTGTACCCGTAGTGCGGGCATTGGGTCAATTTAAAACGCAGTGACTCGACACAACGGCTGCTCCAGTCGTTAAACTGCGTCCATAAATGAACCTTGAACCTTCTTACCGAATCAATGGAGAACTCGCACATGGAATGTACCGTACGCTGGACCGGCTTGACCGGGATGACTTTTTTAGCCGAAACGGGTTCTGGGCACGTCGTTGCCATGGACGGCGCACCGGACGGCGGCGGACGTAATCTTGCACCGCGCCCTATGGAGATGGTGCTGCTCGGCACCGGCGGCTGTACCGCCTATGACGTTGTGCTGATCCTGCGCAAGAGCGGCCAGGAAATTCGCAATTGCGAAGTCAAGCTTACTTCGGAACGATCAGAAAAAGACCCGAAAGTCTTCACTAAAATCCATTTTCATTTCATCGTCACCGGCATCAACCTGAAACCCAACCTGGTCGAACGCGCAGTCAAGCTTTCGCACGACAAGTATTGCTCGGCATCGATCATGCTCGAAAAATCCGCTGAAATTACGCACAGCATCGAACTTCTCGAGCAATCCTGATCCTTACAAATAATATGCCGTCCGGGTCATGACTTTGCTAACCAGGCCCATCAGCAGACGCGCTGGTTTCGGCAACTGAGTGGCACCCAACTCTTGGGCCTCAGCACCGTGAGCGATTTCATCGTCGCGCATCTGCAATACGATAGCGCGCGACATCGTATCCGCCGCAGGTAACGTTTCGAGATGGTGGGTGAGATGGGCCTCAACCTGACGCTCCGTCTCGACCACGAATCCGAGGCTTTGAGCGTCGCCGGCCCGAGCTGCAGCAAACCCAAGCAGATACGATCCCGCAAACCAGACCGGATTGAGAACACTGGTGTGGGAGCCCAACTGTGTAATGCGCTCGGCAGTCCATGCCAAATGATCTTCCTCTTCACGCGCTGCATGCGCGAATTGCCGGGTCAGTTCAGCACTACGGGCGAACCGTCCCTGAGCCTGGTACAACGCTTGTGCGCAGACTTCACCGACATGGTTGACTCGCATAAGGCCCGCACTGTGCCGTCTGTCCGAATCGCTCATTGGCTCGTCTTCGATCGAAGTAGCCGGGCTCGTTCGCGTTGCTACTGCTACTCCTGCAACAATTCGCAAGGCACTATCAAAATCGGAAATCCAGCTATCCATTCGAGAAATCATGTTTTATCCCCTTTGCAAACATAAAATGCATTGTTGCGCTTACACAACGAATGCAACTACTTAACCCCCTGCAGACCAAATTTTCTTTGCTCTCGTCGCTGTAATTTGTTGGAATGGCACCCAGCTTCTTATCTCGTGAAAGAGAAACGACACGGTGCCATTACGTAGCGTTGAGCCTTTGAAATTAAAACAATAATGTTTCCCTAAAAACTCTTGGAGATTATCAATGAAAAAATCACTACTTGCACTCGCCGTCCTGAGCGCCGTCGCCGGTTCGGCTTCTGCCCAAAGCTCAGTAACAATGTACGGCATCATGGACGCTGGTATCGTTCATGAAAGTGGCAATCCAAAAGGATCGGTCACCAAACTGACCAGCGGTGTTACCGCCGGTTCACGCCTCGGTTTCCGCGGTGTTGAAGATCTGGGTGGCGGTGTAGCTGCTGTGTTTCTGCTTGAAACCGGGATCACCATCGATACTGGCGGCAACGCGCAAGGTGCATCAACCGGCAATCCTGCCGGTACCGTTTTCGCCCGCCAAAACTTTGTTGGCTTGAAAAGCAACAACGGCACGCTGACAATGGGTCGTCAATACAACCCGTACTTCAAAACCGTAGCAGCCGTTGATCCGTTCGGTGCCGGTGGCGAAGGCAACTCGGGTAACGTGATTGCATTTACCGGTGCGAACGGTCGCAGCAACAACAGTATTTTGTATGTCAGCCCGACGTTCTCCGGCTTCAGCGCCGAACTGCTCTACGCCTTCGGTGAAGTTACTGGTGACACCAAGCTCGGACGCGTGATCAATGGCGCAGTTCAATATGCCAACGGCCCACTGATGGTACGCGCAGGGTTTAACCACCAGAACGCAGCACCAGGAGCGCCAACCGCGACAGCACCCGCTGCGGTTCAATTCGCTGCAGCGCAAGCTGCCGCAGCAACCAAAAACGCCGTCATTGCCGCCTCCTACGATCTGCAAGTCGTCAAATTGTCAGCGCTTTACGCAACTGTCAAAGGCCCAAGCTTTACGAGCGCAACCTCAGGTGCTGTTCTGGTTGGCTTCAACGCCGCGGCTGGCATGCCTTACAACCCGAGTTTCGTACCGCCTCCACGTGCTGATACACGCGATTTCTTGCTCGCAGCAACGATCCCACTTGGCGTGAGCAGGGTCCAGCTGTCGTACATTGACCGCAAAGATAAAACCGTCGCAGCACAAGATGCCAAGCAAATGGCAATCGGCTACGAGTACAACGTGTCCAAGCGTACCGCTTTGTACGCCCAGTTCTCGCACATCAAGAACGACAATGGCGCGGCATACACGGTCGGCAATGCGGGTGACATCACCGCAGGTTCTGGTGACAAAGGCTACGCAGTGGGCGTTCGTCACGTCTTCTGATAATTATTTCAGCCTAAGCGATCAGCAATAAAAAAGCACCTTCGGGTGCTTTTTTATTGCCTAAAATACTCAATCTCGGTGTCGTCTAGGCCGAAATACCGAGGGATCGTCATAGAAACCGACATCTTGCATCTCACTCCAGCCGGGAATTCCCATTAACGGCAATGGCGCGTAATCGCGATTGCGCAATCTGTCCGTGAGCTGCCCTGCAATCACTTCGTCGACATGCGCCATCCGATCCGCTAGTGCAAGGGTAAAGTAACCGGACGAAACCTCGACCAACCAAGCATGTGCAGTAATACCCTTGTAAGGTGCCACCAGTTTTTCCATCAGCGCATGGCCAAACAAATAGACTTCGCAGGTACGTCCAAAGTCATCACGTCGATCCTGAAAGACCGCGCTCCAGTCATGTGCGCGTAACGCAGAAAATAAACTGGCGTCACTTGACACGAGCAACGCTGAACTTTCATCAAAGATCGTCAGCGCATCGCGCAACTGACCACGATGCGCGGCAGTCACACCTCCTGACTCAGCATCCTGGCGCGCAATATCGGCTGCCTGCAACGCATTGAGCTTTGCCTTAATCCGAGGGAATGCGAGCCAAACTTGCGCATTAAAAAAATCATGCGCGTTGTTGCGGGTCGGTACCTGGCCGGTGGCACTGATGAAAGCCTCGTAGCCCTGCCCTGCAGGCAAATCGGATTGCGCAACAAAGCACATCGGCAAGTTACGATGATTACGCATATCGCTACGCAGAGCCTGCTCATTCATCGCCGTGCGCCACTCTGCAAGCGGGTTGCAAAGAGCCTCACCACGAGCACGTAATGGTGCCAGCCACGGTTGATTCCAGTCGATACCAACTCTGAAATCACCCGGCTCGACACCGGCATTCATTCCAGTTTCCAGTGCAGTTTTTCTCCTGCATTCAGCGGTACCACGGTGGTGTCGCCCACAGCCAGTTCGACTGGCATCGTCCACTCTTCGCGTCGCAACGTGATGGTGTCAACATTGCGTGGCAACTGATAAAAATCCGGCCCATTGAAACTGGCGAATTGCTCCAGCTGATCAAGTGCGTCGGCACTGTCAAAAGCCTGTGTGTACAACTCCATCGCATGCAACGCGGTGTAGCAGCCGGCGCAACCGCACGCATGCTCTTTCAGTCCCTTCGGATGCGGCGCCGAGTCGGTCCCAAGGAAGAATCGCGGATTGCCCGACGTCGCGGCCTGAACCAGCGCTACGCGATGTTGCTCACGTTTGAGCACCGGCAGGCAATAATAATGCGGACGGATGCCACCCTTGAAAATCTCGTTCCGGTTGTACAGCAAATGATGCGCAGTAATCGTTGCTGCGATGGGCCCCGCCGACTCTGCCACGTAGGACGCAGCCTCGCTGGTGGTGATGTGCTCGAAGACGATTTTGAGCGCCGGCATGGCTGAGCGCAGCGGCACCAGCACACTATCGATGAAGACCGCTTCCCGATCGAACAGGTCGATCGCAGGATCGGTGACTTCGCCGTGCAGCAACAGCGGCAAGCCAACTTCCTGCATGACTTCCAACGTCTTGTAGCAGCGTGTCAGATCATGAACGCCGGCATCGGAATTGGTGGTCGCGCCGGCCGGATAAAGCTTGACGCCGTGCACGATCCCACTGTCTCTGGCACGGCGAATTTCATCAGGAGCAGTGTTGTTAGTCAGGTACAAGGTCATTAGAGGCTCGAACGTCATCCCGGCTGGCAAGGCGGCAACGATACGTTCACGGTAGGCCACTGCGTGACTGGTCAAGGTCACGGGAGGCTTGAGATTTGGCATCACGATGGCGCGACCAAATTGGCGTGCTGTGTGCGGCAGAACGCTAGCCATCATTGCGCCGTCTCGCAGGTGCAAGTGCCAGTCATCGGGACGAGTGATCGTGATCGTTGGGGAAGTAGAATTGGACATGATTGCTCTCTAAGATGACGTGCCGCATTTTACCTGTTGCGCACTCTGGCGCTGGCTGAGGAGGAGCGAAAAAAAACCGCCTTCTGCTAACGCAGAGGCGGCTCTTGATCACGTCAGAGGCAGACTTAATGAATAATCTTCGCCAGGAAGTCACGCGCCCGATCGGATCGCTGCGTGTTGAAAAACTCATCCTTAGTGCAATCCTCGACAATCAGACCGCTATCCATGAAGATGACGCGATTGGCGACCCTCTTGGCGAAGCCCATTTCGTGCGTCACTACCATCATCGTCATGCCTTCTTCCGCCAATCCGACCATCACGTCCAGCACTTCGTTGATCATTTCTGGATCCAGCGCCGAGGTCGGCTCATCGAATAGCATCGCGATCGGATCCATCGATAGCGCCCGGGCGATCGCCACACGCTGCTGCTGACCACCTGACAACTGGCCGGGAAACTTGTCCTGTTGCTCTATCAAGCCTACCCGATCAAGGTATTTCAAGCCTTTGTCGGTTGCTTCTTCGACGCTACGGCCAAGCACTTTGATCTGGCCAATCGTCAAGTTCTCGCGTATCGACAAGTGCGGGAATAACTCGAAATTCTGGAACACCATCCCAATCCGGGCGCGCAGTTTCGACAAATTGGTTTTCGGATCGCCGACCGATACGCCATCGACAAAGATCTCACCTTTCTGGAACGGCTCAAGTCCATTCACAGTCTTGATCAATGTCGATTTACCCGATCCCGACGGACCGCACACCACGACCACATCGCCTTTGGCAACCTTGGTGCTGCAGTCGGTGAGCACTTGAAACTTGCCGTACCACTTGCTGACATCTTTAAGTTCTATCATGCGTTTCTCCTGAATCCGTTAATTTTTAATCGTCGACCACGCGGACTGAAATGCACATCACCGGATGATGGCAACCCGCTGCTGCAATTTCTTCACTAGCAGCGACAAGCCAAAGCACATCACAAAATATACGACCGCGACAAACAAGTACATTTCGATGAGACGGCCGTCGCGCTGGGCGATTTTTGAGGCGGCGCCAACAAAGTCCGTAATGGACAACACATACACCAGCGAGACATCCTGGAACAACACAATGGTTTGCGTTAGCAGCAAAGGAATCATGTTGCGGAAGGCTTGCGGCAGTACGATATTGCTCATGGTTTGCCAGTAGTTCATGCCAAGAGCGTGGCCGGCAGACACCTGGCCACGCGGGATTGACTGAATACCGGCGCGCATAATTTCACAGTAATAGGCGGCTTCAAACAAAATGAAAGTAATCAGCGACGATGAAAACGCGCCAACCTGAATCGGTGTCGGTGACCCAATGAGCCAGGCACCGATGTAAGGCACCAGAAAATAGAACCAAAAAATCACCAGGATCAACGGGATTGATCGGATCAAATTGACATAATTGGTCGCCGGCAGCGAGAGCATTTTGTACTTGGACAAACGCATCATTGCCAACAGCGTACCGAGGACAATCCCGCCAGCCATCGCCATCGCGGTCAGTTTCAGCGTGAATACCATCCCGGTCTGGAACAGATAGACCCAGGACCGTTCGATAACATTAAAATCGAAGTTAGCAAGCATGGTTATTTACCCCCCGAGCCAGAGGTGATGAAACCGGGAACGGCGACTTTCTTTTCAAGCAGACCCATCAGGTTGACGACGACAATATTGACGAGAATATAAATGATCGTTACCGCTGTAAAAGCCTCGAATACCTGAAAGGAAAACTCCGACATCGAGCGTGCGCGCGCGGTCAATTCCATGAGGCCGATGGTTAGCGCGACCGAACTGTTCTTAATGATGTTGAGAAATTCGCTGGTCAGCGGCGGCAAAACGATACGAAAAGCCATTGGCAACAGCACATGACGGTAAGTCTGCGGCAACGTCAGCCCCAGTGCGGTGCCGGCAAGCGTTTGCCCGCGCGGCAATGCCTGAATGCCGGCAGATACCTGCACGGCAACACGTGAGGAAGTAAAAAATCCAAGGCAGATGACGGCCGTGATGAACGGCGCATTCGGCATGGCCTTGAGCCAATTACCCAATGATGCCGGTACCAGTTCCGGCATCACGAAATACCAGAGGAACATTTGTACCAACAGCGGAATATTTCGGAAAAGCTCTACATAGGCGTTAGCCAGACGAACAGCCCAGCGATTAGGCATCGTGCGTATCGTACCGACAACGGCGCCGATGACCAATGCCATGACCCAGGCCGTCAACGCCGTCGCCAGGGTCCACACCAGCCCAGACACAAGAGTGTCCATGTAGGTACCCACGCCGTCCGGGGACGGCGCCCAGAATATCTGCCAATTCCAGTTGTAATTCATCGTGCCCTCTTTGCTTTGTTGTCTTGATTACAGTACTCGTCCCGGCAATGCCAAGAACGTATTCGTCGGGTGAAAAATTCACACCCTGCATTATGCAGGTCAACATCTGAATTACATAAAATAAAGCGGGAGGCGTTTGGCCCCCCGCATCGTCAATCGTGTCGCGGATACTAATTATTTCTTGGTTGATGCTTTTTGGGCTTCTGGCGAGATCACGTAAGCAGCAGGGTCACCCGAGTCGGTAGGGTTGGCGATAACCGCCTTCAATTGCTCACTCATCGGGATATTCAGGTTGATGCCTTTAGGCGGAATCGGCGACTGGAACCACTTCGCATAAATACGGTTAATGTCACCTGATTTAAACAAGTTAGTGACGGCGGTATCGACTGATTTCTTGAATGCAGGATCATCGCGACGCAGCATGATACCGTACGGTTCAATCGACAATGCATCGGTCGTGATGCTGTAATCAGCAGGCGACTTCGAGCTCGCGGCAAGCGAGGCAAGCAAGATGTCATCCATGCCGAACGCAACAGCACGGCCTGTCTCGACCATCAGAAACGCTTCTGCGTGATCTTTTGCCGTCATGATGTTCATGCCCAGGTTCTGCTCGCCATTGAGCTGAACGAGTTGCTTCAGGTTGGACGTGCCGGATGTCGAGACCAGCGATTTGCCCTTCATGTCGGCCAGCGTCTTGATATTCGATGACTTTTTGGACAGCAGACGGTTAGCAGTGACAAACGTCGTCGGTGCATAAGCAACTTGCTTTTGACGTTCGAGATTGTTAGTGGCCGACCCGCAGACGAGATCAACTGTGCCGTTGGCCATCAATGGAATACGCGTCGCTGACGTGACAGGATTCAATTTCACATTCAGCGATGTCATGCCGAGTTCTTTCTGAACCGACGTAACGATTTTCATACAAATATCAATCGAATAGCCCTGATACGACTGCTTGTCATCAAGGTAAGAAAAAGGAATCGACGAATCGCGAACACCCAGCGTGATCTGACCACTATCCTTGATTTTTTTCAGTGTTCCTGACTCTTGGGCCTGTGCCGCAGAAGCAATCAAACCCGAACCTATCAGAACCAACATCATTTTCGCTAATTTCATACAGTCTCCTGAGAGTAGAAAGCCATCGGCTCGATGCATCAACATCAATAGGGAAGAATTGCCCTATCGTGCATAAAAAAATTTCTGCTATAGATTACCCACTCCATCTCAACGCTCGTATCTCGGATAATACGTATTCGCTAATCTGTCACAGAATCACCACGCAATCCTTATCGGCATACGTACTGAAATGTTACTGATCACCAGTACAGCAAAATTCAGACCATGACCAGCCCGCCATATCATTCACACGGAAGTGCCGCAATGCTGGCAACGTGGTCACTATGCGCTATCGTCTAGCGACATTGCACCAGAAAGGCGTTCTTCACAACGTCACCGTACCGCATCCTAAGACACTCGTGCTCCGCGACACCAATGCTTTGTCAGTATGATTTCATGCCGAAAAAACATAATTAAATCCGGAACCAAGCCAATACAAAAAACCACTCCCGCCCCGCTTCAAGAGGGGATTTTTTTCACTACAGAATTCCTGCCAGGCGATTTTTCCGTGTTTGCATGCAGTTTGACTAAATAGTCCCACAACCGACCGACCAACGGCTTGCCCGGACGACCGGCCGACGGTTTCTCGCGATACAACCGAATCTCCATTTCGACATGCCACTCGCCTTGGCCGCCATCAGCACGCGCCAACTGCTTTTGCCGCAGCTCGCGAGTGACGGACGACTCGGGTAAAAACACCACACCATGCCCTTCCAACGCCATCATTTTCAAGCCCTCGGCCATATCGGTCTCGTAGCATTTCTGCAAATGTAGCGGATGCTTTGCATCTGCCAGAAGCAGCTCGACCATGCGCCCCAAGTAAGCATTGGTGGTGTAAGACAAAAATGGTAGCGGCGACTGGGCAGTTCCCGGCAACACAAAATCAGGGATGCCTGTGCGATTGCAGCGCGCATACGGACGCAATGCTTCACTGCCAAGCACTAGCATGTCGTACCGGCCGGAATCGAGTTGTACCGGCTGACGTGGATGGTGATAGCACAGCAGCAGATCACACCCGCCCTCAACCATACTCATCACCGCATCATGCACGTTGAGAGCCATCAAACGGGTATTGATCGGACCGAAATCTGCATCGAGTGCCGTCATCCATTTCGGTATGTACGTAAGCGACAAAGTATGCGGCACAGCAAAATCAACCGTCGTTTGTGCAGCAGGCCGCTTGCCGCGGAGTAGCGCACGGGCGTTGTTAATCTGGCCCAGCATTTCCACCGCCTGCTCATAGAAAATTTCTCCGGCCGGCGTGAGCCGTGTCGGATAGGAAGTGCGATCAATCAGGTCAGCTCCGAGCCAAGCCTCAAGAGACTGGATGCGACGCGAAAAAGCCGGTTGCGTCACATGGCGCAATTGCGCCGAGCGACTGAAGCTGCGGGTTTCCGCCAGCGACAAAAAATCTTCCAGCCATTTAGTTTCCATCAAGCGATGTTAATCGGCTTCGCAGGCACAGGTAAAGCAATTACGCCCGCGCTGTCACCGGACTACCCGCAACAAGCAGCCCATCCTGATCTACTCTGGCCTGCTGCCGCTCCCACATCTGCGCATACGCGCCGTCGGCGGCAAGCAAGCTGACGTGCGTCCCACGTTCAATGATGCGCCCCTGATCGAGTACCAGTATCTGCGCCGCATCGGCAATGGTCGAGAGCCGGTGCGCGATCACCAGCGTTGTCCGATTGCGGGCGATCTCCTTGAGCTGGGTCTGGATTGCCTGTTCGGCCTTTGAATCGAGCGCCGAAGTGGCTTCATCAAAAATCAGCAGCGCCGGATTTTTCAGTACTGCGCGCGCAATGGCGACGCGCTGTTTTTCACCACCGGACAATTTCAGTCCGCGCTCGCCGACCATCGTGGCATAGCCATCCGGCAACGACACGATGAAATCATGGATATATGCCGTACGGGCTGCGGCAATCACATCGTCTTTGCTCGCGCCCGTCTTGCCGTAGGCGATGTTGTATTCGATGGTGTCGTTGAACAGCACCGTGTCTTGCGGCACGATGCCGATTGCATGCCGCAGCGAGGCCTGCGTGACGTCGCGCACATCCTGGCCATCAATCGTGATCGCACCGGTGTTGACATCGTAGAAGCGAAACAGCAAACGCGCCAACGTCGACTTACCCGATCCGCTGTGACCAACAACGGCCGTCGTGGTACCCGCAGTGATCGTGAAATCAACATCGAACAGGATCTGGCGGTTGGTTTCATAACTGAAATCAACGTGCGAAAAACGCACTTCGGCCGCCGGTGTTTCCAGCACAGTCGCGCCGGTTGCATCAGCGACTTCGCGATTCTGATCGAGCAACAGAAAAAGCCGTTCCATATCGGCCAGACTTTGCTTGATCTCGCGATACAACACACCAAGAAAATTTAGCGGGATGTACAGCTGAATCATGAACGCATTCACCAGCACCAGGTCACCCAGCGTCATGGTTTTGTCGATCACGCCTTGCGTGGCACGCCACAGGATGAGGGTCACGGCAGTAGCGATGATCACCGACTGACCGGTGTTAAGCACCGACAACGACGTCTGCGATTTCACGGCTGCACCCTCGTAGCGCTGCAAGCCGTCATCGTAGCGATTGGCTTCGTAGTCCTCGTTACCGAAATATTTGACGGTCTCGAAATTAATCAACGAGTCGACGGCCTTGGTACTCGCCTTTGAATCGAGGTCATTCATCGTGCGGCGAAAATGCGTGCGCCACTCGGTGACAGTGATCGTGAAAGTGATGTAGAGCACCAGTGCGACGGCCGTGATGACCGAAAACCAGACGTCGTAATGCAGCGCCAGATAGCCGATCACCAGCGTGATTTCAATAAGCGTCGGCAAAATACTAAACAGGGTGTACGACACCAGCGACGAGATACCACGCGTACCGCGTTCGATGTCACGCGTCATGCCGCCAGTCTGACGGTTCAAATGGAAACGCAACGAGAGCGAATGCAGATGACGAAACACTTTCAGTGCAATCGTGCGCACTGCGCGCTGCGTCACTTTGGCAAAGACAAATTCACGCAATTCGGTGAACAAGGTGGTCGACAAACGCAGCGCACCATAGGCCACCAGCAAGCCCAAGGGCAGAACCAGCGCAGCTTGCGGATGTGACACCGTCACTGTCAACTGATCGACCAGATTCTTGAGTAGCAAGGGCACGCCGACATTGGCCATCTTGGCGCCGATCAGACATCCCAGCGCCAGCAAGACACGCCATTTATAGGTCCACAAATAGGGAACCAACGTCTTGATGGTGGTCCAGTCGTTACGCGTTGCCTGATTGGCAGCGGCGACAGGGGGAGCGACGGGGTGATTACGCATGGGAGGATCAGATCAGAATAGTTTATGCTGCACGAATTGTAGCGGGATAAAGGAAAACACCATGACCAAGACCAACGACAACACACTGCCAGAAGGAAAAATGCCGGTACTGCGCATGCTGCCGATGCCCGCCGATGCCAACGTTTATGGCGACGTATTTGGTGGTTGGATCATGTCGCAGGTTGACATCGCCGGATCCCTGCCAGCCACGCGCCGTGCCAATGGCCGAGTCGCCACCATCGCAGTCAATTCATTTCTATTCAAAAACCCGGTGTTCGTTGGCGACCTGCTGTCGTTTTACGCCGAGATCGTCAAGGTCGGCAATACCTCGATCACGGTCAATGTCGAGGTCTTCGCCGAACGCAATCGACTGCAAACCGAGACCGTCAAGGTCACAGAAGCCACGCTGACCTATGTCGCCACCGGTGCCGATCGCAAGCCACGTCAACTGCCCCCGTTGACAGAATAAAAAAGCCGCCCGGACTGGGCGGCTGGCAAGGCGCTACCAAGGCAGCATGATCAGATCACGCTGCCTTTTTTTCGTCGCGCAACTCGCGCCGTAATATCTTGCCGACATTGGTCTTGGGAAGATCAGTGCGGAACTCGATGTACTTGGGCTTCTTGTACGCCGTGAAGTTTTCCTTGCAATATTCCATCAACTGCTCGACCGTCAATGTCGGATCCTTGCGCACCACGTAGAGCTTGACCGCCTCTCCGGAATGCTCGTCGGGCACACCAACGCACGCGCATTCAAGAACACCCGGATGCATGGCGAGCACGCCTTCGATTTCATTCGGATAGACATTGAATCCGGAGACCAGGATCATGTCTTTCTTCCGATCGACGATCTTGATGAATCCGCGCTCATCCATCACACCAATATCGCCTGACTTGAAGAAACCATCGGCCGTCATGACCTTGGCGGTTTCGGCAGGATTGTTCCAGTATCCCGCCATAACCTGCGGACCACGTATCGCGATTTCACCGGGCTGGCCGAGCGGCACAACGACGCCGTTATCATCGAGAATCACAATATCGGTCGATGGCACCGGCAAGCCGATGGTGCCCGTGAACGTGGTCGAATCTGACGGATTGCAGGTTGCCACGGGTGCGGTCTCAGACAAGCCGTACCCTTCGACGATCGGGCAACCGGTCAGCTTGAACCACTTGTCGGCCACTGCTTTCTGGACCGCCATTCCGCCGCCATTACAGACCTTCAGCATCGAAAAGTCGACAGCCGCGAACTCGGCGTTGTTCAGCAAGCCGTTGTAGAGCGTATTGACCGCCGGCAGCATGTTGATCTTGAACTTCATTAGCGTCTTGACGAAACCCGGCATGTCGCGCGGATTCGGAATCAGGATGTTCATGCCACCGAGTCGAGTCCCCATCAGGCAGCACGAAGTCAGCGCAAAAATATGATAGAGCGGCAGTGCGCAGACGATGGTCAGCGCCTCTATTTTTGGCTCGCGGTTCAATGCGGGCTGGGCCCAGGCCTCGCTCTGCAAGACATTGGCAATCACGTTGCGGTGGTTCAACGTGGCCCCTTTCGACACGCCAGTAGTCCCGCCGGTGTATTGCAGAAACGCGACATCATCATGTCCCAGCTCGACCGGCTTGAGCGCGATCGCAGCGCCTTCGGCAACGGCCTGCTTGAATGAAATCGCATTCGGTAATGAAAACGCGGGCACCATTTTTTTGACATTGCGAACCACGAAATTGACGATGGCGCCTTTCACCAATCCGAGCATTTCGCCCATGCTAGCGACGACGACATGTTTGATACGGGTCTTCGCAAGCACCTGTTCGAGTGTAGTCGCAAAGTTTTCGAGAATGATGATGGCTTCGGCGCCAGAGTCATTGAGCTGGTGCTCCAGTTCGCGCGGCGTGTAAAGCGGATTGACATTGACCACCGTGTAACCCGCCCGCAAAATAGCGGCGATTGCCACCGGGTACTGCAGCACGTTGGGCATCATGATAGCCACGCGCGCACCTTTTTTCAGCCCCTTGTCTTGTAGCCATGCGCCGAGTTTTTTCGACATGGCATCCAGTTCGGCATACGTCAGGAACTTGTCCATGCAGACATAGGCATTGCGGTCGGCATATTTGTGAAACGCTTCTTCGAGCAAGTGCACCAGTGAACGATATTGCGTGTAGTCGATTTCTGCAGGAACGCCTTGCGGGTACGACTTAAGCCAAATCTTGTCCATGTTCCACCTATGTCTCTAATTGTTATGATCCGATTCCCAAGAAAATAGGAACGCTCGTTCTATTAATTGCTGATGCTATCGGGCAGGGCTTCGGGGCGCAAGCCTTTTGCGTGTTAACTGAAGAACACTTCTATCGAAAAATAGTCAGCGCCACAATCAACCGTTCGAGAGTCAACGCTTGATTGGTGCATTGATCGACGCCAGCGATGCATTACGCGTCAGCTGGGCTAACTGCATGTTGCGCTGTAACGGCTCCAGCGAAGCCATTTTTCGGGTGGCGTTGTAAAACTTGGACAGCGTCTTTTGCTCGGTCATCAGCGCGCGAAATGCCGGCACATAGTCATGGTAGGACGCCACCGAGGCCAGATGCGCATTCGACAAGGGCTCGGCGAACCAGCGGTCATAACCGGCATACCCGCCCCAGGCGGTTTTCAGACCCAGATACTCGTCTTTCAAGGCCGCGAATAATTTGCTCTTTTCACTGCGCTTCTCGCGATCACTGACCGTCCTTGCATAGTTAGCCGCCAATTGCTTGCGATACTTGAGCAGCAAGCCAAGAAAATCGCGCTTGCGTCCGTCATAGATCTGGAAGTTCTCCCGCATCGCCGCGTCGCCGTGCGCCGCCATCCAGCGTTCGACACCGAGTTCCTCCACCGTCGTAGCGAACGATTCATTGAACTGGGTATCGTCGCGCGCGTACGCGACCTGATGCGCCAGTTCATGAAACACCAGCCGTGCCAGTTCGCCGTCGGGATATTGGATAAACGTCGACAGCACCGGGTCATTGAACCAGCCCAGCGTCGAGTACGCCGCCACGCCCGACATGTGCACATCGTAGCCAGCCCGGCGCAAGACCGCTGCGTAGTCGAGCGCTTCCTGCTTGTTGTAGTAGCCACGGTAATTGACGCAGCCGGCGATCGGGAAACACCATTGCGCCGGTTTCATCGACAGCTCCGGCGTCGCCACTACATTCCACAGCACGTAGGGACGTTTGACGTCGGCGTAATTGGTATAGCTGTTGTTGTCGGGCAGACCGAGTTCGCGCGCTGCGTAACGCCGAATCTCGCGCACCTTGGTCAGGCGCGCCTTGAGCTTTTCACCGACCTCGGGATCGGCCAGCCAGTCATCGATCGGGCGGGAGCCCGCCAGCAACGCGAACTGTCCCTGTGCCGCCTGATAGTAATAATCAATCTGGGCACACCCGCTGACCAGCATCGCCGTTGCCGCCACCACTATTCTCATGTGCCATTTCATGATCGTCTTTCGCCTGCATTACGCATCACGTCATTTTTTTTCGACCTCGACCAATACGTCATAAAAAGTCGCTCCACCGGCCATGTCCGTCAGACGCTGGCTGGTTAATTCATTAGCGTTCTTGCCATCGGCCGCCATTTTTTTCCACCAGATCGATAAGCCGACCACCAGTCCTTTCCGAGCCCGGTCCGTCACGCGCGCCTTCGCCTCAAAGCTGCCACGATCATTGAAAATCCGCACCGTGTCACCGCTGCCAATATGGCGCCGAGCAGCATCATCAGGATGGATATCCAGATGCGGCTCCCCTTCGGTGGCGCGCAAACTGGCGACATTAACGAAGCTCGAGTTAAGGAAATTGCGTGCCGGCGGGGAGATCATCGCCAGTGGATATTGACTTCCTAGCGATGCATTGCTGGCGACCGATTCGTACGGTGCGATATACGCCGGTAAAGGATCAAAGCCGTCGGCCAGCATTTGCCCGGAATAGAACTCACATTTACCTGAGGGCGTTTCGAAACCACCATCGGCAAACGGCGCATCGGGTACCGACAGCTTCTGCCATCCGGTGCGCTTGAGGCTCTCCCAATCGAAATGGATCGCGCGCGGATTGCTCTTGTCAAAAGCGCTGGCGGCAATCGTCTCGTCGCTATCGCTCAGGCAAGGATCATCAAAACCCATGCGCGCGGCCAGCAAGCGGAAAAATTCGGTATTCGGCTTGGCTTCGCCCATCGGCGCGATCGCGGCATTATTAGCCATCATGTACAGATGGCCGAAGGTCGCATGGATATCGACATGTTCCAGCTGCGTCGTGGCCGGCAGGACGATGTCGGCGTAATCAACGGTATCGGTCTGGAAGTGCTCCAGCACGACAGTAAACAAGTCCTCTCGCGCAAAGCCCTGCATGACCTTGCCGGAGTCGGGTGCGACCGCCACCGGGTTGGAGTTGTAGACAATCAGCGCGGCGATTTTCGGACCAAATTCGGGTGAAGTCTCACGCAGCAAATCATCGCCGACTGAACACATGTTGATGGTGCGCACAGGGCGGGCCAGATCGGGACGCTCTAGCGCCTGCTTGTTTTTTGCAAAGCTGTCCGAGGTCGACAGCAGGATGCCACCGGCCGCATTGCGCCACGCCCCCACCAGCGCCGGCAAGCAGGCAATGTTACGTACGGCCATGCCGCCGCCATGCACGCGCTGCAAGCCATAGTTGACCCGGATCGCCACGCCCTCGCCGCGCAATGCAGCCTGTCCGTATTCGCGTGCCAGTGCGATGACTTCATCGACACTGATACCGCAAGTGGTCGCGACGCGCTCGGGCGGCCACTCTGCCGCGCGGACTTTCAATGCATCGAAACCCGTTGTATGCCGCGCAATGTAATCGTGATCAATCAAATCTTCCGCAATCAAAACGTGCATCATGCCCAGCGCCAGGGCGGCATCGGTGCCGGGTAACAGTGCAATGTGCTGCTGGCATTTTTCGGCGGTCAGTGAACGGTACGGGTCGATCGCAATCACTTTCGCGCCGCGTCGTTTGGCTTCCTGTACCCGCATCCACAGGTGCAGGTTCGAGGCAATCGGATTGCCGCCCCAGATCAGGATCAGTTTGGCGTTCTGGAATTGCTCGGGATCGGTACCGACCCGCTTGCCAATGGTGTAGGTGTAACCGGTGCCTCCGGCCGAGGAGCAGATCGAGCGATGCAGTTGCGAGGCACCCAGCACATTGAAAAAACGCGACGCCATCGCCTCGCCCTGCACCAAACCCATCGTCCCGGCATAGCTGTAAGGCACGATCGCTTGCGGATCAATCGCTGCAATGGCACCGAGACGACTGGCGATAGTGTCGATGGCCTCGTCCCAGCTGATGCGTTCGAACTTGCCTTCGCCTTTTTTACCAATACGTTTGAGCGGATGCAGCAGACGGTCGGCATGATAAGTGCGCTCGGTGTAGCGCGCGACCTTGGTACACAGCACACCGGCGGTCGTCGGGTGGTCGGGATCGCCGCGTACGGCAGTCGCCACTCCAGCATCGACAGTCACCAGCAACGCGCAGGTATCGGGACAATCATGCGGACAAACCGCACGCACGGTGGTGATGGTCATCGGTCATTCCATTAAGCAGTTGGGTGTTCGCCGCGGCCCCGAGGATGCGGTTGCGGCGTTGCCTGTTTGAAGCATCATAGGCGCAGAAAGCACGATGCGGGAGTCCCGCGCAGCACCTGTCAGCAAATATTTTCCTGTGCTGCAGCCAGTCGTGATCAGATTGCTATCGAATGCAATGATAGTGCGACAAGTCCGTCCATTCCGGGTGATTCAGAACGTGGGCGACTACCAGCGAGTCACCCTTTCCGACTTACCGTGACGCTTCCGTTTCCACTATTCGCGTCATGAATTGCTCGCATTGCGCAAGCTGCTCCAGCGCGACGAATTCATTGGGCCGATGCGCCTGCTCGATGTCACCAGGACCACAAATGACCGACGGGATACCGGCCTGATGAAACAAGCCAGCCTCGGTGCCATACGACACCGCACCGTTCGGTTTGTTACGCGACAAGCCGACAGCCAGCTGGACGATTGCATCGCTTTCCTCGGCACTCATGCCGGGGGCGCTGGCCAGCATCTCGAACGCGATGACGGCGTTAGGTTCGACCCGCAGCATTTCGGGCAGCAGCGTCGCGGCGAAGTCCTGAATTTCCTGATACATCCGGTCCGCCGACGCACCAGGCATGGTGCGCGCCTCGAAATTGAACTCACAATCTTTCGGCACGATGTTCGAGGCGATGCCGCCTTTGATGGTACCGGTCTGCAGCGTCGTGAAGGGCACCGTGAACGAGTAATCGCGCGTTTCCAGCTGCGCTAACCGGTCGGCCATCTGGCGAATATAGACGATGATGCGCGCGGCGTATTCGATCGAATTGACGCCCTGCGTGGTGTAGCTGGAATGTGCTTCGCGTCCGGTGATGCAGCAACGGAAACGATGAGTGCCCTTGTGCGCAATGATCGGTTGCATCATGGTCGGTTCACCGACGATGCAGCCAGCAGTTTTAAGGCCCATTTCGGTGAGGTCCTGAATCAGGCTGCGTACGCCGATGCAACCGACTTCTTCGTCGTACGACAAGGCGATATGCAGCGGCGCATCGGTTTTTGCGGCGAGATATTTCGGCACCAGCAGTAACGCATTGGCAATGAAGCCTTTCATGTCGGCGGTGCCGCGGCCATACAGCTTGTCGCCGACCACGGTCGCCTTGAACGGATCGGTGTCCCAGATCTGGCCATCGACCGGTACCACGTCGGTGTGACCCGACAGGACCAGTCCGGCGCGACTGCCCTCGCCCACCGTAGCGAACAGGTTGGCTTTCTTGCCGGTCGAGTCATAGGTCAAACGGGACGTGACGCCCATGCCGGCGAGGTAATCGCGCACCCATTCGATGAGTCCGAGGTTGGAATCGCGTGAAACAGTCGGAAATGCGACCAGTCGTTCGACCATCGCCATCAGTTCAGCCGAGGGCTGCAAGCGGTTCGTTTCCATGGTGTCTTCCTTTAAAAAATTCAGGGTTGATCATTGAGGTGGCAGGCCGAGAAATGCGCCGGCGCGACTTCTTTCAATGCCGGTTTCTCGACGCTGCAGCGCGCCATCGCGTGCGCACAGCGCGGATGAAAATGACAACCGCCCGGTGGATTGAGCGGTGACGGGATCTCGCCGCGCACGGCAAAAAATTCGGTCTTGCGGGCTTCCAGTTTTGGTGCCGATGCCAGCAGCGCCTGCGTGTACGGATGGTTGGCGTGATCGAATACGGCATCCGCCGGCGCCGATTCGACAATGCGTCCGAGGTACATGATAACCACGCGGTCGGAAAGATGCCGGACGACGCCGAGATCGTGGCTGATGAACAGGTAGGTCAGGTTCAATTCGTCGCGCAAACGGATAAACAGGTTCAGTACCTGCGCCTGAATCGATACGTCCAGCGCGGCGACGGCTTCATCGCAGACCAGAAATTCCGGCCGCACTGCCAGCGCTCGTGCAATCCCGACACGGGCACGCTGACCACCAGAAAACTGATGCGGAAAACGGCGCAACACGGCCGGATCGAGGCCGACACGTTGCAGCAAGTTTTCGACATACTCGACCTGCTCGGACCCGCTAATCATCTTGTGCGCGACTGGCGCTTCACCGACGATGTCGAGCACCCGCATGCGCGGGTTGAGCGACGCATACGGATCCTGAAAAATCATCTGGATGCCGAGTTGCTTGAGCCGGCGCTGGGCCGGATCGAGCGCATCGATGTCTTCTTCTTTCCAGCGCCGCGTGCCTGACGACAAGCTATGCAGGCCGACAGCCATCCGGCCCAATGTCGATTTTCCGCAGCCGGATTCGCCGACCAGGCCAACGACTTCACCGCGCCGGATGACGAGGTCAACATCATCGACCGCATGGACAATTTCTTCCTTGATACCGGCGCCAAAGACATTGGCAATCCGTGCGGCCGTATCGATCGATTTGACAAAGCGTTTGCTCACGCCGCGCAGTTCCAGCATGGGCTGATCAGGGAGCGTCATGACGTTGCCTCCGCCACTTCGTTAATCGGATGAAAGCAGCGCAGCGCGCGACCCTCGGCATGCTCCAGCGGCGGCGACTCGGCGCAAGCGGCACTGGCACGGTCACAACGTTCGCGAAATGCGCAACCGCTGGGCAGGTTCAGCAACGACGGCGTCATGCCGGGAATCTGGCGCAATGGTTGGCCGCGCGGATTGCGTGACGGCGCCGAAGCGATCAAGCCATGGGTGTACGGATGGCGCGGCTGGTCCAGCACTTGTGCGACGGTGCCGCTCTCGACGATTTTTCCGGCATACATGACGCAGACGGTATCGGCCAATCCAGCCACTACCGACAGGTCGTGCGTAATCCAGATCAGCGCGGTGCCGGATTCGCGGCACAGCTTTTGCATCTCGTAGAGGATCTGACCCTGAATCGTGACGTCAAGCGCCGTAGTCGGTTCGTCACAAATGATCAGGTCGGGCTTGTTGAGCAACGCAATGGCAATCGCCACGCGCTGGCGCATGCCGCCAGAGAACTGATGTGGATAGGCCAGCAGCCGTTCATCAGGTGACGGAATGCCGACCCGCGCCAACGCATCGCGTGACATCGCGCGCGCCGTGTCCTTGCTGACAGCGTGATGCGCGAGCACCGCTTCCATCATTTGTGTATCAATCCGCAGAACCGGGTTGAGCGTCATCATCGGATCCTGAAAAATCATCGCGATGCGGTCACCGCGGATCTTGCGCATCGCCTCGGCCGGGATGCCGCGCAGTTCGCGTCCCTGCAGAAGAATCGATCCTTCGGAAACTTTACCGGGATGGTCGATCAAGCCCATGATCGAGTAGCCGGTCATCGATTTACCGGAACCGGACTCGCCGACCAGACCCATGATCTGGCCCGGCATCACCGAGAATGAGACATCGTCGACTGCCTTGACGATGCCGGCGCGGGTAGTAAATTGCGTGTGCAGGTGGGACACGCTCAAAGTAGGAACCATGTCGTCTTTCATTGCGTTTGCAGGCGCGGATTGAGCACATCGCGCAATTGATCGGCCACCAGATTGATGGCGACCACGGTGAGTAGCAATGCGATCCCCGGGAAAAAACTGATCCAGTACTTGCCGGACAAGAGGTACTGGAAGCCGTTGGCAATGAGCAGGCCAAGCGACGGTTCCGTGACCGGCAAGCCGAGCCCGAGGAACGACAGCGTGGCTTCCAGCGAAATCGCCGAAGCCACTTGCAGCGCCGAGATCACAATCAGTGGTGGCAGGCAGTTCGGCAACAGATGGCGCAGCATGATGCGCGTAGGGGACAGCCCCAGCGCGGTGGCGGCTTCGATGTATTCTTTCTTGCGCTCGACCAGCGCGGCACTGCGGGCAGTACGTGCGTAGTAGGCCCATTGCACAGCCACCAGCGCGATGATGATCTTGCCGACACCTGGCCCGGTCAGCGCCAGCAGAATCAGAGCGATCAGAATCGGCGGGAACGACAACTGGATATCGGCCACACGCATGATGAAGGCTTCGATGCGACCGCCCAAATAACCGGCCAGCAGTCCCAGCGTCAGGCCGATCATCAACGCGATGACCGTACTGGCAAGCGCCACCGCGACAGAAATGCGGACGCCGTACAGGATGGCCGAGAGCATGTCGCGGCCCTGCTCATCCGTCCCGAGCAGGAATATCATCTTGCCGCTGAACGATTCTGCACCGGGTGCCATGCGTGAATCCATCACGTCCAGACGCGACAGATCGTACGGATCTTGTGGCGAGAGCCACGGTGCGAATAGCGCGGCGAAGACGATGATGACCAGCAGGACGAAGCCGGCACCAGCGATTTTGCTACTGAAAAAATTGCGTACGAATCGCCGGAATGGCGTTTCGATAGCGACTTGCGTGGAGGTGTTTTCCATGGTCAGCCTTTGGTGTCGGACAAGCGCACTCGTGGATCGAGCAGCGAATACACCACGTCGACCACCAGGTTGATGAAGATGAAAATCACGA